>NZ_CP011853.1:3796051-4428727 GCF_001305675.1 Gordonia phthalatica
CGACGTCCCGTTCGTCACCGTCCGCGGACGACGCGGCGGCTCAGCCGTCACCTCCGCCGCGATCAACGCCCTGGCGCAGGAGGCGGAATGAGCGGCACGTTCACGATCGTCGGGCTGGGCCCCGGCGACCCCGAACTCATCACCCGCAAGGCCGCCCGCCTGATCGGGGAGGCCGACGTCGTCGCCTATCACGCGGGTGTCCGGAAGTCGTCGCACGCGCGGCGGATCGCCGCCGACCTGATCCCCTCCGAGGTCATCGAGGAGGAGCTCCGCTACCCGGTCACGACGGGGACCACCGACCATCCCGGCGGGTACGTCGGCGCGCTGACCGACTTCTACGAGGGATCCGCCGCGCGGATGACCGCTCACCTCGATGCCGGGCGCACCGTCGTGCTGCTCGCCGAGGGCGACCCGCTGTTCTACGGGTCGGCGATGTACCTGCACGACCGCCTCTCGCCCGACTACCCGACCGACGTCGTCCCGGGCGTCCCCGCGTACGCCGCGGCGACAGCCGCGCTCGGCACTCCGCTGGTCCGGCAGGACGACGTCCTCACCGTCCTCGCGGGAACGCTGCCCGAGCCGGAGCTGGCACGACGCCTCGCCGACACCGACGGCGCGGTGATCATGAAGCTCGGCCGCACCTTCCCGGCCGTGCGTCGTGCCCTGCACGCGGCCGGCCGACTCGACGGCGCCTGGTATGTGGAGCGCGCCTCGATGCCCGAACAGGAGTGGCGGCCGGTGGTCGACGTCGACCCGTCGACGGTCCCGTACTTCTCGCTGATCGTGGTTCCTGGCGACGCCGCCCATCCCGGCGAGGCGCGGCGCATGCGGACCGGTGCCGAACCGGAAGCGCAGACGACCCGCCCCGAGAACGCCGCCGAACTGCTGGTGATCGGCCTCGGGCCCGGCCCGGCCGAGTGGCTGACACCCGAGGCGTCGACGGCGCTCGCCGAGGTGGAACACGTCATCGGGTACGCGCCGTACGTGAACCGCGTCCCGCAGCGGCCCGGCCTCACCCGGCACTCCTCCGGGAACACCGTCGAGGTGGATCGCGCCAGACAGGCACTGCGTCTGGCACGCGCCGGGGAGCGCGTGGCCGTGGTGTCCGGCGGCGACGCCGGCGTCTTCGGCATGGCGGCCGCCGTGTTCGAGGCCGCGGAGGACCCGGAGTTCGCCGACGTCCCGATCCGGGTGGTGCCCGGCGTCAGCGCCGTGCAGGCGGTCGCCGCCCGCGCCGGCGCCCCGATCGGCGCCGACTTCGCCGTGATGAGCCTGTCGGACCGGCTGAAGCCGTGGGAGGTGATCGCGTGCCGACTGCGCGCCGTCGCCGAGGCCGACCTTGTCCTCGGGATCTACAACCCGGCATCGCACTCGCGGCGTGAGCAGATCGTCGCCGCCCGCGACCTGCTGCTGGAACACCGTGATCCCGCGACCGTCGTGATCGTCGGCCGTGACATCGGGCGCGACGAGGAGTCGCTGACCGTCACCACGCTCGGCGACCTCGACCCGGAGACCATCGACATGAAGTGCCTGTTGATCGTCGGGGCGTCGTCGACGCGCGTCACCGCGTCCGGTCGGGTGTGGAGTCCGCGGTCGGTGCCCGCCGGGGCGCTGCTGTGACGCCGCCGGTCACCGTGATCGGCGTCGGTGCGGACGGCTGGGACGGCCTCGTCGAACCGACCCGGCAGCGGATCCTGGACGCCGATGTCCTCCTCGGCGGCGACCGTCACCTGGCGCTGATCCCTCCGGTGGATGGGCAGGTCCGACGTCCCTGGCCGCGCCCGCTGTCCGATCTCGACGGCTTCCTGGCCGAGTTCGGCGATGCCCGCGTGGTCGCTCTGGCCTCAGGCGATCCCTTCGTCTCCGGCATCGGGACGCGGCTCGCCGCGATCCTCGGCGAGCGCCTCGAGTCGATTCCCGCCGTCTCGTCGGTGGCTCTCGCGCGGTCCCGGATGCGGTGGTCGGCGGAGTCGTCGACGGTCGTCACGCTGGTCGGCCGTGACCCGAACACCCTGCGCCGCGAGTTGGCACCCGGCGCACGACTGCTGGTGCTGTCGTCGGACGAGTCGACGCCCGCCGCGGTGGCCCGGATCCTCGTCGAGCACGGTCTCGGCGACTCTCGGGTCACCGTGCTCGGCGACCTCGGGGCCGTCGACGAGAGCCGCACCGAGTTCACCGCGAGCGACGGGCCGGGCACCTCGATCCCCCGCCTCCACGCCCTCGCGATCGAGGCCCGCGGCCCCGCCGGCCCTGCTACGAGCTGGGCCACCGGCCTGCCCGACGAGGCCTTCGAGCACGACGGTCAGCTCACCAAACGCGACCAGCGCGCGAGCGCCCTCTCTCGCCTCGCGCCCCGGCCCGGAGCCCTGCTGTGGGACGTCGGTGCAGGGGCCGGGTCGGTCGCGATCGAGTGGCTGCGCGCCCACCCGACCACGGCGGCGATCGCCGTCGAGCACCATCCGGACCGGGCCGCGCGGATCGTGCGCAACGCCGCTCGCCTCGGCGTGCCGCGACTCCGGCTCGTCACCGGTCGCGCGCCCGATGCTCTCGCCGACCTGCCCGCACCCGACGCGATCTTCGTCGGCGGCGGTGCCACGGCGGACGGTCTCCTCGACCTCTGTCGTGACGCCCTCACCCCCGGCGGACGGCTCGTCGTGCACGGCGTGACCTTCGAGACCGAAGAACTGCTGCTCGCCGCGTTCCGCGCGCACGGCGGCGAGCTGACGCGCCTGTCGGTGGAGCACGCCGCACCGCTCGGCGGCCGGTTCCACGGCTGGCAGCCGAGTCGCGCCGTCACCCAGTGGGCCTGGACTAAGCCTCTGACCGAACGGGAGAACGCATGACCGTCCACTTCGTCGGCGCCGGTCCCGGGGCGGCCGATCTGATCACGCTTCGCGCCGCACGACTGCTCGCCGCCGCCGACACCGTCCTCTATCCCGGCACCTACCTCGACGCCGAGGTGCTGAGCCACTGCCGGCCCGACGCGCAGTTGATCGACACCGCGAGACTGGACCTGGATCAGATCGTCGTCGCGATGGTCGACGCCCCCGGCGAGGTGGTCCGACTGACCTCCGGAGACCCGTCCCTGTACTCGGCGCTGCACGAGCAGACCCGCCGCCTCGACGCCGCAGGCGTGCCATGGGACGTGACACCCGGCGTACCCGCGTACGCGGCCGCCGCCGCCCGCGTCGGGCAAGAGCTGACGGTGCCGCTGGTCGCACAGTCGGTGGTCCTCACGCGCACGCAGGCACGATCCACCCGAATGCCCGACCGCGAACGGCTCCAGGACTTCGCCGCCACCGGCGCCACCCTGGTGCTGCACCTGGCGATCACTCGGATCCGCGAACTGATGGCCCAGGTGGAACCGCACTACGGCGCGGACTGCCCGGCGGTCGTCGTCTACCGCGCCTCCCAGCCCGACGAGACGGTCCTGCACGGGACCGTCGGCGGCGCGCGGCCGATCGCCGACGCCGTTGAAGACGCCGGTCTCCGGCAGGCCGCGGTGATCCTGATCGGGCCGGCGCTCGCCGCCCGCGAGTCCGGCGGCGAGTCGTACCTGTACTCACCGCACCGCGACCGTTCCCGCACCGCAGTCGACAGTAAGGACAGAGGATGAGCACTCCGCACTATCCGTTCACCGCCGTCGTCGGCGCCGACTCGCTCGACGAGCCGCAGCCCATGGCACTGGCACTGCTGCTGACCGCCATCTCCCCCGCCGTCGGCGGCGTCCTGGTCCGCGGTGAGAAGGGCACCGCGAAGTCCACGATCGTCCGGGCCCTCGCCGCCGTCCTCCCGCCGCTCGACGACGCCCCGGTGCCCCTCGTCGAACTCCCAGTCGGCGCCACCGAGGACCGCGTCATCGGCTCCATCGACCTCGAGACCGCGCTCGGCGAGGGCAAGACCCGCTATCAGCCGGGACTGCTCGCCAAGGCGCACCGCGGGCTCCTCTACGTCGACGAGGTGAACCTGCTGCACGACCACCTCGTCGACCTCCTGCTCGACGCCGCCGCGATGGGCCGCGCCACCGTCGAGCGCGACGGCATCTCCATGACGCACGACGCCCGCTTCGTCCTGGTCGGCACCATGAACCCGGAGGAGGGCGAACTCCGCCCGCAGCTCCTGGACCGCTTCGGGCTCACCGTCGAGGTGGCCGCGCCGCGCGAGCCCGCAGTCCGCGCCGAGGTGGTGCGCCGCCGCATGGCGTACGACGCCGACCCCGCCGGATTCGCCGCCCGCTATGCCGACTCCGAGGCGGCTCTCACGACCCGCATCGCGACCGCGCAGAAGTTGCTGCCGGAGGTGGTGCTGTCGTCGGCGGCGCTGCTGAAGATCGCCGAGGTGGGCGCCGCGTTCGACGTCGACGGTCTCCGCGCTGACATCGTCACCGCGCGGACCGCCGTCGCCCACGCCGCCTGGTGCGGTCGGACCGCGGTGACGGTCGACGACATCCGCGTCGCGGCCCGCCTCGCCCTCCCGCACCGTCGCCGACGCAACCCGTTCGACGCCCCCGGCCTGGACGAGGACCTCCTCGACCAGATCCT
Source organism: Gordonia phthalatica (assembly GCF_001305675.1). NCBI lineage: Bacteria > Bacillati > Actinomycetota > Actinomycetes > Mycobacteriales > Gordoniaceae > Gordonia > Gordonia phthalatica. The sequence goes on from NZ_CP011853.1 coordinate 3,800,593, forward strand.
CGGCGACGACGACCTGCCGCCCGACCCGCCGGAGGGTGGGGGTCCCGGCGACGATCCCGCGGGCGACGGCGGTGAAGCCGACGCCGGCCCCTCGACCGACGCCGCTGACGGCCCCGCCCACTCGACTGACGACCCGGCAGACACCGCCGACGCACCCCCGCGCTCGACCGCCGACTTCGCGGACACCGCCGACGCACCCCCACGCTGGTTGAGCCGGTCCGAGGCGCCAGCCGAGGACCGTGTCGAAACCGCCGCGGGCACGCAAACAACCACCACCATCCCCGCCGGAACCCCGTACCGCACCCGCCTCCTCACCGTCGCCGGAACGGGAGCCGGAACCACCGGTCGCCGCAGTCGCGCGAAGACCTCCTCGGGTCGCCGCGTCGGCGTCGACCCCGCCGCCACCGCCGGTGCACCGCACCTCGTGGAGACGATCCGCGCCGCGATCCCGCACCAGCATGCGCGGGGCCGGACCGACGGTCGGCTGCTCATCGAGACGTCGGATCTGCGTCGCGCCGAGTACGAGGGCCGAGAGTCGAACCTCGTCCTGTTCTGCGTCGACGCCTCCGGGTCCATGGCCGCACGCAAGCGGATGGCGCAGGTCAAGACCGCGGTCCTGAGCCTGCTGCTCGACGCCTACCAGCGGCGCGACAAGGTCGGCTTGGTGACCTTCCGCGGTCACGACGCCGAGGTCGTGCTGCCGCCGACGGGGTCGGTCGACGTCGCCGCGGCCCGCCTGCAGGATCTTCCCGCCGGCGGTCGTACCCCGCTCGCCGAAGGGCTGACGAAGGTCGCCGAGTTGCTCGCCGTGGAGCGGATCCGCGATGCCCGACGTCGACCGCTGCTGGTGGTGGTGACGGACGGTCGCGCCACGTCGGGCGCCGACGCCGTCGCACGGTCTCACCTGGCCGCCGACCGTCTCGCGCAGCAGGGCGTCGCATCGGTGGTCATCGACTGCGAGTCGGGGCCGCTGCGACTGGGTCTGGCCGCCGACCTCGCCCGCCACCTCGGCGCCGACTACCTGGAGGTCGGCGACGTCAGTGCCGGTGACCTCATTGCCGCCGCACGCATCGCCACCGAAGGAGCCGCCTGATGCCCAAGGGACAGCCCACCGTCGTTCCGGACGACGGCCTCACCACCCGCCAGCGGCGGAACCGGCCGCTGATCATCGTGCACACCGGTCCCGGCAAGGGGAAGTCGACCGCCGCATTCGGCCTCGCCCTGCGCGGCTGGAACGCCGGTTTCCGGATCGGTGTGTTCCAGTTCGTGAAGTCCGCGAAGTGGCGGATCGGCGAGCAGACGGTTCTCGAACGGCTCGGCGCCCTGCACGCCGAGACCGGCGAGGGCGGCCCCGTCGACTGGCACAAGATGGGATCGGGTTGGTCGTGGAGTCGCAAGGGCGGCACCGAGGACGACCACGCGGCTGCGGCCGCCGAAGGCTGGGAGGAGATCAAGCGCCGTCTCGCGACCGAAGCGCACGACCTCTACGTCCTCGACGAGTTCACCTACCCGATGAAGTGGGGTTGGGTGGACGTCGACGACGTCGTCGAGACCCTGCAGAACCGTCCCGGCCGCCAGCACGTGATCATCACCGGCCGCGACGCCGATCCCCGCCTCCTCGAAGCCGCCGATCTGGTCACCGAGATGACTAAGATCAAGCATCCGATGGACGCGGGTCAGAAGGGTCAGAGGGGGATCGAATGGTGAGCAGGGAGGCCTAGGCCATGCACCTCCCCCGCATCCTCGTCGCCGCACCGGGCACCGGCCAGGGCAAGACTACGGTCGCCACCGGTCTCATGGCTGCACTCCGTCGTGCCGGGCACGAGGTGAGCGGCCACAAGGTGGGACCGGACTACATCGACCCCGGCTATCACGCGCTCGCCTGCGGACGCCCCGGCCGCAACCTGGACCCGCACCTCGTGGGCGAGGACCTGATCGTCCCCCTCCTCCAGCACGGCGCGCGCGACGCGGGCGTCGCCGTGATCGAGGGCGTGATGGGTCTGTTCGACGGCCGCATCGGCACGCAGGGTTTCGCGTCCACCGCGCACGTCGCAACACTCACGCGAACACCGGTGATCCTGGTGGTCGACGTCGCCCGCGCGTCACGGTCTATCGGCGCCGTCGTCCACGGCATGGCGACGTGGGATCCGACCGTCGGCGTCGCGGGCGTCATCCTGAACCGCGTCGGGTCGGCGCGGCACGCGGAGGAGATCCGCGAGGCCGTCGGTCTGCCGATCCTCGGTGAGATCCCCCGCGATCCGAACCTCGCGACTCCGTCCCGCCACCTGGGGCTGGTGACCGTCGCCGAGCGGGACGAGTCGGCGGCGACGGTCGCCGAACTCGCCGACGTGATCGCCCGGCACGTCGACCTGGACGCGATCGGCGACATCGCGCGCAGCGCCCCCGACCTCGAGGGGGACCCCTGGCACCCGGTGACCGCGCTCGGCGATGCCGCCGTCGTCGAACCGGCACGACGGCCCGTCGTCGCGATCGCCGCGGGCCGAGCCTTCACGTTCCGTTACGCCGAGACCGTCGAACTGCTGTGCGCGGCCGGATGCGACGTGATCGCGTTCGATCCCGCTCGCGACCGTCGGCTCCCCGACGGCACCGCGGGCCTGTACCTCGGCGGCGGATTCCCCGAGGAGCACGCCGCCGCCATCTCCGACAACGTCACGCTCCGCACCCAGATTCGCGAGGCCGTCGCCGACGGACTCCCCACCGTCGCAGAGTGCGCGGGACTGCTGTACCTGTGCACCACGTTGGACGAGCGTCCGATGGCCGGTGCGATCGACGCCGACGCCCGCATGACCGATCGCCTCACCCTCCGTTACCCGCAGGCCATCGCGACCGAGGACACCCTGCTGACCCGCGCCGGGGAACGCATCACCGGGCACGAGTTCCACCGCACGCAGGTGACGCCCGAGACGGTCGGCACGCCGGCGTGGTTCGTCGATCGCGCGCCGATCGGCTTCGCGAGCGAGACGCTCCACGCGTCGTACCTGCACACTCACTGGGCCGGATACCCGCAGATGGCGGCCCGCTTCGCGGCCGCGGTGCACGCGCGCTGACGCTTACTCCGTAGATTTCGACCAGTATGTGGTCGAAAAGTACGGATCGGATCAGTTCAGCCACTCACGCGTGTAGACGTCCTGCCAGCGGACGTGGATGTTGGCGCAGGCCTCCGCCGTCGCCGACGGTCCGAGGGAGTCGACGAGGACGGCCCGCGCGGCCTCCCGCACCACGTCGGCCCGCTCATGGAGGTCATCGCGGTACCGCGCGATGAGGCCGACGGTGACGCCAGTCAGGGCCGCGTCGTCGCCGTGCAGTTCCAGGCGCACCACCAGACGTCCCGACGCGGTGCGGATCCGCGTCGCGAGAAGCTGCTTGATCACCCGGTCGTTCACGGTGACGAGCTCGTCGTCGGTGTCCAGTTCCCGCCCAGGACGGCGCAGCTGCGGCAGGCCGCTCACGATCGACGAGATCAGGCGTGCGACGTCGCCGGTCGGTTCGTCGAGCCGACGACTGGCGTCGACCAGCCAGGCGTCCATCCGTTCTCCGCTGAGATTCGCGTTCGTCATCACTGCCTCCCTTCTCGTCCCGATTCCGTGACCTGCCCGGCGCTCGCCTCCGTTGATGCGCCCGGCCTCCACGGTGCCAGTCTGGTGGTGAGAAACGCACGACTTCGCTGCAGATGACCGCGAACCGAGCCGTCGCTGATGGCGAGGACCGTCGAGATCTCCGCCAGCGTCAGGCCCTCGACCTCCTTCAACCACCAGATCGCGCGCGGCGTGAACTGCATCTTCGACAGTTCCGCGCGCAGGGCATCGCGCAGGGCGGTGTGCTCTGCGGTCTCGGCGGGCAGCGGCTCCGGCGACTCCAGGTCGGCGAACCTCGTATCCGGTGCGGGCACGTCGCGGCGCCGACGGAAATGATCGACCACCTTCCGGTTCGCGATCCCCAGCACCCAGGTCCGCACGGAGCTGCGGAATGCGAAGTCCGGCAGTCCTCGCCAGGCGGCGAACAGTGTCTCCTGGGCCAGGTCTTCGGCGGTCTGGGCGTCGTCGACCATGCGGCGCACGAAGCGCAGCACGATCGGAGCCATGCGAGCGAGCAGGACCTCGAACGCTTCCGGATCGCCGGAGGCCGCAGCGGCCGCCAACTCCTCATCCGAGAAGCCTCCGAGCTCGTCGTCCTCCCCGCCCGCGCCTCGGTGATGTACGTCACTGAACAATTCGCGTGCAACTTTCTGCTCGGTAGCGACTGACTTTATACCCGAGCGAATGAAGCCGGGGATCGAGAAGGGACCGAGATGACCGAGCAGACCAACACCGAGAACGGCACCGACGCGCAGTCGACACCGAGCGCCACGGGCAAGGACCTCGAGCTTTCACGAAACGCCAACACCTCCCTCAACGGGCCGCACGGCACCACGTCGATCGCCGATCTGGTGGTCGCGAAGATCGCGGGCATCGCGGCCCGCGAGATCGACGGCGTGTACGACCTCGGCGGCACCACCGAGCGCGCGGTCGGCAAGGTCCGCGAGGTGATCCCCGGCACCGGATCGAGCGTCACCCAGGGCATCAGCGTGGAGGTCGGCGAGAAGCAGGCGGCGGTCGACGTCGCGATCGTCGCCGAGTTCGGCGTCGCGATCCACCAGCTGGCCGGTGCCATCCGCCGGAACGTCATCACCGCGATCGAGCAGATGACGGGACTGGAGGTCACCGAGGTCAACGTGACCGTTCACGACGTGCACTTCGACGACGATGTCGAGTCCGGCGAACCGCGCGTTCAGTGATGTCGTCACCGGCAGATCGACCCGACATCCCGCTGGCGAAACGGGTCGCGGACGCCGTCTCAGCGGTCCCGGGTGTCGTCGGCCTCGATGGTGGACTGTTCGGAGAAGTCGCCGCCTACCTGCCCGGAGAACGGGTCAGCGGTGTGCAGCTCTCCGACGACGAGGGGTCGGTCCACATCGTCGTCGATCCACGACGCAACCTGCGGGCGGTCGCGGCACAGGCCGCGGAGGCCGCCAGCGCCGCCAGCGGACTGCGGATCTCAGTGACGGTGGAGGACGTCGCCGTTCCGCAGCCGGAATCGGATGCTGCTCCAGGAGGATCGGATGAATAACGCTGCAACGATCGGTCTGCTCGCCGGGCTGCTGTTGGCGCTGGCCGCGATCACCGGCGGCATCGGGGGTTTCCTGCTCGCCGCGGCCTTCGGGGCGGTGGGGCTGCTCGTCGGCCTGCAGATCCAGGGCACGATCGACCTGCGCGCGATCGTGCGCAGCAGCAGCCGTGGCTGACTCGGAGCCGGAGTTGCGCGTCCCCGGTCGGGTGATCATCGACGACACGGTCTTCGAGAAGATCGCCCTCGGCGCCGCACTCGACGTCGCCGGAGTCGTGCGTTCCGACGACTCGGTCGTCGGCCGCCTCGGCGGCCTGGTCAGTCGCGAAACGACCGTCGGCACCGCCTATCCGCGCGTCAGCGTGGAGACCGTGGGCGGCGCCGCGCACGTCGTCGACCTGACGCTCGCCGTCGCATGGCCGTCCGCCATCGGGCAGGTGTGCCGCGAGGCCCGGGCACGGGTGGGGGACGAACTGCTCCGGCTCACCGGGGTACGTCCGGTCCGGGTGAACGTCACTGTGGCGCAGGTGCTGCCGCGGTCCTCCATGCGCCTCAGCACCCCGGGATTCGTGGAACTGCCGGATCCCGACCGTCTCGACTCCGGCCGTTTCGATCCCGATCGTCCCGGCAGGGACGCCACCGATGGGGAGGTGCACCGATGACCACCGACGAGGACGAGCGGATGTTCGACGCCCCCCGGGACATCACCCGCGAACCGGTCGACAGTCCGACCGCGTTTCCGGGCGTCGCCGTGGCCGGCGGACTGCTCGGCGTCCTGCTGCTCGTGGGCTGCGGGCTCCTGGTCCGCGACCTGCTCGCGGCGGCAGGCGTGATCGGCGGCGACACGTGGGTGCATCGTGCCGCGGTGGAGCTGGGCCATCAGACCTGGTCGGACTGGATGTGGGTGCTGCCGGCCGCCTGTGCCGTGATCGGCGTCGCCGCGCTGTGGATGTCCGTGAAGCCTCGGCATCGGACGCACGTGACGGTGAGCGACCAGTCGATCGTCTGGACGCGACGGGTCGACGTGGCTCGACGCGTGAGCGCCGCTGTGACAGATCTGCCCGACGTGCGTCGTGCCGTCACCGTCGTCGGCCGGCGGCGAGTCAAGGTCGTCGTGACAGCGGCAGGTCGCGTCGACACTGCCCGAATCGTCCGCACCGCACGGACCGCCGTCGGCGCGATCGCCGTGCCCGGCAAGGTGGTCGTCAAGGTCAAGACAGGAGTACGAGCATGAACCGCGGCGCCGCAGCACTGCATCGACTGTCGGTCGGACTGCTCGGGGTGCTCCTGGTCGCGTTCGCGATCGCGGTGGTCCTGACTCGGTTCTCCGTGCGTCCGGTCTCCGACTGGGTGTCTCGCATCGACACAGCCGCCGTCGCCGACGCGACCGGGACGGGGTGGTTCGCCGCTGTCGTCGCGGCGGTCGCGCTGGTCGCACTGTTCTGGGGTTGGCGGCTGATCCGGACGACGATCGCTCCGCAGCACCCGGACGTCGTCACCCTCGCCCACAGCGGTCCGGAGGGGATGCTGACCGTGCCGCCGAAGGTGGTCGCCCAGGCCGTCGAGTCGTCGCTCCGGGAGCAGACCGTACTCCGCCAGGCCCACGTCCGGGCGATCGACGACCGAGGCAGCACCATCATCCGCATCACCGTCGAGGCCCGGCCCGAACGCTCCTACGACGAGATCATCTCCATCCTGGCCAGGCCCATCGAGGATCTCCGCACGGCCTTCGCCGGCTCCGGCGTCCACGTGCAGGCGATGGTGCACTTCGAGCGTGTGGAACGGTGAGTCCGCCGCGGCTCAGACCGCGGTGGACATCGTCAGCACCCAGTCCCGCGCGGCGGCGACGTCGCTCACCGTCTGGACGCTGTCGGGCGGGGCGGGTCGTCGCACGACGACCGCCGGAATCCCCAGCGCCTCCGCAGCCTCCATCTTCGGCCAGGTGTGGGTGCCGCCGGAGTCCTTGGTGACCAGGACGTCGGCCGCGTGGTCGCGCAGCAGCGCCAGCTCGCCGTCGAGCTCGTAGGGGCCGCGGCTGAAGAGCAGGCGCCAGCGGTCGGGGACGTCGAAGTCGGGTGGGTCGACGACGCGGGCCACCGCATCGGTGTCACCGAGCGCAGGCACGAAGCGTGCCAGTTCCTGGCGGCCGATCGTCAGGAACGGCCGCGCGCCCAGCGAAGCGGCGGTCGCCGCCGCCTCCTCATGCGTGTCGACCCAGCGCCAGGACGGCCGACTGTGCGCCTCCCATCCGGGACGCGCCAGGCGCAGCAACGGCACGTCCTCCACGGCGCACGCCGCGGCCGCATTCCGAGTGATCCCCGCCGCGAACGGGTGCGTCGCGTCGACGACCACGTCGTAGTCCGCCAACGCGCGCCGCAGCCCGTCGACGCCGCCGAAGCCGCCGATCCGCACCTCGCCGACCGGCAGTCGCGGTCGCTGGACTCGGCCGGCGAGGGAGGTCATCACGTCGACCCCGGTGTCGACCAGCGCGGCGGCCAGGGCTCGGGCCTCGGCCGTCCCGCCGAGGATCAAGACGGTCACGAGTCGGCCGCCAGCGCGAGCAGCGCGTCCACGTCGAGGTGCTCGTCGACCAGGTCGCCGAGCAGGTCCAGGCGCCGTTCGCGGGCCGCCGGGAACGACGCCGCGGACCGCACGCCCAGCGCGTCGGTGAGGTAGGCGGCGCGGACGCCGTCGTCCTCCATCACGCCGTGAACCATGGTTCCGACGACGGCTCCGGAGCGGCCGTCGACCCAGCCGTCGCGGCCGGTGCCGGTGACGGTCCCGTGGTGGATCTCGTAGCCGGCGGGCTCGTGGAGTCGCAGGGTCTTCGCCGCACCGAAGACGGTGTCGAGGTCGAGCAGGCCGAGGCCGTCGACTGCGGCACCGACCGACCCCTCGATTCCGTCGGGGTCTGCGATGGTCTGCCCGAGGATCTGGCAGCCGCCGCAGATCCCGAGCACCGGGCGCCCGGAGCGGGCGTGCTCGATCACGGCGCGGTCGAGGCCGCGGTCTCGCATCCATTGCAGGTCGGCGAGGGTGGCGCGTGTCCCGGGCACGACTACCAGGTCGGCTTCGGCGATCCGCGCGGCGTCGGCCACGAAGCGGACGTCGAGGTCGGGTTCCACGCCGAGGGCGTCGACGTCGGTCAGGTTGCTGATCCGCGGAAGCCGCACCACCGCCACGACTTTCGCGCCGCCCGTCCGGGATCGTCGACCGTCCAGGTCGAGGGAGTCCTCGGAGTCGAGCCACAGGTCGGGGTGCCACGGCAGAACGCCGAACGTGGGTCGGCCGGTGCGCCGCTGGAGGTCGTCGAGGCCGGGCTGAAGCAGGCTGACGTCGCCGCGGAACTTGTTGGCGATGAAGCCCTTGATGAGCTGCTGGTCGGCGTCGTCGAGCAGAGCGAGGGTGCCGTAGCTGGCGGCGAACCAGCCGCCGCGGTCGATGTCGCCGACGACGACCGTCGGCACCTGCCCATGCTGCGCGAGCCCCATGTTGACGTAGTCGCTCGCGCGGAGATTGATCTCGGCGGGGCTGCCCGCCCCTTCGGCGAGCACGATGTCGTACCTGCTCACCAGATCATCGAAGGCGGCGAACGCGGCCTCGGCGAGGCGACGTCGGCCGTCGACGAAGTCGCGCGACGAGACCTCACCGTCGGGCAGGCCCATCCGGATCACGTGGCTGCGGCGGTCGCCGCCGGGCTTCAGCAGCACCGGGTTCATCGCCACCTCGGGGACGGCTCGGGCGGCGGCCGCCTGGATCCATTGAGCGCGGCCGATCTCCCCGTACCCGCCGTTCTCGAGCGGCACGACCATCGAGTTGTTCGACATGTTCTGCGCTTTGTAGGGCGCCACCGTCAGGCCGCGTCGGGCGAGGGCACGGCAGAGTCCGGTGGTGACGACCGATTTCCCAGCGTCCGAGGTGGTGCCGGCGATCAGCAGCGCGGCCATGTCAGGACTCCTTCCGGAGCAGGAAGACGTCCATCATCCATCCGGCCTTCTGGTGCAGCCGATCCCGCGCGGCCTCGATCTCGGCGCGGACGTCGCCCACGCGGCCGGCCACCAGCACCTCGTCGACCGCTCCGAGGTTGCCGCCCCACCAGATCCGCCAGTCGTCCAGACCGGGCAGCGCGACGTCGCGGTTCAGCATCGCGACGATGTTGTCGTGCCCGGCGTCGACGGCGTCACGAAGGGCCCGCCCGGTGGTGACGTGCAGCGGTCGGCCGACGCCGTGCAGCACGATCGCGTGCCGCGCGGCGAGGAGTTGGATCGAGGAGATGCCCGGGATCACGTCGACGTCCACCGCGATCCGCTCCGTGATCCGGTCGACGATGCGGATGGTCGAGTCGTAGAACGCGGGGTCGCCCCACACCAGCAGGCCGACGTCGCCGTCGTTCTCGGACAGCGCTGCGAGGTAACGATCCACCCGCGCCTCGTGCCACGCGGTGACGGCCGCGCGGTACTGATCGTCGGTGCCGGTGAACTCCGCACGACGCTCCCGCGGAGCATCGGTCACCCGCACGATCGTCGCCGGTCCGTCGAGGTGGCGGGCCAGCAGTCGCTCGCGCGCCACGACGAGCGGATCGGGCCGGTCGGTGCTGACCCCGGTCTTGTCGACGACGAGAAACCAATCGACCGACCGCATCGCCGCGACCGCCTCGAAGGTCACCTGCTCCGGATCGCCCGGTCCGACACCGATGATCCTGATCCGCCGCTCAGGCATCCGCGCCGTCCTCCAGATCGCCTTCGACGTCGAGGTACACCTGCTGCATCTGCGCGAGCACCTCCGGATCGGGCGACTCCCAGAGTTCACGGGACGCCGCCTCGTGGAGCCGTTCGACGATCCCCCGCAACGCCCACGGGTTCGACTTCTTCAGAAACGCCTGGTTGGTCTCGTCGAGGACGTACTCCTTGGCGAGGGACTCGTACATCCAGTCGTGGACGACGCCCGCGGTCGCGTCGAAGCCGAAGAGGTAGTCGACGGTCGCGGCGAGCTCGAAGGCACCCTTGTAGCCGTGCCGCTGCATGGCGGCGATCCAGCGGGGGTTCACCACGCGGGCGCGGAAGACCCGGTTGGTCTCCTCCTGCAGGGTGCGGGTGCGGACGGCGTCGGGCGATGTGGAGTCGCCGACGTAGGCCTTCGGGTTGTCGCCGGTCAGCGCGCGGACGGTGGCGATCATGCCGCCGTGATATTGGAAGTAGTCGTCGCTGTCGGCGATGTCGTGCTCGCGGGTGTCGATGTTCTTGGCGGCCACCCGGATCCGGCGGTAGTTGGCGCGCATGTCGTCGGTAGCGGGAACCCCGTCCAGGTCGCGACCGTAGGCGAAGCCGCCCCACGCGGTGTAGACCTCGGCGAGGTCGTTGTCGTCGCGCCACGAGCCGGCTTCGACGGCCTGCAGGATCCCGGCGCCGTACGAGCCCGGTTTCGAGCCGAAGATGCGGGTGGTGGCTCGACGGCGGTCGCCGTGCTCGGCGAGGTCGGCGAGGGCGTGCTTGCGGACGAAGTTCTGCTCGACGGGTTCGTCGAGGTCGGCGACCATCCGGACGGCATCGTCGAGCATCGCGACCACGTGCGGGAAGGCGTCGCGGAAGAAGCCGGAGATGCGGACTGTGACGTCGATCCGGGGGCGGCCGAGTTCCGTCAGCGGCACGACGGTCAGTTCACGGACGCGTCGCGACGCCTCGTCCCACTCCGGTCGGACGCCGAGCAGGGCGAGGACTTCGGCGATGTCGTCGCCAGCGGTCCGCATGGCTGACGTGCCCCACACCGAGAGCCCCACCGAATCGGGGTAGGCACCCTCGTCGTCCAGGTAGCGCGAGATCAGCGACTCGGCCATCGCCTGCCCGGTCTCCCACGCCAGGCGCGACGGGACCGCGCGCGGGTCGACGGTGTAGAAGTTCCGGCCGGTCGGGAGCACGTTGACCAGGCCGCGCAGCGGCGACCCCGAAGGACCCGCGGGGACGAAGCCGCCGTCGAGCGCGTGCAGCAGGGCGTCGAGCTCGTCGACGGTGCTGTTCAGTCGGGGCACCACCTGGGTGGCGGCGAACTCGAGGACCGCCGCGACGGCCGGGTCGTCGTGCAGGCGGGCAGCGTCGGCGGGATCCCAGCCGCGCTTCTCCATCGCTTCGATCAGGTCGCGGGCCTGCGCTTCGAGCTGGTCGATCTGCGGGAGCGGGAGGTCGGCGATGTCGCCGCCGTGGAGCGCGGTCCGCAGTCCCGGCACCGCCCCCTTCTGCCCGCCCCACATCTGTGCGGCGCGCAGGATCGCGAGGACCAGGTTCACCCGCGCCTCGCCGTCGGGCGCCTGCCCGAGAATGTGCAGGCCGTCGCGGATCTGGGCGTCCTTGATCTCGCACAGCCAGCCGTCGACGTGCAGCAGGAAGTCGTCGAAGGCCTCGTCGTCGGGTCGCTCATCGAGGCCGAGGTCGCGGTGCATCTCGGCGGCGTGCATCAGCTGCCAGATCTCGCCGCGGATCGCGGCGAGCTTGCCGGGGTCCATCGCGTTGATGCGGTCGTACTCCTCCAGCAGCCCCTCGAGCCGGGCGATGTCGCCGTATGACTCCGCGCGCGCCATCGGCGGCACCAGGTGGTCGACGATCGTCGCGTGCGCGCGACGCTTGGCCTGTGCGCCCTCGCCGGGATCGTTGACGAGGAACGGGTAGATCAGCGGCAGGTCGGCGATCGCGGCGTCGGTTCCGCATCCCGAGGAGAGGGCTGCGTTCTTGCCCGGCAGCCACTCCATCGAACCGTGTTTGCCGAGGTGGACGACGGCGTGCGCGCCGAATCCGTGCGCCACCCAGCGATAGGCGGCGAGGTAGTGGTGGCTGGGCGCGAGGTCGGGCTCGTGGTAGATCGCGACGGGGTTCTCGCCGAAGCCGCGCGGCGGCTGGATCATGATCACGACGTTCCCGGCCTGCAGGGTGGCGAGGACGATCTCGCCGGCGTCGTTGACGAACAGCTCGCCGGGCGACGGCCCCCACGCCTGCGTCATGCCGTCGCGCAGGTCCTGTGGGAGGTCGGCAGTCCACTCGTCGTAGTCGGCCTTGCTCACGCGCACGTGCGCGTCGGTGAGTTGCGCGGTGGTCAGCCACTCCTCGTCCTGCCCGCCGGCGGCGATGAGCGCGTGGATCAGGGCGTCGCCTGCCGCGGTGTCGTCGCCCGAGGCGTCGGCCTGATCGAGGATGGCCGTGACGTCGTTGCCGTCGCCGAGGTCGTAGCCGAGCGCTCGCATCGCGCGGAGCACGCGGATCGCGCTGACCGGGGTGTCGAGGCCGACGGCGTTGCCGATCCGGGCATGCTTGGTCGGGTAGGCGCTGAGCATGACGGCGATCCGCTTGTCGGCGTTGGCGGTGCGACGCAGCCGGGCGTGGTTCACCGCGATGCCCGCCACCCGCGCGGCGCGTTCGGAGTCGGCGACGTAGTGCGGCAGGCCGTCCTCGTCGATCTCCTTGAACGAGAACGGGACCGTGATGATGCGGCCGTCGAACTCGGGGATCGCCACCTGGCTGGCGTAGTCCATCGGGGTGACGCCGTCGTCGGACGCCGCCCAGTCGGCGCGACTGCTGGTCAGGCACAGTCCCTGCAGGACGGGGATGTCGAGGTCGGCCATCCGCGCGACGTCCCAGGCCTCGTCGTCCTGGCCCGCGCTCGCCGCCGCGGGCGTGCTGCCGCCGGCGGCGAGGACCGTCACCACCACCGCATCGAGGGTGCCGAGTTCGGCGTAGAGGTCGTCCGACGCGGTGCGCAGCGAGCCCGCGAAGATCGGGACGGCGACGGCGTCGCGCGCGTCGATCGCGTCGCAGAGGCCGTGAACGAAGTCGGTGTTCCCGCTGGCGTGGTGGGCGCGGTAGTAGAGGACGCCGACGCGCGGGCCGTCGCCCGCGGACGGTCGTGCGAGGTGTCCCCAGGTCGGGATGGTCTCCGGCGGCTCGAAGCCCTCACCGGTCAACAGGACGGTGTCGCAGAGGAACGCGTGGAGCTGTCGCAGGTTGGCGGGGCCGCCTTCGGTGAGGTACCGGTGGGCGTCGGCGGCGACGCCGGTCGGGACGGTCGACGCCGCCATCAGCTCGGCGTTGGGCGTCTGCTCCCCGCCGAGCACGACGACCGGCTTGCCATGCTCCCGGATCGCGTCGAGCTCGTCGGCGTACTCCTGGACGGAGCCGAGCAGCCGAACCACCGTCAGGTCCGCCTCGGCAGCGGCCTCGCCGAGCTGGGCGACGGTGGCGCGAGACGGGTTGAGCCAGCGGAAGTCGGCACCGCTGGCTCGGGCAGAGATCAGGTCGGTGTCCGACGTCGACAACAGGGCAACGCGCATGGTGAGTTCTCCAAAACCCTCGTGGAACCATTACGCCGTGGCCGGTCTCCTGGCTTCCGCGTCATCGGCGGGCGGTCGACCTTCCCAGACTCGCGTCCAGTGGCCCGTGCACCGTGAAAGTGCACGCGAGGACCGCCTTCCTCGGCGGTTACAGTGGCGAGGGCCGCGCCGGCATCGAACCGGCTTCCCGAACACCACGACTGCGTCAACGGTACCGAATGGCGTTCGTCGGCCCCAGCCCGCGGCTACCTCGATGCGCTCGTACCTCCACCATCAACAGTGTTCGATGTGACCGCGCGGTGGTCACATCGAACACCGTTGATCGTCAGCCGACAATGTCGTCACCCGCGCGGAGGCGGACCCTGGGGCGGGAAGCCCGGACGGGGCGGCGGCGGACCTGCGGGACGCTGGCCGCCGGGGCCGACGGGACCGCGCGGTCCGGGCTGACCGGCGGGAGCGGGGCGCATGGGCGGGCCGGGCGGCATCGGCGGGCGCGGCATCGGGGGCGCGTCGCGGCGGATCGGCTGCTCGGGACGTCGCGCGATCTGCGGGCTCGCCTCGATCATCTCGGTCTTGGCCTCGTCGGCGGGCCCCTCGGACGCCGGTCCGGCATCGGCTGGCTTGGGCGCGGGCGTCGGGACCGGCTTGATCTCGGTCGGCTCCACGCGGTCCTCGTGGTTCGACGGGAGCGGCTTCACCAGGCCGGCGGCGTGCCCGGCCTTGCGGCGCGCCCCCTCCACGGTCGGGGCGGTCGCCACGGCGACGCCGACACGTCGTCGTGCGAAGCTCTCGGGCTTCCCGAACAGGCGCAGGTCCACATCGGGATCGGCGAGGGCGTCCGCGACGCCGGCGAATGCGATCCCCTTGTCCTCGTGCTGCCCGTAGATCACGGCCGACGCGCCGGGACCGCGCGTCGCAGTCGACACCGGCAGACCCAGAACGGCGCGGGCGTGGAGTTCGAACTCCGACAGCCGCTGCGATGCGAGGGTCACCAGGCCGGTGTCGTGCGGGCGGGGGCTGACCTCGGAGAAGTAGACCTCGTCGCCCTTCACGAACAGTTCGACACCGAAGACGCCCCGACCACCGAACTCGCCGCGCCCCATCGCGTTCACGACGCGGGCGGCGATGGAGCGGGAGATGTCGTAGGCGGGCAGGCTCATCGGCTGCGGCTGCCAGCTCTCCACATAGTCGCCGTCCACCTGGCGGTGACCGATCGGCTCGCAGAAATAGGTGGTGAGCGCCCCGGTCGCGGGATCGATCGCGCGGACGGTCAGCAGAGTGATCTCGTAGTCGAACTCGACGAACCCTTCGACGATCACCCGCTCGTTGTCGACGCGGGCGCCGGTCCGTGCGTACTCCCACGCGGCGTCGACGTCGTCCGGTCCCTTCACGACGGACTGCCCCTTGCCCGACGACGACATCACCGGCTTCACCACGCACGGGAACCCGATGCTGCCGACCGCGGTCCGCATCTCCTCCAGCGATCCTGCGAACAGGTACGGCGAGGTCGGGATGCCGAGCTCCTCGTCGACGAGGCGACGGAGCCGTTCGCGATTGAGGGTCGCCGAGACGGCCTTGGCGCTCGGGATCACCTCCGCGATGCCCTCTGCCTCGACGGCTTCGAGGGCCTCGGTGGCGATGGCCTCGATCTCCGGCAGCACGTAGTCCGGGCGGTGCTTCTCGATGACGGCGCGCACCTGCTTCGCGTCGGTCATGTCGATGACCTCGGCGTGGTGCGCCACCTGGTGAGCGGGCGCGTCCGCGTACCGGTCGACGGCGACCACCTCCACCCCGAGGCGCTGCAGCGCGATCGTGACCTCCTTGCCGAGCTCACCGGATCCGAGCAGCAACACCTTCACCGCATTCGCACTCAGCGGCGTCCCGATCACCTTTGCAACCATGTCGATGAGTCTACGGTCGGACGTGGCATTGAACACGCTTGCCCGTTCAAGCGATAGACGCGGAAGGTGTGAAGATCTTGGTGCTCTCGCTCCGGCCGCGGAGCACCGTCGCCCGCCGCTCACACCAGCGAGCTGCCTCCTTGCGGCCCGCCGCCACGACCGTCCGCTCCGACGCGAACGGCAGTCGCGGCTCCTCCTTCGCCACCTCCGACAGCCGCGCGCTCTCGTTCACCGGATCGCCGATCACGGTGAACTCGAACCGCTGGATGGCGCCGATGTTGCCCGCCACCACATTCCCGTAGCTGACGCCGATGCCTGCCTTGAGTTCCGGGACCTCGGCGTCGAGGCGATCAGCGATCTCCCGCGCCGCGGCGAGAGCCGACCCCGCGCAGTCGTCGAGCTCGATCGGCGCGCCGAAGATCGCGAGCACCGCGTCGCCCTCGAACTTGTTCACCAGGCCGCGGTGATTCTCGACGGCCTCGACGATCACCTGGAAGAAGCGATTGAGCACGGCGACGACCTCGGTCGGGGTGCGCTGCGTCGCCAGCGCGGTGGAGCCGATGACGTCGACGAAGATCACCGCGACCACCCGTTCTGCGCCACCGAGCTCCGGATCCTGACGCAGGGCGGCCGCTGCGACGTCGCGACCCACGTGGCGGCCGAAGATGTCGCGCATCCGTTCCTGCTCACGCAGCCCCGCGACCATCGAATTGAAGCCGAGCTGCAGTTCGCCGAGTTCGGAGGCGTCGTAGACCACCAGATCGACGTCCGGACCGACCTCGCCGGCGCGGACCTTCGACATCCCGGACTGGACGTTCTGGATCGGACCGGTGACGTCCCAGGAGAAGAGGAACATGACGAGCAGTCCCACCGCACCGGCCACCGTCACGAGCACGGTCACCGAGATGAAGAAGCTCGTGACCGAGACCCGCTCGCCGACCGCTGCGAACAGGGTGAGGATGAAGATGCCGAGCAGCGGGATGCCGGTTCCGATCACCCAGGCGTTGATCGCTCGGGACCGGACGGTGCCCGCCCGGACCTTGTAACCGGCCTGCACGATCTTCGCGTAGACCGGCCGGAGCAGGACGTCGAGGAACAGGTTCACGATCGCGATCACGACCATGCCGCTCATCAGCACGATGAGGACCAGCTTGGGCCACAGACCGGAGTCGATCACTCCGTACCAGATCCCGAACATCAGCGCTGCACCCGCCCAGAGCAGTCCCTGAAGCGCCGTGAGCCGTCGACGAGCCCACACGGTGCGTTTCACGTCGACGGCCGTCGGCGTGCTCTCGTCGATGGACCATCGCAGCGACTTGACCGTCATGATGGTGCCGACCAGCACGCCGAGCACCAGTGCCATGACGATGTAGATCGGGAACGCGACGAAGTTGACCCACACCAGATCTCGGCGCAGGAACGACGGTTCCGGGATGCCGACGGTCGCGAGCCCGATCGCGATGAGGATGCCGATCACGTGGGCGAGGACGATGGTCGACGTCATCAGCAACTGGATCCGGACGCGCTGCTTACGGCTGCCCTCGTCGACCCGCCCCAAAAGCATTGAGCCGTAGTCACGGCTCAAACCCCGACTACGGCTCATCGCTTCGCTGACCGGTCAGACGATCTCGTGCCGCACGATGGTCTCGTCGCGGCCCGGACCGACGCCGATGCACGAGATCCGCGCGCCGCCCAGCTCTTCGAGCCGGTGGATGTAGTTCTGCGCGTTCTGCGGAAGCTCCTCGAACGTGCGGCAGGCGGAGATGTCCTCCGACCAGCCGGGCATGGACTCGTAGATCGGCTTCGCGTGGTGGATGCCGGTCTGCGTCATCGGCCAGTCCTCGACTCGCTCTCCATCGACCTCGTAGGCGACGCAGACCGGGATCTCCTCCAGACCCGACAGGACGTCGAGCTTGGTGAGGAAGTAGTCGGTGATGCCGTTGACGCGAGTCGCGTAGCGGGCTATGACGGCGTCGAACCAGCCGCAGCGGCGGGCGCGTCCGGTGGTGACGCCCACCTCGCCGCCGGTCTTGGCCAGGTACTCGCCCCACTGGTCGAAGAGCTCCGTCGGGAACGGCCCCTCGCCGACGCGGGTGGTGTACGCCTTCAGGATGCCCAGGACCGTGGTGATCTTGGTGGGGCCGACGCCGGAACCGACCGCGGCGCCGCCGGCCGTCGGGTTGGACGACGTCACGTACGGGTACGTGCCGTGGTCCACGTCGAGCAGGGTGCCCTGCGAACCCTCGAACAGGATGGTCTCGCCGCGTTCGAGCGCCTGGTTCAGCAGCAGCTGAGTGTCGGCGATCCGGTGCTTGAAGCCCTCCGCGAGCTGCAGCGTGTCGTCGACCACCTGCTGCGGGTCCAGGCCCTTGCGGTTGTAGATCTTGGTGAGGATCTGGTTCTTGATCTCCAGGGCCGCCTCGACCTTCTGGGTGAGGATTTTCTCATCCAGCACGTCGGCGGCGCGGACGCCGACGCGGGCGATCTTGTCCTGGTAGCACGGGCCGATGCCTCGTCCCGTGGTACCGATCTTGCTGTTGCCCAGGAACCGCTCGGTGACCTTGTCGATCGCCACGTGGTACGGCATCAGCAGATGCGCGTCGGCGGACAGGATCAGCGACGTGGTGTCCACGCCGCGATCTTCCAGCCCCTTGAGCTCGGTGAGCAGCACACTGGGGTCGACGACGACGCCGTTGCCGATCACGTTGTTCACGCCCGGCGTCAGGATTCCCGAGGGAATCAGGTGCAGCGCGAACTGCTCGCCGTTCGGCAGGACGACCGTGTGTCCCGCATTGTTTCCGCCCTGGTAGCGCACCACCCACTGAAGCTTTCCGCCCAGCAGATCGGTCGCCTTACCTTTGCCTTCGTCGCCCCACTGGGCGCCGATGAGCACAATCGCAGCCATATCAGGTGCTCCTCCTAACGTGCCTACCCTACTGGGTCGAGTCCATATTGTTGGTGCCCGCCGCGTATATCCTCGTGCACGTGTCCTCTCTGCTGATCACCGTGGCCGACGGCGACGATGTTCCCACCTCCCTGACCCGCAGACTCGCGGCGATGGTGAGCGATCCCTCCGTGACCCGTCTGATCGTCTCACCCGGGTCCGACAGTTCCATGGCGCCCGACGCCTTCTTCGCTCGCGTCGCGGCCGCGCTGATGAAGCTGGAACGCCTGGACATCGAGGTGGCGTATGTGGCTCCGCACGCCACGGCGGCCACCAAGAACTTCGGCCTCCCCCACGGCGACGCCGCACAGCGGCTCGCCGAAACCGGGACGGCACAGCAGCTTCCGCTGATCCGCGACGACGCGGCCACCGTCCTCGTCGGACGGGCTCGCCATCTCGGCGCCGACGGAGCCAAACTGCACGGCGAGTGCATCGCCGACTCCGACACGATCTTCAACGGCGACGCCCGCGGCGTGGAGATCGAACCGCTCACGGTGGAGCCCGGTGTCCGCGGACGCCTGATCCGCCGCCTGCCCGGCGGCTGGAAGACCGGCCGCGCCGTGCAGACCGGCGGCACCAACGTCACCGTCGAACGCGAGGGCGAGTGGACGCAGCGCGTGGTGAAGCGGTCCACCTTCTACCGACACCACATCGACTGGAACCTGGTGCTGCCATGACGACGCCGACCACCGCCGCCCTGAAGTCGGTGCGCCCGGGGCCGGTCTTCGCGGCCTTCTTCATCGCAGTCGGCGCCGGCGCTTATCTCCTCTTCGACAGCGGCTCGCAGAACAACGCATCGGCCATGTTCGGCGCCATGCTGTTCGTCGTCGGCGGCTGGATGATCTCGTTGTGCCTGCACGAGTTCGCGCACGCCTTCACCGCATTCCGCTACGGCGACCGGTCGGTGGAGGTGCGCGGCTATCTGACCCTCGACCCACGCAAGTACACGCACGCGGCCTTGTCGATCGTGCTGCCGCTGCTGATCGTCGCGATGGGCGGCATCGGCTTCCCCGGCGGCGCCGTCTACCTCAACACCGCGGGCTTCACCCGCGCCCAGCGCACCAAGGCCTCCCTCGCCGGGCCGGCCACCAACCTGTTGCTCGGCGTGATCCTGCTGGTGCCGCTGAGCCTGGTGGAGCCGACCGGACAGAACCTGAACCTGTGGGCCGCGACCGCCGCCCTCGCCTTCCTCCAGCTCACCGCTACCCTGCTGAACCTCATCCCGGTCCCCGGATTCGACGGCTACGGAGCCATCGAGCCCTACCTCTCGTACGAGACGCGGGCGACCGCCGCCAAGATCGCTCCGTTCGGCTTCCTCGTGGTGTTCCTGCTGCTGTTCATCCCCGCGCTGAACCGCGCCTTCTTCTCCCTCGTCTACGCGGTCTTCGACGCGTTCGGAGTCTCGAGCGGCCTCGTCGGGTACGGCATCAGGCTGTTCGCCTTCTGGCTCTGAACGACGCGTTCACCGCGACTGCGGATCACCTCTTGCAATATATGCGTATCTACGCATATATTGAGCGTATGAGCACAGAGAAGGAACACGGTCACAGCCACGGGCCCACCGCCGCGGACCTCGTCGGCGACGCCGCCACGCGGCGCCGCATCTGGCCCATGGTGGTCTCCCTCGGCATCATCGGCGTCTTCTTCGTCGTCGAGTTGGTCGCCGGACTCATGTTCGGTTCCCTCGCGCTCGTCGCCGACGCCGGTCACATGGCCACGGACCTCGTCGCACTGTCGATGGGCCTGGCCGCGCTTCTCCTGGCCCGACACGGCAGCCTCTCCGACGGCCGCAGCTTCGGCTGGTACCGCGCCGAGGTCTTCACCGCCGTCGTGAATGCGATCCTGCTGCTCGGCGTCGGCGCGTACGTGCTCTACGAGGCCATCGAACGCCTCGGCACCGACCCCGACGTCCCGGGCGGACCGATGATCATCGTCGCCGTGCTCGGACTGATCGCCAACATCGTGGTCATGTACCTGCTGCGCGCCGACGTCGAGGACTCGCTGGCCGTCCGCGGCGCCTACCTCGAAGTCCTCGCCGACGCCGTCGGCAGCGTGGGCGTCCTGATCGCCGGCGTCATCGCGATGACGACCGGCTGGGGCTACGCCGACCTCATCGTCGCCGTGTTCATCGCACTCTGGGTGGTTCCCCGTGCCCTCAAGCTCGCATTCGACGCGCTCAAGATCCTGAACCAGCAGGCACCGGCGTCCCTCGACCTCCCCGCCCTGCGCGCCGAACTGGAGCAGCTTCCCGAGGTGCAGAACGTGCACGACCTCCACGTGTGGTCGGTGACCAGCGGCATGGATGTCGCGACCGTGCACCTGAGCAGCACGGGCGACCACTGCGCGGCGCTGACCGCCGCCCAGCGAGTCTTCGCCGAACACGGCCTGTCGCACGCGACGGTGCAGGTGGAGAAGCCCGGTGCCGACGGCCAGTGCGAGAGCCTGACCTGGTGACTACTTGGTGAGGTGCAGTTGGGCGATCGCCGACATCCGCGACAGCCCGGCCACCATCATCAGGTCCACCAGGAGCGATCGGAGTTCGACGAGCAGCGCGGCCTCCGACAGGTCTTCGACGTCGTCTGCCAGCGACGTCCGCGCCTTGCGGACCACCGAGCGCAGGGCGCGGGCCGCGTCGGCCTGATCCGGCGACTCCCCCGGCTCGGCGAGCATCATCTGCCGAAGCACCTCGAAGACGTCACCGATGCCGTCGATGATCTCGATCATCGACTCCTCCACCGCGACGCCGCGCTGCGTCAGCGCCAGCGCCCGCCGGTTCACGACGCGGAAGTTGCGCACGGCGTTGTCGATGGGATCGGCGGTCGCGGCGATCTTCTTGAGCCGCGGCCGAGAACCCCAGTACAGCGGAGAGAGGGTGCCGACCTCGCGACCGGCCAGCACGTCGGCGCGCAGGCCGTCGATCGCAGCCTGTGAGCCGCGGGCCTTCGCGAGGACCCGATAGACCCCGTCCTCGTCGTCTGCCCGCAGGGCCGTGGCGAGGTCGTGGCTGAGGTCGCGGAAGGTGTTGAGGATCCCGGCGGCGTCGCGGCGTGCACGGCGGGCCGGGTTCACCGGGACCAGCGCTCCGACGAGCACTCCGATCAGGCCACCGATCACCGCATCCACCGCGCGTTCATAGGCCGCCGCGTCGCCCGGCGGCAGCAGTGTGGCGACCAGCACGGCCGACGACGCCGCCTGCGTCGGGAGCATCGGGCCCTTGTCTGCGAAGACCGCCACCGCCATCGCGGCCGCGACCACCACGCTGATCTGCCAGGCACCCGACCCGATCCAGGTGATGACGACATCGCCGACCAGGATGCCGATCGACACCCCGAAGATCAGTTCCACCGATCGGCGCCACCGCCGGGCCAGGGAGAGGCCCAGCGAGACGACCGCCGCGATGGGCGCGAAGAACGGCCGCTCGTGGTTCAGGAGGTCGAACGCGATGAACCAGGCCAGCCCCGCGGCGATCGCGCACTGCGAGATCGGGACGATCGACAGCCAGAGCCGTCGCACGCGCCCGCGCAGGGTGGGGTGCAGGCCCTGCACGGCCTGCGATCCGACCTCGCGGACGGTCGGCCGCTCATCAGGCTGTGTCGAATCCGTCACTCGCGTCCTCGACCCTCATCGACGGTGGTAGGTCGACCGAAGCGTCAGTCGAGTCCCAGTTCGGTGATCGCGCGCGGATCGCTGTCGTTCAGCAGATCCAGGCAGCGCAGGTACTCGTTCTCTTCCCCGACGGCCTGAGCCGCCCGAGCCAGCGCACCCACGCACCGCAGGAATCCGCGGTTCTCCTCGTGGCTCCACGGCACCGGGCCGAAGCCCTTCCATCCGTGGCGTCGCAGCTGGTCAAGGCCCCGGTGATAGCCGGTGCGGGCGTACGCGTACGCCGCGACCACACGCTCGAGGTCGGGTTCGTCACCGTCCAGGGCGCCGTCGAGCGCGGCCTCGGCGAGGTAGGCCCAGGCGATGGACGCGGACGGGTAGGCGGCCGCGACCGCTGCGGGATTCTTCCCGTTCAGCAGGTCCGACTCGGCCTCGTCGTCGCCGGGAAGCAGGGTGGGCGGGGGTCCGAGCAGATCTCCAAATGACGTCACCCTGTCATTCAATCACCAGTCACCCGCTCCTCCGAAGAGGATGCAGTCGGGCAGGTCCGATATCCTGGCGGTTGCGCTCAATGCGTCACGGTCCCCGACGAACATTGGATTTTGGATAGAATGTCTGATTCGGACAAAGACACTTCGGCTGCCATCAACAAGGTGGTCGGCGCTTTCCGTGCTCAGCGCGAGCAGGGCAAGGCCGCCGCGCCGGAGGCGGACTCCGAGCCGAAGCGGGAGCCCACTCCCGTGACCCGGCTCGACGAGCCTGCACCGAAGCCGCAGGGCGGCGGCGGGTCCGAGGCTCCGACGAAGGCGTTCAAGGTGCCTGCCGAAGCCATCGCGGCCGCGACCGCGGCGACCGGCGATGATCGCACCGGCAAGGAGCTCCGCGAGGAGACTGTCGTCGGCGATGAGATGTCCGCCGACGCGTCGGACGTCGCAGCCATCGTCGACGCCCCGGTCACGGAGAAGGCCGACCTGGTGGAGCACTCCGTCGAACTGTCCGACGAGACCGCCGACACCGACGACGCCGCCGAGACTCCCGAGGCGCAGCCGACCGATGACGCCCCGACCGAGGCCATTCCCGCCGATCAGGTGGCTGCAGCCGCCGAGATCGGCGAGTCCGAGGCCCCGACCACGAAGATGAAGGTCCCCGCGGCCGCCGTCGCCGCAGCTGCCGCGACCACCGCCGCAGCGGCCACCGCGGGCAAGGCCTCCGCCGCCAAGGCGCCGGTCGAGTCGATCCCGAAGCCCGAGCCGAAGGTCGTCGCACCGGCCGCGAAGGAGGCGGGCAAGCGCAAGTCCGGCAAGCTCGTCGCGATCCTGCTGGCCGTCCTCGTCGTGATCGCCGTCGTCGCCGTGGGCCTCTGGTACCTGCTGGTGGGACAGTCGGACGAGAACAAGGTCGCCGACGCCGCCAAGGACTATCAGAACGCGATGGCCGACGGCGACCTCGACGACCTCCGCGATCTCACCTGCGGCGCGAAGTACGACTACTACTCCACCGTCTCGCCGGAGGACTTCCAGAAGGCCGTCGACGCGCAGAAGGCGCGCAACGAACTGATGACCTTCGACGACGTTCAGGCCGTCCAGATCGACGGCGACGTCGCCCGAGTCGGCGTCGACATGTACCCGAGCAGCGACCCGTCGAAGAAGGTTCCCGCCCAGATCACGCTCCACAAGATCGACGGTGCGTGGAAGGTCTGCACCAGGCCGTAACCCGCACAGGCATGAAAAAGCGGGCCGCCCGAATCTTAGGCGGCCCGCTTTTTCACGTTCATCGGTCGGGGCGTCGGGCGACGACGCTGCGTGCGGTCGGATCAGTCGGAACGCAGGTGACCGAAGACCACGACGTCGGCGACCCTGTCGAGCCCGGGCACGCCCTCGGTCCGACCGTAGGTCACCAGCGCCACGGCTTTCGCGACCGGATCCGCGGCCACGCGCTTCTGCAACTCCACCGGGTCGGGTGCACGGACACCGGTGACCACGTCGTTGACCAGATAGGTGACGATCTCGTTCGTCTCCGATCGCAATACGATCTTGTCGCCGCGGTTCATGCCGCCGATGCCGTCGAAGACTCCCGGGTCGGCGGGCTCGCCGGAACGTCCCACGATCACCGACATCCCGCCGGCGCCCGGCTTGGGACCGTTGGACCACCACGCGGCGCTCGTCTTCTCCGACGGGAGTCCGAAAGCGGTGAGGTCTCGTCCCACCGCGGGCGAGTACTCGGTCACCGACCGTTTCGCCTCAACCCGAGTCTCGATGTCGATGGTCGGCAGTGCGATCCGCACCGGGACCAGCCCGTCGTCGCCCACCTGCTCCGACGGCAGCACCCGTGCCGAGTCGTCGAGCTCGCCCACCACTCCGTGTCCGGGACCTTCGGGTCCCACCATCCACCAAGCCACCGCGGCGACGCAGATCGCCGCGACGATCATCGCAGTCACCGCCAGCGCCGCCGCCGTGCGACTCGAGCGGTCCCTCCCGCCGATCTCCCCCACTGGTCTTCCTCCGTTTGAACCCCCGGGGCCGGTAATCGCCCCATCACGAAACTCGCGCACCTTAGACGCTAACACCCGAGAATGCGACATCTCCCCCGATGTCGTTTAGAACTGACGTTTTTCTCCCGAAAGACATTCGACGCAACAGAAGGGGACGCCCGGATCTCTCCGGACGTCCCCGCGTCTGAATCGACGAACCCGTGCGACGTCAGCGGCCGATGGTCTTGCCGGCCGAGCCGAGGTCGTTGCAGGCCTCGACGACGCGCTCGGCCATCGAGGTCTCAGCCTTCTTCAGGTAGCTGCGCGGGTCGTAAACCTTCTTGTTGCCGACCTCGCCGTCGACCTTCAGGACGCCGTCGTAGTTGCTGAACATGTGGGCGGCCACCGGACGGGTGAACGCGTACTGGGTGTCGGTGTCGACGTTCATCTTGATGACGCCGTAGCCGACGGCCTCTTCGATCTCGCTCTTGGCCGAGCCCGAGCCGCCGTGGAAGACGAAGTCGAAGGGCTTGGCGTCGGCGTCCAGACCGAGCTTGGCGATCGCGGCGTCCTGGCCCTCCTTGAGGACCGCCGGGCGCAGCTTGACGCCGCCCGGCTTGTAGACGCCGTGGACGTTGCCGAAGGTCGCGGCCAGCAGGTACTTGCCGTTCTCGCCGGTGCCGAGCGCGTCGACGGTCTTCTCGAAGTCCTCGACCGAGGTGTAGAGCTTCTCGTTGATCTCGTTCTCGACGCCGTCCTCTTCGCCGCCGACGACGCCGATCTCGACCTCGAGGATGATCTTGGCCTCGTTGGCCTTGGCGAGGAGTTCCTTCGCGATCTCCAGGTTCTCGTCGATCGGCACGGCCGAGCCGTCCCACATGTGCGACTGGAACAGCGGGTTCTGGCCGTTGGCGACACGCTCACGCGAGATCTCCAGCAGCGGGCGGACGAAGCCGTCGAGCTTGTCCTTGGGGCAGTGGTCGGTGTGCAGCGCGATGGTGATGTCGTACTTGTCGGCGATCACGTGCGCGAACTCGGCGAGGGCGACGGCGCCGGTCACCATGTCCTTGACGCCCAGGCCGGAGCCGAATTCGGCGCCGCCGGTCGAGAACTGGATGATGCCGTCGCTGCCTGCGTCGGCGAATCCCTTGATCGCCGCGTTGACGGTCTCCGACGAGGTGCAGTTGATGGCGGGGAAGGCGTAGCCCTCTTCCTTGGCCTTCGTCAGCATCTCGGCGTACTTCTCGGGGGTTGCGATCGGCATTCTCACGTCCTAGAACCGGTGGATGTTTTCCACTCATGTGTAACTGGTCCACCCCAGTATGACGGTTCACGGCTCGCGTCGGGGCAGTCCCCTGGCAACAGGCGCTTTAAGGCTTCTCGAAGGTTGTCGCGGTAGTGTAATGGCCTGTGATCGACACTCTGCTCGCCGAGACCACGACCAACGTGGCATTGATGCCCGGCTTCATGGACCCGTTCAACTTGATCGGGTACTTCGGCGCCGCCGCGTTCTGGGGACTACTCCTAGTCGTCCTGATCGAGTCCGGCGTACTTTTCCCTGTCCTCCCGGGCGACTCCCTGCTATTCGTCGCCGGCCTGATCGCCGCGGGTGAAGCTGGCGCCAACGCCGACAAGGTCGCAGACTCTGGGCTCACCCTGTGGCCGCTGCTCATCGGAGTCCCCATCGCCGCCATCATCGGCGGCCAGATCGGTTATTGGATCGGCCGGTACGCGGGCACGTCGATGTTCAAGCCGGAAGCGCGCTTCCTGAAGCAGAAGTACCTGGACGAGGCGCACACGTTCTTCGAGAAGCACGGCCCCATCACCATCTTCCTGGCTCGCTTCGTGCCGATCGTCCGCACCATCGCGCCGATCGTCGCCGGCGCCGCCAAGATGAAGTTCGCGATCTTCACCGTCTACAACGTGGTCGGCGCCATCGTCTGGGGCGCGGGCATCACGCTCCTCGGCTTCTGGCTCGGTCAGTTCGAGATCGTCCAGAAGCTCATCGAGCCGATCTTCATCCTGATCGTGCTGCTGTCGGTGCTGCCGATGATCATCGAGTGGCTGCGCAGGCGCAAGAACAGCCCGGAGACCGCGGTCGAGGCCGAATAGTCTCACCCCCTCTCCTCGAAGGCCCCGGACCGCCCGTCGGTCCGGGGCCTTCGGTTGTCTGCGGACCACAGGGCACTCCCATGATCTGCACACTCGAATGCCAAGGTCGGCGCCCATCCTCGATGACATGAGAAACCGCAGGAAGATCACCCCGACGACATTCCGCTGATCGTGCTCAACGACCAGACCATCGACTACGCCCGCTCCCGCGCCGCCGCAGGCACACCGATGGCCGTGGTGAGCGACAAATACTCCACCGTGGTGCCGTTCATGCTCGGCAACAACGGCTACACCATCGCGCTCGTCGCCGACGTGAACGATCCCATCCAGCTCGACGAGGTCCTCGACCGCGTCCAGTCCCGGATCGGCGCCGTGACCCGCACCGTTCGCGGCACCGACTCCCTTCCCGCGGCATGACCGCACCCGTCCGCAGAACTTTGTAGTCCTACTGGGCGTGGCGCCCAGCAGGACTACAAAATTCTCGACGGAACCGATCGGCGGCCTGGTGCGTCTAATTTATATGGGGGATTTCGGGAAGATTGCGCAGATTCTGGCCGAGAACGACGGCATCATCACCACCCAGCAGGCACTCGGCGCAGGCCTGACGCACGACCACCTGAGGGGCAGGGTCGACCGCGGAGAATGGCTCCGCCTCTTCCGATCCCTGTACCGCTCAGCGTCGCATGAGTTCACCGAGGCGGCGATGGTGCGAGCAGTCGTCCTGGCGCATCACGGCTGCGCCGACAGCGCCACGGCCGCGTGGTGGCACGGCATGCTGGACGATCTCCCGTCCCCGCTCACCGTCAGTTGCGAGGCCAAACCACCGCCCCTTGACTGGCCGGTCTCCGTCCGCGCCGTCCGCCGTAAGTACCAACCAGGATCGGTCGTCGAAGTGCGCGGCCTCCCGGTGACCGCCAAACCACTGACCGCACTGATGGCTGCCGTCGAACTCGACGACGGCACGGCGTATCTCGATCGCTGGCTCCAGACCGGCGCCGTGGATCTCGCTGACCTGCAGCGCGCGCTCGACGACAACGCCGGAATGCGCGGAATCGTCGAAGCAAGACGTCTGGTGAACCGGTACCGCCCCTCACCGTGCCGAAGTCCCAGCGCCTCTCACGTGGTCTCGACCGACGCCTCGGCCTTCGGCCTCGGAAGTCGGCTCGACCTGTCGCTCCGCTCCATTCGCGTGGCCTGAGCAACGCCTTGCAGTCGAGATCTCCGGCTGGACCTGGCATCAGACCGCCAAACGCCGCCGCAACGACTTCGCGAAGGCCAACCATCTCCAGGGCATCGAATGGAAGGAACTCCAATATGACTGGCACATGCTGAACAACGACGGAGCGGCCTGCATCCAGCAAGTGATCGACAACCTCAACGCTCGGGGTGCGGTTGCACTGTGACGACCTGGGGAAGAATCTTGTCGTCCTACCCGTTGCCACGACCAGTAGGACGACAACATTTTGATCCGAGCGAAGGGGAATCGCGATGAGCGACTGGAATACGAAGATCATCGAGGAGTTTCGGGCCAATGCGGGCCACGTCGGAGGGCAGTTCGAGGGGGCACCGATGACATTGGTGCACCACGTCGGACGAAAGTCTGGAAATCAGCACGTCTCACCGATGATGTATCTGGCTGACGAGCACGATCCGTCGGTCGTCTACGTGTTCGCCAGCAAGGGCGGCGCCCCGAGCAATCCTGACTGGTACTACAACCTGATCGCGGCTGGACGGGCGGAGATCGAGATCGGCACGGAGAAGCGCGACGTCAGCGTCGCCGAGATCACCGGCGCCGAACGCGATCGGATCTTCGCCGAGCAGGCGCGCCGTTACCCGGGATTCGCCGAGTACGAGCGGCAGACAGCAGGCGTTCGGACCATTCCGGTGCTCGCGCTGACGCGAGTCTGATCACCACGCCCGACCGAGATCGGCGTGCTGCGCCACCCAGGCGTGCATGACGATCCCGGCGGCGACGCCGGCGTTGATGCTGCGGGTGGAGCCGAACTGGGCGATGGACACGGTGACGTCGGCGCGGTCCTGCGTCTCCTCGGTGACGCCCGGCCCCTCCTGCCCGAACACCAGGAGGCAGCGACGCGGCAACTGGGTGCGCTCCAGGGGAACCGAGCCCGGAGTGTTGTCGACGGCGACCACGGCGAGGTCCTCAGCGCGTGCCCACGCCATCAGGTCGTCGACGGTCGCGTGGTGACGAAGATGCTGGTAGCGGTCGGTGACCATGGCGCCGCGGCGGTTCCAGCGTCGTCGTCCGACGATGTGCACCTCGGCCGCCATGAAGGCGTTCGCCGTGCGGACCACGGTGCCGATGTTGGCGTCGTGTCCCCAGTTCTCGATGGCGACGTGGAAGTCGTGGCGGCGGGTGTCGAGGTCGGCGACGATCGCCTCGCGCGTCCAGTAGCGGTAGCGGTCGACCACGTTGCGGCGGTCGCCCTCGGCGAGCAGCTCGGGGTCGTAGCGGGGATCGTCGGGCAGCGGTTCTCCGCGCTCAGTGAGCCACGGACCAACGCCGACGGCG
This sequence comes from Gordonia phthalatica, assembly GCF_001305675.1. NCBI lineage: Bacteria > Bacillati > Actinomycetota > Actinomycetes > Mycobacteriales > Gordoniaceae > Gordonia > Gordonia phthalatica. Next base: position 3,829,588 of record NZ_CP011853.1, read on the forward strand.
GGGCCGATCCCGGTGACCCACTCCGTGGGGCCCGGTTCGGAGGCCTCAGGCAAGGCCGAGGTCGGCCAGACCCAGCAGCGAGCGGTACGGGACGCCGAGCTTCGAGATGACCTCGTCGGCACCGGTGGCGCGGTCGACGACCGTCGCCACGCCCACGACCTCCGCGCCGGCCTCACGGGCCGCCTCGACGGCCTGCGACGGCGAGGCGCCGGTGGTGGAGGTGTCCTCGACGACCAGCACACGGCGGCCGGTGATGTCCGGGCCCTCGATGCGGCGCTGCATGCCGTGCGTCTTGGCGGCCTTGCGGACGACGAAGGCGTCGATGACCGGGCCGTCGGCGTGCATGATCGACGTCGCGACCGGGTCCGCGCCCAGGGTGAGGCCGCCGACGGAGACGTAGTCCCAGTCCGCGGTGAGCTGGCGCATCAGCGACCCGATCAGGCGGCTGGCCTCCGAGTGCAGCGTGGCGCGACGCAGGTCGACGTAGTAATCGGCGATCTTGCCCGACGACAGCGTCACCGTTCCATGGACCACCGCCAGCTCGGTGACGAGCTCGGCGAGGCGGGCGCGCGCAGCGGGATCGATCTCGGGAATGATGTCGGACGACGACATGGGGTCACCAGCTCCTAGGGGAGAGAAAGGTCAGCGGTCGCGCGGATCGGTCAGCGGCGGCAGATCCGGCGGCGCGAACCGACCGGACCGCGGCTCGGCGACCGGACGCTGCGCCGGACGGCGGATCGGCTCGATGCGCGGCGGGCCCGGGCGAGTCTGTGGCTCGGCAGGCTCGGTGACGCGAGGAACCGCGGGGCGAGCCTCTGGAGCGCGCGGGTCGGACGGACGCGGCGTGGCGTCGAGCAGCGACTGCTTGGGCTCACGGGCCGCGGCGGTGGCCTCCTCGATGCGACGACGACGTTCCTTGTCGCGGAGCGACTCGGTCTTCTCGTCGGCCAACTCGTCGTTGGTGGGGCCGTGCGGGTCGCGCGGATCCGGAGCGTCCTGCGGGACCACCGACGGCGGCAGGACGCGCAGCAGGTCGGCGAAGCGTCGGACGGCGTCGAGCGCGACGTCGAGGCGCTCGTCCTCATTGGTGACGGGCAGGGCGCCGAGCACCCAGTTGCCCTCGTTCCACAGGATCTCGACGTACGACGGCGTCTCGGTGGCGAGGGTCACCATGCGGCGGTCGCAGATGCGGCGCGCGGCGTCGAGGTTGCTGGCGAACATGACGCGCGATCCCATGGCGCCGAGCAGGTCGACGTCGTCCTCGGCCGGGGCCAGGACGTCCTCGTACCGCAGGTCGACGGTCACCGACGACCCGGCCGGGCGACGAACCGCGATGATGGTCGCCGTCTCCTCGAGGTCGAAGACCACGGCCTCAGCACCCTCGTAGACGCCGTAGGCGACGTCCCGCACCTGGACGTGGTCCGGCGCGTCCATCGCGGCGCGATGGAAGACTGTGCGGAGCTTGCTGTCGGTCTCGCGGAACTTGAAGGAATGCGTCTCGCCCCACACAGCACGCTGGTGGTGAACCTGTTGCGACCGGTTCCGGTCCAGCCACAACAGGGCGCCCGCACCGGCAAGGGCGAGCACCGCAATCACGAAATACACAATGGCCATCGGGCATAGCCTACTATCGAGGCCCGCAGGCGCGCCCGACGACTCGACAGTGTGCGCCCGATGAGCCGACAAGCGAGCACCCCGACCACCCGATGCCCGAGGAGATGGCGAGCGAATGTCCACCCACCCGCGTGAGCAGGTCGACGCCCTGGCAGGCACCGTCGACGCCGACCGGATCGCCTCGCTCACCTGTGCGCTGGTCGCCGCCCCGAGCGTCAATCCCGGTGGGACGGAAGAAGAAGCCGTCGCCGTGCTGGCGCAGGCCTGCCGCGATGCGGGCTTCGATGTGGAACTGTCCGAGGCGGCTCCCGGCCGCCCGAACCTGATCGCCACCGTCAACGGCGACGCGGCGGGCCCCGGCCTGATGATCCTGGGGCACTCCGACGTGGTGCCCGCCGGTCCCGGCTGGTCGGCCGACCCGTTCGTGCCGCGCCGCGACGGCGACCTCATCATCGGGCGCGGAACCAGCGACATGAAGGGCGGCATCGCCTCCGCGGTGGAGGCAATGATGGTGATCGCTCGCGCCGTGGAGCAGGGACTTCGCGTGTCCGGTCCGGTGCGACTCGTCGTCACCGTCGACGAGGAGGAGCATGGCGTCGGCGTCCGCCATCTGGTGGAGAATCCACCGCCCGGACAGTACGTCGGCTGCATCGTCGCCGAACCCACCCGGCTCGACGTGGTCCGCGGCTGCCGCGGGGCGTCGTACTTCGACATCGAGGTGACCGGCCGCGCAGCACATTCGGGTCGCCCGAGCGACGGCGCCTCCGCCATCGACGCGGCCGCGAAGGTCATCGGCCTGATCGGCGACGACCAGCGGCGGATGGCCGCCGACCCCGATCCCCTGCTGGGTTACGGAACATGGAACGTCGGGACCATCGAGGGCGGTCAGGGCATCTCCGTGGTGGCGCCGACCTGCTCGATGGGCGTCGACCGCCGGCTGATGCCGGGCGAGGATGTGACCGAGATCGGCCGTCGTCTTTCTGCGGAGATCGGAGCGGCGGGGATCGACGGCGACGGCATCGAGGTGTCGGTGACGCCGACGATGTACCTGCCCGGATTCGCCACCGACGCCGACCATCCGCTGGTGACCGCCACGGCGCAGGCCGTGATCGACTCCGGTTCGCCGAGCACCGTCGGCGGCTGGTCTGCGGCGTGCGACGGCGGCTGGACCAGCAGCGCTCTCGGCATCCCGACCGTGGTGATGGGTCCGGGCGACATCAACGGTCAGGCCCACCAACCCGACGAGTCGGTGCCGCTCAGCGAGTTGGTGACCGCCGCGCAGGCCTATGTGCGGGCCGCGCTGGCGCTGCTCTGAGACAACCGTCGTCCCCCGCGTCCCAGCGCTACTCACGAGGTTTCGACACGCCACTCGCTAGCGCGAGGGGCTGCTCAGCCAGCGGGGACGTCTCGCACGCGGACGCCGATGGTCGCGTCCGCTCCGCGGCGCAGCCTCGAACCGAACGTCGTGAGCCGCCCCATGATCCCGTACTTGCGGTTGATCGCGTCGACGGCGTAGTTCCGGTCGACGATCTCGGCGATGCCCGCCACCTGCGGACCGGTGGTCTTCTTGCCGTTCACATTGCACGCCTGGACCAGGACGTTGTTGTTGCGGCGGAGACGCTTCACCTTCCACGAGTCGGCGACGGTCCACAGGAGCATGGCGTCACCGTCGGGTGCGGCCCACAGCGGCGACGCGACGGGCGTCCCGTCCTTCTTGTAGGTGGTGAGCATGACGTACTGCGCGTCGGCGATCTGGGCGACTGTCGAGGTCATGGAGCCGAGGGTACTGCAGCCACCGCAGTCATCGGACGAACCGATAACCCATGCCGGGCTCGGTCATCAGGTGCACGGGGTGTGAGGGGTCGTCCTCGAGTTTGCGCCGCAGTGCGGTCAGATAGACGCGCAGGTAGTTGGTCTGGCTGACGTAGGTGGGACCCCAGACCGCCGTCAGGATCTCGCGTTGACTCACCAGGTTCGGCTCGGCGCGGACCAGCAACTCCAGGACGGCCCACTCGGTGGGCGTCAGTCGCACCGGGTTCCCGTTGCGCGTCACCCGGGTGCCTGCCAGGTCAACTTCGATGGCTCCGGCTCGGATCACCGGGGTCTCGGCGGGACCGGCCGCGGTGCTGCCGCGGCGGATGGCGGCGCGCAGGCGCGCCAGGAACTCCTCCATCCCGAACGGTTTGGTGACGTAGTCATCGGCGCCGGCGTCGAGCGCCTGCACCTTGTCTGCGGCGTCGGTGCGGGCCGACAGCACGATCACCGGCACGGACGTCCACCCTCGAAGGCCGTCGAGCACCGTGAAACCGTCCATGTCCGGGAGACCGAGGTCCAGGACGACGACGTCAGGCAGGTGCTTGCTCGCGGCCTCGAGCGCCTGCGCGCCGGTGGCCGCGGTGGTGACGTCGAAGCCGCGCGCACGGAGGTTGATGCGGAGCGCGCGCAGGAGTTGGGGTTCGTCGTCGACGACGAGGACGTGACCGTGTTCGGCCATCAGCGGTCTCCTTCCTCGCCGACGGGCATCTGCACCACCATGGTGGTCCCGCCGCCCGGTGTCTGCTCGGCGGTCAGGGTGCCGCCGATCGCGGTCACGAAACCGCTCGCCACCGACAACCCCAGGCCGACACCGGACGACCGCCGATGCTGATCACCGTATTGGTGGAACGCGACGAACACGCGGGCGCGTTCGTCGGCGGGGATGCCGGGGCCGTGGTCGATCACCCGGACACGGCAGCGCGGACCGGTCGGGTCGTCGCCCGGGACCAGGTCGGTGCGTACCTCTACCCCGCCACCGCCGTGGCGGAGTGCGTTGTCGATGAGGTTGGCCAGCGCCCGCTCCAGCAGGCCGGCGTCGGTGAGCGCCCAGTCGCACCCGATGTCGACGACGATGTCGGGACTCCCCTGCCCCGCGGCGGCTCCGGCCCGGTGAATCACCTCGGCGAGATAGGTCCGCGTGAGGTGCGGGCGCACCACGCCCGCCGCCAGTCGCGACGAGTCGAGCAGGTTGCCGACCAGCGACGACAGCTGGTCCACCGACTCCTCGACGGTCGCGAGCAGCTCCGCGGTGTCCTCCTCGTTGAACGTGACGTCGGGGCTCCGCAGGCTCGACGCCGCCGCCTTCGCCGCTGCGAGGGGTGTGCGGAGGTCGTGGCTGACGGCCGAGAGCAGGGCGCGGCGGAGTTCGTCGGTTCGCGCCAGTTCGTCGGCGACGGCCGCCTCGGCCTCCAGCCGGTCGCGTTCGACGGCGGCGGCCACCTGGCTCGCGACCGCGGCCAGGACGCGCTGGTCGGCAGCACCCACCTCCGGCCCGCGCAGCAGCAGTTCGTACTCGCCGCCCGCCGCGGGGCAGACGGTGTCGGCGCTCGCCGCGGTGTCCGGAGGTTGGTGTCCGACCGACGCCGCGACGGTCTCCCCGCGGTCGTCGCGCCGGGCGACGGCCACCGCCGTCTGCTGATAGGTCTCGCGGACCCGGTCCAAGAGCCCGGAGACCCCTGCGCCGTCGAGCACCGCGCTGGAGAACAGCGCAAGGAGTTCGGCATCACGGCCCGCGCGCTGCGCCTGGTGGCGGCGGACGGTCGCCGAATCCACCAGGGCCGCCACCGCGATCGCGATGATCAACATGACGACCAGGGTGATGACGTTGTCGGGCTCGGCGATGGTGAACGTGAATCGCGGCGGTGCGAAGAAGTAGTTCAGCAGCAGGCCCGAGGCGACTGCCGACAGGGCGGCGGGCACCATGCCGCCGAGCATGGCGACGGCCAACACGACGACGAAGAACAGGGCGGTCTGACTCGAGAAGCCGACGAGCGGGTCGATCACGCTGAGCACTCCGGTCAGCGCCAGCGGCAGCACCACCGCGAGGATCCAACTTCCGGGTCGGTGGAAGCGGGTCTGGCGGATGTCGAGGCGGCGGCGCACGGCGGCCTTCTCATGGGTCACCATGTGGACGTCGATCCGGCCGCTGTCGCGGATCACGACGGCGCCGACGCCCTCGTCGAACAGCCGCTGCCACCGCGACCGGCGCGACGTGCCGAGGACGAGCTGGGTGGCGTTCATCGCGCGGGCGAACTCCAGGAGCGTCTGCGGGACGTCGTCGCCGACCACCGAATAGACGCCCGCGCCGACGCCGGCCGCGAGACTCCGCAACGCGGTGAGGTCGACGGCGCCGCGGTCGGCGAGTCCGTCGCCGCGCACCACGTGCAGCACCAGCAGTTCGGCACTCGATCGCGACGCGATGCGGCTCGCCCGACGGATCAGGGCCGACGACTCGGGTCCGCCGGTCACCGCGACGACCACCCGTTCGCGGGCCTCCCAGGTGTCGGTGATCGCATTGGCGGCACGGTAGGCCGCGAGTTTGTCGTCGACGCGGTCGGCGAGCCACAGCAGCGCGAGTTCCCGAAGGGCGGTCAGATTGCCCTGCCGGAAGAAGTTGGCGAGGGCGTCGTCGATCCGCTCGGCGTCGTACACCTTGCCCTGTTCGAGTCGCTGTCGGAGGGCCCGCGGCTCGATGTCGACGAGCTCGATCTGATCGGCCGCCCGAACCACCTCGTCGGGAACGGTCTCCCGCTGGGTGATGCCGGTGATCTGCGCGACGACGTCGTTGAGGCTCTCCAGATGCTGGATGTTGACGGTCGACAGGACGTCGATCCCGGCATCCAGGAGGACGTCGATGTCCTGCCAGCGCTTGGCGTTCCGGAGCCCGGGCGCATTGCTGTGGGCGAGCTCATCGACCAGGACGACGGCCGGTCGCCGGGTCAAGATCGCGTCCAGGTCCATCTCGTGCAGGACGGTGCCGCGGTGCTCCACCGGTCGCCGGTCGATCACCTCCAGGCCGTCGATCAGCGCTGCCGTGGCCGCACGACCGTGCGTCTCGACGACACCGACCGCCACATCCACGCCGTCGTCGAGCAGAGTCCGGGCCTGCTCGAGCATCTCGTATGTCTTCCCGACGCCGGGCGCACAACCGAGGAACACCTCCAACTGGCCGCGCGGCGACTCGGTGTCAGGCATGTCGCCAATGTTAGCGGCATCCGGTGCCATCGAACGCCTTCGGCGCAGCCGCAGCGAGGTCGCGGTTCACCTGCTGGACGTTGACCCGCTCCTCCCCGAGAAAGCCCAACTGACGACCGTCCGTGTGCGCGGCGACGATCTCGCGGACCCGCTCCATCGGCAGCCCGGTGACGCGGGCGATGCGCGGCGTCTGCAGCGCGGCGTACGCGGGGCTGATGTCGGGATCGAGGCTCGATCCCGAGCCGGTGACGGCGTCGGCGGGGACCTGCGACGGCGCCACGTGCTCGCGCTGCGCGATCGTCGCGCGTCGTGCGTCGACGATCTTCACCAGTTCCGGACTGTTGGGGCCCAGGTTGCTCGCCCCGGAGGCCGACGGGTCGCCGGGCGCCATCGGGTCGTCGACGCCGCCGGCGACGCGGTTGTGCAGGAACGGGTCCGGGCGTCCGGCGGGGACGCGCTGGTCCACGCCGATCAGCGTCGACGTGGTGCAGCCCCGCGCATCGGTGACGAAGGAGCCCTCGGCGGCGGTCGCGTCGACGCGGGAGATTGCCCACACCGCGACGGGGTACAGCCCGCCGACCACGACGGTCAGGGCGATCAGCGCGAGGAGTGCCAAGACGCACTGTCGGGCGAATCCGGTGACGAAGTTCTTCATGATGTTCAGCCCATCCCCGGCAGCAGCCGGACCAGCAGGTCGATCAGCCAGATTCCGATGAACGGGGTCACGACGCCGCCGACCCCGAACAGCAGCAGATTGCGGCGCAGCAGGTCGGCGGCACTCGCTGCCCGGTAGCGGACGCCCTTCAGCGACAGCGGAATCAGCGCGATGATGATCAGCGCGTTGAAGACGACGGCGGAGACGATCGCCGACTGCGCCGAATGGAGCCGCATGATGTTGAGCGCGTCGAGCTGCGGGTACGTGGACGCGAACAGCGCGGGCAGGATCGCGAAGTACTTGGCGAGGTCGTTCGCCAGCGAGAACGTGGTCAGTGCCCCGCGGGTGATCAGCAGCTGCTTGCCGATCGCCACCACCTCGATGAGCTTGGTCGGGTCGGAGTCTAGGTCCACCATGTTGCCCGCCTCCTTGGCGGCCATGGTGCCGGTGTTCATCGCCAGGCCCACATCGGCCTGCGCCAGCGCGGGCGCGTCGTTGGTGCCGTCGCCGGTCATCGCGACCAGCCGCCCGCCGGACTGCTCGGCGCGGATCAGGTCCAGCTTGTCCTCGGGCGTGGCCTGCGCGATGAAGTCGTCGACGCCGGCCTGCGCGGCGATGGCCTTCGCGGTGAGCGGGTTGTCGCCGGTCACCATCACCGTGCGGATGCCCATCGCCCGTAATTGAGCGAACCGCTCGGCCATGCCCGGTTTGACGACGTCGGACAGTTCGATCACGCCGAGGACGTGTGCCCGCAGGCCCGTCTTGGTCGCGACCACCAGCGGGGTGCCGCCGCGGGTGGAGATCTCGTCGACGGTGCTGCGCACGTCGGCGTCGAGCCGTCCGCACCACTTCTCGACGGCGTCGGCGGCGCCCTTGCGGAAGCTGTGTCCGTCCGCGTCGACGCCGCTCATCCGGGTCTGCGCGGTGAACGGCACGACCGTCGCGCCGGAGTCGTCGCCGGTCGTCACCTGGTACTCGTCGCGGGCCAGGTCGACGATGCTGCGGCCCTCGGGCGTCTCGTCGGCGAGGCTGCAGCGGTGGGCGACGGCGGCGAGCTCAGTGGTCGATACCCCGTCGGCCGGGTGGAACGCGGTGGCGCGGCGGTTGCCGAAGGTGATGGTGCCGGTCTTGTCCATGAGGAGGGTGTCGATGTCGCCCGCGGCTTCGACGGCGCGACCGGACATGGCGAGCACGTTGCGCTGCACCAGGCGGTCCATGCCCGCGATGCCGATCGACGACAGCAGCGCGCCGATGGTGGTGGGGATCAGGCAGACGAGGAGGGCGATCAGCTTCACCGGATCGGGGGCCTGCCCCGCGAACCCCTGCATCGGGCCGATCGCGAGGACCGCGAGCAGGAAGACGATGGTGAGGGCCGTCAGCAGGATGTTCAGGGCGATCTCGTTGGGCGTCTTCTTGCGCGAGGCTCCCTCCACCAGCGCGATCATCCGGTCGACGAAGGTGCTGCCCGGTTCGGCGGTGATCCGCACGACGATCCGGTCGGAGAGGACCACGGTGCCACCGGTGACCGCCGAGCGGTCACCGCCCGACTCGCGGACGACGGGCGCGGATTCTCCGGTGATCGCGGACTCGTCGACGGTCGCGATGCCGTCGATCACGTCGCCGTCGCCCGCGATGGTCTCGCCGGCCTCGACGACGATCCGCATTCCGACGTGCAGGTCGGATCCGGGCGTCTCGACGATGGCGCCGTCGTCGGTGAGGACGCGGGCCACGGTGTCGCGCTTGACCTTGCGGAGGCTGGCGGCCTGCGCCTTGCCGCGGCCCTCGGCGACCGCTTCGGCGAGGCCCGCGAAGATCACCGTGAACCACAGCCACGCGACGATCAGCCACGCGAAGACCGAGCTCGACGCCGCGGCGAGGATCGTCGATGCGATGGCGCCGAGGTAGACGACGAACATGACGGGGTTCCGCGCCTGGTCGCGCGGCTTCAGTTTCCCGACGGCCTGCGGCAGCGAGGCGACGAGTTGTCGGGCGTCGAACGCGCCGCTGTGGACGAGTTCGGTGTCGCTCGGCGTGTGGGGAACGAGTGTTGCGGTCATCTAGAGTGCCTCCGCGATGGGTCCCAGCGCCATGGCCGGGAAGAAGGTGAGTCCGGCGACGAGGAGTGCGGTGCCGAGGAGCAGCGCGCCGAACAGGACGCCGCTGGTCGACAGTGCCGCGGCCCGCTGCTCACCGGTTTTGGGCTTCTGCCGGGCGAGCGATCCGGCGAGGGCGAGGACCAGCACGATCGGCACGATCCGGCCGAGGAGCATGGCGAGGCCGAGGGAGATCTGCAGCCAGTCGCTGGTGGCGGTGAGGCCTCCGAAGGCGCTGCCGTTGTTGTTGGCCGCCGACGCGAAGGCGTACATGACCTCGCTGAATCCGTGTGCGGCACTCCGGCTTCCGACGAGGCCGTCGTTACCGAGGGCGTCGCCGATGGAGCCGAGAAGGACCGTGATCGACGCTCCGGTCAGCACCAGGGCGGGCATCACGAGGACGTACAGCGCGGAGAGGGTGATCTCGCGGCGGCCGACCTTCTTGCCGAGGAACTCCGGTGAACGTCCCACCAGGAGCCCGCCGACGAAGACCGTGATGATCGCCAGCACTAGCAGGCCGTAGAGACCGGAGCCGACACCGCCGGGCGCAACCTCCCCGAGCAGCATGTTCCAGAGGAGGCCGCCGCCTCCCCCGGCGGAGAAGCTGTCGTGCGCGGAGTTCACCGCACCGGTCGAGGTGCCCGTGGTCGACACCGCGAACAGCGCGCTGCCGGGGATCCCGAAGCGCGTCTCCTTGCCCTCGAGCATCGCGCCGGCCGCCTGCGATGCGGCGCCGTCGGTGCGCGACTCCATCGTCCAGACCAGGGCCAGCATGCCGCCCCAGATCGTGGCCATCACGCCGAGGAGGGCGAGGCCCTGCCTGCGGTCGTGCACGAGGGTTCCGTACGTCCGCGTGAGGCTGACCGGGATGATCAGGATCGCGAGGACCGAGACCACGTTGGTCAGCGGCGTCGGGTTCGAGAACGGGTGCGCCGAGTTGGCACCGTAGGTGCCGCCGCCGTTGGTGCCGAGCAGTTTGATCGACTCCTGCGAGGCGAACGGCCCCAACGGGATTCGACTGCGCGTGCCGTCGAGCATGGTGATCGTCGCGCCGGTGTGCCACGACTGCACCGCACCCTGGAACACCAGGATCGCTGCGACGACCGCCGCGAGCGGCAGCAGGATGCGCACCGTTCCGCGGATGAGGTCCACCCAGAAGTTGCCGATCTCGCCGTTGCCCCGGTGGTTCGCGATGCCGCGGATCAGGGCGACGGCGACGGCCATTCCGACCGCCGCGGACAGGAAGTTCTGCACTGCGAGGCCGAGCATCTGGGTCAGGTTGCTGATGGTGGTCTCCGGCTCGTACGACTGCCAGTTGGTGTTGGCGACGAACGAGATCGCGGTGTTGAACGCGACGGCGGGCGACATGCCCGGCTTGCCGTCCGACCACGGGAGATGACCCTGCAGTCGTTGCAGCGCGTAGAGCGCCGCGAGGGAGACCGAGGTGAACGCGAGCGCGGACAGCCCGTAGCCGCGCGCGGTCTGGTTGCCACGCGGGTTCACCCCCAGCACGCGAAACACCAGGCGCTCGGGTGCTGCGTCGCGCGGCGTCGAGTAGACGCGCGCCATGTAGTCGCCGAGCGGTACGTACGCCGCGGCGAGGATGGCGAGAACGGATGCCAGCTGCAGAAGGCCGGCCGAAAGATCTGTCAACGCACCGGCCTTCAGAACTTGTCCGGGTACAGCAGTGCTGCCACCAGGTAACCGATGAGAGCGACCGCGGCCGCCACCAGCAGCACCGCTTCGGCGCCCGCCGCGGTCATCGCCGCGACCCCCGTTCGAGCACGTACAGCAGACCGGAGCAGATCGCCATCGCGATCACTCCGATCCCCACCATCAGCAGATCGGCCATCGTCCTCGCCCCATTCGTCGACGGCCCGTCGTTCGACGGGCTCGACTCTCACGCTCGCCCCGGAAGGCGGTGGGCGCCAGAGGCTTTAACGCGATCTATACGGCGCGACGGCGAATCTTGACGGCTCCCCTACGCGCTCCGCCGACTCAGCGTCCCCGCAGCCAGTGCCAGCGCGATCAGCGTGCATGCGGCGACGATCCCGATATCGCGCCACATCAGTGACGTCGCCGCCACGTTGGCGGCCACCTCCTGCAGCGCCTGCACCGCGTAGGTCAGCGGCATCACCGTCGACAGCGCCTGCATCCAGCCGGGCAGGTCTTCGCGCGCGACGAACAGGCCGCACAGGAACAGTTGCGGGATCACCACTATCGGCAGGAACTGCACGGCCTGGAACTCGGTTTGCGCGAAGGCGCTGCACAGCAGCCCCAGCCCCACGCCGAGCATCGCGTCGAGCATCGCGATGACGAAGACCCAGCCGATCGAGCCGGCGAGCTGCAGGTCCAGCAGCCAGTACGAGACGCCGACGGCCAGAACCGCCTGAATCGCGGCGAGGATCGAGAACGCGAGCCCGTAGCCGCCGAGGAGGTCGAGCCTGCCGAGCGGCGTCGTCAGCAGGCGTTCCAGGGTTCCGGACCGTCGTTCGCGGAGCATGGCGATCGACGTGATCAGGAACATGGTGGTGAACGGCAGGATGCCGAGCATCACGGTGCCGATGCGGTCGAACGGGTTCGGCGCGAACGGGCTGTGCGGCGCCTCCGAGAACATGAAGTACAGCAGCGTCATCAGGATCACCGGGATCCCGAGGATCAGTCCGACGGTCCGCGGGTCGGCGCGGAGCTGCCGCAGCACGCGCACGGCCGTGGCGAGGAGCAGTTTCGGGCGGATCGGACCGGTGCGGGTCGTCGTCTCGGTCGAGCCGGTCATGCCGTCGCCCCCTCGATGAGTGCCAGGAAGGCTCTTTCCAGGTTGGTCTCCCCGGTGCGCGCCCGCAGTTCCGACGGCGGCAACTGCGCCACCAGACCGCCGGCGCGCATCAGGATCAGTTCGTCGCAGTGCTCGGCCTCGTCCATCACGTGGCTCGACACCAGCAGGGTGACCCCGGCGTCGGTCAGCCGTTTGAAGCGCTGCCAGAGGTCCGCGCGAAGGACGGGGTCCAGGCCGACCGTCGGCTCGTCGAGGATCAGCAGCTGCGGACGCGTGACCAGCGCGCAGGCGATGGAGACCCGGTTCAACTGCCCGCCAGAGAGGTCGCCCGCCAAGTGGTCGACGTGGGAGCCGAGGTCCACTGCGTCGATCGCCTCGGCGATCCCGTTCTCCGCGCCGTAGATCTGCGCGAAGTAGCGGACGTTCTGTTCCACAGTGAGGTCGCCGTAGACCGACGCCGCCTGGGTCACGTAGCCGACGTCGCGGCGCAGGCTCGGAATTCCGGCCGGACGGTCGAGCACGTCGATCCGGCCCGACACGTTCTTCTGAGTTCCGACGATCGCGCGCATCAGCGTCGTCTTGCCGCATCCAGACGGGCCGAGCAGCCCCGTCACCGAACCTCGCGGCACCGAGACCGTGAGGTCGTCGACCGCTTGCACCTTCCCCCGCCGAACGCTGACGTTCTCGCATCTGATCGCCGCGGGCATGTCGCCTCGATTCATCGATGGTCGATAATTCATCGTGCGTTGAATTTAACGCCGACGGTTCCGCATCGTCAAGATCCGCGTCGATTCGATTTGCGCACCGTCACGACGGTCCGTTTTAGTGGGATGGTCGGTCTCACTCTAGGGAGTTCCTCGTGAAGCGTTTGGCAAAGTTCGCCACCGTCGCCGCAGCGTCCGCCGCTGTCGCCACCGTCGGTCTCGTCGCCGTCCCCGGCGACGCCGCCGCGGGCACCGTCGCCGCCTACACCCAGCCGTCATCGGGCGCCGTGTCGATCACGTCGGGCAACAACGAGATCAACGTGATGGTCATCAACCGCACCGACGCCGACAAGTGCACCGTCACCGCCACCCGCAAGGACGGCAAGACCGGCACCAAGACGCTGACCCGAACGGTGTCGCTGAACGTGCTGAACCAGCACACTGGCATCGCCAACTTCGGCGGCATGCTGAACAACACCACCTACACCGTCTCCGGCACCTGCGTCGGCCCGAAGCCCGCCCCGGCCGAGGAGAAGAAGGACGACTCGAAGACTGACGGCACCAAGACCGACACCGTCAAGAACGACGCGGCCGAGACCACCGAGACCGTCACCACCAACCTGCTCGGCGGCACCAACAAGGTGGCCGTGAAGGTCGACAACTCAGTGGTCCCGAAGTACGACCAGTGCCTCCAGATCGTCAAGGGCACCGCCTGGGAACTGGGCCTGCGCGGCAGCCCGCTGCAGTTCGTGATGGGCGTCGCGACGCAGTTCTGCCCGCGGTAGTCACCGCTCTCCGACCCACGACGGTCCGGTTCCCTTGCGGGAGCCGGACCGTTCGTCGTTCTCATGCTCCTCTCCGACCGCCGTTTCTCGGCATGTGGGACGCCGCCACGCCGGAGTCGCGACCTCGCCCTACGATGCGACGATGACCGACACCGCCACCAGCCGCATTCGGCTGCGCGATCGACTCTCCGCTGCCCTCCCGGACGGCCGAGTCATCGTCGACACCGACATCACGTCGTCGTACGCCCGCGATCAGGCGGTGTGGGCTCCCGCGGGCGTGCCGATCGCGGTCGTACGTCCGCGCAGCACTGCGGAAGTGCAGACGACCGTCAGGATCTGCATTGAGTCGGGCACCCCGATCGTCCCGCGCGGAGCCGGCACCGGCCTGTCCGGCGGAGCGAACGCCGTCGACGGCTGCGTCGTTCTGGCCATGGAGTCGATGGACGCCATTCAGGCGATCGATCCTCTCGAACGTCTGGCGATCGTGCAGCCGGGCGTCGTCAACGACCAGCTCCGTGCCGCGGTGGCGAAGAAGGGGCTCTGGTATCCGCCTGACCCGTCCAGCGCACCGTGGTCGACGATCGGCGGAAACGTCGCGACCAACGCCGGCGGCGTGTGCTGCGTCAAATACGGCGTCACCCGCGACTACGTCTTGGCGCTGGAGGTCGTGACCGGACTCGGCGATGTGGTCCAGCTCGGACGGCGCACCGCGAAGGGCGTGGCCGGCTACGACCTCGCCGGGCTCATGGTCGGCTCCGAAGGCACCCTCGGCATCGTCACCGGAGTCACCGTTCGGCTGCGACCGGCCCCCGACCACCAGCGCACGATCGCAGGCTATTTCGATTCCGTCGGCGACGCAGGCGACGCCGTCGAGGCCGTCGCCGCCGCAGGATTGACACCGTCGGCGCTCGAGTTGATGGATCGCCGATGCCTCGTCGCGGTCGACGAGTGGAAGGGCATGGGCCTCTCCGCCGACGCCGACGTCATCCTCCTCGGCCGCATCGACACTCCCGGATCCGTCGGCGACGACGAGGCCGCACGGATGAGCAGGTGCTTCACCGGTGCGGGTGCGACGTGGGCGGCTGTCTCCACCGACGAGGCCGAGGCCGAAGCGCTCTTCGCCGCACGTCGGCTCGCCTACCCCGCGCTCGAACGACTCGGTCCGGTCCTGACCGAGGACGTCTGCGTCCCGAAGGGCCGCGTCGCGGAGATGCTGCGTCGCATCGAGGCGATCGGCGTCGAGCACGACACCGTCATCGCCAACCTGGCACACGCCGGCGACGGGAACCTTCATCCCCTGTTGATCGTCGACGACGGCGACGCCGCCGCCGAGGACCGAGCACAACGGGCGTTCACCGCGATCATCGACGCCGCCGTCGAACTCGGCGGCACGGTGACCGGGGAGCACGGCGTCGGACTGCTGAAGCGCGACGGTCTCCACAAGGAGTTCGCCCCCGAAGTTCTCGCCATGCATCATGCGGTGAAGGCCGCCCTCGACCCGCACGGGATCCTGAATCCGGGGAAGGCGTTCTAGAGAGCCGAGTCCTGGACGCGCACCGAATCGCAGGTCAGAGCGCCGACTCCACATCCGTATGCACGAAGTCCGACCCCTTGTACAGCAGCGGCCGCCCCTCCGCCTTCGCCGCACCATAGGAGAGACAGTCCCCGAAGTTCAGCTTCGCAGGCGAACCGGATCCGCGCCCGTACCGCGCATGCCCGATCCGTGCCCACCGAAGGTGCTCGGCGTCGACAGTGATGACCTCGATGCGAAGGTCGCGCAGGAAGTCCTCGACCAGCTCCGGTCCCGCCGACGCAGCGACGATCGAGAGTTCCAGCACGCCGGCCGCCGACATGCCGAGACGCGGAGCAGCACCCATCGCCGCGATCATCGCTGCGGCCTCCGATTCGGCACGCAGTAGCGCAACTGCGGCCGAGGTGTCGATGATCATCGCGGCAACCCGGCCTCGTCGTATATCGTTCCGCGCAAAAGACTCCGAATTCCACAGCTTCTGCACGTCACCGCCCCGAACGACAAACGGTCCCGCCCCCGAAGAGGGAGCGGGACCGTTCGTTTCGCTCAGGTCAGCCGATCACCAACGAGTCGCCGTCGGCGCCGACGTTCACCGGCACGGTGTCGCCGTCGCGGACGTCGCCGGCCAGCAGCGCCTTGGCGAGCTGGTCGCCGATGGCCTGCTGCACCAGGCGGCGCAGCGGACGCGCGCCGTAGAGCGGATCGAAGCCGCGCTCGGCGAGCCATTCCTTCGCCTTCGGCGTGACGGCCAACTCCAGACGACGCTGACGCAGTCGCTTGGCGAGGTTGTCGAGCTGGATGTCGACGATCCGGACCAGCTGCTCGGGCGAGAGCGCGTCGAAGATGACGACGTCGTCGAGCCGGTTGATGAACTCCGGCTTGAACGCCGCGCGGACGGCCGCCATCACCATGTCCTTGTCACCGCCGGCGCCCAGGTTGGACGTCAGGATGAGGATGGTGTTGCGGAAGTCCACCGTGCGTCCCTGACCGTCGGTCAGACGCCCCTCGTCGAGGACCTGCAGCAGCACGTCGAAGACGTCCGGGTGGGCCTTCTCGACCTCGTCGAACAGGACCACCGAGTACGGGCGACGACGCACGGCCTCGGTCAGCTGACCGCCTGCCTCGTAGCCGACGTAGCCGGGAGGGGCGCCGACGAGCCGCGCGACGCTGTGCTTCTCGCCGTACTCGCTCATGTCGATGCGGACGATCGCTCGTTCGTCGTCGAACATGAACTCGGCGAGGGCCTTCGCGAGCTCGGTCTTACCGGTGCCGGTGGGGCCGAGGAACAGGAACGAACCCAGCGGCCGGTTCGGGTCGGCGACTCCGGCGCGAGCGCGACGGACCGCGTCCGACACGGCCTTCACCGCGTCGAGCTGCCCGATGACGCGCTTGCCCAGCTCGTACTCCATGCGCAGCAGCTTGGCGGTCTCGCCCTCGAGCATCTTGCCCGCGGGCACGCCCGTCCACGCCGAGACCACCTCGGCCACCTGGTCGGGACCCACCTCTTCCTGCAGCATCACGTCACCGGTCTCTGGGTCGCCGCCGCTCTTCTCGATCGCGGCGTCGAGCTCCTTCTCCAGGCTCGGGATCCTGCCGTAGCGGAGTTCGGCCGCCTTGCCCAGGTCACCGTCGCGCTCGGCGCGGTCGGCTTCGCCGCGGAGGCGTTCCAGCTCCTCCTTGACGTCGCGAACTGCGTCGATGGCGGTCT
The DNA here is from genome assembly GCF_001305675.1 of Gordonia phthalatica. NCBI lineage: Bacteria > Bacillati > Actinomycetota > Actinomycetes > Mycobacteriales > Gordoniaceae > Gordonia > Gordonia phthalatica. The sequence goes on from NZ_CP011853.1 coordinate 3,846,464, forward strand.
TCTCCGACTGCCAGCGAGCCGACAGCTCGTTGAGCTTCTCGCGATGGTCTGCGAGTTCGCGGCGCAGCGCCTCCAGTCGTTCCTTCGACGCGGCGTCGGTCTCCTTTTCCAGGGCGACCTCCTCCACTTCGAGGCGACGGACGATGCGCTCCACCTCGTCGATCTCGACGGGGCGCGAGTCGATCTCCATCCGGAGGCGCGACGCGGCCTCGTCGACCAGGTCGATGGCCTTGTCGGGCAGGAACCGCGACGTGATGTAGCGGTCCGACAGCGTCGCGGCCGAGACCAGCGCCGAGTCGGTGATGCGCACACCGTGGTGCACCTCGTACCGGTCCTTCAGACCGCGCAGGATGCCGATGGTGTCCTCCACCGACGGCTCCCCGACGTAGACCTGCTGGAAGCGGCGCTCGAGCGCAGCGTCCTTCTCGATGTACTTGCGGTACTCCTCGAGAGTCGTCGCACCGACCAGACGCAGCTCACCGCGGGCGAGCAGCGGCTTGATCATGTTGCCTGCGTCCATCGCGGATTCGCCGGTGGCACCGGCGCCGACGATGGTGTGGAGCTCGTCGATGAACGTGATGATCTGCCCGTTCGACGCCTTGATCTCGTCGAGCACGGCCTTCAGCCGCTCTTCGAACTCGCCGCGGTACTTGGCGCCCGCGACCATCGAGCCCAGGTCGAGCGAGATGACGGTCTTGCCGCGCAACGACTCCGGGACGTCGCCGGCGACGACACGCTGCGCCAGCCCTTCGACGATCGCCGTCTTGCCGACGCCGGGCTCACCGATGAGCACCGGGTTATTCTTGGTGCGGCGCGACAGCACCTGCACCACGCGACGGATCTCCGAGTCGCGGCCGATCACCGGGTCGAGGTCGCCTTCGCGAGCCCGCTTGGTGAGGTCGGTGGAGTACTTCTCCAGCGACTGGTAGGTCGATTCCGGGTCCTCGCTGGTCACGCGTGCGGTTCCGCGCACGGCGACGAACGCATCGCGCAACGCTTCCGGAGTCGCACCGGCTCCGCCGAGGAGCTTGGCTGCGTCCGACTCACCCGTCGCCAGACCGACCATCAGATGCTCGGTGGAGACGTACTCGTCTGTCAGTTCGGTCGCGAGCTTCTGCGCGGCGGTGATCGCCGCGATCGACTCACGGCTCAGCTGCGGCTGCGCGCTCGCCGACGACACCGTCGGTGCGCGGTCGACGAGGTTCTTCGCCTCGTTGCGGATCCGCACCGGATCGACGCCCACCGCCTTGAGCAGCGGCGACGCGATGCCGTCGGTCTGCTCGAGAAGTGCGACGAGGATGTGGGCCGGGCGCACATCGGGGTTGCCCGCAGCTGCCGCGTCCTGGACGGCGGCCTGCAGTGCAGCCTGAGTCTTGGTGGTGGGGGTGAAACTGTCCACTGGGTTCGCCTCTCTGTTGGTCTGTCGTGTTCAGAGCGATTCTGAACTTAAGTCTACGAGGCTCATGTTTGCCTCACGACTCGTTCAACCAACACAGGGTTGAGCGTATTCCGCTTAAGTTTGAGTTTCGAGTGATGTGCAACACGCTTTCCCGCAGAGAGGCTGCCGCACCACTTGTCGACCAGTAGCACCACTTGTGCTTCCCACACTCAGTCGCGACCGAGTGCGCGAAACAGAGGTGGTGCGAGCTGTGTCCGACCGACGGCAACGCAGCCAGGCGGTCATCGGATCCACAGAAACCCGAAAGCAACTCCCGGCGCAGGACACTAGCTCCCCAGAACCAGAGCGAATCCAGTCCCCTGGACGGATGACACGAACCGGCCGCGAGGCGAACAGTAAGGGCATGTCCACTGCACCGTCCCGCCCCGCATCAACACCTCGTCTGTCGGCGCGTCTGATCACCCTGATGGGCGCCCTCTTCGCCCTCGGCGTGGCGCAGGGTGCGCTTGTGTACCTGCAGCGCTCCCCGGTTCTTGAAGCGCAGGTCGCCGACACCGACGGATGGGCGGTCCACGCGGTGCTGGCTGTCGTCGTTGCCGTCGTCGCACTCGCGGTCGCCATTCGTAGGCGTCGACTCGGGCGTCGCGGCTCGGCCCTGCTCCTACCGGTCGGAGAGAAAGCCGCACGACGAGTCCGCCTCACAGTGCGGCAGCGCCCGCGTCCCTGGTGGCGGCTGGGTGCCGCGGTGCTCCCGACGATCCTGCTGTTGTACGGCCCGATTCGCGCGGGCGAGCAGATCATCGCCGGCCTGGACCCGAACTTCACCGTCAATGCCTGGGGTGGCCCCGGCTACCTCGGTGCCATGGCCTGCCACTACCTCGACACACTGGTGATGATGGCCGTCGCGGCCTGGCTTCTAGACCGGATCCTGCTGCCGGACCGGGCGTGCACGGCTGCTGATCGGTCCGTTGACTAGGTCTCACCGCGGCCGCGATTCCCCCTCGGAACGTGCGGTTTCACGACGACATCACGTCACCGGCCGAGGCGGGAGGTGTGGACTCGGCCCGTGCCCGACCGCCCGCTGCAGAGCACGCGCGTACCGCATTCCGACCCGACCGCTTCGCTTCGTACAGCGCGCCGTCGGCCGACGACAGCATCCGATCGAACGCCTCGGTCTGATGCAGCTCACCGACGGAGATGCCGATGCTGACCGTGAAACCCGCCGACGATGCGGCAGACCGCCTCACGTCGTTCACGTCGTCACGGATCGCTTCGGCGACCGCGACGGCGGCATCGAGATCGGCCCCCGGGATCACCACGCAGAATTCGTCGCCTCCGAACCTCGCAAGAATGCCGCGCGCACCGAGGTGCGGCCGCACGACGTCGGTGAGGTCGACGAGTGCTGCGTCGCCTGCCAGATGCCCGGCGGTGTCGTTGATGGCCTTGAAATCGTCGATGTCGATCAGGAGGACCGCCGCGCGATCCGCTTTCGAGGTCAGCTGCTCGACCTCGACGGCCAACCCCGCACGGTTGAGCGCGCCCGTCTGGTGGTCGTGCCGCAAGGATTGGGCGAGTTTGCGGTCGACGCGTTCGCGCGAAGCGAGCATCTCGACGACGCCGATCATCACGACCAGCGCCAACAGGATCAACGCGGTGATCGACTGCACGGGTGAGGACCCGACCGGGTTCGTGGCGTCCGGAATCCAGATGCTGGACACCATCCGCGCGCCCATCGTGGCGACCCACGTCCACAGCACCGCCGCCAGTCCGCGTCGCCAGACGAGACGCTCGCGGGAGTTCGCGCGGTGAGCGTGCACAGCAGCCCACCCGAGCACCGCCGACACGCAGACGCCGTTGATATAGGTCTGCATCGCGATGTCGGAGTTGATGGTCGGCACGCTGAGGAATCCGACCAGCATCACGACGAGGGGCAACACGAGGACCGTTCGAGAGATCTTCGCGACGTTGAAGGCGACGACGCCTGCGGCGTCGATGGAGACGGCGAGGACGATCAATGCGTTGCCGACGGTGACCGATAGGAGGTCGGGGACGATCTCCCGGACCGCGAGGAGCGCAGCGCCCACCGCACCGGTCAGTTTCGCGATCCCCCATAGCAGCATCGCGGTCTCGCTCCGGTTGATCAGGAACTGGACCACCTGCAGTCCGCCGATGACGATTGCTGCGGCCGCGATCGTGCACCACAGGGTCATTGCGTCGAGGTTCATCCATTGATCCACATCTGTCGCTCCGCAGCCGACCAGATCCGCGCGGACGGGTCCGGTCGACGCCGCCTCCGTGCGGGTGACGTCGTCATCACGAAGATCGGGCCAACATCCTCCCACGTCGAACACCCGTCGACCCGGTCGAAAGCACTCATTACTCATGAGAACGCCAGTACGCTGAGCCGATGCAGATCCGAACGATGTTCTTCCGCATCCTCGGTGCGGGCCTGGCGGCAGCGTTCTTGACGCTGTCCACCGCAGTCGGCACATCGGCCTCGGCCGATGCCGCGCCGAACGGGAAGCATGAAGTGACGACGGTCGTTCGGAGCTGCACGGGCGCCAAACAGATCCGGCCAAGAGATCTGACCTCGATCTCTTGCGGCGACATGGGCCTGTACGTCACTGGCATCGCGTGGGTCGGCTGGACCGACGGCTGGGCGGCCGGGTACGGCACCGAACACCGGAAACTCTGCAAGCCGGACTGCGCCACGGGCCGCACCGCCAGTCGCCCCGTCGGGGTCTGGCTGTTCGCCCCCAAGGCCGGCAATTTCACGAGGGTCTCTCTGTACTCCTCTGTCACCGCACCCCCGGAGACCCTCCGCCTGACCGGTAACGTCCCACGCTGATCGACGCATCGAGTGGTGCCCGAGGCACGCCCGGAACACGTGCGCGACGACGACTTCCGACGTCCGGAATAGATCCCGAAGCAACCGCGTTGCACCGGCTGGATCGGTTGCGTTCCGTGTCCCCCGGGCTCAACCCTTTGCCTTCGCGGAATACCGTTCGGCTGGAGCCGCGTTGCGCCTTTCGCCGAGAGGCGACCGAACGCAGCCGGTCCGCAAACTTCTCCTCGTCGGGAGCTCAGACCGGTGGCCGAGGCCACCGGTTCGCGAAACCCGACCAGAATGGCCCGGTTCGTCAGGTAATTAAATCTTCGATGACGGAAATTCGGTGACCACCCCACGTCGACAGTGTCCTCAGAGCCTTGACCTGCACTGATCGTTACATCGTTCGAATGACGCCGGTCGCGTCACACTTGACCCGCCACCCCTTCGATGCCGTCCGCCCCGAAGTCCCCTGCGCAACACCCGTCTACAGCGTTAGGGTCTTTCTACCCAGCGACTGCTGGATGAGGACTGAGAGGGGATTTCATGAATCACGTTGCTCGACGAGTGGCCGGGGTAGTGGCCGCAGCTTCGCTCACCGCGACGGTCGTCGTGGGTTGCAGCAGCAACGACAGCGATGACGCCGCTTCCGCATCGTCCGGCACCGTCGCCGCGACCGCGACCGACGGCGCCACCAGCACCGACGGTGCGGACGCCAGCGGCGACAAGACCGGCGAGACCGGCGCCAACGCAGGCGAGTCGGTCGAGCTGACCGCCGCCGACGGTTCCAAGGTGACGCTGAAGGGCGCCATCGCCAAGAAGTACAGCTCGGCCACCGAGAAGCAGAAGAAGGATCTCGGCAAGCCGCTGACCGGCGAGAAGGGCTCGGGCACCAGCGCGAACGGCGTCATCTTCCAGCAGTTCGACGGCGGCGTCATCACCGCCAAGAACGCGGACGCGACCGCCTACATCACCTGGGGCAAGATCCGCGACGCCTGGAACGTCAAGCGCGACGAGACCGGCCAGCCCGCCGCCGACGGCAAGAGTGGCTCGGAAGGCCCGCTCGGCACCGCGACCAGCGACGAGACCGACGAGGGCGATCTGAAGGTCTCGACCTTCGAGAACGGCAAGATCACCTTCTCCCCCAAGACCGACAAGGTCGAGGTCACCGTCAAGGACAAGGTCGTCCCCGCCAAGTAATTCTTCGGCAGCACGACTCGACGACGCCCCGCTCGCACCCGCGAGCGGGGCGTCGTTCCGTGTGAACATGCTGGCCAGAGCCACAACGGTGCCTCACGTCACAAAAGTTACTCACAAGTAGCTTTTGTTTAATAAGTCATTACACTTACCGGATACCTCCCACACGCCCCTTGTGAGATCCCGGAGCAGTTCATGACCACCGCGCCCCCTCGTCCGAAAATGCAGCGATCACGGCTCGTCCGACTGATCGTCGCCCTACTGGTGACCATTCCGCTGGTCCTCGCCGCCGTCTACATGTGGGTCCTGTGGGATCCGACGAAGAAGGTCGACCAGATGCCGGTCGCGATCGTCAACAGCGACACCGGGTTCATCAAGGACGGTGCGCCGATCGACGCCGGGAAGAATGTCGTCGACAACCTCCTGGAATCGCAGGCACTGGGCTTCGAGCTCGTCGATGAGCAGACTGCCGTCCGCGGCCTCTCGACCGGCGAGTACTACTTCACGATCGAGATCCCCGCGAACTTCAGCGAGACGCTCGGCACCATCGCGACCGTCGCCGAGGCTCCAGCACTGATCACCGTCACCTTCAACGACTTCAACACCATCAAGGCCTCGCAGATCGGCGGCGCCGCGATGGAGAAGATCTACCAGTCGGTCCTCAAGGGCGTCGCCGCGACGACCGTCGGCGGACTGGTCGACGGCGTGCAGACTCTCGGCGACGGGCTCCGCAGCGCGGCCGACGGTTCGGTGAAGCTGTCCGACGGCGCAGGAACCCTGGCCGAGGGCATCAACGACGAACTCCGTCCCGGCGTCCGCTCGGCGCGCGAGGGCAGCGCGAAGCTGGCCGCGGGCGCGGGCACCCTCTCCGAAGGCCTCGTCACCCTGCAGGGCGGCACGGACAAGCTCGGTGACGGCGCCACCCAGGTGGCCGACGGCATCGAACGCCTCACCGGCCAGATCCCGATCGCCGAGGTGGAACGACTCCTGAAGCAGGCGCAGGCCGTGGTCCCGAACTCGTCGCAGCTCGCGACCGTCACCGAACTCATCGAAGGCCTGAAGGCGCTCAAGGCCGGCAGCCGCCAGATCGCGACCGAACTGACCGACCCGAACGCGCAGTACCGCAGCGGACTGAACCGCCTCGTCGAGGGCGGCGCCGAACTCAGCGCCGGATCCTCGGAGCTGGCCGCCGGTCTGGTGAAGATCGACGACGGCGTCGCCAAGGTGGCCGACGGAGCCACCCAGCTCGACGACGGCGCCGAACAGCTCCGCAAGGGCCTGGTCGACGGGTCGAAGAAGGCACCGGACTTCGGCGACGAGGCGTCGCGGATGACACTCGCCCAGCTGATCTCGAGGCCGGTCGACAAGCAGACGGTGCACGTGGCACAGGCGCAGTTCCAGGGGCCGGGTGGCGCGGTGACGATCCTGATCATCGCCACGATGCTGATCCCGATCGTGGTGTTCATGAGCTTCCGCGGCCACCGCTTCGTGACCGACGACGAGACGCCGCGCAGCCTCCGTCACAGCCTGCGCCGCGGCCTGCTGGTCAGCGGGATCAGCCTGGCGGGCGTGCTCGCGGTGGCTGTCGGCGCGTGGGCGTGGCTGAGTCCTGCACCGGATCCGGTGCACCTGTGGCAGGTGGTGCTGATCTCGGCCGGCGCGACACTGATGAACGTCGCCCTGATCTCGGTCCTGTTCACCCTGTTCGGCTATGTGGTCGGCGCGTTGAGCTCGCTGGCGTGGATGATGTTGCAGCTGTTCTCGTACGGCGGCATCTGGATGATCCAGACCGTCCCGGCGCCGTTCCAGTGGCTGCACTGGATCTCGCCGATGACGCTGGTGCGCCACGGGTACATCGCGGCGTTCAACGGCGCGCCCGGCTTCGGCGCGACTCTCGTGAGCCTGCTGCTGCTGGCCGCGGTCGGTGGCGCAGCGGTGTTCGCCGCGGTCCGCTTCCAGCAGAAACGGTTCCCGGAGACGACGCCCGACGACGGCGCGACGCGAGAACTGGTGACGGCCTAAACGCGGGTCCGGCGCGACCACCACGCGAGGAATCCGGCGGCCAGCACGACGATCGCGACCACGTCGACGATCGGATCCGCCAGCGCGGCGGCGCCGTCCTGCAGCCTGAGCTGCAGGTCGGCGTCGACCGGGTCGGAGAGCGCGATGAATCCGTTGGTGAACCAGAACGCGACGCCGACGACGATCAACAGCAGCCCGGTGACGACGTTGGTCGTGTGCAGACGCACCCGCCCGATCCGTAGCTCGCGGCCCCGGAGACCGGCGCGGATACGACCCCCGATCCGGTTCCACAGGGCGGCGATGAGCAATAGCGGCACCACCATGCCCATCGCGTACACGGCGAGGAGGACGCTCGCTCCGGCCATGCCGCGGGTCGCCGCCAGGGTGAGCACAGCGCCGAGGATCGGGCCCGTACAGAACCCCGCGACTCCGCTGACGGCACCGAGAAGCAGCGTCTTGACCAGCCCGGTCCGCCGCACCGTCTCCCGCTGCAGCCGGGACACACCTGGGATCGCACGGCCGAGATCGAAGCCTCGACCGACGAGCTGAATCACACCCATGAGGACGATGACCACCGAAGCGACGGCGATGATCGTCGACCGGTGTTCGGCGACGGCCCCGGCCAGCGCGCCGACTCCGATCCCCACGGGTAGCAGGGTGATCAGCAGGCCGACGTAGAACACCACGCCGTGCATCAGCAGCGCACCGCGCGCACCCACCGTCGACGCGAAGAACGCAGGCAGGAGCAGCGCCGCGCACGGGCTCAGCAGCGCGAGGACACCGCCGGCGAAGGCCGCGACCAGTCCGATGTCCACGCGGTCAGTCCGGGGTCCCGGGCAGCAACTCGTCGAGCTTGGCCAGGTACGTCTCGGGCGGATTGGCGCCGAGCATCGGCTGCCCGCCGAGGATGAAGGTCGGGGTGGAGTACGCGCCGGCAGTGGCGGCCTCACCCTCGCTGAGATCGACGGCCGCCACGGTCGCCGCGGACGTCAGGTCAGCACGGAACCGATCGACGTCGAGTCCGAGCCCGGCGGCGGTGCGGACCAGCGCCTCCCCAGAGAGGTCGCCCGCCGCTCGCTTCTTCCCGTTCGCGAACAGGGCGTCGTGGAAGTCGAGGTAGCGGTCCTGCAGTGCGGCCGCATAGGCGGCCTGGGCGGCGCGCCGCGACGCGTCGCCGAAGACGCTGATGTCGCGCATCTCGATCCGGAGCTGCCCGGCGTCGACCCGCTTCAGCAACGCGGGCAGCGACTCGGTCGACCACTGCGCGCAGTACGGGCACTGGAAGTCGCTGAAGACCACCATGGTGACCGGTGCGTCGACCTTCCCGAATGCGAGGCGGTCGGCGGCATCGCGTCGCTCGATCCCACTGTCGTAGGGGAACAGCTCCCCGGCCTGCGGCCGTTGCGCGGGGGCGGCATCGTCACCGGAGTTGTAGACCAGGACGAAGCCGATCAGCGCACCCGCGAGGATGACGACCAGCGCCGGCACCAGCCATCCGGGCCGGTTCGATCTTGCTTCGGACACCGTTCTCCTGTCGTCGCGTGCATCGGTGGTGAATGCATCGTCCCCGTGAGCGGCCGCCGCGGCAAACAGACCCCGGCTCCAGGGACGCAGAATCCAGTATCGGGCATACTCGCCGTCATGACCGTCCCCGCTGCAGCCGCATGAGCGCCGCCAACTCCCGTCGGCCGTACCTGATCGTGGCGGCCGCACTGGTGGCGGCGGTCGCGGTGATTCTCCTGGCGCTGCAGCTCCGCGACACCGCACCCGACGCGGCGGCACCGCCTGAGTCGACCGTGTTGAACACCAACACCGGCCCCGCCGGGGACGTACCACGTCGGGCTGCCGACGATCCGCTGATCTTGGGCGACGACGCGGCACCGGTGACGATGGTCGTGTTCAGTGAGCTGACCTGCCGCTACTGCGTGCACTTCGCGACACAGATCCAACCGAAGCTCGTCGACGAGTACGTGAAGACCGGGCGGCTGCGCATCGAGTGGCGCGACGCTCCCGCATCCGGCCCCGCAGCCCGGACGACGGCGCGCGCGGGGCGTGCGGCTGCCGAGCAGGGCCGCTTCTGGCAGTTCACCGACGCCGTCGTCCGCGCCGACCAGCGCTCGCCGCTGACGGTCGACGCACTCACCGACCTCGCTCGCACGGCCGGGATCACCGACCTCGAACGGTTCCGCTCCGACGCGGACGGCACGGCCTTCGACCAGCAGATCGACGCCGACCTCCGTCTGGCGCAGAGTCTGTTCATCCCGCCGTCGCCCGCGTTCTGGATCGACGGGACCCCGCTCCTCAGCGGTCTGCCCTTGCGCGCCTTCACCGATGTCATCAACGGGAAGCTCAAGCTGCACAACGCTGACTGAGCCGGGTACCGGCCGACCATCGCTCCAGCAGAACCGGGTCTGTCGAAATACCCCGAAACCGATCACACGCTCCTATCGTCGATCTCATGACCACCGACGAGAACTCCACCGATCCGGATATCAAGCCGCGCAGTCGCGATGTCACCGACGGGCTGGAGCGCAGCGCCGCCCGAGGCATGCTCCGCGCGGTCGGCATGGGCGACGACGACTGGGCGAAACCGCAGATCGGCGTCGGCTCGTCGTGGAACGAGATCACCCCGTGCAACCTCTCGCTCGACCGCCTCGCGAAGGCGGTGAAAGAAGGCGTCCACGAAGCAGGTGGCTACCCGCTCGAGTTCGGCACCATCTCCGTCTCCGACGGCATCTCGATGGGGCACGAGGGCATGCACTTCTCGCTGGTGTCCCGCGAAGTGATCGCCGACAGTGTCGAGACCGTGATGAGCGCCGAACGGCTCGACGGCTCGGTGCTCCTCGCCGGCTGCGACAAGTCGCTGCCCGGCATGCTGATGGCCGCCGCGCGCCTGAACCTCGCGTCCGTCTTCCTCTACGCCGGATCCACGCTGCCCGGGTACGCCACCCTGTCCGATGGGTCCGAGCATCAGGTGACGATCATCGACGCCTTCGAAGCCGTCGGCGCATGCGCGCGCGGGCTGATGAGCCGCGAGGACGTCGACACCATCGAGCGCGCGATCTGCCCCGGTGAGGGCGCATGCGGCGGCATGTACACGGCCAACACGATGGCCAGCGCGGGCGAAGCGCTGGGCATGTCGCTGCCCGGCAGTGCCGCCCCGCCAGCTCCCGACCGTCGGCGCGACCGTTACGCCCGCGAGTCGGGTGCCGCCGTCGTCGAACTGCTGCGCCGCGGCATCACCGCCCGCGACATCATGACCAAGGAGGCGTTCGAGAACGCGATCGCCGTGCTGATGGCGTTCGGCGGATCCACCAACGCCGTGCTCCATCTGCTGGCGATCGCCTACGAGGCGGACGTCCCCTTGACGCTCGACGACTTCGCCCGCATCGGGGCCAGGGTTCCGCATCTGGCGGACGTCAAGCCCTTCGGCAGGCACGTGATGACCGACGTCGACCGCATCGGCGGCGTCCCGGTGATCATGAAGGCGCTGCTCGACGCGGGGCTGATGCACGGCGACTGCCTCACCGTCACGGGGCAGACCCTCGCCGAGAACCTGAGGCACATCGCCCCGCCCGACCCCGACGGTCAGGTGCTGCGCGCCACCGGCTCCCCGATCCACGCCAGCGGCGGCATCACGATCCTGCACGGCAGCCTCGCACCCGAGGGCGCGGTGGTGAAGTCCGCGGGCTTCGACACCGACGTCTTCGAGGGCACCGCGCGCGTGTTCGACCGCGAGCGCGCCGCCATGGATGCACTCGAGGACGGCACCATCACGGCGGGCGACGTCGTGGTCATTCGCTACGAGGGTCCGAAGGGCGGACCCGGCATGCGCGAGATGCTGGCCATCACCGGTGCGATCAAGGGCGCGGGCCTCGGCAAGGACGTTCTGCTGCTGACCGACGGCCGCTTCTCCGGCGGCACCACCGGGCTGTGTGTGGGACACGTGGCGCCCGAGGCCGTCGACGCCGGGCCGATCGCCGTGGTCCGCGACGGTGATCGGATCCGCCTCGACGTCAGCGCCGGGACGCTGGACGTGCTGGTCGACGACGCCGAGATCGCCTCACGCCTCGAAAGTTTCGAGCCGCTGCCGCCGCGCTACACGCGCGGCGTGCTCGCCAAATATTCGAAGCTGGTCACGTCGGCGTCGCAGGGAGCGATCTGCGAGTAGTCGACGACGGTCACGAGGACAACGGTCAAGAGTCAGTCGACAGCGACGTCGCCCGTTCGATCATCATGGTCTGCAGGCGTTCCGTGTCCCGCTCATCGAAACCGATCTCGACGCATCGAGACGACCAGGGGAGGGCCGCCGCGATGAGCTCGTCGAGCATCCGCTCGACAGCCTTCGCGCGGAGTCCCAACCGAGTTGCCGCATCGACGAAGTCCTGCCGTCGCAGACGGTTGGCCCGGCCGTAAAGGTCCATCGCCATGGGGTCACGCCATCGGAGATACGGCTGGGTGGTGACGAGGTCATAGGCCGGCGTCGGCATCCACAAGCCGTCGGGCGCGTAACAGGAGAGATTCTTGCCGTGCAGATCACCGTTCCCAATGAGCCAGGAGAAGGCGACAATCCGCAGGAGTTCCAGTGTCGCCGCCATCCGCGAGCCTCCCCCGGCCTCGCACACGTCGGCGATTGCCGCGATCGCGGTCTCCGCCTTGATCCGGTATTTGGACGCCGGGTACACGTCGAGAACTTGACACGCATCTTCCTGCGCGACCCTCGTACCTCCCCGTCGATCGAAGCGTTCCACCAGGAGACCCGAGCGGCCGTCGACATCGTGAACGATGCGCGTCCGTGCGGACCGTACCCCACACGCGGACGCCATCGTCATGAAGAAATGCTCGTTCTCGACCAGACGGGGGAATCCCGACGGTGGTGTGAGTTTGAGGATCGCCGCCCCGGCGGTCGTCGCGGCCGGCACCGACCACATGGCAGCGCTGGCTTTCGGCTGAACCCCCGGCAGTGCAACAGGATCCGCCCCGAAGTCACCGGCGAGCCGACGGAAGACCGCCGTCAGGTCTTCGATCCGATCCTCATCGATCATCACCGGGAGGCTCTGCGGGCCGGTTCCGGCGGGAACGACGCGCACGTTTCCGATCGCGTCACCCCCGACCGCGAGTAGCAGGGTGAAGTGGTCGTCGACCGAAGTCTTCGTCGCAGTGACGACAGCCCCCAAACGCACCCCTTCGGGCAGGAGACCGGCGAAGAAGGCCGGAATCGCGCCTCCGACCGATCGGGCTTCACGCATAAAACGCGGAAGACTCCACGCGATGGCGTTCGATCGACCGCCCGACTCAGCACCGTCGTATGTCAACATAACGACGTCACTGCGATCGCGGATCAGCGTCGCCACCTGTTCGTCGTCGACGTAGACATCCGCAGCATCGACTTCCCGCAGTCCGCCGAAGTCACTCATCGCGTCGCCCCTTGGTCTCAACACCCATCTGCAGCCCGAGAGCGTCCAGCACGTCGATGAACGATGCGAGCTTCACTGACGCCCGGCCGTACTCGATCGCTTGGACACTGGAACGTGACACGCCGGCGAGATCCGCCAGCGTCTCCTGCGTCAGCCCGAGTTGAACGCGACGTGTGGCGACAAGAGCCGCTATGCCTTCGAACCCATGCATAGCAACATTGGCGGGTCGCTTTGTTCGACGGGGCGTCGCCATGCTTCTCCTTATGCCGTTAATCCCAAGCATAAATCAAGTCAAGCCAGCCTGACGGCAAGTCGCCCCGCCTTGCGCGTTCAAACCCACGCATAAGGACAAGGACACAAAGCTCAGAGACGCACGTCGGGCGCGAAATCGCGCTCGGCGACGAGCATGCGCACCTGGTCCTCGACGGGAGCCTCATCGTCTGCGGCGACCGCGGGAACGCCGATCTCGATGGCGTACGGCATCGTCGGTCCGAGATTGGCGATCACCTGACGTCCGTCGACCGTCGGGATTACGAATGGCCGCGCACCGAGGAAATTCTCTGCGGTGTCGGCGACGAACTCCATGATCCGGTCGCCTGTCTCCGCGGTGATGGGATACCGAACGCCGGCGAAGACGAAGGTCACGTGGGGCGCAGTCATGCGGGTCCTCCTGGACGACGGAGAAGAAGGTCCAAGACCGGCACCGGCGGCGGATGCTCCCCCCTGGGATCACCCGCCGCCGGCGGTCCTGCCGCACTCGCGCGAACCGGCCACACATTCCGAAAGTTGGATGACACCAACATCATCCACGTAGTCGAAACCCGTTACCGCCGGTTCACCGAGGCACGTCAGTTACCGTACAGCAAACGATCGATAACAACCAGCGTTGAGAGGGAATTTCCCGCCGAATCACCATTCCAGGTCAGACATAATTGCTGGTCAGACGCGAATTATGGGCATCAAAAAAATTTCTTGAGTCACACCCCTCGTACGGGATGTGGCAAATCACGTTTCCTTCAGCAACGCGCGGTTGCTAGAGTGTTAACTGCTGGGGAGGACCATGCACCAGAGACGGCACCGGGACCGCATCCACGAGGCGCGTACGCGCGCTTCGAGTGAATTGCGAATCGGGACCGACATCCCTGGGGCTACCATGTGTCGGGCATCAACAGGGGTGACGACCGCCTCCTCCGCACCTGGACACTCGAGAAGGCATGATGGAAGACGGCTTTGCAGGACGGCTGAACAAGCTGTTCGAGACTGTGCACCCTCCGGGGCGCAAGCCGCACACGAACGCCGAGGTCGCGGACGCGGTGACCGCGGCCGGACACAAGATCTCCAAGCCCTACCTGTCGCAGTTGCGCAACGGTCACCGGACCAATCCGTCCGATGAGACCGTCGCCGCACTCGCCCGGTTCTTCAAAGTGAAGCCCGAGTACTTCCACGACGACGTCTACGCGGCGAAGATCGACCACGACCTGGAACTGCTGTCGCAGCTGCGAGGACGCGGCCTGCGACGGCTGTCGAGTCGCGCCTTCGATCTCTCCGAGGAGTCACAGGACATGTTGACCGCGTTCGCGGAGAAGCTGCGACGCGGCGAAGGACTCCCCGAGAGCCCGCTCGACTGATTCCTACGAATCACCGTATTTGCGGGTCAAACGTTTGAGCGACCCGCATCCCCCAGGTAGTTTGGATAATCGATGCTGTTCCGGAACCTCCCCCGCGCCGTCGCGCGACCGTTGAGCGTCGCCGCACTGACGTTGGGCACCATGTGCGCCGTCCCCGCGGCGGCGCACGCTTGGCCGAGCATCACCATTGAATTCCCCACCGGACCAGGCAACGGCGGAAACAACGGCGGAGGCCTCGGCAACAGCCCAGGTAGCAACAACGGCAACGGTCCGGGCAGCAACAACGGCAGCGGCAGCAACGGCACGCCCGGCGGCAGCAACAGCGGCAACGGGAACGGCCCCGGCAGCAACAGCGGCAACGGCAACACCGGCAACGGCGAAGGCCACAACGGAAACGGGAACGGCGATCCCGGTCAGATCACCGTGACCAACGATCCCGAACCACCGACGGAGCCGGAGACCACGCAGCCTCAGCGCCCGAAGCCCGCACCGCAAGCGCCCGAGGCACCCGAGACCCCTTCAGCAGCAGTCCCGGCCCCGCCGGCCAAGAAGGCACCGCCCAAGACTCCCAAGAAGCCGGACGCCTCCAAGCCTGCGGTGCCGAAGACCGAGAAGCCGACGCCCGCTCCGGTCACCCCGAAGGAGTCGACCGTGGAGCCCGTCGTCCCGACAGCGTCGGAGGCGCCGTCGCTCGGCGACTACGCCGCGGCAGGCGGCGGCATCGGCGCGATGATCCTGATCGCGGGCGCCGCAGGCGGTATGACGTACCGGAACGCACGACTGGGTCGCCTCCGTGTGAACGCAGCGCGCGCCGAATTCCTCTCCCCCGGCGGCCGATAGCCGATGACCGACGCCGCCGACGCGCCGAGAGCGCGCCGCTCCCATCGCCGTGTTCACGCGGCGGTGGACGCGGTCCTCGATGTCGCTGCACAGAAGCACGCCAACTCCCTCGAGGAGATCGTCAACGCCGTCGGTGACAGCCGACAGCGTCCGATCACCGTCCTCGTCGAGGACCTGGCTCCGGGCGTCTGGGGCCAGCGCCGGGAGTACGACGATCACGACGAGATCGTGCTCGCACGGTCGTTGCCGAGCGAGGCCCGTACCCTGGCGCACGAGCTCGGGCACGTCGTCTTCCGCCATCCCGGCGCTGCCGCCGACACCTCCACCGTGGCCGCCGAGGACGACCTGATCGCCTACATGCTGGGCATGGCCGCCGAGGAGGAGACTGCAGCCGACGGCGCCGCGGCCGTCTCCCCGGTCGCGGACGCCGAGCACGACCTCCACGAGTGGGAGGCGGAGGCCTTCGCCGCACGACTTCTCCAGCGCCTCAACCAGCTGTATCGGAGCCACTCCTGGCGGCCGATGCTCCGCTACGACGAGGCTCTCGGATGACCTGGCTGACCTGGGTGATCGCCGCTCTGTGTTCGGCGGCCGTCGGTGCCCGGCTCGGGCGCCTCACCGTCCGTCCGCCGTCCCTGGCACGCACCTCGGTCGCCGTCGCGGCCATCGCCGTCGCCGCCGCAGCAGCCGTCCGGACCCCGACCGTCGCCACCGTCATCGGGTCACCGGGCAGCAGCGCTCCGATTCTCGTCTTCGTCGCCTGCTGGATCGTGGCGTCTTCGGCGACGGCCCTGATCGCCGCCTCCGCCCTGTCCCAGCTGGGCAGACGAGGGCTGACCACCGTCACCGTCGCGGTGTCCGCACTCGCCGTCGCCGACGTGATCGCCATGGTGATTCTCGGCGAGACGATGGTCGGCGCGATCCTCATCGTCCTGGCCGACCTGTTCGCTCTCGGGGTCGGCGCCCGCTACATCGCCTGGAATCCGCTGGGTCGGGCCATCGCCCTCTATCTGATCGGCGTGGCCGTCATGGTGGTGGTCCTCGTGGTATCCCCCGACGAGGTGACTCCGACCGGCGGCTGGTGGGCCGTGACGATCATCGCGCTGAGTGCCTCGTGCTGCTCGGTGATGGTGGAGTCGTGGCTCGTCGCCCGGCTGGATCTGCGGCGGACCCTCGCCCTGCACAGCGCGCTGATCGACGCGCACCCGGAACTGGCCGACCCCGACTACCGCTCCGCGACCCCGGTACTGCAGGCCAACGATCGAGTCTCCGAGATCCTCGACGGCCTGTACCTGCACGCCGGTGCGGGCCTGGTCCCGGCCGAGGGCAAGGAGTTCGACGAGAGTCCCCGAGACCGCGCCCGCAAGATCGCAGCCTGGCTCCGCACCGACGAGTTCACGGTGATCGATCCGCATCTCCTCAGCACCCCGCAACCGCTCTCCGACCTTCGCTGGGTCCGGCTCATCGCCCGGGAATACGACCGCGCCGCCTGAGCGCTCGGTCCGAGGCCGAGACTTCAGCCGCGCCGGCCCCCGGCGGAAAACTACTGCTGAAATCAGGCCGTCTGCACCTCGCCGAGGGAAGATCGGGCTGTTGCAGTTCGCCCCAGCGCGGGACACCAGGTTGGTCGAGTGTCGCCTGCGAGCGAAGCGAGCACGCTGTGCATCGAGCCTTGGGGGGAGAGAAACTGCGACAGCCCGAAATCGCCGTCAGAGAGCCGCAGCCGGCCTGATTTCAGCGATATCGACGGCTAGGCCGTGTTGGATGAGTCTTACGAGAGACAGTGGCCGGTCCCGGGGACACACGCGATGATGGGAGCATCATGATTTTCCTTGCGGGGTTGACGATCATCGGCGTGATCTTGCTGTGGATGTTCGGCGCCGGCATGGCGCGGTTCATCGGCATCGTGCTCATCCTCGACGGCGTCGGTGGAATGGCCATCCGTAATAGTGTCACCGAGAACCCGCGGTTCCCGATCGAGGCAGTCGTCGGGCTCGGGCTGTGGCTGCTTGGGCACTGGCTGTTCGCGGCGAAGGACGGCCTGTGGCGATCCCGCCTGGGGCAGCGCGTGTGGCGGTTGCCAGGGCTGTCGTGGATGTCGCCGGTTCGTCACGGCTGACGCGCGATCGCGCGCTGGGTATGAAGGTTGGGCTGCGGCCGTCGACTCGTTCAGAGTCGGCGGCCGTGGTGCTGTTCGGGGTGTGTCGCCGTGCGATCTCGCGGCCCCCGACATGCTGAGCTCGCAGAATCGCGATCTCCCCGTTCGGGAAATGACAGATAGCGGTTACCCGGCGCGACAAGGTTCAGTGGCGGCATCCCACCACCGTGCCGGAACCACCGGCCACCGACCGCCGACGACACGTCCACAGCAGCTGCCGCAGCCTCGGTCGATGCGCCAGCGACAATCTGTTTCCAGAACAAACGCTCAATGCTGCGTCGAGTCGCCAGTGCGCCCGGCGAGATCATCGCCGACCTTGTTAGCTTCGTTCTTCAGATGCTACATTCCTGGATGAAATTCATACACGAATGTAGGGACTTAAGGCTGATGGAACTGTTCAACCCCACGACGAGCGAGTTCGCGGAGTTCGATGCGCGGACGCGCGAGTTGTTGCGCGCCACCGTGGAGTACTTCGAGGGGCGTGGCAAGAACCAGTTGCTGGCCGATCATCGCGATCGGGTCTGGTACGCGGACTTCCTCGACTTCGTGAAGCGGGAGAAGGTCTTCGCTACGTTCCTCACGCCGGCGGCGTTGGCTGAGGGGAACCCGGACAAGCGGTGGGACACAGCTCGTATCGCTCGGATGAGTCAGATCCTCGGCTTCTACGGCATGGAGTATTGGTATGTCTGGCAGGTCACGGTCCTCGGTCTCGCGCCGATCTGGCAGAGCCGGAACGAGGTCGCGCGGCGCCGTGCGGCCAATCTCCTCGACAGTGGCGGGATTTTCGCGTTCGGGCTGTCGGAGCAGGCGCACGGTGCCGATGTGTACTCGACCGACATGCTGCTGACGCCGCGCGCCGCCGGCGGGTTCGTCGCCAACGGGTCCAAGTACTACATCGGTAACGGCAACGCCGCCGCCATGGTGTCGACCTTCGGCCGGCGGACGGACGCATCGGTGGTAGATGTGTCCGCGGCGTTGGGGCGGATCAGCGACGACGAGTACGCGGGATATCTGTTCTTCGCTGCGGATCCCACCGCCGACGGCTATCGACTTCGCAAGAACGTGGTTGACTCGCAGATGTATGTTGCAGCATTCGACCTCGAGGACTACCCGGTCGACGACGACGCCGTCCTCCACACCGGCCGCGAAGCCTTCGACGCGGCGATGAACACGGTCAACGTCGGCAAGTTCAATCTGGGGTTCGGAGCGATTGGCGCCTGTGAGCATGCGATGTACGAGGCGATCGACCACGCTGACCGCCGCATCCTCTTCGGTCAACGCGTCACCGAGTTCCCGCAGGTCCAGAGCTTGGTAACCGACAGCTTCGGGCGGTTGGCAGCCATGAAGCTCTACAGCGAGCGCGCCGTCGACTACATGCGGTCCGCGCACGCAGGCGACCGCAGATACCTGCTGGTCAGTGCGATCGAGAAGATGACGGTGACCCGTCAGGGGCAGCGGATATACGAGGACCTGGCCGACGTCATCGCGGCCCGCGGCTTCGAGAACGACATGTACTTCCCGAACGGCATGCAGGCCATGCTGGGGCTCCCGCGGCTGGAGGGCACGGTGCACGTCAATATGGCGCTCGCCCTCAAGTTCATGCCCAACTACATGTTCCACCCCACCGACGCGGGGCTCGCCGCACTGCGCAGCGTGCCCGGCGCCGGGCGAGCACCGAGTGCCGTGATCGATCCGCTTGCCGAGGCGCTGCGGTGGTCGGGGCGAGCCGTGGCGCCCGTCGTGCCGCGACTGCGATCGGAGACCGCCAAGACGGCGCCCCAGGATGTCCGGGTGCGCCGGGAACCGTCCGACGACACGTTCCTGTTCAAGCAGGGACCCAGCTCGAGACTGGGCAAGATCCGCTTCGGTCGATGGCGGGAAGCGTTCGACGGGTTCGCGCACATCCCGAACGTCGCCGTATTCACCGAGCAGGCCGCGGCGTTCCAGGTGCTGCTGGCCACCGCGGCACCCACCGACGAGCAGCAGCGCGACGTTGACTTCCTGTTCGCGATCGGGGAGTTGTTCACCCTGATTCCGTACGGCCAACTCATTCTGGAACAGGCAGACATCGACGACGCTGATCCGGCGGTGGTGGACCACATCTTCGACCTCCTGGTCCGTGAGTTCTCACGGCACGCGGTGACCCTGAACGGAAAGCCGACGGCAACGCCCGAACAGCAGACCCGGTCGTTGAACCTCATCCGCAGACCCATCGCCGACCCGGCGCGTAAAGCTGCCGTCCTCGCTCGCGCGCGCGCACTAGTAGGTGCCTACGAGATGGCACCGTGACCCCCACACGACCCGTGGCCCCGGCCCGAACCGAGACCACAGCCGACACCAAGGAGGCATCGCCCATGACCACCGACACGCAACGACCTCAGTTCCACACACCGGACCGTCGAATCCGCAGCGTCGACTACGGGTTCTTCGGCCCGGGCTCGCCGACCTGGAAGGTGTGGACGGCGCCGACCGCCGTCATCGCGTTCCAGCGCGCCGTGTCCCTCGAACACTTCGATTCGGGGTTGACCGCATCCGTCGCCGATCTCGGCGGAATCTACTCCGATCCGCTGGGCCGGTTGGACCACACGTTCGCCTACTTTCTGATCGTCGCCGTCGGCGATAGTCAGATGGCGATCGAGGCCTCCGAGCACCTCATGGCCGTGCACGCGAAGTCGACGGGCATCGACCCGATCACCGGCCGCCGCTACAGCGCCAACAACCCGGACTCGCAGCTCTGGATCCATGTGACCGGTTGGCACTCGGTCCTCAAGTGTTACGAGGTGTACGGGCCGGGACCCCTGACTCCGGAAGAAGAGGCCCGCTACTGGGAGGAGTGCGTCATTGCGGCTGAGCTGCAAACCTGCAAGATCTCCGACGTTCCTCGGACCCGCACTGAGGTCCGCGAGTACTTCGAGCGCGTCCGCCCCACCCTGTGCGTCTCCGAACGCGCCCGCCGAGGGATGCACTACCTGCTCTTCACTCCGTATTCGCGGGGGTTGAAGATCGGGCTATTCGCGAGACTGTCGGCGCCTGCCGCAATTGCGACGCTGCCGCGGTGGATGCGCCGGCTCGGCGGCTTCGAACTCCCGCCCGGCTTCCAGACCGCGTACCGGCCTCTCGTGCGCGCTGCCGTCGCGTCCATCGCGAACCGGCCCGCGGCCTCCGCGAAGGTGGCGCGTCAGGTTCTCGGACCGATGACGGGCAAGCTGTACCATCAGCACGTGGTCGCGGGGACCCCGACGGACCCGTCGGTCGTGACGGTCGCCGATGCGCGCGAGCGCTATGGGCGGACCGGTCGCAGCGGCTCGGTCGAGGCCGCCGCAACGTCGGAAGCGATCCCTTTCGCGTGAAACAAGCTGCGCCGGAACGGAAGTCATGGCGTGGCCGTGTCCGCCGCGCCGAAACTTCGGCGCCGAGGACTCGCACAACGGAACGGAGGAGTGCCTGCATGGCGCACGCAGTTGAGGCGAGCACACCGGCGACCGCGCCCCGAGTCCGGGCGCGACACCTGGGGCCGGAGCGTCGTCGACCGCAGATCCTCGACACCGCCTTGGAGATCGCCGCGGAGTCCGGCATCTCGGCGGTCACTATCGTGGCCATCGCCGAGCGCATGCACGTGACCCGACCGGTGATCTACGCGGGTTTCCCGGGCCGCACGGCGGTCCTCAAAGCGTTGATCGCCCGGGAAGAGAAGTACTTCGCCGAGGCCCTCGACGCGATCCTCCACAACCGCCAGGTGGAGGCCCCCGAGCAGGTCTTCATCGACGGCTTCCAGGCGTTGCTCACTGCCGTGCGGGCCAGGCCGCAAGCGTGGCTCCTGCTGTACGGAAGCCCTGACAACGACGTGATGGATCTGTTCGGGCGCGGGCGAGCGGTGGTCGCGGCACGATGCGCTCAACTCCTCGAGCCCACCCTGCGATCCTGGGGCACCGTCGATGTCGACGCGAAACTTCCCGTCCTTGTGGAGCAGTGGGTCTCGGCGGGCGAAGGCGCAGTGCGTACGCTGCTGTCGCAGCGGGCCGACGACCCGGTCTGGACTGTTGAGGACCTGGGCACCTTCGTCGGGCAGTCGGTCTATCGGTCCCTCCGCCACGCCTGAATCACGGTGGTGCGGCGCGGAACTCGGTCGGGATCTGAGCCCCACTTCGACGCGACGGTCAGCCGCGTCGAAGGATGCCGGTGGTGCAGGTAGCGGCGATCGTGAGGGAAGCCGTGGTCTCGCCCCGCGCAACGAGATAATGCTGGATGCTGCGAACGGCACGCTGTGCGCGCTGTCGGTCGGGCAACCCGCGCTGTCGGTCGCGGTCGATCCCGGCGATCCGTCTCGTCTGGTAGGTCTCGTCTGGTAGGTCTCGTCTGGTAGTCGGCACCGAGTCGGGTGAAATCGTCCGACTGGTAGTTCCGCTCGCCCACGGTCGGGTGGGACGGTCGTGAGACCGATTGCCACAGCGTGGAACTGGGCGAGAAGTCGCTTTCCGCCGAGCCGAGTGTGAACGAGCCGGGGGAGGGGCGGGTGCCGGCACCGTGACCTGCGACCCGCCATTCCGAGTAACAGCCAAGCTCCCGCGATCGCGTCGAAGGTGGTGGCGAACGTCCGTCACAGCATGAACCTGCGAGGTGTCGCCGACGCGCGAGTTCCACGACCCGCAGCCTGAAGCGGGTGTCGATTGGCCGGTCGACGGATTCGTCACGCCACGGCGCGGCACGCGCGCCGGGGTGTTTGTGGAGGTCCACCTGACGGTCGATGAGTGCCGCAGGTGATGCCGAACATCTCCGCCGCGTTTTCTGAGAACGACGTCAGAATCGCCGCAGCGTCTCCGACGGGTTCTCGCCATACCGCTTTCGATAGGCGGCGGCGAACCGGGGCAGGTGAGAGAAGCCGTATCGGAAGGCGATGTCGGCGACGGTCTGACCATCGCCGGGCTCGGCGGTCTGCAATGCGACCCGGCAGCGCGAGAGTCGGACACGTCGAACGTAGTCCATCGGTGCGAGTCCGAGGTGCTCCGCGAACGCGGCTTGCAGTGATCGGACGCTCACCCCGGCAACTGCAGCAAGTGACGACGCCGTGTGCGCGCCGCCGGGTTCGGCTTCGATGAGATCGGTGACCCGTCGCACCATACGTGGTCGCGGCGGCCGGGCCTCGCCGGCGATTCGTCCCGCGAAGGTGTTCGGCGCGGCGACGAGCAGTCGGCTCACGACCAATTCCTCCAGCGGACGTAAGACGAAGTCCGGGGACGCCAACTCGATCGATTCGCTTAACAACTCCACTGTTGCTACCCAAGCCCGACCTGCGGGAGTCGCGACATCGAACGCCAGGTCGAACTCAACGATCTCGTCGGGGGTGCGGCCGGTCAGTTGTTCGACGGTCGAGTCGAGAAGTTCTCGGCTGATCTTCACGGCGAGCTGTCGACAGTCGGCGCTCCAATGCATGAGCGAATCGCGATGAGGGGCGAACACGGCAGCTACCGAAGCATCGGACGTCAACTCTTCGTCCCCCCACACGGAGCCGGTGCTTCCTGCGAGTGGGATGTTGATCTCGTAATAGGAGTCGAGGGTGCCGGGAGCGATCACCACTTCAGTCCCGTGACCGATGCGGGCGATCGTCATCGAATCGGTAGCGTAGGCGTCCACCCGCACATCGAGGTCGGCCTCCGGCCCGACGATCTGCATTTGATGTGCGCTGAATACCTCCGAGACCTCGGCCACGGCCCTGTCACGATCAGTCGTGTGTATCGCGATATGCGACCAGCGTAAAGCGGCTTCAGGGCGCTGGCTCGGTGTGGCCGTCAATGCAATGCACCTCGTTCCCGGCAATCGAAACCGTCACAGCTCGCCCGCCAGAAACCCGTCGACGACGGTGTTGAAGGCCGCGGTCTTCTCGATCTGAACCCAATGTCCGCATTCGGCGAAGACGTGGAGTCGGCTGTCGGGGATGAGATCGAGAAGTCGGAGGCTGTTCGACAGGGGGATCACCTGATCGTCTCGCCCGTGCACGATGAGTGTGGGACAGCCAATCGCGCTGATCGCCGATTCGTCGACCGCCATCTCAGCGACCTTGCGCTGCCTGGGCGCGGGGAACATCGACGCGTACGACTCCTGGACGCCGGGCCGAATCGATGCTGCGTAACGGAGTTCGGCGAGTTCGTCGGTCGCGTAGCGCTCGTCGTAGGCGAAGACGTCGAGCAGTCGACGCATCGCCGGCACCGACGGCTGATACCCCCACACCGCGTCGAGTCCGGGCGTGATCGGGAAGAGTACGCCGACACTGCCCATCAGGACCAACCTCTCGACGCGGTCCGGATGTCGAGTGGCCAGCCTCATGGCCAGCGCACCGCCGAAACTGTTGCCGACTACAGACACCTTCTCCAGGCCGAGGGCATCGATCAGCCCCACGAGGTGGTCCAGCCAGGTTTCGGCGTTGTACTCGGCTCCGTCGGGACGAGTGGTGTAGCCGAATCCGAGGATGTCCGGAGCGATGACTCGGTGACGATCAGCGAGTGTAGGAATGGTCAACCGCCAGTTGGCCCAAGCAGACACGCCCGGCCCGGAACCGTGAATCAGCAGGACGGGGGCGCCCTTGCCCTGATCGTGATAGTTGGTGGCGACTCCGTTCACATCGATGCTGCGGCCGATCTCCGGGGTCTCCACCGGTGTCGTGGTCGTCATCGGAACGCTCCTCTCGGTGCGGTGTTCCCACCGCCCTCAGTTGTGAATCTGACATCTTTACGAGAAGTGTGCAACGTCATTGACGAAGGCGGAAGTAGTCCAAGGCACCTTCTCGCGCGAGGTGGACATCGGCTGCGCAAAGTGGATAAGGCGTCGTCGATCGGCGATCACGCGCGCCTGCCGACGCCGCGCACGGTGAGGTCATTGCCTGCGGTGGCAGGACCGCGGAAGGTGGACCGCACGGCGGATTACCATTTGTGGTCCGGCACGACTCGCAGGTCGCCGGGACCGATATGGCTCACGACGACAGACTTGGCGTGGGCGTCGGTGGCGACCCGGCCAACATCCTGAGGCGTCGTATGCGCCTGCTTCATATGCTCGATGAGACCGGCGCCGCCCAGGGCCTTCGCGTAGTAGTCGACATCGATCGTCTCGTGGACGAGTACGTCGGTGTCGGCAGCGACGCGGGCGACGTTGTCGCTGCGTGCGGTGTCGCCGGAGAAGGTGACCGAGCCCTCGCCGGAATCGAAACGGTAGGCCAGCGACGGGAACACGGGGCCGTGCGGTACGAGGATGGCGCTGACCCGGACTCGGTCGTCCTCGAAGACCGTCCACGGGTCCATCGGCGGCGCGGTGTTCAGCGAGTTGGCACCGACATGTTCCGGCGGCAGGACGTCCCGTACGGAATTGAGTTCGTGATAGTCGACGGGAGCACCCTGTTCGGTGTTGCGAACGTTGATCTCGTGCGCGTATGCGTCGAGCAGGCGGTTCCACATGTCCTTGGTGCCCGGAACCGGATTCTCCGGCCGAAGTACGGGGATCGAGTCGACGCCGAAAGGCTTGGGCAAGGCGTCGGCAGCGCCCGGCCCGTATATCTGAATCGGCTGCGTGAACTGACCGTACGAGTTGCCGGGATTGGCGAACCAGAACAGGTTGAACAAGTCGCCGATGTGATCGTTGTGCATGTGGGTGACAAAGACACTGCTGAGCGAATCTGGATGAATCCCGGCTTGACCGAGCCTGCGGGTGGCCGCCGGCCCTGCATTGACGAGATAGGTGCGATCGCCGACCATCACGGCGCTCGAGGTGCCCGCTCACGACGGCACGAAGAGCGGGCCGGCCGCCGTTCCCAAGAGCATGAGTTTCATGCGGCACCCGTCGGCGCCGCCGCGCACTTGGTTCGGTTCGGCGGGCACGGGACCAGAGCTGTCGGCAGGCTGCTGTGGTGCCGGGTCGTGGGCGGCACAACTCGTCGCCGTTGCCGCGGCCAAGGCTGCCAGACCGCCGAGCATGGCTCGGCGAGTCACGGAGCGGGGGTGGGGAGGTCGGTAGTCTCCGTTGTCACTGGGCATGAATCGGCTCTCCTCAAGTCTGGCGGATGCATTACATCGGCGCGGTGAACGAATCCCGAAATCGGGAACGGTCTGTGTGTAACCGCTATCTGACGCTTCGAATCTGACATCGATCCGATCAGTGAGCAAGACCACTTCTGCATCACGAATGTGAGCAAAGACAACTCGTTGCGTGAGGTGGATATTTTCCGCGTAGGACGGATAGAAACCGCAGGTCAGCACTCATAGAGTCCTTCGGCAAAGGCCCGAGAGGAATTGGCGGGCCGAGGAGCGAAAGGGAGCCGACGATGAGTTCACTAACCGCGCAAGTCACGGAGATTCAGATTCTCCCGGCGGGAATCCGATTGGCGATCGATCCCGGTGAGACGATCATCGGCGCAATACGGCGACACGGATACCGAACCCGCTACAGCTGCCGGCGCGGCGGCTGCGGGGCTTGCAAGGCGGACCTCGTTCAGGGCCGCGTGAGCTACCAGGTCGCGATCGCCGACAGCGTGCTCTCCCACGAGGAACGTGCGAACGGCAAGTGTCTTCCGTGCCGGGCCGTACCGAACGGCGACGTCGTGATTCACCTCGCGCCGCGGGACCGACTCCACGACGTGCTCGGCACCCGCGTCCGCAACTGCGCATCCACCCCGTCCATCGAACCCGACTAGGAGCTAGAAATGAGCGTCATTCGTCTCGGCTACGTTCACATCCGCGTTGCCGATCTCGCTGAATCAGCCGAGCACTACCAGAACACACTCGGCATGGATCGTGTCGCCGAAGCCGACGGCAGGCACTACCTCAAGTCATGGGACGAGCACGATCACCACTCGGTGGTCCTTGAAGAGGGTGGGGTCGGGTTGGTGAAACTCGGCTACAAAGTCGAGTCGACTGCGGACCTCGATCTCTACGAGAAACGCGCTCGCGCATTCGGCACCACCGTCCAGCGGATGAGCGCGGGCGACAACGTCGGCATCGGTGACGGCCTGCGGATCACACTGCCATCCGAGCACGTCTTGGAGCTGTACAGCGACGCCGAATACCTGGGCAATGCCACCGGCAACTGGAACCCGGACCCCTGGCCGCGCGAGGGCCTGCGCGGCATCGGCGTGCCACGTCTGGACCATACGCTCATCACCACCGAGTCCCCCGCCCTGCTGGAGAGATTCTTCTCGGAGGTGCTCGATTTCCGTGCTGCCGAACATCTGGTCGGTGGCGAAGACAACGAGGACCTCATCGCATCCTGGATGTTCTGCAGCGACCAGCCGCACGACATCGCCTTCGTGAAGGGCGAGCAGGGCAAACTCCATCACTTCGCCTACCACGTCGACGACTGGTCTTCACTGCGTCACGCGGGCGATCTGTTCTCGATGCGTGACGTCCCGATCGATTTCGGTCCGGCCCGTCACGGGATCACTCGCGGCGAGACGCTGTACTTCTTCGACCCCGCGGGCAACCGCAATGAAGTGTTCGCCGGCGGGTACCGCACCGGCCCGGATTTCCGAACCATCACCTGGACAATGGACAACGCCGCGCGGGGCATCAACTACACCCACCGTGAACTCGATCCCGACTTCCTCAACGTCGTCACCTGATCGCAGCCCATATCAGGCGACTCGAACGACCATCGAAGGAGACCAACCATGACTGCAACAGCCCCGAAGCCTCCGCAGCACCAGCCCAGCGGACTCGATCAACGTCTGCTGCGCCGCGTGATGGGAGAGTTCTCGACCGGCGTCACCATCGTCACCTATCGGGATGCGGAGGGCGAGTGTCGGGGAGCGACGATGAACTCGTTCACCTCGGTTTCGATGGACCCGCCGCTCGTCCTCGTCTCGGTCGCGCGGCAGGCCCGAGCGTGCGCAGGCCTCGACGGCAACCCGTTCACCGTCAACATTCTCTCGGCCAATCAACTCGCGGTCGCCCTGCATTTCGCGGGTCAGCCCGACCCCGATCTGTCTGTGCCGTGGCACGAGGCCGCAGACGCGCCGCCGCGACTGCTTGGCAGCACCGCCTGGCTGCAGTGTCAGCCGTGGCAGACCTATGACGGCGGAGACCACGTACTGGTACTCGGACAAGTGGTGCGCCACGACGTTCGCGCCATCGAACCGCTGACCTTCCACCGCGGCGAGTTCCGTCGCCTCGGACTCAAGATGTTCCAGATGCCGAGGACGGTCTCATTCGACGGCCGACCGGCCGTCGAATGGGCCGCGAGTCTGCACCAGTTGCATGGACTCGCCGAGCGAGGCGTCGGCCCGGACGACTGCCTCGATCTCTAACACCGCGGGGCGCAGAAACCGTAAGCGAATCTCCGGTTCGCGCCGCGAGGGTGTTCCTCCCGGATCCCCTGCGAGACCAGCAAAAGGCATCTGGGCGGCGTCCCCGAGTGGCTCTCGCAACGCAGCCACCTCACCTTTCACCATCCATCTCACTCTCGACAAGGAGCGCAAACATGAAAGTCACCTATTTCCAACAGGTCCCGTACAGGGAGCTGCCATCAGATTTCGAGGATCGGCACGAATCAGTCATCACCACCCCGTACTTCGATGTGACGAAGCCGGAGAAGGTGACCGCGGACTTCAGGTCGGCGCTCGACGAACTCATGTTCGCGGCCCGCCTGGGATTCGACGGCCTGGCCGTCACCGAGCACGGCCAGAGCTCCTACGACATGGCGCCGAACCCGAACATCATCGAGGCCGCCGTCGCGTACGCGACGGAGGTCGAGGGGATCGACACCGCGATCTACCCGCTAGGAAGGTCACTCGGCAAGAGCAAGGAACCACTGCGTGCCGCCGAGGAACTGGCGATGATCGACCAGATGTCGAATGGTCGCTTGATGAGCGGATTTCCGGTGGGCCTGGCCTACGACGCCAACATCAACAACGGCGTCCCACCCGCCCAGACCAGGCTCCGATTCGACGAGAACCTCGAGCTGGTCCTCAAAGCCTGGAGCGAGCCGGATGCGTTCGCGTGGAACGGCCGGTACGCACAGCATCCCGCGGTGAACATCTGGCCGCGGCCGGTGCAGCAGAATCCATTACCTCCGGTGTGGATTACCGGTATCGGTAATCCCCGGACCATGCAGTTCACCCTCGATCGTGAGTTCGGTTTCAACTACTTCGGTTGGTTCGGACTCAAGGTCGCCGGCCGCCGCATCTTCGACCGCTTCTGGGAGACTGTGGAGCAGTCCGCTAAGGAGGCGAATCCGTATCGGCTCGGGTTCATGCAGACGGTGTGCGTCGCCGAGACCGATGCCAAGGCCGAGAAGCTGTTCGCCGAGCATGCCGAGTACTTCTTCCAGAAGGGGATCGGCTCCATCCCGATGCACCGACTGGCGCTACCCGGCGGCATCGACATCCGCGGTGTCGAGGCGATCATGCGCGATCCCGGCGACTTCGGCATCTACACCCGGATGAAGACCGCATCGTTCGCCGATCTGATGGATGCCGGCTCGATCGTCTGCGGCTCGCCGGACACAGTCGCCGAGACCCTCGCCGCCCACGCACGCGAATACCGGATCGGCAACCTGCACGCCATGCTGCAGTTCGGCTCCATGCCGCACGAGCTGGCCAAGGACAACATCTCGCTCTTCGCCAGCGAGGTCATGCCGCGGCTGAAGAACGTGTGGAACGACGAAGGCTACGACCACCACTGGTGGCCCGAGCGACTCGGCGGCGTCCCCAATCCCATCGCATCGAACACGGCAGGAGCACTGGTATGACCACCGCACAACTGGCTGAACGCGTCGTCGACGTCTGGGGCGGCGCTGTCCGCATGCGAGTGAAAGTGGCCGGAAGCGGTCCCGCACTCGTCTATCTGCACCCTGCAGCAGGTTTCGCATGGGACGATTTCCTCGACCGACTCGCGCAGCGTTATACCGTCTACGCCCCCGAGTTCCCCGGCACCTCACCCGCGGACCCGTATGCCATCCACCACGTCCACGACGTGTGGCAGGTGGTGCTGATGTACGAGGAGCTGGTCCGCAAGCTAGAACTGGACGCCCCAGTTCTCGTCGGCCAGTCATTCGGCGGCATGCTGGCGGCAGAGATCGCGGCCGGGTTCCCCGGTCGTTTCGACAAGGTGGTTCTTCTCGACGCGATCGGGTTGTGGCTCGACGATCATCCCGTAGCGAACTGGATCGCGGCCGCTCCGGACGATCTGCCTCGCCTATTGTTCGCGGACCCGCAGGGACCGGCGGCGCAAGCGATGCTGGCCCCGCCGGAAGACCCCGAGGAGGCCATCGCGGCGGGCGCGGGCATGGTGTGGGCGCTCGGTTGCACCGGCAAGATCGTGTGGCCGATCCCTGACAAGGGACTCGTGGATCGGCTGCATCGCATCGATGCGCCGTCGTTGATCGTCTGGGGTGAGCACGATGCTCTCGTCCCCGCGGTGTACGCCCAGGAGTTTGCGGACCGGATCCCTGACAGCCGCGTCGTTGTCGTTCCCGGTGCCGGTCACATTCCACAGGTGGAGGCGACCGCGGAGACCTATCACGCAGTGTCCGAGTTCCTCGCGATCTAAGGTACGTGCCGGGGTGCCCGGCGCGTACCCTCGCCAAATCGGGGCCAACGGTACCGCTTCTTTGCGGGCTGACGGCACCAGGCCGGTCGGAACTTTGTAGACATGGCCGACGGAGGAGTCGGAGCGCGCGGCGTTTCGCGACTCCTTGCGAACAGCGACACACGAGTACGACTTCTTCTACCTAGGAGTCTGCTGAATAATCGGGCGTGTTGCGTCGGGATTCGGTGACGGGCTGGGACGCTTCCGCCTCGATCAGGGCCTGCGGGCCGGCCCGCAGGATCTCCGGGAGCACCCCGGCCAGGCCGAGTTCATCAGAGCGCAGTGAGGCGAATTCGGTCAGTTGGTCGAGCAGGGCAGAATGGTCGTGGGTCATCGCGCGAATGCCTTTCAGTTGAGTCACTTGCCGGTAACTCACGCGAATGCCCGCTCAAGCTCGCGCACCAGTCGCGGCGCGTCGATCGAGCGTTCCACGATGTTGATCACCGACTGCTTGGTGTGCGCGTCGACCCCGGATGCGATCTTGATCGCCTTCCCGTCGATCGTGGAGTCGAACTGAAAGTCGATGGACCACACCACCTTCGGGGCATCAGCTTCCACCGCCGGAGGTACCGACGATTCACCTGCACGTTTACGAGCCGAACGAACCCTGCGCTGCAGGCCCTCCTCGATCCACAGTCGGTGGACCTTCTTCTTGTTGATCTGCCGGCCCTCGTCATGACGTAGCGCCGCCCAGGCACGCCGGAATCCGTGACACGGATTCTTCACCGAGTACCCGCGGAGCCAACCGCGTAGTTCCCTGTCCGGATCCTGCGGCGTGTCAGCGACTTTCGTCCGACGGTAGGTCGATCTCGGGAGCCCGACCGCCTTGCACGCCAGCCGTTCCGACATACCCAACACCTGCTTGAGCATGTCGACGGCGGCGCGTTTGGCGTCCGGGCTCAGAATTTTCCCTTCGCAACCTCCCGCAGGGCGTCCTTCTCCAACTCCGCATCCGCGAGCAGCCGCTTGAGCCGAGCGTTCTGATCGCGCAGCTCCTTGAGCTCCTTCGCGGCGTCCATGTCCATCCCGCCGTGACTGCGACGCCAGTTGTACAGCGTCGCCGCCGACACCTCCAGCTCCGCCGCGATCTGCTCACCCGTCGAGCCTGCCGCAGCGAGCTCATCAGCCCTCCGCAGCTTCCGGACGATCTCCTCCGCAGAATGCTTCTTCCGACCAGCCACACCAATCAGTGTCCTATCCGCCCCACCTCGGGGCGATCACAGACTCCAATCAGAGCCGGACCGATCTACCGGGAACACGCCAACAGTTCCACCGGGAATCGATCATCTAGGAGACCGCTGAATAATCGGGCGTGTTGCGTCGGGATTCGGTGACGGGCTGGGATCCTGGATGAGTGCAGGGTGAAGCCGATCAACAGCGTGATGTACTCGATGTCGAATCGGTAGCGGGGCAGCTACTGCCCGCCGGCAGTGTGTTCGCGTGGTCAAGTCCCGGGTAGTGGTGTAACTGGTTTGTGATCCTTCGTTGGTGTTCAGGCGGGTAGTTCTATCAGCGGGTCGGTACTCACCTCCGTCTTCGGGTCGGTGTCGGTGTCGGTGGTCAGGGTTAGTCGGCATCGGCCCAGGACTTCCAGGCCGAGGTATCGGCGTCCTTCGGCCCATTCGTCGGTCTGTTCGGCCAGGACGGCGCCGATGAGCCGGATGATGGCGTCTCTGTTGGGGAAGATGCCTACGACGTCGGTGCGGCGGCGGATCTCGCGGTTGAGTCGCTCGGTGGGGTTGTTGGACCAGATCTGTCGCCACACGTCGTCAGGAAACGCGGTGAACGCCAGTAGGTCCTCGCGAGCATCGCCGAGGTGCTCGGCCACATCGGGGAGCCGTCCTTCGGTGTACTCGATGAGCCGGTCGAACTGGGCGTTGACGGCCCCTGCGGTGGGCTGGTCATACACGCTGTGCAGCATCGCCTTCACCGCTGGCCACATCGACTTGGGGCACACGGCCATCAGGTTCGCGGCGTAGTGGGTGCGGCAGCGCTGCCACGCCGCTCCCGGCAAGTTCGCTGCGATCGCTTCGATGAGGCCGGCGTGCGCGTCGGAGGTCACCAGCCGGACTCCGCCGAGGCCGCGGGCCACCAGGTCG
This sequence comes from Gordonia phthalatica, assembly GCF_001305675.1. Lineage (NCBI taxonomy): Bacteria > Bacillati > Actinomycetota > Actinomycetes > Mycobacteriales > Gordoniaceae > Gordonia > Gordonia phthalatica. The sequence goes on from NZ_CP011853.1 coordinate 3,878,614, forward strand.
GCGAAGAACGTGTGCCACGAGGCTTTGCTCTCGCTGGTGGCCACCTGCATACCGAGGACTTCGCGGTGGCCGTCACCGTTGACGCCGGTGGCTAACAGTACGACGGCTTTGACGACCTGCTTGTTCTCGCGGACCTTGATCGTCAACGCATCGGCGGTGACGAACGTGAACGGGCCAGCCTCGTCGAGACGGCGATGACGAAACGCAGCGACCTGTTCATCAAGATCTTCGGCCATCCGGGAGACCTGCGACTTCGACAACGAATCAATGCCCAAGGTCTTGACCAACTTGTCCATCCGGCGGGTCGAGACTCCGGCCAGGTAGCAGTCCGCCACGACAGTGATCAGTGCGGCTTCGGCGCGTTTGCGGCGTTCGAGCAACCACTCGGGGAAGTAGGTGCCCGAGCGCAGCTTCGGCACAGCGACGTCGATCGTGCCGACGCGAGTGTCGAGGGGGCGGTGCCGGTAGCCGTTGCGGTGGTTGGTGCGGTCTTCGGAGCGGCGGCCCCATTCGGCGCCGCAGACGGCGTCGGCATCGGCCGATAACAGGGCGTTGATCATCGTCTGCAACAGCTCGCGCATCAGATCCGGTGATGCATCGGCGAGGGCTTGGCTCAGCAGGCCAGCAGGGTCGACAATATGGGGTGCGGTCATCGTGATGACTCCGTTCGAGGATTCTGTGGAAGGTTGACTCGAAGGATCACACGGTGACCGCTCCCGTCCCCGGCAACGACACGCTGCCGGCGACCGTCCTGGTCACCGAGTTACACCACTCTATGGGGCACCACCGTTCGCGTTTCTGGGCGAGCATCGTTCGCGGTTGTTTCCGGCCGAGATGTCACCGATCTGTTCCCGTCACGGCGCGGGCGGCCGTCGGTACCGCCAGAGGTGATGGCCTCGGTTCTGGTGCTGCAAGCCTTGCATGGCTTGTCCGATCGAGAAGCGGTCGACGCGGTCACTTTCGACCTGCGATGGAAAGCCGCGTGCGGCTACCCGATCGACGCGGCAGGATTCCATCCTTCGACTCGGCGTGGAAAAGAACGATCACTGGCTGCACCGGCGGATTGCTGGGATCAACCTGCGACGCCTGCTCGCGATGGGCCTCACGGTCGATAGCGGAGCCTGGACAATCGCCTGACCAGGCGACTACGGGGCGGTTTACGTCCTCTGCGGCTCGATCGCGGCCGCGTGCACGCACTTCCTGCTGGTGCATGAGCACGATAGAGCCGATGCGGTCCTCGGCTGAGTCGCCGACACCGTTTGCGATGGTTCGCGACGTCGCTGAGAGCATCCCGCGGAACTCCGTTTATTCAGCGGTCTCCTAGGCACCGGCGGACGGTCGGAGACCACGCCGTACATGGTCATCCCGTGCCAGACCCTCGTGTCGAACAGCGTGGTGTTCCATCCGAGTTGGAATCAGTCGCGCAGTTTCGGCGAACCGGTCCATGCGTAGAACGGCAGCTCGTGGTCGCGGCAGTACTCCTCGATCGGTCGCGTGATGCGCGTGATCGTGTCGCCACCTCGGGCGTCCGGCGTTGCCGACGCGAACATCAGGTTCACCGCGTCGGGGACCGGCGGCGGGAGCGGCGGGCGGGTCCACAGTTCCAGCAGCCGTTCGCGCAGCCCGGGCGTACGCACGGCCACCTCGACGTCGTCCGGCGTCAGGGGCGGCGCGCCGTCGGACGACAGGTCGAGGTCGGGCGGCCGCCACACGACGAGACCCACCAGGCGGCCGTCGTCGACCGCACCCACCGTGCAGCCGACGCGGAGCAGCGGCCGCATCAGGAGTTCGGCGAGCCACTCCCGCTTGTCACGCTCGCCGATGTGCTCACCCAGCAGCCACTGATACAGCGGGATCTCCACGATCCCGTCCGCCAACAGCGAGATCGCGTCGCGCAGTCGCGTCTCGTCGAGGGTGATCACTTCCACCGTGAACCATCGCCTCTCGCAGACAGGCGAACCGCCCCGCCAAGTCGCGGGACGGTCCGTGCCATCGAGTTGATGCTGGATCGGCTAGGCAGCAGGGCCACCGCTGCCACTGTCGCTGCTGCCACCTTCACTGGAGCCGCCCGATTATGGGCGTGAGGAAGTCGATCTGCATCACAATGGGACCGTCGGCCATGTGCTTCTTCTTTCTCTCGGGAGGGGCGATACGTGCGGTTCAGGTCGATCGCACGTATCGACCAGACTGCCCCGAGATGTCGCCTAGATCACACAATGGGACCGAAGTGTCGTATAAACGATGTAGTTCATACAGACGACAAGCAGTGTCGCTTGATCGAACGACAATGTCGGGACGCTCACATTTGTCGACGGGTCCGGGAAGTCAGCGGTCGCCCGGAGACGCCGCCGTACATGTGGACACCGTTCCACTCCACCTCCGCGAACACCCGACCGTGCCAGCCGGCGGCGAACCAATCGCGGACCCGCGGCGACCCGGTCCACAGATACGCGGGGCGGTCGTACTCCCGGCAGTACTCCTCAACCGGCGCGACGAGGTCGGCCAGCACATCGCCGCCGCGCACCTCCGGCAGCACGGTCACCAGAATCATGTTCACGCCGTCGGGAACGGGCGGCGGCAACGGCGGCTCGGTCCAGAGCTCCCGCAACCGCTCCAACAGTTCCGGCGTCTCGATCACCGCACTGAAGTCGTCGCGGGTCAGCGCCCCCTCGGTGACCACACCCAGGTCGAGGTCGTGCGGCTGCCAGGCGAGCACACCGACCAGCCGACCGTCGACCTCCGCGCCCGCGACGCACCCTGCCCGCAGGAGCGGGAGCAGCAGGATCTTCGCCAGCCACGCCCGCTTGCCGAGGTCGTCCGCGTGCTCACCCAGAAGCCAGCGGTAGAGCGGGATCTCACGGATCCCGCGGGCGAGGACCGCCACGGCGGCGTCGAGATCCGCGTCGTCGAGAATCCGCACGTCGGCCACGATCACACGACCTTCCTTCGGGGGTTGGACGGCACGGTCCGAGTCCACCGAACATACCAACGAGGCCATTGACTCCCCTTCGACACGGCGTACGATTGTCAACAATCAACACTGAGCGGAGGGATTTGAATGACCGATGTGCGCACCGACCTCTGTGACCTCAGTGCACTGGAACTGTCCCGGGCGTATCTCGCAGGCACCCTCTCCCCCGTCGAAGTGATCGACGAGGTCCTCGCCGCCGTCGACCGCGTCGACGGCGATCTGAATGCCTTCTGCCAGGTGCATCCCGAGGTCGCACGCAGCGCCGCCCGCTCTGCTGAGCAGCGCTACCGCGCAGGCGAATCCATCGGACCGCTCGACGGTGTCCCGGTCTCGATCAAGGACATCTTCCTCACCGCGGGCCATCCAACGCACCGCGGCTCGCGCCTGGTGGCCGACCGGGACGACGGCACCGCGCCGACCGTCGACGCACCGGCGGTGGCCGCGACCCTGGCGGCGGGCTGCGTCCCGTTCGGCAAGACGACGACACCGGAGTTCGCATGGAAGGGTGTCACCGATTCTCCGCTGACGGGGATCACCCGTAATCCGCACGACCCGGCGACGACGCCCGGCGGATCCAGCGGCGGCTCGGCTGCGGCGGTCGCCGCGGGCCTGGGGCCGCTGTCGATCGGCACGGACGGCGGCGGTTCGGTCCGCATCCCCGCGTCGTTCACCGGGACCGTCGCACTGAAGCCCACGTACGGGGTGGTTCCCATGTACCCGTCGAGCCCGTTCGGCACGCTGGCGCACGCCGGTCCGATGACCCGGACCGTGACCGACGCGGCCGCGTTCATGGACGCCTTGATCCGACCCGACGCGCGCGACTGGTCGGCGATTCCCCCGTCGGCCACCAGCCCGGAGTCCGACGGCTACCTGGTCGCGGCGATCGACGGGACCCTCGGCGATCGGCCCCTCGCCGGGCTCCGCGTCGCCTACAGCCGCGACCTCGGATTCGTCACCAACCGCCCCGACGTGGAGCGGACCGTGGACGCAGCGGTCGCGACGATGTCCGATCTCGGCGCGGCCGTCGACGAGGTGGAACTGGGACTGTCGGACCCGGTCGACGCGTTCCACGTGCTGTGGTTCGCCGGAGCGGCTGCAGTGCTGAAACCGTACGGCGACGGCGCCGTCGACCAGGTGGATTCCCGTCTGCGTGACGCCCTGGACCGCTACCGCGACTACACCGCGCAGGACTATCTCGACGCCGTCGCCGAACGCATGGCGCTGGGTCGACGACTCGGCGCCCTCCACGCCGACTACGACATCCTGGTGACACCGACGATGCCGATCCCCGCGTTCGCGGCCGGCGCCGACGTCCCACCCGACTGGCACAGCCCCGACTGGACCTCGTGGACGCCGTACACCTACGTTTTCAACATGACTCAGCAACCAGCGCTGTCGATTCCGTGCGGCGTGTCCGACGACGGCCTCCCCGTCGGACTGCAGCTCGTCGGCGAGCGGTTCTCCGACCGCCTCGTCATGCGGACCGGTGCCGCCGTCCACGCGCGGATCGCCGACCAGACACCGCGTCCACGGATCCACGCGTGCGGCGGAGGTGCGCGCTGATGCCCGACTACGCGGCGATGTCGTTGGAACCCGTCGTCCAGGAGTCGACGCCGGCGATCATCGCGCGGTCGCTGCGGCGGGCGATCGCCGAAGGCGATTTCCCTCCCGGCACGCAGCTCGGCGAGGCCGCCCTCGCCAAGCACCTGGGGGTCAGTCGCGGACCGCTCCGGGAGGCGATGCAGCGGTTGACGCAGGAGGGACTGCTGGTCTCGCACCGCAATCGCGGCCTGTTCGTCCCCGAGCTCTCGCCCGCCGCGGTGTCGGACATGTACGTGCTGCGGACCAGCATCGAGCGCGCGGCGATCGAACAGATCCTGCTCGCGGGCGACGGCCCGGCCTGTGCCGCGGTGCTCGACGCCACCGTCGCTCGCATGGAGACACTGAGCCCGGATTCCCCGGAGATGCTCGCGGCCGACCTCGACTTCCACCGTCTCCTGGTGGAGGCGGCGGACAGCGAACGACTCTCCCGCGTGCATGAGACGGTGCTCGTCGAGACCAGCATGTGCCTGCGCGCGATGTCGTCCACCTACCGCCCAGACGAGGACCGGGTGTCCGAGCACCGCGATCTGGCCGATGCGATCCGCGACGGCGACGTCGTCCGGGCCACCGCGGTTCTCGCCGAGCACATGCGCGACGGGCTGGAGCGGCTGGTTCCTTCCGCTCGTTGAGCGAGCGAAGCGAGTCGAAACCGCCTACATCCTAGCGCAAATCACCGCACACGCACCGGGATCGCCACGTACTTCGTCTCCAGGAACTCGTCGATGCCGGTCAGACCGCCCTCGCGGCCGAGCCCGGACTGCTTCACACCCCCGAACGGCGCAGCGGGGTTGGAGACGAGGCCCGTGTTGAAGCCGACCATCCCGGACTCCAACTGCTCGGCGATCGTGAACCCGCGGTCCACCGACTCGGTCATCACGTAGGCGACGAGCCCGAACTCCGTGTCGTTGGCCAGCTCGACGGCCTCCTCGTCGGAGTCGAACGGCACCAATGCGGCGACCGGCCCGAAGATCTCGGTGCCCATCAGATCGGCGTCCGGGGAGACCGACGAGAGGACGGTCGGCGGATAGAAGTGCCCGGGTCCGTCCGGCCGTCCGCCGCCGCAGAGCACTTCGGCACCGCGCTGGACGGCATCGTCGACCAACGACGACACCTTGTCGACAGCCTTGGCCTCGACGAGCGGTCCGACGTCGGTGCCGGGGTCGGCGCCGTCGCCCACCGTCAACGACGACATCCGGCTCGCGAGCCGATGCGCGAAGTCGCCGATCACACTGCGGTGCACCAGGATCCGGTTGGCGGAGGTGCACGCCTCGCCCATGTTCCGCATCTTGGCGGCCATCGCGGCGTCGAGCGCGATGTCGAGGTCCGCGTCCTCGCAGACGATGAACGGCGCGTTGCCGCCGAGCTCCATCGACGTCCGCAGCACGCCGCGGGCGCACTGCTCCAGCAAGAGCTTGCCGACGGCGGTGGATCCGGTGAACGACAGCTTCCGCGCCTTCCCCGAGTCGATCCACGGTTCGACGACACTGCCCGCCGACGACGTGCACACCACCGACAGCACGCCCTCCGGGAGGCCGGCCTCGATCAGCAGATCCGTCACGTACAGCGAGGTCAGTGGGGTCAGTGCGGCGGGTTTGTAGACCATGGTGCAGCCGGCGGCGACGGCCGGGCCGATCTTGCGAGTGATCATCGCGAGCGGAAAGTTCCACGGAGTGATGAGGATGCACGGTCCCACCGGCTCCTGCGTGACGATGAACCGCGACTTCCCATCCGGACTGCGGCGGGCGTCGCCGCGGATCCGGACGGCCTCCTCGGCGAACCAGCGGAAGAACTCGGCACCGTACGCCACCTCGCCGCGCGCTTCGGCGAGCGGTTTGCCCATCTCGGTGGTCATCAGCAGCGCCACTTCGTCGGCGCGCTCGGTCAGGAGTTCGTAGGCGCGGCGCAGGATCTCCGACCGTTCGCGGGCAGGTGTCGCCGCCCATCCCTTCTGGTGCGCGGCAGCGGAGTCGATCGCCGCGAGGGCGTCGTCACGCCCGCCGTCGGCGAGAGTCGCGATCACCTGACCGGTGGCCGGGTTCTCCACGTCGAACGAGTCGCCGGACGCGGCGGTCCGCCAACGTCCCTCGATGTGGATGCCGGTTCCGAGTCCGGCGATGATGTCGGCGACGGAGCGGGTCATGACGCACCTCCTGATCGGTGTGGTTACTTCGGTGGCTTCACCGTCGACTCGGTCGGACGGGGATCGGGGTCGAGGAGTTCCAGCAGGTGCCTGCCGCGTCGACCGTCGCCGTCGTCCCCGCAGGTGGTGGGGTCCACGGTGGCGAGACGACGGATCTGGGTGGCGCACGAGAAGCCGTCGGTGAGGACGGTCGCGTGCGGGTGGCGGCGCAGGGCGGGCGCGAGCGCCTGTTCGGCGACGGCGTCGGACACCGCTTCGTGCCCCGCGGTGAAACCGAAGTCGCCGGCGACACCGCAGCATCCGGCGGCTTCGACGACGCTGCCGACGCCGAGTGCGGTCAACGCGGCGCGCTGCACGCGGTTCCCGAACGACGCGTACTCGTGGCAGTGGGTCTGGACGACGACGTACTCGGGCACCTCACCGGGCCACGCCGGTGCGCGTCCCTCGGCGGCCAGCTCGCCGAGGTGCGTCGCGACGGACCGGACGCGGGCTCCGACGCGGCGGGCCCGTGCGGCCTCGTCGGCACCCACCTCGTCCTCGGTCAGCAGTCGGGGGAGGTCGTCGTGCAGGGTGGCTGCGCAGCTCGGTTCGACGACGACGATCGGCGCTTCGCCGCCCAGTTCGTCGAGGTGGCGGGCGGTGCGCCGCAGTGTCTTGCGGGCGGCGTCGAGGCGGCCGGTGGTGATCTGGGTGAGACCGCAGCAGTGCTCGGCGGTGCACGCGACGGACCGGTGGACACCGCCGAGGACGCGAACCGCAGCTCCGGCCACCTCCGGGCGCAGACCGCGGGTGAACGAGTCCAGAAACAGCACGATCTCCGGGGGCGCGGGAGCGTTGATGCTCGCCGGCGCGTGCCGCAACTGCTCCTGGAGGGCGGCGGCCGACGCGAACTCCGGCAGAACGCGGTCGACGCCGATGCCGCCCAGCCGCGCTCCGGCACGACCGGCCCGGGTGCGCAGCACCGCGTTGAGCGGTCCGGCCAGGTACGGCGTCACGCGCAGCCAGGTGGGCAGCATGCCGAGGGTGTAGTGTTCGCGCGGCCGCAACCGGCCCTTGTAGCGGTGGTACAGCACCTCGGACTTCATGGCCGCCATGTCGACGCCGGTGGGGCAGTCCGACGAGCACGCCTTGCACGAGAGGCACAGGTCCATCGACTCGGCGAGGGCCGACGCCCGCCAGTCCACCCGGTCGAGGCCGTCGCGGGTGGCCTCCTGCAGCACGCGGGCGCGACCGCGGGTCGAGTCCTTCTCATCGCCGGTGGCTCGATACGACGGGCACATCACCCCGCCGGTGTGGGTGCGGCAGCGGCCGACGCCGATGCACGCCTGCGACGGATGCTCGGCGGTCACGTCGGCCAGCGACAGGTCGGCGTCGATCGGGGCGGTCTGCCGGAGGCCGCCGGGGGCCAGAATGCCTGCCGGATCCCAGACGGCACCGAACAGTTCGAAGGCGTCGAGCATCTCCGGCGAGTACATGATCGGCAGCAGCTCCGACCGTGCACGACCGTCCCCGTGTTCCCCCGACAGCGACCCCTCGTACCGCACGACGAGCCGCGCGGCGTCGGTGCAGAACTGCCGGAAGACGCGGCGGCCCTGCGCGCTGCGGAGGTCGAAGTCGATGCGGATGTGCATGCAGCCCGCGCCGAAGTGCCCGTACATGACGCCGGTCAGACCGTGGCGGGTCAGCAGATCGCGGAACTCGGCGAGATAGTCGCCGAGGAGGTCGGGGCGGACCGCGGCGTCCTCCCAACCGGGCCACGACAGGATGGTCTCCCCGGTGTCGGGGTCGACGAGACGCGAGCTGAGACCCGCACCGTCCTCGCGGACCCGCCACAGGTCCGCGCGTTCCGTCGGCTCAACGACCTGTCGGAGGTCCAGGGCACGACCGTCCGCGCGGAGATCGGCCTCCAGCGCGGCGGCGCGGGGGAAGCCGTCGTCGGCAGTCTCGTCGATCTCGATGAACAGCCAGGCGCTGCCCTCGGGGAGGTCGGCGACGGCGTCGGCGCCGCGACGCTCGCGCATCGTCGCGACGATCACCTCATCGACGCCCTCGACGGCGGTCGGCCGGTGCTTCAGCAGCAGCGGAACGTCACGGGCGGCGTCGACGATGTCGGCGTATCCGGCGACGATCAACGACGTGCGCGCGGGTTGTTCGGCGAGTGCGACGGTCGCCGAGGTGACGACCACGCACGTGCCCTCGCTGCCGACCAGGGCGCGGGCCACATCGAAGCCCTCCTCCGGCAGCAGATGCTTCAGGTGGTAGCCGGACACCTGCCGCGGGATGCGGCCGAGTTCCACACGGATGGCGGCGAGGTGGTCGTCGGCGAGCGAGCGGAGTTCTGCTTCCAGGTGCTCGGCACGCGCGGCGGCGATGTCGTCGCCGGGCACCGTCGCCCGGATCCCGGTGCGCGTCACGGTGATCCGCAGTCCGTCGGCGGTGACGGCGCGGAGTTCCACGACGTGGTCGGCGGTGCGCCCGTAGCGGACGGAGTGGTTGCCGCAGGCGTCGTTGCCGATGGCACCGCCGAGGCATGCGCGGCTCTGGCTCGACGGGTCGGGCGCGAAGGTGAGCCGTCGGTCGGTGGCGTCGAAGACCGCGGCGCGCAGCTGCGTCAGGACGACGCCGGCCTCGGCCGTCGCGGTGCGCGCGCGTTCGTCGACGGCCAGGACGCGGTGCATGTGGCGGGAGAGGTCGAGGACCAGGCCGCCGCCGATCGAGTTGCCCGACATCGACGTGCCGCCGCCGCGAGCGGTCACCGAGACGCCCAGCCGATGGCAGACCGACAACGCGGTCGCGACGTCGTCCTCGGAGTGCGGGAACAGGACCGCGGCGGGCGTCACGCGGTAGTTGGACGCGTCGTACGAGTACTCGGCGAGGCGTCGCGGATCGTGTTCGGGTTTCAGGCCTTCCGCGCGCAGTGCCGTTGTCAATGCGTTCGGATCAGCCATGCTGTCAGCTTTCCACTGCGCGTCGCACCGCGCGAATGAATCGCTGCGTGCCGGTGGCGATCTCGTCCTCGCTGACGGTCAGCGCGGGGATGATGCGGACGATCGATCCCAGCGGACCGCAGGTGAGGGTCAACAGGTCCTCATCGATGCACGCCTGCTGGACGGCGCCTGCCAGTCGGACCGCCTCCAGGGATTCGGGGCCGCCGGCGTTGGCCGTGGGATCACCGAACTCGACGGCCAGCATCAGGCCGATGCCGCGGATGTCGCTGATGGCGTCGACGTCGGCGAGACCTTCCTTCAGGCCGGTCAGCAACTGCTCGCCGCGGATCCGCGAGTTCTCGACCAGACCCTCCCGTTCCACGACGCCGAGCGTCGCGACGCCGGCCGCCGCCGAGACGGCGTTGCCACCGTAGGTGCCGCCTTGCGAGCCGGGCCAGGCCTTGGCCATGATCTCCTCGGGAGCGGCGATCGCCGAGATCGGGAAGCCGGATGCGATGCCCTTGGCGGTGATGATGACGTCGGGCACCAATCCGTCGACGTGCTGGTGCCCCCAGAACCTGCCGGTGCGGCCGACGCCCGCCTGGACCTCGTCGAGCACCATCAGCGCACCGTACTTCTCGGTGCGTTCACGCAGGCCGGCGAGGTAGGCGGGCGGCACCTGGAGGTAGCCGCCGTCGCCGAGGACCGGTTCGATGAGGACGGCGGCGAGCTCGCGCGGGCTGATGCGCGTGGCCATCATGTAGTCGAACTCCTTGAGCGCGTAGTCGACGGCGTCGGCCTCCGACAGCTGCAGTCGTCGAGCATCCGGGAAGGGCGTGGATGCGACACCGGCCATCATCGGGCCGAAGCCCGCGGAGAACTTGGTGCCCGCGGTCGTCAGCGACGCCGCCGCCACGGTCCTTCCGTGGAAGCCGCGCTGCACGGTGACGATGTACTGCCGTCCGGTGGCCATGCGTGCAAGGCGGACCGCGGCCTCCACCGCCTCCGACCCGGAGTTGGAGTAGAAGACGGAGTCGATGCCGTCGGGCAGGTGCTCGCCGAGCTTCTCGGTGAGCTGCAGCAGCGGCTGGTGCATGACGGTCGTGCACTGGGCGTGAATGATCCTGGCGCACTGGGCCTGTGCCGCAGCGACCACGTCGGGATGGCAGTGGCCGGTGCTGGTGACGCCGATGCCCGTCGTGAAGTCCAGGTAGCGGCGGCCGTCCGTGCCGTAGATCCACGACCCGAGCGCGTGGTCGACGACGACAGGCGTCGCCTGCTTGAGAACCGGGGAGAGCGATGCCTTCGTCATACGGCCAGTGTGTGCCTCCCGCCACCTACTGTCAATAGTAGGATTGTAGACAATAGTTGTTGGGGTTACGGTGGTCGACATGAGCGCTGATTCCCCCGTCGTCGTGCTCCTGACGGCCGACGACGTGCCCCCGCCGAGCGACCTCTCCACCGTCGAGCGACTCGCCGACGTGCGGCGCGCAACCGCCGCCTCCCTGGCCGACGCGCTGCCCGGCGCCGACGTGCTGCTGGTGTGGGACATCTTCTCGGGCGCGCTCGCCGACGGCTGGCACGCCGCCGACTCGCTGCGCTGGGTGCACGTCGCGGCGGCCGGGGTCGACAAGCTGCTCTTCGACGACCTCCGCGCCTCCGAAGTGGTCGTCACCAATGCGCACGGCGTGTTCGACGAGCCGATCGCCGAATACGTTCTGGCGTGCGTGCTCGCCAACGACAAGCAGCTGCACCGCACCGAGGAGTTCCGGCGGCGCGGCGAGTGGGTGCACCGCGAGACCCTGCGGGTCCGCGGGAGGCGAGTCCTGGTGGTCGGCACCGGCGGGATCGGCCGCGCGATCGCGCGGATGCTGACCGCGGTCGGCCTCGACGTCCGCGGCGCCGGCCGCACTCCGCGCGACGACGACCCCGACTTCGGGACGGTCGTGAGTTCGGCGGACCTCGCCGCGCATCTCCAGGACGTCGATCACCTGGTGATGGTCGCGCCACTGACCGACGCGACGCGCGGCATGCTCGGCGTCCGCGAACTGGCCGCTCTGCCCGACGGCGCGCACGTGATCAACGTCGGCCGCGGCCCGCTGATCGATCAGCCTGCACTGACCGCGGAGATCGCCGCCGGTCGACTGACCGCACACCTGGATGTACTGGTCGACGAACCGCTCCCCGCCGACGATCCGCTCTGGACTCTGCCCGGGGCACACATCAGCCCCCACATGTCCGGCGACGTGATCGGCTGGCGGGACGCCCTGTCCACCCAGTTCCTCGAGAAGCTCCGCGACTACGTCGCCGGCCGCACACCCGGCCCGGCGGTCGACAAGCAGCGCGGGTACGTGCCGGGCACGGTTCGCTGACCCAGCCCGAGTGCAACGGGTTTCGACTGCGGTGCTCGCTGCGCTGCGCTCCTCGCTCAATCAGCGAGTGGGGCGTCGGCACCACAGGTCGGTCGAGTTCGCCGACGCGAACGCAGTGAGCGCTCGACGAGTATCTCGAGACCACCGCACGACAGGCTGGGTCCGGCACCCGTCAGCCGGGCGCCGCCAACCCCACCGCAGCCGCCCCGTCGATCATCGCGTCGATGAAGGCGTTCAGCGGTTCGCGGTCGGCGTCGCGGGCGCGGAACGCTATGGACAGGTTGCGCTGGAAGTGCCCGGCGAGCGGGGTCAGTTCGACGCCGTCGGGCAGGGTCCGCGCGCCGAGGTCGGACACGAGGGTCACGCCGAGGCCCGCCGCCGCGAGAGCCAGGGCCGTCGACTGCTCCCCCGCCGAGTGGTGGACGTCGGGGTCGAAACCGGCTTCGCGGCACGCGAGCCGGACGGCACGACCGAAGTGCGATCGTGCGTCGGACAGGATCCACGGACTGGTGGCGAGTTCGGCGAGCTCGATCGGCTCGCTCCCGAAGGTCCCGGCACGCGCGGCCACCGACATCTGCTCGACGGCGATCGGCCGCCACCGCAGGGTGCGGATCTGCGGCATCGCGTAGTTGGAGTAGTCGATGACGAAGCAGAGGTCCAGCGAGCCGTCGCGCACGGCATCGGATCCGGCCTCCGGTTCCAGTTCGACGGTCTGCACGGCGATCCCGGGCGACCGCTGCGCGAGCAGCGCGAGCCCGGTCGGGAGCAACCCCGACGCGACCGACGCCCACACCCCGGCGTGCAGGGAGGCGGTGGTGCCGTCGCGCAGCGACTCGATGGCGTTACCGGCGCTCTCGACGGCGTCGAGGATGTCCTCGGAGTGGTCGGCGAGCACGCGCCCGGCCTCGGTGAGCACGATCCGACGACCGTGCCGTGCGAACAGCGGGGTCTGCGCCTCGCGCTCCAATTGGGCGAGCTGCTGGGAGACCGCAGACGCGGAGTAGTGGAGGGCGTCGGCCACCGCGGTCACCGTGCCGCGGTACCGAAGCTCTCGAAGCAGTTTCAGGCGGTGCAGCGAGACCTCCATGCATCGAGGTTACTGAACGATGCTGTGCACGAAGTCGACATGGACGCGATGCCCGTTTCGCCCCGACCATGAAGGTGCAGGTGATTCCTGCGATCCCACGATGCGACAGCAGAGGAGGCGACGATGACGCTCACCCCGATGGACCCCACCGCCCTGGGACGGACCGATGCGACCCCGTTGGCGACGCCGGAGGTCACGCCATCCGTCCTCCCCGTCTCCGACCGTCGCCCGCCGTACCTGCGGATCGAATGGCACGACGACGTCACCGGTGCCGTCGGCTACCTGGTGGTCGACTCCCTGGTGCACGGCATGGCCACCGGCGGAACCCGCATGCGCGCCGGCTGCACCGTTGACGAGGTCGCGGACCTCGCCCGCGGCATGTCGAACAAGACCGCGGCCTTCGACCTCCCGGTCGGCGGTGCCAAGGGCGGCATCGACTTCGACCCGAAGGACCCGCGCGCCCTCGACGTCCTCACCCGGTTCTGCGAGGCGATGAGCCCGTTCCTCGATCGGCACTGGGTGACGGCCGAGGATCTCGGCGTCTCGCAGGAGACGATCGACACGGTCTTCGATCGTCTCGGCATGCGGCAGTCGTACCACGCGGCCATCGAGCGCTCCGCCGATCCCGCAGCGACCGCCGACCGCGTTCTCGCCGGCCTGCACGCGCACGCACCGGGCGGCCTGCTCGGCGACGTGATCGGCGGATACGGCGTGGCGCAGGCGTGCCTGGCCGCGACCCGGGCACGGGGCCGGACGCCCGCGGAGACCAGTGTCGCGGTGCAGGGTGTCGGGACGATGGGCGGCGGCGCGGCGTTCTACCTGCACGAGGCGGGGATGCGCGTCGTCGCGTTGGCGGACGCCGTCGGCACCCTGTACGACGCCGACGGCCTCGACGTCCCGCTGCTGCTCGCGTCCCGGAATCGGTACGGCGAGATCGACCGCGCCGTGGTCCCGGACCGGGTCGCCCGATTCCCGCGCAACGCCGTCGTCGCCACCCACTGCGACATCCTGGTGCCCGCCGCGGTCTCGTACGCGATCACCGCGGAGAACGCTGGCGACGTCGCCGCCGAGGTGATCGTCGAGGCCGCCAACGCGCCGACTACCGCGGACGCCGAGTTGGACCTCACCGCGCGCGGCATCGCGGTGATTCCCGACTTCATCGCGAACGCGGGAGCCGTCGCGTGGGCGTGGTGGCTGCTGCAGGGATACGTCGGCGACGACTACCGCGACTCGTTCACGCGTCTGCACGCGGAGATGGACGCGAAGGTGTCGTCGCTGCTGCGCGGGTGGGACCCGTCGAGGGGCCCCATCCGCTGGGCTGCCGACGTCTCGCAGGCCGTCCGGTCGCCTGTGCCGCTCGTGGTGCCGTAGCCGGGCTGCGTGCGATCAACTGGTCGGGCTGACGCCGACGCGTCGGATGCGTACCGTCGAAGCCATGGCTGCCATCACGATCATCGGCGGGCACGGCAAGATCGCGCTGCTGCTCGCCCCGCTCCTCATCGCCCGCGGTGACACCGTCACCTCGATCATCCGCAACCCCGACCACGCGGCCCAGGTCGCGGCCACCGGAGCCGATCCCGTCGTGTTCGACATCGAGCGCGGCTCTGTCGAACAGTTCACGGCGGCCCTGCAGGGCTCCGACGCCGTGGTGTTCAGCGCGGGTGCCGGCGGCGGGAACCCGCAGCGGACGTACGCGGTGGACCGCGACGCGGCGATCACCTCCATGAGGGCGGCCGAAGCGGCCGGGATCCGCCGGTACGTGATGGTGTCGTACCTCGGGGCGCAGACCGATCACGGGGTGCCGGAGGACAACTCCTTCTTCCCGTACGCGGAGGCCAAGGCCGCGGCCGACGCGGCTCTCCGCGCGTCCGACCTCGACTGGACCATCCTGATGCCGGGTCGGCTGACGCTCGATCAACCGACCGGCGCGATCGATCCCGTCGCCCGACGCTCCGGAGACAATCCGGGCACGTCGCGCGCCAACGTCGCGATGGTGGCGGCCGCAGCGCTTGCCATGCCCTCGACCATCGGCGAGGACATCCCGTTCACCGACGGCGACGTGCCGATCGAGCAGGCGCTGGCGTGAGGTGAACTCCGACACCGCATCTCGTGCGACTGTCGGACCGAACTCGCGATGCCGAGCGCCTCGGGCGCAGTAAACTCCTGTCCCGATGCCTCCCAGTACCACCCGACGACGGCGGGCCGAACACCTCGGCCCGCAGCGTCGCCGACCCCAGATCCTGGACGTGGCACTCGACATCGCGGTGACCGAGGGCATCTCGGCGGTCACCGTCGCGTCGGTCGCCGAACGGCTCGACGTGACACGACCGGTCATCTACACGTGCTTCGCCAATCGCGTCGAATTGATCGACGAGCTGGTGCGCCGCGAGGAGGATCGACTGAGGCAGAGCGTCGGCGCCGTCCTCCGCCGACGTGAGGTGGACGCGGACGCCGACGTCTTCGTCGAAGGGTTCCGGGCGCTGTTGGGCACCGTGGTGGACCATCCGAACACTTGGCGCCTCGTGTACGGCTCTCCCGACGCCGAGGTGGCCGACTACTTCGGTCGCGGTCGTGCCGATGCCGTGACTCGCTGCACCGCACTCCTGAGGCCCACCCTGGTGAAGTGGGGCATGCCGGAGTCCCAGGTCGAGAAGAAGCTCGGCGCCATGGTGGAACTGTGGGTCTCGACCAGCGAGGGGATGGTCCGGACTTTTCTCGCCGACGACTCGTGGGATCCCGGCGAACTCGCCGAGTTCATGGGCCGCAGCGTCTACCGGGCGCTGCGCGCCGCCGTCTGATCCGACGGACCCGGCTCAGCGGCGCAGCGCTTTGGTCGCGTCGAACTGCTCCTCGTGCTGGCCGAGGTGCCAGGCGTGCCAGCGGCGCCAGCGCTTCATCTGCACGGCCTGCCAGCGGTCGTCGACGCCCGGAACCACGCGACGCAGCACTTCGACCGCGGCGATGAACGGCGCGCGGCCGATCAGGATCGCCAGGCCGGGGAGACCGCTGGGCAGCCGGTAGTTCCGTCGGTTCCACGGGAGCATGAACAGCCTCGTGAACCCGGCCTGCAGGCGCAGATGAAGGGTGCCGCGCAGGCGTGCGACGCCGTGGGCGTCCGCCGGCGGCTGGAACGACGGAACGAAGGACTCGACCAGCTCCGGTCCCAGGTCGCCGGAGTCGTGCTTGCGCGTCGCGTCGAAGTAGTAGAGGAGCCGCAGGCCGTCGGCGTAGGTCTGCGGATACATGTCGTCGACGCTGCAGCCGACCAGGTGCCCGAGGTAGCGGTTGAAGTGCAGGACGGCGCGGACCTCGGCCGGGCTGGTGAGGAAGCCGAGCGCCGTGAGGCCGAACGCCGGGCCCACGCTGCCGCCGAGCAGGGTCAGGAGCATCTCGCTCTGGCTGATCGGCAGGCCGTGTGCGGCGGCGTTCCACTCCGCGTGCTCGGCGACGCGGGCGCGGACCGACACGTGCATCACGCGAACCTTGAGCGAGAGTTCGCGCGCCTTGGATCCCGGTGTCAGGACCGCGCCGGGCTTGCAGACCTCGAGCCACCACTTGCTGGTCTCGAGGTAGCGGTTCAGTGCGCTGGCGCCCGCGTATCCGCCCGACAGCGAGAGCGGCACCGCGAGGGAGCCCTCGGTGTAGGTGTCCATGGTTCCTGCGTTGCCGACCGCACCGAGGCTGTAGCCCCACCGACGCCAGACGGCGGCTCCCTGCTCGATGAGGTCGGGGTCCAGCCAGTCGGGGATCGTTTCGAATTCGGCGAACAGCGCCCGCATCGATTCGGGGGCGTCGGGCACGTTGTCGATGCCGACGCGGAGTGCTTCGTCGAGGAGGGCCGCAGACTTCTCGCCGCCGAGTGCTCCGTGGTAGGTCTCGGCGACGAACTTCTCCGCGGTCGGGTCGCCCGCCGTCTGCCCGGCGAGGAACGCCGCCTGCACCGCCGGCGTCGGGAAGAGGTCGACGCGCGTCGCCCGCTTCACGCGGTCGCGCAGTTTCTGATGGGCCGGTGAGACCGTCAGTTCCATCGTCGTTCCCGTCGTCGTGCGGTGTGGGGTGGTGCCACCACTCCAATGAGACTACTTTAGAAATTCATCTCACGCCTCCCCTCGGTCCCGACGCCGCCTACGATCGACGGAAGTGCCCACGCCGCCCGCGACACCAGGAGTTCCGCTCATGCAGACCAGCGTCGTCTGGACCATCAACGCCCGCACCGCCTCCATCGACAAGGCGGTGGCCAACCTGGCCGAGATCCACGCGGAGGGATTCCGACGTGTCTGGACTACGCAGATGCCGAACGAACCCGACGCCCTGACGATGATCACCGTCGCCGGACGCGAGGTGCCGGAGATCGAGTTCGGCACCAGCGTGCTGCCGATGCAGGTGCAGCATCCGATGCTGCTGGCCCAGCGCGCGCTCACCACCCAGGCGATCATCGGGCCGCGACTGAACCTCGGCCTCGGACTGAGTCACCAGGTCGTGACCGAGGGCATGTGGGGCGTGTCGTACAAGCGACCCGTGCAGCGCACCTCGGAGTTCCTCGACGGACTGCTCCCCCTGTTGAACGGCGAGAAGGTCAGCGCCGCAGGTGAACTCATCACGACGCGGGGAGCCCTCACGATGACCGACGTCCCCGCGCCGCCGGTGTACCTGGCGGCGCTGGGACCGAAGATGCTGGGCGTCGCCGGCAGTCGTACGGCGGGCACCGTCACCTGGATGACCGGCCCCAAGACGCTGCGCGACCACATCATCCCGACGCTCCGCGCCGCGGCCGAGGACGCCGGTCGTGCCGCGTCGGACGTCCGGACCGTCGCGATGCTGCCGGTGTCGGTGACCGACGACGTCGACGCCGCCCGTGCGACCGCCGCCGAGCAATTCGCCATCTACGACACCCTGCCGTCCTACAAGGCGATGCTCGATCGCGAGGGCTTCACCGGCCCGGTCGACACGGCGATCGTCGGCGACGAGGCCACCGTCGGCGACCGCATCCGCGAGCTCGGCGACTTCGGCGTCGACGAGTACGTCGGCATCCTCTTCGACCGCGACCCGGAGGTTCGCGCCCGGACCCGCGCCCTGCTGCGGACGCTGGATCGGTAACCACCCACTTGTCGGCGAGTCGCACCAGCGCTGGGTAAAACCCCCAGGTTGGTCGAGTGCCGCCTGCGAGCGAAGCGAGCACGCGGTGTATCGAGACCGCCGCGAGTTCCGTTGGTCCACAGTGCTTTTCGGACAATCTGAGTGGCTGCCCGTCATGCGTGGGTCTCGATACTCGTCGAGCGCTCGTAAGCTCGCGTCGGCGAACTCGACCAACCTGGGGGCGAAACTACCGGGAATCAATCATCGAGAGCACAACCTAGCCCCGGCTTACCTAAGTTAGGCAAGCCTGCGTTACCCTTCTGGTCATGAAGTCGACGGTGAAGACCCTCCTGACCGTGCTCGCAGGCATCGTGGCGATCGCACTGACGCTGACCGCGTGCAGCCCGCCCGCGGAAGAGGAGAACGCAGGCGGCCCGATCCAGGTGAACACCGCGCAGGGGCCGGTCACGATCAAGGGCACACCGAAGAGGATCGTGACACTCGGCGCCCAGTGGATCGACACCGCGCTCGCATTCGGGGTCAAGCCCGTCGCCTATCTCGACAACATTCAGATCCTGACCGGGGCGCCGTCGCCGTGGACCGCTGACAAGCTCGACGGTGCCACCGCCCTCGACCCGGAGAACCTGGTCGCCGAGATCGCCAAGGCCGATCCCGATCTGATCCTGGCCGAGGGCTACATGCCGACCTCCCAGCCGGAGAACTTCAAGAAGATCAAGGACATCGCGCCCACCATCCCGGGCGTCACCGGCAAGCAGGTGGATCCGTGGCAGGACCTGGTGAAGCTGATGGGCACGCTGCTGCACGACGACGCGAAGGCTCAGCAGATCACCGACGACGTCAACGGCAAGATCGCCGATCTCAAGAAGTCGCTGCCCGGCCTCGCAGGCAAGACCTATGCGATGGCGTACATGTACTCGGCCGACCAGATCCAGGTGATGGCCGATCCGAACGACGGCGCCGCCTACCTGTTCAACGAGCTCGGCATGACCGTCGCGCCGAAGCTGCTCGCCCAGTTCCAGAAGACCAAGAACCCGCGCTTCCCGATCTCCACCGAGAACATTCCGATGCTCGACGCCGACGTCCTCATCATCACCGCGAACACCCCCGCGTTGAAGAAGGCCCTCGCGAAGCTCCCGGGGTACTCGGATCTGACGTCGGTCCGCAGCGGTGCGGTCGCGAACATGTCGCTCGCGGACATCAGCGGCATCAACCAGCCCACGCCGCTGGCGATCCCGTACCTGCTCGACAAGCTGGAGCCTGCCTTCGCCAAGGCCGCGAAGTAGCGACGTGACCGGTTCCGACCTGCGCACCGTGTACGCGTGGACGTCCGGGAGCAAAGCCGTCCTCGGCGCTCCCGGAGCCGCCACCGTTCTACCCGCCAAGGAGCAGCTGACCGGGCTGCTCCCCATGCAGGGCGGTGCCCTGAAGGCCCTCAACGCCGGGCCGATCGCCTTCGACGGACCGCCTCCCGCCCCGATCGCCGATCTCGTCGACCGACTGCTCGCGATCGGCGCCCTGCAGGTGACGGTGACCGCCGGCGATGAGCAGCTCTACACGGTGCGGCCGTTCCGCGGTGCGACGGGCGGTCGTGCGGAGGCGTCGACGGGCGTACTGTCGCGCTTCACCGTTCTCCGCCGCGACGGCGGCGAGTTGGTCGCCGAGAACCCGCGGTCGTGGTGCGACGTGGTGGTGCACAGCGGGGCGGTCGCCGGTGCCCTCGTGGGTGGCGGGGACACCCCGTGGACGGCCCGCCTGTGGTCGGATCTCCGGTGGACCGGGCACGCCGTCGCCGACGACGCAGTCGAGACCGGCGTCTTCCCGACGGCGTCGTGGAGTCCTCACGAACTGTGGTTCCACCGCCGCAGCACGGTCGGCGATCGCAGCACCAGTTGGGCGCACTTCGGTCCGACGCGGTGGGCGGACGGTCGTTTTCCGCCGGTGCCCGCCGCACCGGACTCCTATCCGGGCGAACCGATCTCGCTGCCCGTCCCAGATCTCGACGTTCTGACCGTCCCGTTGGCCCGCGCCGTCGAGGAGCGGGTGTCGACGCGCAGCTTCGATGACGCCTCCCCGATGACCGTGAACGAGCTCGGCGAACTCCTGTATCGCTGCGCGCGGACACGCGGAGTGCGGACGATCGAGAAGCCCGGGACCGCGACGACCGAGTTACCTTCGCGCCCTTACCCTTCCGGCGGATCGATCTACGAGCTCGAGGTCTATCCGGTGATCCGGAATGTCGTGGGCGTCGCGCCCGGGATGTACCACTACGACTCGATCGAGCACGTCCTGCGGCCGGTCTCGGCGATCGACGAGCCCGCTGTGCAGCGCCTGCTCTCCCCCGCGTCGCTGACCTTGGCCGACGGTGAGCGTCCGCAGGTGATGTTGACGATCGCCGCCCGAGCCGGCCGCATCATGTGGACGTACGAGCAGATGCCGTACGCGGTGATCCTGAAGCACGTCGGCGTCCTGACCCAGACCCTGTACCTGACCGCGACGGCGATGGGCCTGGGCGGCGTGGCCCAGGGCTACGGCGACACCACCGCCTTCGCCGAAGCGACCGGTCGCGACGAGCTGATGGAGTGCAACGTCGGCACCTTCGTCGTTGGCCGGCCGCGGTAGACCCAGCGCGCGGCGATCTCGATGCGCAGGCTCGCTCCGCTCGCGTGCTTACTCGATCAGCAAGAACACACGCTAGTCGAAGAGCGAGGAACGAACGCATCGCGCCAGCAAGTTCCTACGCTGGTCGAAGAGCGACGAACGAACGCATCGCGCCAGCAAGAAAACACGCTGGTCGAGTAAGCGAGGAACGAGCGCATCGAGACCGCCGCGGGCTGGGTCAACCCCTACTTCGCCCGGTTCAACGCGACCGCGGCCTGCACGATCGCAATGAAGGCATCCGAGTCGAGCTCATCGCTCTCGGCCAAGTCGATCGCGCGACGTATCCCCGTCGCAGGCAGGAACAACCCAGACGGGTCAGGCAACGACGCGCCTTTCGCGAAGGTGACCTTCACCTTGGCCTTGTACGTCTCGACCGTGCAGATCAATCCGTCGAGTGTGAAGGTCGGAACGCCATCGGGGTTCGACGCCTTCTTCCATTTCGCCTCTTCGACGACGCCGGGCGCCGCCTGGTTGATCAACGCGCGGATCTCGTCGACGAGAACTTCCCGCCAGTCTGCCGTCATGACGCAACGGTAGCGCCCGACCGTGTGGAGGCTCATCGTGCCGGGCGAAATCCCTTCTTCGCAGCCCGATGCAACGCCTCGAAGTCGCCGGCGATCAATGCCTCCCGCTTCGCACGTGACCACTTCTGAACTCGCTTCTCCATGGCGTACGCCTCACCGATCGTCTCGAACTCCTCGCAGAAGACGAGTTCGACGGGTCGTCGCCAACTCGTGTATTCGCAGCCCTTCCCCGATTGGTGCTGTTCGAATCGAACCTCGATGCTTCGGGTGCTGCCGACGTAATAGCTGCCGTCGCAGCATTTGAGGATGTACATGAAACCGGACATCGCTCGACTGTCTCTGATCGCCGAGTCCTCGACAACGTCGTTGTCCACAGGTTCCGGCAGATCTATCAACAGACCCAGCCCGCGGCGGTCTCGATGCGCTCGTTCCTCGCTTACTCGACCAACGTAGGAAAGCGGCCGATCTCGATGCGCTCGTTCCTCGCTTACTCGACCAACGTAGGAAATCGGCCCTTGCTGATCGAGTAAGCACGCGAGCGAAGCGAGCCTGCGCATCGAGATCGACGATGGCTGGAACCCGACCCGCGTCGGGAGTCGATCAGGACAGGGCGGCTACCGACCTCTCCCACAGGGTCGACAGGCGGGCGACGTCGTCCGCGGACAGGACCGTTGAGCAGTAGCGCCAGTTCGTCACGAGCTGGGGGCCGTCGTCGGTGGCCCGCACGACCGCCACGACGTCCAGCGCGTAGCGGAGGGGCAGGTCGGGCTCCGGATCGGTGGGGAGGTGCTCGTTCAGCTCCAGGTCGAGCACCGGCTGCCACGCGCCGGGCTCCTCGTCGGCGACGCCGAGATCGAATCGGCCGAGGTAGTTGAACTCCACCTGCGGGTCGACGCCGCCCACCAGCTCCGGATCCTTGTCGGCATACCGCAGGAGTCCGTAGTCCAGGCCCCGGTTCGGGATCGAATCCAGTTCCTCGGCAACCGATTCCAGCAGTGCACGACCGGCCGCACGATCGTTCTCCAGTACGTCCAGCGTCACCGTCCGACCGGCCGCCAGGCGCACCGGGAACACCGTCGTGAACCAGCCGAGCGTGCGGCCGGTGTCGACGTCGTCGCCGACTGTCGAGTCCTCACGGCCGTGTCCTTCGAGCGCGATCAGCGAGCCCGCCGACGCGTCCTGCCCGCGCTCGGCACGCCACGACGCGAACGTCACCGCGAGGGCGGTCAGCAGAAACTCCCGCAGCCCGAGGCGTTGGTCGATGCGCGCCAGGATTCGGGCGGTCACGTCGACGTCGGTCAGCACCGGCGCCGAACGGAGGTCGGCCCACGTGTCGCGACCGATCTCGGGGACCCGGCTGCCGATGACCGGGTCCTCGGCCGCCACCTGCGAGCGCCAGTACTCGCGCTGTGCCGCCACCGCGTCGGATCCCGCACGGGACAGGAGTTCTCGACACCATGCGCGATAGTCCGTGTACTCGGGGGCGAGCGTCGGCTCGCTGCCGTGGGTCACCGCGGCACCGGCCTCGACGAGGTCGCCGAAGAGCACCTGCCAGCTCACCGCGTCGACGGCGAGGTGATGGATCGCCAGCAGCAGGAGGTCGCCGTCGGACGACACGATGCGGACGGCGGCGAGCATGTCGCCGCTGTCGGGGTCGACGGCCTCGTTGGCCTGACGGGCCGCGGCGGTGACGAGTCCCCCGAGGTCCCGGTCCTCGTCGAGCGCCCAGAACCGCGACGAGACGTCGACGACGCCCGGCTCCCGGGTCACGAGGACGCCGCTCTCGCGGGTGGCACGCAGCATGTCGTGCCCGTCGACCAGCGCCTGCAGCACCGCTACGACCTCCACGTCTGCGACGCCGGCGGGCAGGCGGAACAGCAGGGTCTGGGTGAAGCGTCGCCAGCCACCGCCCTCGTACATCCACTCCACGACGGGCAGCGCGGGCACCGCACCGTACTCGCGGTCGGCGACGATCCGCTGCAGGTGCGCGCCGCGGCGGACAGCGGCGGCGAGATCGCGGACGTTCGGGAAGGTCATGACGTCGCGGGCGGCGACCTCGTCGCCACCGGTCCGCAACGCGGTGACCAGCGCCATCGCGACGATGCTGTCCATGCCGAGGTCGAAGAAGTCGTCGTCCAGTCCGGGACGGGTGCCGAGAACACCGGCGACCGCGGTGGCGACGCGTTCCTGGACGTCATCGAACACCTCGTCCCCTCGACCACCGCCGGTCAGGGCGGCGCGCGCCGACTCGCCCAGCACGGCGGCGTCGAGCTTGCCGTTCCTGTTGACCGGCAACACCGGCAGCACCAGCACGCGCGTCGGGATCATGTGCGCGGGCAGCCGATACGACAGCCCCGCGCGCACCGTCGCGGCATCCAGCCCACTGCCTGCAACGAAACCGACAAGGGCGGCGCCGATGGGCCGGTCGACGACGATGACGGCGGCCTCCCGGACACCGGGGACGGCGCGGAGCCCGGCCTCCACCTCGCCGACCTCGATGCGATAGCCGCGGATCTTGACCTGGTGGTCGCCGCGGCCGACGAACAGGATGTCGCCGGCGGCGTTGCGGCGCACCAGGTCTCCGGTGCGGTACATGCGCTGTCCCGTTCTGACGGGGTCGGCGACGAAGGTGCCCGCGGTCTGCCCGGGGCGATTCTGATAGCCGCGCGTCACCTGGTCACCGGTGAGATACAACTCGCCGATCACGCCGTCGGCGACGGATCGCAGCCGGGAGTCGAGGACGCGTGCGCTCATCCGGTCGGTGGGCCCGGCGATGGTCGGAACCGGCGACGCGGACACCCGCGCGACCATGGCTTCGACGGTGGTCTCGGTGGGTCCGTAGCAGTTGAAGACCGCGGTCCGCCGCAGCGCACCGAGCTGTTTCCAGAGGGCCGGACCGATGGCCTCGCCGCCGAGCGCGAGGACGGTGAGCGTCGGCCGTCCGGGCTCGCCCGAGACCAGGCCTGCGGCGGAGAGCTGCCCGAACATCGACGGCGTGGTGTCGATCATGTCGATGTCGCGACGGCCCAGCGCGTCGACGAGTCGCGCGGCGTCGTGGGTCTCCTCCTCGGAGAACAGGTGCAGTTCGTGACCGTCGAGCAGGGCTGCCAGCGGCTGCCAGGAGGCGTCGAACGAGAAGGTCCAGGCATGGGCGACGCGCATCGGACGGCCGAGGCTTTCGCGTCCGACGGACAGCACACGGTCGCGGTGGTCGCGCGCATAGCTGGCGAGCGCCCCCTGGGTGCCGATCACGCCCTTGGGCTCGCCGGTGGAGCCGGAGGTGAAGATCAGGTAGGCGGCGTCGTCCGGAGCCGGCACGGGTGCGTCGGCCGGGACCCGGTCTCGGACCGTCCAGTCGTCGATCACGGTGCGGCCGTCGAAGATTCTCGCGAATTCGGGATCGGTGAGCACTGCGGAAACACCGGACTGCTCCAGCAGGTTGTCGATGCGGGCGGCGGGCATCGCGACGTCGATCGGAACGTAAGCCGCCCCGGCGAGCATGGCGCCGAGGATCCCGGCGATCGACCGCCCGGATCGACGCGGCGCGACGGCGACCACCGAATCGCGTCGGACGCCGGCGTCGCGCAGGTCGGCGGCCACGTTCAGCGCCCACCGCTGCAACTCCGTGTACGTCCAGGTGCCGTCGTCGGCGACGAGCGCGACCGCGTCGGGAGTGGCCGCGACCTGCTCGACGAAGAGCCCGATCGCCGTCGTTCCGGCCGGCAGCGCGGACCCCGAGGAGTCCCGTGCCGCCCAGTCCTTCTCGTGCGGCAGCAGGACGTCGAGTCGGTCGGCCGGGCCGTCGGCGGCGTCGGGCAGTCGGGACAGGACCGCGATCACGCGGTCGACGATCTGCGCGGCGTCGACGGTGCCGAGCGCGTCGGGGACCGACTCGGTCATGACGACGAGCTCGCCCGCCGCCTCGTAGGCGACGACGGTGAGCGGGTAATGCGCCAGCGACTCCATGGCGAGGGGCAGGAAGCGGGTGCCGTCGGCGGCGGTGACCGGTTCGGTCGCCGAACCGATGGGCGCGTTCTCGTACACGAAGAGGGTGTCGAACAGGGTGGGAGCGCCTGCGACGCGGGCGATCTCGGCGAGGCCGAGAAAGCCGCGGTCGCGCATCTGCGCCGACGACCGCTGCATGGCGACGAGGCCGTCGAGCACGGTGGCCTCGACACGCAGGTCCGCGCGGACGGGGACGGTGTTGATGAACAGGCCGACCGTCTCCGCCGCGCCGGGCAGGCTCTGCGGGCGGCCGGAGATGGTGGTGCCGAAGACCACGTCGTCGGTGTCGGCGAGGCGCCCCAGGACCACCGACCACGCGTACTGCGTGACGGTGGCGGGAGTCAGGCCGTGACGACGCGCCCAGCCGAGGATGCGCTCGGTCTCAGTTGCTGCGATCGTCCGCCGGTGCCGGACCGGTTCCGAGGCAGGCGTTCCCGGAGCGCCGAGGAGCAGCGGGGCGACGCCGTCCAGGTACCGCTTCCAGGCGGCGAGAGCGCCGTCGGAGTCCTGCTGTGCGAGCCACGCGATGTAGTTGCGATAGGGCTTCGCGGGCGGGAGGCCGTCGACGGACCCGTCGGCGCTGTACGCGGCGAGGAGCTCGCGGAAGAACAGTGCGACGGCCCAGCCGTCCATGAGGACGTGGTGTGCGGTCAGCAGCATCCGGTGTCGGCCGTCGGGCAGTTCGGCGAGGACGACGCGGAGCGCGGGACCGCGTCGGAGGTCGAACCGGTGCGCCCGTTCGGCGCGCAGGAGGGCGTCGAACTCGTCGGGGGTGGTCGCGATCTGCCGCCACGGCACGCGCGCGTGCGCCGGAACGATCTGAACGGGGTGCGGAACGCCCTGGTCCCACAGGCTCACGCGCAGGTTCGGGTGGCGGACGAGCATCGCATCGACACTGCGGCGCAGGACGTCCGGGCGCAGCGGGCCGCTGATCTCGACGACGAACTGCATGCTGTAGACGTCGAGCCCACCGTCGGCCATCTCCGACAGCGAGAACAGTCCCGACTGGAGCGGTGAGAGGGCGAGGACGTCCTCGATGACGGGCTTCTGCGTTTCCGTGGAGTCGGTCTGCGCGGTCACTGCTGGGCCTCCCAGGCGGAGCCGAGCGCCGACAGCATGTCGGCGGACAGACCCGACGCGGCCATCGGCGCGGCGTCGACTGCCGGTTCCGCGGGCTTCGCGGCGGACTCCGTGCGGGCGGCGTCGACGGCTTCGGCGAGCTCGGCGATCGAGTAGTGGTCGAAGATCTGCTGGGGGTCCAGCGCGATGCCGGATGCGGCGGCGCGTGCGGACCATTGGATGGAGATGACGCTGTCGCCGCCGACGGCGAAGAAGTTGTCGTCACGCCCGATCCCGGTGACGGACAACAGTTCCTCGAGCATGGCGACCAGAGCGCGCTCGGTCGGGGTCTCGGTGCCGCCGCCCGCGGTGAAGACTTCCGCGACCGGTGCGGCGGCGGGCGCGGCCGCGTGGTTGTCGATGACGAGGGAACCGGGCGAGAGCGCGCGGAGGGTCTCGCCGAGTGACTCGGCGGCTCCGGGTCCGTCGACGATCCACGTGGCGACGGACGCGCAGTGCGTGAGGCCGGCGTGCGGGAGCCCGGCGAGTGTGGTCGGCCGCGCCTGGATGCGACGCGGTGATCCCGCCGCGACCAGTTCCGCGAGAACGGCCGGATCGTCGCCGTGCGTGGAGGCGTCGAGGGTGTCCGGCAGCGGGCGGATCGCGAACTCGGCGGGACGTCGTCGTGGATGTCGGGCGAGTTCCTCGAGGAGCGCGACGAAGCGGTCGGCGATGCCGCGCGCGGTGTCGTCGTCGTAGAGGTCGGCGCTCGCGACGAGACGGATGTGGAGGCTGCCGTCGTCGCCGGTGACGACGATGAGGTTGAGGTCCAGATACGAGGTGTCGACGGTCATCGGGAGCACCCGGACCGACGTACCCGGAGCGAGTTCGACCGGGGCCTCGTCAGCGGCGTCCCGGAAGTGGATCATGCTCTGGAAGAGCGGATTACGGGATCGGGTGCGACGCGGATTGAGTGCCTCGACGAGTCGTTCGATCGGCACCTCCTGGTGCGCGAAGGCGTCCAGGACGGCATCGCGGGACCGGTGCAGGGTCTCGGCGAGCGTCGGTGTGCCGGACAGGTCGGTGCGCAGGACAACCATGTTGGCGAGGAGACCGACAACGCCCTCGGTGCCCGGAGCGACACGACCGGCTGCCGGTGTCCCGACCGCGATGTCGTTCCCGCCGCCGAGGCTGCTGAGGGTGGCCGACCAGATGCCTGCCAGGGCCATGAAGTCGGTGACGCCGTTGGCCGCGAAGACGGTCTTGAGTTCGGCGTAGCGCTCGGCGGGGATCTCGACGTCGACCACGTGCCCGCGACGACCGAGTCCCTCCGGTCGGGGTCGGTCGGCGGCGACGAGGATCTCGTCGGGCAGTCCTGCGAGACGCTCGCGCCAGAACTCGATCTCGTCGCGACCGAAGCGGGCGGCCTCGCTGTCCGGGTCGGTGTCGAGGCCGAAGATCGCGTGTTGCCAGGCCGCGACGTCGGCGTACTCGACGCCGGTCTCGCGGTCGGGCAACGCGGGGCCGCCGGTGCGGGCTCGATAGGCGGTGGCGAGGTGATCGACGATCAGCGCGACGCTGCCGTGGTCCACCACCATGTGGTGGATGACCAGGGCGAGCACGGTGGCGTCCGCGCTGCGAATGAGGTGCGCGCGCACGAGCGACGGGTCGGTGAGCGGGAGGACGGCCGCGCTCGCGGCGGCGACGGCCGCGTCGATCCGGTCGTCGGTGTCGGTGATGGTGAGGTCGACGTCGACGTGATCGGCGATCACCTGCACGGGAAGTCCGTCGATCTCCTGGAACGACGTCCGCAGCGACGCGTGTCGGGCGACGACGTCGTTCACCGCACCGCGGAGCGCATCGAGGTCGACGGGACCGTCGACGCCGAGTTTCACGGTGATGTTGTCGTCGGCGCTCGCTCCGGTGAAGCGGTGGTTGAACCACATCGCCAGTTGGGAGAACGACAGCGGCGGTCGTGCGGGGGCGGTTCCGGCTTCGAGGGGCGGTCGTGCCGCCGCGGCCGAGGCTGTGGGAGCACCGAGTGCGACGCCGCCGAAGTCGGTGGCGGCCCAGTCGTCGGCCCAGTCCGAGTCGCCGTCGGCGTCGAGGTCGATGCCGAGTTCGTCCTGCGCTTTCGCGGCGAGCATGGCCGCGAGCCCGGCGACGGTCGGATGCTCGAACGGGGCGCGGACGTCGACGTCGAGTCCGAACTCGGCGGTCAGCGCGGTGACGAGGCGCGCGGCGAGGAGCGAGTGCCCGCCGAGGTCGAAGAACGAGTCGCCGGCGCCGATCTCGCGACCCGGGAAGAGTTCGGCGAAGACGTCGGCCACGCGGCGCTGTGTCGGGGTCGACGGCTCGACGAAGGCGACCGTCTCCGGTTCCGGGACGGGGAGGGCGTCGCGGTCGAGCTTGCCGTGGACGGTGTACGGGACGTGGTCGATCGGCACCACGGCGTCCGGAACCATGTGTGCGGGAAGGTGTTCGGCGACGTGGTCGCGGACGGCGACGGCGTCGAGCGCGCTGTCGGTCTCGGCGATCGCATAGGCGAGGAGGCGGTCGTCGATGACGGTGACGAGGGCGCGCTGCACGTCGGGGTGAGCGGTGAGGGCGGCTTCGATCTCGCCGGGCTCGATGCGGAAGCCGCGGACCTTGATCTGATCGTCGGACCTGCCGACGAAGCGGAGTTCGCCGTCGGAGCCGCGGCGAGCGAGATCGCCGGTGCGGTACAGCCGCTCCCCCGCCGCGAACGGGTTCGCCACGAAGCGGGATGCGGTGAGGGCGCTGCGGCGCAGGTAGCCGCGCGCGAGTTGCCGACCGCCGAGGTAGAGCTCGCCGACCACCCCGTCAGGCACGGGCTGCAGCCCCGCGTCCAGGAGGTGAGCGGTGACGCCCGGGTTCGGTCGCCCGATCGGGACCACGGAGCCGCCGCGCGGGCCGTCGACCCGATGGTGCGTCGCGGCGACGACGGCCTCGGTGGGGCCGTAGTTGTTGGAGAGATCGGCGGTGAACGCCGTGGTGAAGGCGTCGGCGACCTCGCCGGGCAGGGCCTCGCCGCCGACCGGGACCGTGCGCAGCGTGGTCCACTGCTTCACCTCGGGGATCAGCAGCAGGGTGGACAGCATGCTCGGCACCATGTGCATCACCGTGACGTGCTCGCGGACCAGCAGGTCGGCCAGGTATCTGATATCGGTGAGGGCGCCTCGCTTGGGGACCACCAGGGTGGCGCCGACGGTGAGGGTCGCGAAGATCTCGAACATCGACGCGTCGAAGCTGACCGACGAGGTCTGCACCAGGCGGTCGTCGGGGCCGACGACGCTGGTGGCACCGAAGGCGCGCAGGTGTTCGGCGATCGCGCGGTGGTCGACGGCGACGCCCTTCGGGGTTCCGGTGGAGCCGGAGGTGTAGATGACATAGGCCAGCGACGACGGTGCGGGGCCGGTGAGGGCGATGTCCGTGGGCGGCTCGGCACGCAGCCGCGCAACCTCGTCGGCGTCGAGCACCAGGGCCGGTCGGGCATCGTCGAGGAGGAAGGCGGCGCGGTCATCGGGGTAGTCCGGGTCCACGGGCAGGTAGGCGGCGCCGGCCTTCATGACGGCGAGGGCGGCGACGACGAAGTCCTCGCTCGCCGACATGCGGAGCGCGACGATCGCGTCCGGCCGCGACAGCGCGTCGCCCGCCTCGACGGTGATCCGGCGGGCGAGCGCGGTGGTGGCCTCGTCGAGGTCGCCGTAGGTGAGGGTGCGGTGGTCGGTGACGAGGGCGGGGTGGTCGGCGCGGATCGCGACGGCGGCGGCGAACATGTCGACGAGGGTCTCGGGACGGTCGTCGACGACGGGTCCGCCGGCTGCGGTGACGACGGCGTCGCGGGCGGCGGCGTCGAGCAGTCGCACGTCACGGATCGGTCGGTCGGGTTCGGTGAGCGCGTCGGCGAGGAAGGTCGCGTACGACGACAGGAGCGTCTCGGCCTCGGCGGCGTCGAAGCGGTCGGTGCCGTACTGCAGTTCCAGCATCGGGGTCTGGCCGGAGACGACGGCGAACTCCAGCGGCAGTTGCGCGTTGGGGGTGTGGAGGTGGTCGAGGTGCTCGCCGGTGACGCCGTCGAGATGCAGGCCGCCGAGTTCCCTGCGGACGGTGAGGCTGGCGGAGACCAGACCTTCCAGTCCGGCGCGGCGGTCGTGCGCGACTGCGGCGACCACCTGGTCGATCGGCGCTCGGTTGGCGCCGAGGCCCGTCGCGAGGGTGTCGCGGGAGGCGTCGATCAGCGAGGTCAGCGACTGGCGCGGTTCGACGGTGCCGCGCAGCAGGACGGAATTGCCGAAGTAGCCGATGAGGTTCTCGGAGCCGGCCGGGCGGTCGGTGGTCGGGACCGCGAGGAGCACGTCGTCGGCGCCGTAGACGCGGTGCAGGAAGGCCTGGGTCGCGGCGACCAGGACGGCGAAGACGGTGGTGCCGCGCGACTTGGCGAGAGCGGCCGCGGCGCCGGCGATCCGATCATCGAGCGGGCGGTGCGCACGACCGCTCCCCGCGGCACCGACGGCGGCGGGAAGGTCGAGCGGTTCGGGCGCCGGAGTCAGCGTCCGCGTCCAGTAGGCGAGGTCCGCGTCGATCTGGTCGGCGGTCGGGTCGGGGATGTCGACGTACTGGCGGCCGAGCGGCGGGAGGTCGTGCCCGCGGTACGCCATGGTCAGATCGGCGAACAGGACGCGCCACGACTCGTCGTCCCAGGCCACGTGGTGAACGGTCAGGAGGACGACGCGGTGGTCGTCGGCGAACTCCAGCACCGTGACGCGCAACGGTGCCTCGGCGTCGAGCCGGAACGGAAGGCGAGCCTCGCGGGCTGCGAGGACCTGGGTGCGTCGCTGCGCGGCGCTGTCGGAGAGGTCGCGCAGGTCGACGACGGTCCACGCGATGCCGTCGCCGACACGGTTCTCCATCACCGGCACGCCGTCGTCGCCGGGAAGGTAACGGGCTCGGAGCGTCTCGTGGCGTGCCGCGACGGCAGTGAAGGCGGCGTGCAGCCGTTCGGTGTCGACGGCGCCGCGGAGGCGGAAGCCGACCGAGACGTTCAGCGACGTGTCTGCGGCGTCGCGGTGCCCGGTGAACCAGAGCCGACGGGCGGCGATCGGCAGTGCAGTCCGTTCGCCGTGCGCTCGCGCGGGTACGGCAGACGCCTCGTCGTGGTGGGCCAGACCGGCGGCTTCCAGGCGCTGGCGCAGGAGTTCACGGCGACGTGCGGAGGCGTTGATCGTCATGCCAAGACTTTAGCCTAGCCTAACCTAATGAACGGACCCGGGCCGAAGTTCAGCCCGGGTCCGTTCAGGTTCGAGATCGATTACAGATTGCAGGGAATGTTCGCGTACGACCCCAGCGCGCAGACCGAGCTGTTCGTCATCTTCCAGCGCCCGTCCTTCCAGACCCAGGTCAACTTCATGTAATTGGGCTGGTAGCCGGGCGACGACAGCTTGAGACGAGCGGTCGCGGTAGTGCCGTTCACGGTCACCGGGTCGACGATCTGGTAGCTCAGCCCCATCGGCTTGAACTTCTTGGCGAGCGCCAGGATGCCCTGAGCCTGGCCGACAGCACGTGAGCCGCCCTCGAGCCGCTGTGCCTTCTGCGACGTCGACGCGCCCGAGGCCAGGAAGTCGAGGTCGTTCTGCAACTGTGCGGCGGTCGGCTTGGTCGGCGCGGCCGACGTCTTCGTCTGAGTCTGCGCGGGCGCCTGGGCGACCGGAGTGGTCGCCTCGGGAGCCGCTGCGACCGGAGCGTCGTCGGTCGGAGTCTCCGGCGCGGTGGTCTCGGACGGGTCGTCGGTGGTCGTCGTCGGTGCCGCGGCCTGCGGCTGCTGCGCCTGCTGGGCGCCGAGGTTGACGACGGTGGCCGGCGGTTCCTGCGCCGTCGGGCGGGAGCCGACGTCACTGAGCATGATGCCGACCAGTCCGATCGCGAGAATGATCGCCGAAACGACCGCCGAGATTCCTGCCGCCATCATCACCGTGGGCCAGTTGACCGAGGATCCCGATCCGCCGCCCGCCGCGGGCTCAGCCTCCGGCTGCGCCACGTGCTCATCGTCATACATTCCGTCATTGAACCAGGTATGAAGAAGGTAAGTCTAGCCTTAGTATGGTTAGCCTGGTCACTGTTGCGGATTCCGTGCTGATCGGTGAGCGCAGCGCGCCGGAACCCGGCTTCGTACCAGCGCAGCTCACGGGGGTTCGACTCGTCTGACAGCGCAAACCACGAAGTGGACGGACCGCCCGGCGCTACGAAGCCGCTCCCATCAAGCCGACCACCTCGTTCAAGCTGGCGCCGCCGAGGATCGCCTCGACGGGTAGGTCGCAGGCGAGCGACGCCTGGACGCGCTTGCGGAAGTCGAGGGCCTGCAGTGAGTCCATGCCGAGGGCGACGAGCGGGGTGCTCGGGTCGATGTCGTCGGGGCCGAGGCCCATCGTCACCGCGAGTTCGGCGGCGAGCTCGGAGCCGAAGTCGCCGGACAGCACCGGCTCGACGACGGCCTCGGCCTCGGCCGGTTCCGGGTCTGCGACTGGCTCGGACGGTTGCACGATCGGCTCGTCGATCACCTCGACCACCGCGTCCGGCACCTCCGAGATCAGCGACGCCGTCCCGGTCATCGCCAGCAGATCACGCAGATCGGGCCACGACGCGGCGAGAACCTGGGCGTCGAGTCCGCTGATCGGGAGTCCGGCGTCGAGCGCCGCGGACGGCGCCATCGGGACGACGCCGGTCGCTGTGACGCGGGCCAGCCTCTCGGCGTCGAGCGGCCCCTGCACCGACCAGAGACCCCACCCGATCGCGACTGCGTCGACGCCCTCGGCGCGCAGCCGAGCGGCCTCGACCTCGAGCAGCCGGTTCAACGCCGCGTACAGCGCCTGGTCGCGGCCGCCGATCGTCGCAGCCAGCGACGAGCAGATCAGCACGCGGTCGACGCTGCCCACCGCATCGAGCAGTCGTCGGAGGCCGAACACCTTCGCATCGACGGCCCGGTGCACGTCGTCGGTCGAGATCCGGTCGAGCGGCCGGTCGACGTAGTCGAGCGCGGCGTGGACGAGCAGCGTCACCGGCGGCAGATCGGCGGTCGCCCGCGTGATCGTCTCCTGATCGGTCACGTCGCAGCGTCGGACGTCCACGTCGACGCCGAAGCGATTGGCGATGCGAGCAACGCTGCGGTGTGCGGCATCCCCGCCCCCGCTCCTGCTGAGCAGGGTGATCCGGCGTGCCCCGTCGCGCGCGAACCGTTCGGCCATCACCAGCCCCACCTGACCGGTCCCGCCGCTGATCACGACGTGCGTCGGGTCGGGGGACGATGGCTCCGAGCCCTCCGCCGACATCAGACGTTTCACGTGAACCACGCCGTTCCGGACGGCGAGCGCTGTCTCCCCGGCGATGTGCACCGCCGACAGGACGTCGTCCGCGGAGGAGCCCGTGGCCGGGAGATCGAGGTGCGCGACGCGCACACCGCTCTGTTCGATCGCCAGGCACCGCAGGCCGGCGGCGAGCGCGGCATGCACCGGGTCGGCGACGTCCCCGTCGACGACGGCCTCCGCACCGACCGTGACGACCCAGAACGTGGCGGGCAGATCGGTGAGACCCGCGCGCCACCCGGAGTCGGCGAGGATCGCCGCGAGGTCGCCCTCCACGTCTCCGCTGCCCGGCGGCAGCATCAGCAGCACCGCGTCCATCGGTGCGATGTCGGCGCCGCCGTCGGGCACCTGCCAGGCGACGGCGCCGTGGTGCGGGGCGGCGTCGCAGATCGCGGCCGCCAGCGCGGTGTCGGCTCCGCGCGGTGTCACGATCGCGATCCGCTGGGGCGCGATGATGTCGCGTCGCGACGGCCGTTCCCAGGAGGTCCGGAGAACGCGGACGTCATGGTCAGTGCGCGGCGCAGCCCATCCCGGCCGGTTGACCGCGTCGTCGGCACCGGCGTCGTACCGGGCCCACAGATGAGTCCTGCGCATGACGGAGTTCGGGAAACCCTCCAGGGGAACGCCTCTGGTGCGGCCGGGGACGGCCCAGCTCGACCAGTCGAAGTCGGCGTCCGCCGCGGCGACGGCGAGGACGTTGCGGGTGAACAGCGCGTGATCGGTGCATTCCCGTCGCCGGGTGCCCAGGATGGTCGTGCCGTTCGTCTCGGCGAGGGTCTCGGACAGTGCCAGCACCAGGGTCGGGTGCTCGGCGATCTCGATGAAGGTGTCGGCACCGTCGTTCGCGGCGCGGGTGACGGCGCGGTCGAAGCGGACGCGGTTGCGCAGGTTCCAGAACCAGTAGTCGCGGACCGGCATCGTCTGGTCGACGGGCTCGCCGAGTGTCGCGCCGATGCAGGGGATCTGTGGCTCCGCGAAGCGCTCCCGCATGCCGTGCGCGTCGAACGCCGTGCAGAGGACGTCGGAGAATTTGCTGACGATACTGGTGTGCGCGGGGTAGGCGACGCGGATCTCCTTGGCGAACTTCCCGTCCGCTTCCAGCGTGGCGATGAGGTCGAGGACGGCGTTGCGTTCGCCGGAGACGCAGAGGATGTGCGCGGAGTTCACCACGGACAGTTCCATCCAGCCGGAGTTTCGCGCCAGGAGGCGTTCGGCTTCGTCGAGGTCGATGCCGAGCACGGCCATCGTGTAGCCGCGCGGCGCGATCCGGTCGACGGCTCGCGCGCGTTCGGTGACGACGACGAGCCCTTCGCGCAGGGTGGCGACACCGCTGCGCACGGCGGCCGCGATCTCGCCCTGACTGTGGCCCACGGTCATGGCCGGCCGCACACCGGCGGCGTCCCACATGGCCGTGAGACCCAGCATGTGCATGAACAGTGCGGGCTGGACGACGGTGACGTCGTCGGTCTCGGCAGCACCGTCCCTGCCGAGCACATAGTCGAGGGGCGAGGTCCCGAACAGCGCAAGGGATTCAGCGTGGCATTCGTCGACGGCCTCGCGATACGCCGTGGACTCCCGATAGTCGACGGCGCCCATCCCCGGACGCTGACTCCCCTGCCCCGGATAGACGTAGGCGAATCGGTGCGACGACGCCGTCCCGCGCACCGCGTCGGGGTGGGGGCGGTCGGCGGCGACGGCGTCGAGCGCATCCAGCAGACTCGCGCGATCAGTGGCTGCGATGAGGGCGCGGTGTCGGCGGACGGGCCGCGCGTCGAGGAGATACGCAGCGACCTGATGGATGTCCAGACCGGCGTTCGCCCGCACGTAGCGCGCGACCGACGAGGCGTACCGGCCGAGGTTCTCGGCGGCGTCGGCGGAGACGACGACCGGGATCCGACCGTCGGGGAGGCGGTAGTGGAGATCAGACACGGGTGGCCTCCGGCATGTCGAGGATGAGGTGGGCGTTGGTTCCGGAGACGCCGAAGCTGGAGACGGCGGCGTACCGGTGGCCGTCGCGGGCGGGCCACGCCTCCCGCTCCGCGGCGAGACGCAGACCCGAGGCGTCCCAGTCGATCTCGTCGGTCGGCTCGTCGGCGTAGAGGCTGGGCACGATGGTCCCGTGTCGACCGCACTGCAGCACTTTGATGAGTCCCAGGACGCCCGATGCGGCCTGCGCGTGGCCGGCGTTCGACTTCACCGAGCCGACCGCCGCCGGGTTCTCCGGACCGCGGGCGGCGCCGTAGACGGAGGCCAGGGCGTCGAGCTCCATCGGGTCGCCGAGGGTCGCGGTGCCGTGGCCCTCGATCAGATCGATCATG
The DNA here is from genome assembly GCF_001305675.1 of Gordonia phthalatica. Lineage (NCBI taxonomy): Bacteria > Bacillati > Actinomycetota > Actinomycetes > Mycobacteriales > Gordoniaceae > Gordonia > Gordonia phthalatica. The sequence continues at coordinate 3,914,753 of NZ_CP011853.1, forward strand.
GCGGCGTCGACTCCGGATGCGGCGACGGCGCCCTCGATGACGCGGCGCTGCGCCTGCGCGTTCGGCACGACGATCGGGCCGCCCGCCCCGTTGTGGTTGACGCGCGATCCGGCGATCACGCCGTAGATCCGACGGTTCGCGGCGCGGGCCGACGCGGCGGTCTCGACGACCACCGCGCCGGCGCCCTCGCCCCAGACGGTGCCGGTGGCCCCCGACGAGTACGACCGGCACCGTCCGTCCTCGGCCAGCGCATTGCTGCGCGAGAACTCGAAGAAGGCGGCGGGAGAGGCCATCACGCACACCCCGCCGGCGACGGCCCAGTCGCAGTCGCCCGCGCGGATCGCCGCGGCGGCCTGGTGCACCGCGGTCAGCGACGACGCGCACGCCGTGTCGACGACGACCGACGGTCCCATCACGCCGAGCGCATGCGAGATCCGTCCGGACACCGCACCGAGCGCGGTCCCGGCGATGCGGTGGCCCGAGTACTCGTTGACGGTGGCGGCGCGCGGCCCGTACTCCATCAGGGAGGCGCCGAAGTAGACGCCGACCTCGTCGCCCGACAGCGCCGCCGGGTTGATGCCCGCGTTCTCGACGGCGCGCCAGGCGACCCGCATGGCGACGCGCTGCTGCGGGTCCATCGCGGCCGCTTCGCGGGGGCTCAGCCCGAAGAACTGCGGGTCGAACTCCGCTGCGCCGTCGAGGAATCCGCCGGCATCGGGCACCGCGCCCCAGCCCGGCTGTCGGTCGAGGGCGAGGACCTGGTCGACGGGCCAGTCGCGGTCGCGCGGCATGGGGCCGATCAGGTCGGCGCCGGCTGCGAGGGCCGCGTAGAAGTCTTCCGGGGTGTCGATGCCGCCCGGGGCCTCGACCGCCATGCCCGAGATGACGATGGCGGTGTCGCGGACCCAGCCGGTCATCGCGGCACCGCCGCGGCGAGGATGTCGACCAGTTCTCGCGGGTGCTCGTTCAGGTAGAAGTGGCCGCCGTCGACGATGCTGACGTCGACGGTGTCGGCGTGGTCGGTCCACGAATGCAGTTGAAACGGTTTGATGATCGGGTCGTCGGCACCGCCGATCACCTGGATCGGGACGGCGACGCGCGCGTCGACCGGGCAGTCGTAGGCGTCGAACGCCCGATAGTCGGCGCGCAGCGCGGGCAGCGCCATCCGCATCACCGACTCGCTGTTCATCACCGCGCCGCCGGTCCCCTGCAGACCCGACAGGTGCGCCATCAGCTCCTCATCCGAGTCCGGATGCTTGGGCAGCGCGGCGACCCGACTCGGTGCGGTGGCCGCCGACACGACGAGGCGAGCGGGCGCGCGACCCGCGTCCTGCAGCCGTCGGGTGAGTTCGAAGGCGACGATCGATCCCATGCTGTGGCCGAACGCGACGACGGTCCGCCCGACGAGCCCCTCGTCGGCGAGGACGGCCTCGAAGGCTTCAGCGGCCAGATCGGTGAGGTCGGTGGCCGCCGGTTCGCGCATCCGGTCCTGGCGGCCGGGGTACTGCATGATCCGGACGTCGAAGTGCGCCGAGAGCAGGCCCGAGAGCTCACGGTACGACGACGCTCCCCCACCCGCGTGCGGGAAGACGAGCAGGGCCGGAGCGTCCGGTCGGGTCGGCTTGTGGAAGGCGCGGAGGGCGGGCGGTGTGCTCACTCGACGGGCAGGTGCGGTGGTCATGCGGTGAGAACCTCTCGTTCGAGCAGATGCAGGGCGATGCGTCGTTCCGGCCTGACTTGGAACTCGCCGTGGTCGGTCCAGCCGCGTTTGACGAGGGCGCGGCGCATCGGGGCGTTGTCGGACGCCGGTTCCACGGCGATGCGCGGGCAGGCGGGGTCGGCGTCGAGCAGGGCCTCGGCGAGCTGTCGGATCAGACCGGAGACCAGGCCGCGACCGAGGAGGTCGGGATCGGCGGTGGCGACATGCAGGCCGAGGTCGTGCGGGTGGACGTCGTAGAGCCGGGCGATCTCGTCGCGCGCCACCCGGTAGATCTCCAGGTAGCCGACGTCGATGCCGTTGCGGGAGAAGACGACCGGTCGCGAGTAGTCGCCGGCGAGGCGGTGAGCGGCGTCGGCGCGCCAGCGTGCGGCGTCCCACTCCTGTTCCCAGGTCTGCACCAGGTGCGGGCGGGCGAACCACTCCTGGAGTCGCTCGGGATCGCTGCCGGTCGGGTCGACGAGGCGGAGTGCGAAGTCGCCGTCGATCATCGGGACCGGCGGCGGTCCCGCGGTGACGACGGCATCGGGGACGTCGACGATCTCGCGGGCGATCGCGTAGGGCTGCACAGTCATCAGCGCACCCCCGCCGGGGCGGAGACTCGACCGCTGCGGCGGTCCACGGCACTGCGGTCCACGGAACTGCGGTCCACGGCACTGCGGAGGACGCGGTTCGAGAGCTCGCCGAGGCAGCTGAGATTCGGGAAGCCCGGTCCCTGCGCGAAGCCCGCGAGGTTCGGCAGGTACAGCGGCTGCGGGAGTCCGGTGACGGCGAGGTCGTGGCCGATGGCGTTCTCCAGATTCCGCAGGTCGGGGGCGGCCCCGATCGCCAGTTCCAGCTCGTCGAGGGTCTCCGCATCGAGGAGGTCGAGGAACCACAGCGGACGACCGCCGGTGGCGTCGATGACCAGGTCGAACGCGTGCTCCACGGCCGTGCAGTCGGGGTTGCAGAGCGCCAGATGCACCGAGTCGCCGACGCGGCGTGCACGCGTCACGCGGCCGCGCAGGTGGTTGATGCGATCGTCGGCCAGCAGGTTCTCCTGAACGCTGACCGAGAACACGCCGCGATCGGTGCGGCGGATGACGTCGCGGCGTTCGGCGGCAGGCAGCGACGGCCACCCCGTCGGGTCGGAGAAGACCGAGTTCTCGAAGTAGCTCTCACCGCGCGTGTAGATGGTGGGTGCGGGCGAGATCACCGAGATCGACATGACCTCGTGGCGAACCAGCTCGTCGAGGGCGGACGCCGCGGTCTCGCCGCCGCCGATCACCGCGGCCCGCGACGACGCCGGGATCTCCCTGCGGGACACCGCATGCCAGAATTTCGACACCGAAAGCACGCGGGGATCGTCGAGCAGTGGCTCGTCGCTGGACCCGGGTCCGGTGACGAGAAGTCCGTCGCCGTCGACCGTCTCGACGGTGCCGTCGGCGCGACGGTACGCGACGTTCCAGCCGTCGTCGGTGAGTCGGACGGTCTCGGCGGTGCCGATGCGGACGTCGACGCCGGAGCGGGCCGCGGCCCACTCCAGGTATCGCGCCCAGACGTTGTGGTGCGGGTTGGGGCGACCGCGGTCGATCCACTCGGTGTACGTCTGGTGCGCCACGAGGAACGCCATCCAGCTGTACTCGAGCATCCCGGCGTTGATCTGCGCGGCGTGCGTGCGGTGCGGGGCGCCGCGGTAGGGGAAGCCGAGGTCCTTCTCGGGGCTGGTGCCGAGCCGGTGGCGGCCGTCGGTCCAGCCGCCGAGCGGCAGCCAGTTGCCGCCGACGCCGTGCTTGTCGATCACGACGACGCGCGGTGCGGGCAGGCCGAGGTCGGCCAGGACGCGCGCCTTCGCCGCCACCGCGAGGGATTTGGGTCCGGCGCCGATGGCGACGAGAGTGCCTGCGGCGCCGTACGCCTCGATGTCCGTCGGGGTCGGGTTCACTGGGCGATCAACTCCTCGTCGTCCATGGCGGCGATCTCCAGGTAGAGGTCCGCGATCTGCTCCAGGCGTCCGGGACGCTCGTCGGCGTCGTCGAGCCGCTGGGCGAGGTCGGCGACGGTGCGGGCGGCGAAGATGTCGGCGACCCCGGCCTGCGGGGCGTCGAGCAGGTCGCGGATCCGCGCGATGACCGTGGTGGCGAGCACCGAGTCGCCGCCGGAGGCGAAGAAGTCGTCGTCGATGCCGAGCGGACGATCGCTGCCGAGGACACCGGCGACGATGTCGAGCAGGGCTCGCTGCAGACGGTCCTCGGGTTCGCGGACGGGTCTGTCGTGTGTGCCCGTTCCGGCGAGACTCGCGGCGATCGCGGCGCGGTCGAACTTGCCGTTACCGGTCAGCGGCAGACCGTCGCGGACGTCGATCACGGCCGGGACCATGTACGACGGCAGCAGTCGTTCGAGACCGCTGCGGAGGTCGTCAGCGCTCAGTCGTTTCCCCGGCTGCGGGGCGACGACCGCCGCGAGCGTCGCAGGACCGCCACCGGTGACGAGAACGGCGACGGCGTGCCGGACGCCGGGGAGGGTGCGGAGGGCGCCCTCGATCTCGCCCAGTTCCACGCGGAAGCCGCGGATCTTGACTTGGTTGTCGGCGCGGCCGAGGAACTCGACGGTGCCGTCGGGCCAGTAGCGGGCCAGGTCGCCGGTGCGGTACCAGCGTCGTCCTTCGAAGTCGACGAAGCGTTCGGCGGTGCGCTGCGGTTCGTTGCGGTAGCCGTGGGCGACACCGTCTCCGCCGACCCAGAGCTCACCGGTCACCCAGTCGGGGCAGTCGGTGCCGAGTTCGCTCACCACGCGGCAGGCGACGTTGTTCAGCGGGGTGCCGAACGGCACCGACGTCCAGTGCGCGGGCGGCCCGTCGGCATCGACCTCGCAGACGGTGCCGTGGATGGCGATCTCGGTGGCGCCGCCGAGCCCGGCGAAGCGTGCTCCTGGAGCGAGGGCACGGAGTCGGCCGGGCAGATCGGCGCCCACCCAGTCGCCGCCGAGGAGGACGGCGCGGAGTGAGTCGCCGAGTCCCCCGCTGCCGGTCTCCGCGATGGTCAGCAGCATGTCGAGAGCGCTGGGCACGCAGGTCAGGACGCTGGCGCGGTGCTCGACGAGAAGGTCGCGCCAGGCGGCTGGATCCTTGGCGTCGTCGGCGCCGACGGCGATCACCGCGCCGCCCGCGCTATAGAGGCCGAAGAGGTCGTACACCGAGATGTCGAACTCGAGGGCGGCGACGGTCAGGGAGCGGTCGTCGGGACCGATGCCGAAGCGGGCGTTGACGTCGTCGATGGTGTTCATCGCGGCGCGGTGCGGCACCTCGACGCCCTTCGGCGTTCCGGTGGATCCGGAGGTGAACAGCACGTACGCCACCGCTTCCGGGTCGGGCAGGTGCGGCCCCGACAGCGGCTGCGCGGCCAGCGCATCCGACAGTTCCAGGATCGGGACACCGACGGTGTCCGGCGCGACGACGCCGTCGGCCAGGAGTGCTGCGCAGTCACCGGTCGTCAAGATCGCGGAGCGACGGGCGGCCGGCTGGTCGGCGGACACCGGCACCCACACGGCACCGGCGGCGTAGACGCCGAGGGTCGCGATCACCTGGCGGTACCCCTTGCCGACCTGGATGCCGACGGCGTCGCCGGGCGCGACTCCCGCGAAGCGGATCGCGGAGGCGACAGCGAGCGCCTGCCGAGCCAGTTCGCCGTAGGTCAGGCTGCCGTCGCGCCAGATCAGCGCGGTCCGGTCGGGGTCCTCGGCGGCGACGGCGAAGAAGCCCTCGTGGAGGATGCGGCCGCTGGCGGGCACGTCGGTGCTGTTGACGGCGCGGCGCACGGCGCGCTGGTCGGCGGGCAGCTGCGGCAGCGCCTCGGCGAGCCATCCGGCGGGCGATTCGGGATCCGCGAGACGGTCCAGGGTGGCGGTGAAGTGCGCGAACATCGCCTCGACCACGTCGTCGGGGAACTGGTCGATCCGGACGTCCCAGTTGGTCAGCAGACCGCCCGCGACCTCGGTGACCTGGGCGTCGAGCAGCACTTGCGGCCCTTGACTGATGATGTGCGCCGGCTGCCCGAGGCGGTCGTAGACGCCGTCGGCGAACAGTTCGCCGAGGCCGAGGGCGCTGGTGAAGACGACGGAAGCGAGGACCGTCTCACCACGTTCACGGCCGAGGTCGCGCAGGACGTCGAGCGCACCGTACGCACTGTGCGAGGCTGCCTCGTGCATGCGTCGCGACAGGTCGCGGGCCAGATCGAGGACCGACCCCTTGCCGGGTTCGGTGAGGACGCGGAGGTCCACGTCGACGAGGATCGACGAACTGAAGTCGCCGGACACCGCGTCGATGTCGGCGTGGGTCGGGACCCGTTGGAACAGCGGAACGTTGAGCAGGAAGGTGGGGCTCGACGACCATGCGCCGACGCTGGCCGCGTACACGGCGGCGACGACCGCGGCCGACGTGACGCCGTGGGCGCGGGCCGCGGTCAGCAGTCCGTCGCGGGCCTCGGGGCTCAGCCAGTGGTTCATGCGGGTGACCCGCGGGACGTCGCTGCGCGACTGACCGGCGGGCCGCGTCGGGAGGACGGGGCCGCCGGGCAGGTCGGCGAGGCGGTCGGTCCACCACCGCTGGTCGGCGACGCGCGCCGGATCCGGGTGCTGCGCACGGTGGCGCAGGTAGTCGCGGTAGTCGACGGCGAGCGCGGGAAGGTCGGCGCCGTCGTAGAGGGCGACGAGGTCGCGCAGCAGGGTGCGGTAACTCATGGCGTCGGCGGCCAGCATGTCGATGTCGAAGTGCAGGCGGTGCCGCCCCGCGGGGAGGAGCGTGAGGGTGAGGTCGAAGACCTGCCCCGTCGCGACGTCGAGGAGCTGGTGGCTCTTCGCCTCGCGACGCGCGGTCAGGGTCGCGTCGATCTCGGCGGAGTCCGCGGCGCGCAGGTCGTCGACGGTCAATGCCGGGCGTGGCAGTCGCGGCAAGATGCGCTGACGGCCGTCAGGGGTGAACTGCGCGCGCAGCATCCCGTGCCGTGCGACGAGAGCTTCGGCTGCGGCGGTGAGGCGCGCAGCGTCCAGGCCCTCGCCGTCGAACTCCACGTAGAGATGGGCGGCCACGTTCCCGAGGTCGGCGGCTCCGGTGCGGCCGACCCAGTACGCGTGCTGCATCGGCGCGAGGGGGAAGTCGTCTCCGGCCCAATCGGATTCGTCGAAGACGGCGTCGACCTCCGGTGCGGAATCGACAGCGGGAGCGAGCAGCGACGCCCAGTCCGCGATGGTCGGCGAGGCGGCCAGGTCGGCGAAGTTCACGTCGAACCCGGCCTTGCGCCATCCACCGGCCAACCGCATCATCCGGATGGAGTCGAGGCCCAGACCGATGAGGTCGTCGGCGTCGGCGATCGTCTCGGGGCCGACACCGAGGAGGGTCGCGACGTCGTCCCGGATGGCGTCCAGGACCGGCGCGCTCACTGGGCGGCTCGCACGACGAAGGGCGCGACGCTGCCGAGCTTCTCGCAGGTCTCCTCGAACTCGCGGTCCGGGCGCGACTGTCCGACGATCCCCGCGCCGGCCCGCAGCCAGGCGCGGCCGCCTTCGGCGAAGATCGAGCGCAGCGCCAGCGTCGCCTCGAGCTCACCGCTCGAGTCGGCGACCAGGACGGCACCGGAGTACAGCTCCCGACGGTCAGGTTCCAGACGATAGATCGCTTCGAGCGCAGGGGCTTTCGGGATTCCCGAGGCGGTGATGGACGGGAACAGCACGCCGAGGGCGCGCCACGGTCCGGCGTCCGGGTCCAGTCGGCCGGAGACGGTGGAGGCCAGGTGCTGGACGCTCCCCCGCTCCCGGACCTCCATGAACTCGTCGACGGCGGTGGTGCCCGGCAACGCGACGGATTCGATCTCGCTGAAGCAGGCGCGCACAGACATGGCGTGCTCGGCGATCTCCTTCTCGTCGGCGAGGAGCTCTGCCTTGGCGGCGGCGTCGGCGGCCGCGCCGCGACCGAACGCGCGGGTCCCGGCGAGGGGTTCGGTGACGACGGTGCCGAGGCCGTCGGCGGCGACGACGAGTTCGGGGCTGAATCCCGCGGCTTCGAGGCCCCCGAGCTGCAGCAGGTACGACCGCGCGGGGCTGTTGCCCCGGCGGCCGCGAACGTACGTGGCGGGGATGTCGACGTCGAAGCCGATCTCGACGCGGCGGGACAGGATCACCTTCTGGTAGCGGCCGTCGTTGATCTCGCCGACCGCGGTGGCGACGCGGCCGCGGTAGTCGTCGAGGTCGTCGGAGACGTCGATGGTCTCCTCGGCTCCGGCGCTCACCGGGGTGTCGGCGAGGACCCGGAGGCGGTCGAGGGTCGCCTCGTCCGCGCCGGGCGCGGAGATGCCGTCGACGTCGACGAAGGCCTCCAGTCCGGGAACGATGAGGTGCGCGAGGACGACGTCGTCCACGACGTGGTCCATGAGGCCGTGGTGGGGTGCGCAGTAGTCGAATCCCACCCAGCCGTACAGGCGCCAGTGCGGCAGGCCGAGCCCGTCGAGCGCCTCGCTCAGGGCGGCGGCGGGCTCCCCCGTCCACGGGATCTCCCGCTGAACGCTTTTGCCGTCGAGTGCACCGTCGACGATCACGCGGCTCTTGGTCAGGATGATCCGGGCCTGCGCTCGTGCGGCGAACATCCATCGGCCGTCGCGCTCGTAGACCACGTGCTCACCGAACTCGCCGGACGCCGCCCAGGCTCCGCAGACCGATGCCGCGCGGGCGGCGAGCTCGTCATTCGAGGGCGTGCCTGCGCTGATCGATTCCGTGCCGATCGTTTCTGGGCTGATCGATCCGGGAGTCCCCGGAGAAGCAGGTGCCACAACCATTGTTCAGTCCCATCGCTCACTTCATACTTATTAGGTGAGGCTAATCTACATTAGCTTGATTTCAATAGGTTAGGCTGCCCTGGTTAACAGGTTAGGAGTGAGCATGCCATCGTCCACCCGCGCTCTCGCGACCGGGTTCGTCCCCCACCGCTCGGACCTTGCTGAGCAGTACCGTTCCGCCCGCCTCTTCGACGACCGCCCGCTGTGGACGACGCTTGCGGACCGCGCGGACTCGGACGCACGGGCGGTGTCCGACGACGACGGCCGATCGCTCACCTACCGGGAGTTCGCTGCGGCAGCGGATCGTCGTGCGGCCGGCTTCGCCGCCACCGGGCTGGAATCGGGTGACCGCGTCGTCCTTCAGCTGCACAACTCCGTCGAGTTCGCCGTCACGTTCTTCGGCCTGCTCCGCGCGGGACTGGTTCCGGTGATGACGCTGCCCGCCCACCGGATCTCCGAGATCGCACACCTCGCCGCCGGCTCCGGCGCCCGCGCCTATGTCTGCGACGACGCCCGCGGCGGCTTCGACTTCCGCGATCTCGCCGCCGAGTTGCGCAGCCGCGTTCCCGACATCGAGCACGTCTTCGTGAACGGCGAGCCGGGCGCGTTCGCTCCGCTCCCCGCCGCCGACGTCGCGTGGACCCCACCGACCGTCGACCCGGATCTGCCCGCCATCTTCCTGGTCTCCGGCGGCACCACCGGACTGCCGAAGCTGATCGCGCGGACGCACAACGACTACGCGTTCAACGCCCGCACCTCGGCCGAGATCGCCCGACTGACGGCCGACGACGTGTACCTGGCCGCACTGCCCGCCGCGCACAACTTCCCGCTCTGCTGCCCGGGCCTGCTCGGGATGATCGGCGCCGGCGGCCACACCGTGTTCACCCGGAACCCCAGCCCGGACGCCGCCTTCGACGTGATCGAGAAGCACCGCGTGACCGTCACAGCTCTGGTCCCCGCCCTCGCCCAACTCTGGTGCGCCGCAACTGAATGGGAGCCCGCCGACATCTCCTCGCTGCGTCTGCTGCAGGTGGGCGGTGCCAAGCTCTCCTCCCCCGACGCGGCGGCGATCGACACTGCGATGGGGCCGGTGGTGCAGCAGGTGTTCGGCATGGCCGAAGGACTGATCTGTTACACCCGGCTCGACGACGACCGGGACCTGGTGCACGTCAGCCAGGGCGCCCCGATGAGCGGGTTCGACGAGGTCCGCATCGTCGACGAGGACGGCCGCGAGGTGGCCGACGGCGACGAGGGCGAGTTGCAGGTCCGCGGGCCGTACACGATCCGCGGTTACTACCGCGCGCCCGAGCACAACGCGCGCAGCTTCACCGCCGACGGCTTCTACGCGTCCGGCGACCTGGTGCGGCGACTCCCGTCCGGGCATCTGTCGGTGACCGGACGCATCAAGGACACCATCGTCCGGGCCGGCGAGAACGTGGCCGCCGACGACGTCGAAGAGCATCTCCTCGCACATCCCGCGATCGCGCACACCGCCGTCGTCGGACTGCCCGACGACGCCCTCGGCGAGCTGATCTGCGCGGTGGTCGTGCCGGGCCGGGACGCAGACGCCCCGTCCCTGCCCGACATCCGCAGCTTCCTCGCAGACCGGGGTCTCGCATCCTTCAAACTCCCCGACCGCGTCCACGCGCTCGGATCACTGCCGGTGACCTCGGTCGGCAAGATCGACAAGGCGTCACTGCGGACGAGTCTGGCTCAGCAGAAGTGCGCGGCACCGACCAGGATGTAGTCGTCGCGCACGGCGAGCTCGCCGGACACCAGATCCAGCGGATCCTCGATGGCGACGCCGCCACCGTTGGTGAGCCAGAGGTTCAGCGAGTAGCCGGGCTGCACCCCCACCACCGTCGCGCCGACGATCGGGATGTCACCGGTCACGGTCGCTCCTCGCCGCGGCCTCGCGCCGCCGTTGCGACCAGCGCGACACCACCGTTGTGAGCACGACGAACGGCACCATCAGCGCCAGGGCGTGCCACAGCGTGCCGTACAGGACCTCGCAGAGAGCACCGATCGTCGTGACCGCGGTCACGACGACCAGCGCGATGATCATCGCCGTCCAGATCCATGGTGCCGACTCGGACCAGCAGCGTCGTACTTCATTCTTCACGGTCATCGATCAACGCCTTCCCCCGAAGCGCATCCTCGCATGGGTGCGCTATCCCCCTGCGGGAGTTTCGGATTCGACGAAACACTGCACGTGTCGAATCGTCATCCCGACAGAGAACGTTACACGCGCGAGTGACACATCGACGAGTGGTGTCGCACCGTCCGCCGCGTGTGATCGCTCACGCGCGAGCCCCCGGCGCTCGCCCGGAGTGGCGATCAGCCGACCTCCACCGCGCGCGAGTCGTCCGCAGACCACTGCGAGTACGAGCCGGGGAACAGGGTCGCGTCGATGCCGATGCTGGCGAGGGCTGCGATCTCGTGCGCGGCGGTGACACCGGAGCCGCAGTAGACGACGACGTCACGCCGATCGGCGCCCAGCTGCTCGAACCGGGCACGGAGCTCGTCGGCGGACTTGAACGTCCCGTCGGCGGTCACGTTGGCACCGGTCGGCGCGTTGACGGCGCCGGGGATGTGACCGGGGCGCGGGTCGACGGGCTCGCTCTCGCCGCGGTAACGCTCGGGACCGCGGGCGTCGAGCAGCAGCGTGCTGTCGGTGTCGAGCGCGGCCACCTCGTCGATCGTCACGGTCGGCAGATGCCCCTCCGACAGCACCACCGTCCCGACGCGCGGCGTGGCGTTTCCGCTGGAGATCCGCATGCCCGCGGCCTTCCACGCGCCGAGACCGCCGTCGAGGATCAGCACCTCGGCGACGCCGGCCCAACGCAGCAGCCACCACGCGCGCGCCGCAGCCTTGCCCTCCCAGTCGTCGTAGACCACGACGGGTGATTCGAAGCCGACGCCCCAGCGACGTGCGGCCGTCTGGAGGTCGTCGATGCTCGGCAACGGATGCCGACCGGCCTCGGGCGTGGCGGGGGCGGCGAGCTCGGTGTCGAGGTCGACGTAGACGGAACCGGGCAGGTGTCCCTCCTTGTAGTGTTCGAGGCCGTTGGGGTCGCCGAGTTGCCAGCGCACATCGAGCACCACCGGCGGCCGCGACGACAGCATCGCCTCCACCAGATCCTCGACCGTGATGAACACCTGTCCGCTGCGCTCTGCGCCCATGTCTCGCCGATCCCTTCGATTGGGTTCCGTGCCGGGCTCGGTCCGGCTCCTTCATTCGAGGGTAGGACCGATGGCCGGGCTGCCGCGCACGTAGTGCCTTCGTGCGACAATCGGGGCATGTCCGAGCCTTCCGAAGCAGTCGCGGCAGCAGCCTTGCTGCGCGGTCGTTTCCTCGATGCCGGCATGCGTGTGCTGGCCCGTGACGGGTACGGCAGTTTCAAACAGTCGACGGTGTGCGCGGAGACCGGCCTGACGACCGGCGGCTTCTACCATTCCTTTCCCAGTTGGAAAGACTTCGAGATCGCACTGATCGAGCACTGGAAGTCCGATGCGACCGCGAAACTGGTGACCACCCTGCGCACCATCGGCAGCCCGGAGGAACGCGTCACCGCCGTGACCGCGGTCGCTAAGCTCCTGCCGCACCGCACCGAACGGGCGCTGCGCGTCTGGGCCGCCAAGGACCCCGACGTGGCCGCCGCGGTGTCCGATGTGGATCAGACCCGCTTCGACGCGATCGCCGAGTTCGTGGGCGCCCTCGTCGCCGATCCGGACGAGCCGACACGGATCGCCGCGCACTCGATGATGGTGCTCATCGGCTATCAGTGTTCGAACATCGACGCCGCCGACTTCGAGCAGACGCTGGGACGCATCCGCGACGACGCGCTCGCCCTGCCGCGCAGATCCGATCAGACGTCCGAGTAGTCGGCCACCTGCCCGGTCTTCGGCGCGTTCCGCAGCGCCATCAGCATTCGCGGCACCCGGCGCAGCGGGAGCGGTGCCGGCCAGTCCGTGGGCCGCAGCAGCGCTTCGGTGCCGCCGTCGACGGTGATCACCGACCCGGCCATGAAATCCGCGGCGGGCGAGAGCATGGTCATCACCCATTCCGCGAGCTGCTCGGGTGTGCCGTACTCGCGGACGGGCACCGGGTACGAGCGGACCTGCTTTCCCGACGCGCTCGCGAGCTGGTCGCGCAGGAGCTGCGTCAGGACGGGTCCGGGCGCGATCAGGTTGACGCGGATGCCGGACCCGGCCCACTGGCTGGTCACCGCACGTTCCCGCACCCATCGGCTCACTGCGATCTTCGACGCGGCGTACGCGGCCGGTGCCGACAGCGCGCCGCGGCGCTGCACGATCTTGGTGGCGCCCGCGGTATCGCCGTCGACCAGTCTGCGGATGGCGGCACGCGGGACGAACGGGGTCGACGTCGTCGAATTGGACCCGAACACCACCACCTTCGCGTTGCCCGCAGCAGCGAGCTCGGGCTGCAGGGCCAGCATCAGCTCGGTGACACCCAGGACGTTCACTTCGACGGTCAGCCGCTCCTTGCCGCGGTGTGCGCCGACCCCCGCGGCAAACACGGCGCCGTCGAGCCGTCCGTCTGAGACCGAGAGGATCTCGCGGACCGCCGTCGACCGTCCGACACGGGTCGAGAGGTCGGTCACCACGTCGGCGTCGCGTTGATCCACGCCGATCACCGTGTGGCCGTCGCCCCGAAGTCGTTCCGCCACGGCGTGCCCCATGCCCGAGGCCGAACCGGTCACCACATACTTGCCCATGTCTTCTCCCTGAGTAGCCCGAGTCGCCTCCGACTGTAGAACACGTTCTATTTCAGAGCGGTGTCGTCCATCCGGTAGATCCGCTGGGCATTCTTCGCGAACAGCTGCTGGAGCAGGTGGGGGCCGCGTTCGCCGAGGACGTCGAGCAGGGCGCCCACGGTCATGTCGATGGTGGAATTCGGGCGGTCGATCGGCGAATCCGACCCGAATACGACGCGATCGGGCCCGAACCGGTCCACCGCGTGCAGGACCAGTGGGCCGATCATGTCGGCCAGGACCTCGCGGGTACCGATGTTCCCGGAGGTCTCGCGACCGTAGCCGAGATTCGACAGTCCGAGGCCCGAGATCTTGAGGACGACGTTCGGGCGCTGCGCGATCATCGCGATCCGCTCGCGCCACAGACCGAGGATCTCCGCGCGCGCCGCCGCCGTCGTCCCGGTCCGCGCCCCGGTGGGTCCGAACGCACCCGCGGGCATGCCGAGGTGCTCGACGACGATGGTCGTCTCCGGGAATCGGCGCGCGAGCATGTCGAGCTGACCCAACTGGTGCGAGTACGCGAAGGAGACGAAGACCAGGTCGCGCTCGGCGATGGCTTCGAAGCCCTTCAGGAAACCGGTCGACGCCACCGCATCGGGTTCGTCGCACCAATCCGGGATCTCCGGGTCGGGGTGCTGCGCCCACTTGAAGCGGACACCGCGAACCCTGTCCGACAGCTCCAGCTGGCGATCCAGTTGCGCAGCGAACTCCTTGTGCCGCGGGTCCACCACGCTGATCGCTGCGCCGAGGTCGGGCCCGGCCTTTCCGTGCGGCAACCCGAGCACGTATTTCAGTTCGTCGTACGACGAGTCCATCAGGGCTTCAGGCGATTTCAGCGCTCGCCAGTGCGCTTCGATGGCTACGACGCTGCTGACGCCGACACCGGCGACCCGGTACAGCGCGTCGGTGTCGCGCGCATAGGCGGCCGGCTCGTACGCCGAGCGCAGCAGACTGGGATCCAAGCCGAGGCGACCGTCGTCGCCGCTGCCGAACTTCGACGCGACCCACAGGACCGGGGAGGGCACGAAACGCTTCATCGGCAGGTGCGACAACCGTTCGAACCGCGCTAGCGCCCACGACGACCGCGCGGGGTTGAAGTAGTGAACGTGCGCGTCGACGATTCCGGGGAGCAGGCCTTCGAGCGTCGTCACGGTCCCAGCGTGCCACACCCCACAGGCAGCACGGCGCGCAATATCCCAGGCGGTCGGTGTGCGCGACTACAGTGGACCTCGCTCCACCCTTCGACCAGCGCAGACGCGGAAAGTGAGCAGCAGCGTGACTTCGCCCGAGCAGCCGGCACTCACCCGAGCACGAGCCCTGATGGGAGCCGATCCCGACCGTTTCGCGGCCAATGTGTTCGCGCGGATGTTCGCGATGAAGCCGACGCTGCGCGAGTTGTTCCCCGCCGAGCTCAGCGGTCTGCGGCGGTCGTTCGTCGACGTCGTCGACCACGTGCTGACATCGATCGCCGCCCCCGACGGCCACAGTGAACTCATCGAGTTCCTGGCTCAGTTGGGTCGCGACCACCGCAAGTACGGTGTCGTCAGCGAGCACTACTGGCTCATGTACGACGCGCTGATGTCCGAGTTCCAGCAGGCGTTCGGCAGCGGATGGACGGACGACGTCGAGGAGACCGTCGGGCAGGCCATGCTTCTCACGACCGGCGTGATGCGCGGTGCCGCGGAGAGCGCCGCCGAGCCCGCACACTGGGAGGCCCGGGTGGTGCAGAAGTTCTCGATCACCCGCGACCGCGCCGTCATCCGGCTGATCGCCACCGGGCCGACCCCCGTCTACGCGGCCGGACAGTACCTGGAGACGCAGATCCCGCAGTGGCCGCGGACCTGGCGCAATCTGTCGCCCGCGATCCCCTCGAACGAGAACGGCGAGCTGGAGTTCCATGTCCGCGCGATCCCCGGCGGACGGGTCAGTCGGACCATTGTCAGCGACACGCAGGTCGGCGACGTCTGGACCTTCGCGCAACGGCACGGCACCATGCACCTGGATCCCGCGAAGCCGGCGCTGCTGATCGCCGGCGGCACCGGCCTCGCGCCGTTGCGGTCGTTGCTCATCGACTTCGCGCAGTACGCACAGCCCGCCCCCGTCCACCTGTTCTACGGGGCGCAGTACCCGGGTGAGCTGTACGAACTCGGCGTGCTGTCGCAGTTGGCGAGAACCAATCCGTGGTTGACGGTCACCGCCGTCACCGAGCACCCCGACGATCCGTGGTGGCTCCCCGACGCGACCGATCCCCGCCAGTGGGGACTCGAGATGAAGTACGGCAGGGTCGGCGAGGTCGCCGTCGCTTACGGCGATTGGAGCGACCGTCAGGTCCTGATCGCCGGCCCGGCCCCGATGATCTTCCACACCGCCCTGCACCTGCGGGCTGCGGGCGTGGATCCCGAAGCGATTCAGCACGATCCGCTGAATTGACGGCCGGAGCGATAAGGTCACGTCATGTCCGATTCCGCTGATGTCGTCACCTCACTGGCTCGTGGCATCGCGGTCCTGCGTTCACTGAGCGTGACCGACGGCCCCCTCACCCTGGCGGAGGTCGCCACTCGGTGCAACACCACTCGTGCCACGGCGCGCCGACTCCTGCTGACTCTCGAGCACCTCGGTTACGTCGCCAGCGACGGCCCGACGTTCTGGCTTCGACCGCGCGTCATGGAATTGGGCGACGCTTACCTGGCAGGCCTCGGCCTGCCCGACCTGGCACATGCGCATCTGGAGCGACTCGCGGACCGCGTCCACGACACGACGTCGTTGACCGTGCTGGACGACGACGACATCGTCTACGTGGACCGCGTGAAGGCCAGCCGCGTGATGACCGTCAACATCACCGTCGGCACACGTTTTCCGGCGTACATCATGTCGAGCGGGCGAGTCCTCCTCGCCGACCTGCCGGTCCCGGAGCTGTCCCGCCGTGTGGACGCATTCCCCGACGAGGACCTGCGTGAGCATCACAGCACACGTGCCGAGATCCAGTCCGCGATCGATCACGCACGCACCGACGGTTTTGCGATCACCGACAAGGAACTCGATCCGGCGCTGCGGTCCATCGCGGCACCGGTCCGAGACTCCAGCGGCCGGGCCGTCGCGGCGGTCAACGTCGCAACGTCGGCGACGCGGACCAGCGTCGACCAGCTCCGCATGGAGATCCTTCCAGAACTGCTCACGACCACCGCCGCGATCAGCGCCGCCCTGGCAGGGACCGCCACACCGGCCTAGAGATCGAGGACCAGTCGTGAGCTCTGGCACCTGCCGACGCACACCATCATGGTCTTCCCGGCCTCGCGTTCCTTCTCACTGAGAATCGTGTCATGGTGCTCCGGAACTCCGGCGAGCACCTGGGTCTCACACGTGCCGCAGAAACCGTCCTCGCACGAAGTCATGATGTCGCAGTGCGGCTCGATGACCTCGAGAAGTCCCTGGTCCTCCGCGACGGTGAGCACGACTCCCGACTTCGCAAGCTCCACCTCGAACGACGCGCCGCTCGCGGCCTCCGCCGCCGCCTCCCCGTCGGACTCGAACTTCTCCAGCCGGAGTCGGTCGGACTTCCCAGCCTCCGAACACGCCTTCTCCAACGCGGCCAGCATCTCCGCCGGTCCGCACGCGTAGATCAGCGTGTCGTCACCGGCGTCGGCGACCAGCGCAGCCAGGTCGGGCCGACCGGTCTCGGAAGTCACTGCCACCCTGACGTGCGGACCCGTAGCGAGCCGGTCACGGAACGCCATCGCGTCGAGGGTGCGGCCCACGTAGACGAGTTCGTAGGGCGACTTCTCGCGTTCGGCGCGGATCACCATGGCCAGCATCGGCGTGATCCCGATACCTCCCGCGATGAACAGGTAACGCGGGGACGGGTCGAGTGCGAAGTGGTTACGCGGACCGCGGATCTGAACCCGTTTCCCGACGAGCGCGGTCTCGTGGATCTCCTCGGAACCGCCTCGTCCGTTCGGCTCGCGGAGGACCGCGATCCGGTAGAAACTCCGATCGCCGGGCGGACTGCACAGGCTGTACTGGCGGATCAGACCCGACGGCAGCATCAGGTCCAGATGCGCACCGGGTTCATACGCCGGCAGGAGTCCTCGATCGGGCACCACCTCGATGGAGACGACGTTGTCGGCCTCCAGCTTCACTTGACGGACCGTGACCTCGAAGAAGTCCTGCTGCTCACCGGTCATCGGACCGCCTCCGATCGGGGCTGCACGTCCTCCGTGCGGGCGCCGCCGCGGAGCACGTCCACCAGCGCCGCGAGAAGGCCGGGACCGCGGACCTCCACCAGCATGTCGGCGTCACTGCGCAACCGCCGCATCGCGGACGCCCCCTCCGGCGTCTCCCACTTGCTGGACGCCACGAGCACCGCGGTGATCATCGCTCCGTTGCCCTCGGCCGCAGCGGCGACGTCGCCGATCAACCGCTCGTCGATCTCGGACAGATCCGATCCGACGAGGACCACCATGTCGGCGGCCTGGACCACGTTCACCACCGACGCGCTCTCGGCCGCTTCCCAGGCATGCGGGCCGACCGGAACGGTCAGGGTCTCCGAGTCCGTTCGTCGGAGAATGCGGATGCCGTCGATCCCCATCGCGATGATGTCGTCGGTCATCTGTCCACCGGTCGTCCCCAACGGCACCACGAGGACGCGAGCCTCGTACGAGCGCCGGAGCGGATTCAGTTGCTGTGTCATCGGTCTTCTCCTTCTGAGCTGTGTGTCGTCGGCCCGCCGTCGTGGCACGGACGCCACGGGTCGACGACGATGTGCGGACTGTGCGGACCGCGTCCGGTGTTCATGGCGTTCAAGGTGGCTTCGACGTCCTCGAGCGCAACCGGATGGGTCGGAACCGATTCGAGTCCGGTGCGGCCTTCGCCCAACAGCTCGATCGCACGACGCACTGCCTGCGGCGCCCGCCCGCGGACGCCTTTGACCGTCAACAGCTTTCGAACGATCAACGTCGGATCCAGCGGAACGTCGCCCCCGCTGAGTCCCGCGATCACCAGGACCCCGAACCTCTTCAGGAGCGCGGTGGCCGTCGCCATCGTCTGGGGCGAGCCGACGGTGTCGACGACGGTGTCGACCTCGCCGTAGCGGGCGAGCATCCGGTCCACCAGTCCGTCGTCGCTGGTCTCGATCGACGCCCCCATCCCTTCGGCGAATCCGAGCCGCGCGGCTCCGGACTCGCTGTCTGGACCCACGACGACCACTGTGCTCGCACCACCGGCCAGTGCGGCCGCCGCACACGACAGTCCGTGATACCCGGGCCCGATCACCGCCACTGTCGCCCCGGGTCCGACTCCGCCGGCGAACAGCGTCCAGTCGACGGCGTTCGCCAACGGCAGGGTCCAGGCGGCGAGGTCGACGCTCAGCCCTTCCGGCAACCGATGCAGGACGTGGTGCAGTCCGATCTCGAGGTACTCGGCGTTGCCGCCGTGGAGTCCCGATCCACGGTCGGCCGGAATCATTCCGACGCGTTCGCCGCCCGTCCACAGGTCGACCGTGGCGCAGAACCGATAGTCACCCGCCCGACACTCTTCGCAGTGTCCGCACGCCACGTATTCTTCAACGACGACGCGGGTTCCCACCGCGACGCCGACGGCCGCTTCGACCTCGGGGGTCAGCTGTTCGACGCGGCCGATGGTGTGATGACCGAGGACGGCAGGCCGCCGCAGCCCGCGGGCATGCAGCATGACGTCCGTGCCGCAGACCGCCGACGACTCGACCCTGATGCGGCTGCTCGCCTCATCGAGTCGTCGTTCCTCGACGTGCGTGTGGCCCGCGCCATCACTCACGGCGGCCCGCACTCGGAGGTCACTCATCGCTTCAGGAACTTCCGGTTGCGACGCACCACACGAGCCTCGGACTGTGCTTTGGCCTTCTCGACCTCTTCCTTCAACTGCGCCCAGATGTCGTACACGATCTCGCCGTACTCGGGCTTCTGCCGCAGCTCCAGAACGTCGCGGGGACGTTCGAAGGGCACGTCGATGAAGGCCTTGGCCCGGCCCGGTTGAGCGCTCATCACCATGATCCGATCGCTCATGGTCACCGCCTCGTCCACCGAGTGGGTGATGAAGACGACCGTCTTCCGGGTCTCCTCCCACAGGCGGAGCAACTCCGCCTGTAGCAGGGTCTTGTTCTGCTCGTCAAGCGCCGAGAAGGGCTCGTCCATCAGCAGGATCTCGGGATCGTTCGCGAAGGCGCGGGCAATCGACACGCGCTGGCGCATGCCGCCGGACAACTGGTGCGGGTAGGCGTCGGCGAACGGCGTCAGCCCGGTCGCATCGAGGTAGTGGCCCACGGTGTCCTTGATCGCGGCCTTCGGCACGCCGCGGGTGGTCAGGCCATACGCCGCGTTGTCCCAGACGCTCATCCACGGGAAGATCGAGTCCCCCTGGAAGACCATCGAGTTCTCGGGTCGTCCCTGCTGGTCCTGCACGATGCCGATCGAACCGGATGTAGGAGCCTCGAGGCCGGCGAGCATCCGGAGCAGCGTCGTCTTGCCACATCCGGAGGGTCCGACGATCACCAGGAACTGGCCCTTGGGAACGTCGAGGTCGAAGTCCTCCAGCGCGGTCACGACGTGTCCGCCGGGAACGGTGAAGCGCTTGTTCAGGCCTCTGATGGAGATCTTGGTTTCGGTCGTTGTCGTCGTCATGTCCGTATCCGTCCCTGAGTGCTTGTGGTCTCGTGTCGTTCGATCCGTGGTGGTGCGGTCCACTCGGGGGTCACTTCTTCGCCCACGGGGTGAGGCGCCGACCGATCCAGCCGACGAAGATCGCGAAGACGAGTCCGACGATCGCGAAGATCAGCAGGTACGCGTACATCTGATCGATGATGAACAGCTGGTAGGAGTTCCACACCATGAATCCCCAGCCGTTGCCGAGGCCGCCGAGCATCTCGACGATCGCCAGCATGATGAGTGCCATGCCCGCGCCCAGTTCGAGTCCGGTGATGATGTTCGGGGTGGCTCCGGGCAGCGCGACGGTTCGGAAGACGCGCAGCTTGCGGGCACCGAAGTTCTCGGCGACGTCGTAATACACGGTCGAGACGTTCGCGACACCCGTGTACGTGTTGATCAGCACGGGAAAGAATGCGCCGACGGCGACGAAGTACCAAGCAGTGTCCTCGCCGAGCCCGAAGAAGAGCAGGAACAGCGGCAGGACGGCCGACTTCGGCACCGCGTAGAGCGCGGACGAGATCGGTCGGATGGCCGCGTTGATGATCTTCGACAGACCCATCACGATCCCGAGGACGACTCCGGGAACCGCTCCGATGAGGAAGCCCGCGATGAGCCGGCCGATGCTGTGCTTGGACTGAGTCCACAGGTCGCCGTTGGATGCTTGATCGCCGAGCGCACGAAAGATCCGGGTGGGCGCGGGGAAGAAGCGTTCGTCGAGAACGCCCAGTCGGGAGAGCAGTTCCCAACCGATGAACAGGACGATCGGGGTGATGATGGAGACGACGAGGAGTTGGTTCTTGGACCAGACTCGCCGAGGTTTGACCTGAAGGGTCTGGACTGCCGGACGGTCCATGAGTGCGGTGGTCATGTCATTTTCCTTCGGTGGCGAGCTTGGCTGACGTATCCAGGAAGTTGCGGTTGATCAGGGATTCGAACTGGATCTTCTTCTTGCCCTTGTACATCCGGTGTTTCACGAAGAACTCGTAGTCGCGTTGCAGGCTGTCGACCGAGAGCATTGCGTCCGGGTCGACGTAGCTGGGTACGGTCGCGCGGACGGCCTCGGGTTTCGCATCGATGTTCCGCGCGATGATGTCGACGACCTGCTGGTTCCCGGGGCCGTTCCACGTCCCGCCCCGAACGGCGGCTGCGTAGTCCTTCGCCGCATGCGTGTACGCGTTCATGAAGCACTGTGCGGCGGCGCTGCGCTCCTTCGAGAATGTTCCGCCGTACAGCAGCACCGCGAGCTGCTGTCCGTTGTAGACCGTCGTCGAGTCCGCGAGCTTCACCGCGGCACCGGTGGACAGCGCTCGGCTGGCGGCCGGCTCCGTCGTCAGCGCCGCGTCCACCGATCCGTTCTGGAGCGCCGCGATGTGGTCGGGGAATCCGAGGAAGGTGTGCTTCACGTCGCTGTAGTCGAGGCCGACCGACTGCAGCAGCGCCTGTGCGGTGGACGCGGTGGCGGTCCCCGGCGCCGGCTCGGCGAGGGATCGACCCTTGAGGTCCGCGACCGACCTGATCTGTCCGGAGTCGTAGAGCTTCTTGCTCACGAGCAGGGGCATGTAGTCGTAGTCGGTGACGAGTTTGCCCTTGTCTGCGACGATCTCGATGTCGATGCCACGCGCGATGCCGTTGTAGAAGCCCGCGCTCGGTGCGCCCGCACCCACCGCGAGATGCCCTGCCGCAAGATACGGGATCATCTCACCGGCGGATTTGAACGATCGGAATGTGACGCTGAGGCCCTGCTCGGCGAAGTATCCCTTGTCGTTTGCGATGTACAACAGGGCGTCGGACAGGCTGTGCACGGTACCGACCTCCACGTTGACGTCCTTGCACGACGTCGCGCCGTCCTTCGGGCCGCCGCACGCGGTCAGCAGTGATGCGCTGACGGCCACCGCCGCGGCGATCGCCGCGATGCGCGAGCGTTTGTGGTGTCTGCTCATTGCTTCCTCGAATCCAGGTCGTCAGATCGAGTGGAAGAGTTCGCCCGGAGTGACCGAGAGGACATCCTTGGCGCCCTCTTGGAAGGGCACATCCTTCGGCAGCAGGATCGACGTCGACCGCACGCTGGTGTGCGCGGGATTCAGACCCGGGAGGTCGTCCCCATCGGCATCGTCCAGAGCAGCGAGGAGGCGACGACGCGCCAAGATGATGGCGGCGTCGGAGGTACCGAGTCGCTCCTTGGTTCGGTCGCAGATCTCGCCCATGGACTCCTGCAGGGAGAAGTCCTGCGCGGCGATGCCCGCGACTCCGGAGAAGGACTCCTTCCGGCGCTGCGCACCGCGATCGATCAAGTAGTCGTTGGCCTTGTCGGCGATCGGGTCGAAGGTGCCCGGCTTGTACTTGACGTGAATGCCGTCGCCGGCGTTGAGGGCGTCGATCTCGCGCTCGCCGAAGTCCTGAGTCGGGTGGTAGTTCCAGCTCCATGCCCAGCAGGTCTCATCGTCGATCGGTACCCAGGCGTGGCCGCCCATCGGGTTGTGGGTGCCGAACGGCGGGATGATCGTGTACCAGGGCATCATCCACTGGGTGATGCGCCAGTAATAGTTGTCCTCGTCGGCGTTCCGGCGGGCCCCGATCAGCAGGCCGCCGTCGGACTCGGCGACCTCGAACTTCGGTCGCGTGTCGGCCTTGATGTATTCATTGCCCTCGGTGCCCGCGTGGAGCGGGTCGTCATCGAGGTTGAAGCGGTGCGCGAAGGAGACATGGCTCGAGTCGATGCCGCCCTCCATGGCCTGGAGGTAATTGGTGAACTGGCGCCGCTTGGAGATGAACCGCTTCTCCGGGTTCAGGCCCATCCATTCGAGGTTCGGCAGGGCGGGCTCGCGGTCGCGATCCCCCATGTAAGCCCAGATCAGACCGCCGGCCTCCTCGACGCGGTAAGCGCGCTGCTTGATCTTCTGGCGAAACTTGCTGCCCTCCGGCTCGGACGGCATGTCGACACAGTTTCCGTCGACGTCGTACTTCCAACCGTGGTACGCGCAGCGCAGTCCGCACTCCTCGTTGCGGCCGAAGAAGAGCGACGCGGTGCGGTGACTGCAGAACTCGTCGAGCAGACCGAGGCGTCCGTTCGAGTCCCGGAAGGCGATCAGGTTCTCGCCGAGGAGCGTGACACGGACCGGGTCGCAGTCCGGCTTCGGGAGCTCGGAGGCGAGGAGCGCCGGAATCCAATAGCGGCGGAACAGCTCCCCCATCGGGGTTCCGGGACCGGTCTTGGTGAGTAGATCATTCTGTTCACGAGTGAGCATGGAGGTTCCTTTCGGTGGTGCGCCGAGGCGCGATGGAGTCGCGGCGAGGGCCTGCCGCGCGAGCACGGGTTCGGATGAGTCCGACGAGAGCTGCGATGAGAAATGATCCGAGCGGGAGCAGCCAGGCGAGACCGAACCGCGCTCCGTGGTTGAGGACGAAACCGAACACGAGCGGGCCTGTCGCGAAGCCGATGTACATGCCGGTGACGAGTGATCCTGTCGCCGCACTGAGGCGGTCGCCCGGGACACTGCGAACCAGAGCGACCATCGTCACCGCGTTCGATGCCAGCGCCGCCACGCCGAAGACTGCTGCACCGACCCACACCAGCCAGCCGCCGGCGGCCTGCGCCGCCATGACGAAGCCCACTCCGAGCGCCGCCCCACCGCCGAGGACGAACAGTGTCAGACGCCGGAGCCCTCCCCTCCCGGAGTCCCGAGCGGCGACTATCCGGCTGGCGACACCGACCGTTCCGACCACTGCGGCCGTGAGCCCGGCGACAGTCACCGAGAACCCCAGTTCGCGGTGAGCGAAGAGCGGCAGGTAGGCGTTGGTCGTCATGAGACCGAACGACATGAAGAAGGTGAAGACCGTGAGGGTCGCGACCGAGACGTGCTCACCGTCACGGGCGGCGGGATCGGCGGTCTTCGACGGCGTACGGTTCGGCACCAGGATCGCCGTGACACCCGCAAGGAGCGCGATCATCGCACCCGATGCCGCGGCCCAACGCCAGCCGGCGGCGACTGCGACGGCCGGCGCCACGAGTCCGGCGACCAACTGCGCGAGCTGGACTCCCGACTGCTTCCACCCGATCAGCGCGCCTCGACGGCGGGCAGGCGCTGTCGCCGCGACCCGATTGGTCGCCGGATTCGACAACGACTGTGCGATGCCACTGACTACCGCGGCGACGATCACGATCAGGTAGTTCTGCGCGACGGCCAGAAGCACCGAACCGACGCCTGCACCGAACGCGATGCCCAGCATCACCCGGCGCGCCGACAGTCGATTGCTCGGCCCGCCGAGGCAGTACGCGCCGACCGCCGCCGAGGCGAAGGTGATCGTCGAGATCGCGCCGTACTGGACGTCGCTGAGTCCGAGCTCGTCGATGACGAGGGGCGAGACCGCGGTGAGCGTGTACAGCATCAGTGGACCGACGCCCATGCACAGCGCGAGTGCGGCCCACACGACGATGGCGTCGCGTCGCCGCAGCTCGGATCGCTCAGCAGTCATCAGATTCCATTCCACTATGCGTACACATGTACGTAATTGATTGGATAGAGGTAAACACATGTTGCGCATCACGTCAACACCCCGAAGTGGTCTGCATCGCTCCAGACTGCGTGGAGCGCCCGGATACGCTGGAGGAATGCAGGAACGCCGGACGGACGATCGGGATCTCGTCCAGTCACTCATCCGCGGGGTCGAGGTGATCCGAATCTTCGATGGAGACCACTCCGCCCTCACACTCGACGAGGCTTCGACCCTCTCGGGGCACAGCCGGTCGGCGACACGTCGACTCCTGCGCACATTGATGCACGAGAATCTCGTCGAGTTCGACGGCCGTCTGTTCCGCCTGACCTCGCACGTTCTCGAACTCGGCTATGTCCAGCAGTCGCGTCTGCCCATCGCTGAAATCGTCGCCCCGCACTGTTCGGCACTCGCCGCGCGCATTCGGCACACGGTCTCGGTGGCACAACTCGACGGTGACGAGGTGGTGTACATCGCGCGAGCGAACGCACCACGCATCATGGCGATCGCGGTCGGCGTCGGCACCCGGCTCCCCGCACACCTGCCCGCGATCGGTCGTGCCCTGCTCGCGTGGCGGAGCGACGACGAATTGGCCGCCTACGCGAGGTCGGCGACCTTCCTGGAGAATCCCGTCGCAACACTGGGCGACGGCGACGCGCTGCTCGCTTCACTGGCCGCGACGCGAGAGAAGGGGTGGGCGTCCGCTTTCGGCGATCTGGACGTCGGGCTCACAGCCATCGCCGCGCCGATCCGCGATCGATCAGGCACCATCGTCGCAGCAGTCAACATCGCCACGCACGTGGACGATCTCGCCGACGAGTCGGTCCTGACCGATCTCGTCCCCGACCTCCTCGAGGTCGCCGGCGCGATCGGTGGAGATCTGCACGCCCGGCACCGGGCTTGAACCCGGCGCAGGCACTGGCCGATCGATTCCCGGTGGAGATCTCTTTCGTTCGGAGTCGACTGTGTTCGGGCGGTGACGGGCGACGGAACACCTGAGTGCGGTCGTGGCCGGCCTAGGCCGTCTGCGGCTGTCCGACGGCAATTTCGGCTGTCGCAATTTCGCCGCACGACGGGCAGCGACTCAGATCACCCGAAAAACACTGTGCTCCAGCGAAACACGCCCTAACCCAGCGTCTCCTGCGCGATGCGGAACGCAGTGTTGGCATCGGGGACGCCGCAGTACACGGCCGACTGGAGTATCACCTCGGTGATCTCCTCCCGCGACAGTCCGTTGCGGAGTGCCGCGCGCAGATGCATCGCAAGCTCTTCGTGGTGGCCGCACGCAATCAGCGCGGTCAGCGTGATCATCGACCGACTGCGGCGGTCCAGGCCGGGGCGAGTCCAGATCGACCCCCAGGCGTACTGCGTGATGAGGTCTTGGAACTCTTCGGTGAGCGGCGTCGTACGCGCGATCGACCGGTCGACGTGCTCGTCGCCCAGGACCTCGCGACGCACCGCCATGCCGGCCGCATGCACCTCGCGGCGCGTGGCCTCACCAAGGATCTGCGGGTCGATGTCGGTCACTACTTCTCCTTATATATAGGGGCTGCATTCCGCTCGAGGAACGCCGTCGCCTCGGCGAGCGCCCGATCGACGATGAAGTCGGTCAGACCTAGGTAGTCGCCGTCGCTCGGCTCGGTGCCGACGAAGGACGCGATGGAGGTGCGTTCGGCGGTCAGATCCGACCATGCCGATCGCGCCTGGCGGGCCATGGCGACGTCGTCGACGCGAAGCCCGGACAGCAACTGACTGGTGTGCACGCCGGCCACGACCGTACGCCGCGCCAAGTCCGCGAGCATCGGCCACTCGACGTGCCAGGCGCCGTCCGGCCGTTCATCGACGGCCAACGCCGCTGCCGCGTGCAGCGTCTGCCCGAGCGGAGGGTTGGCGATGGCTGCCCGCCGGATCAGCACGGCACGCGTCGGATTCTGTTTGTGCGGCATGGTCGACGAGCCGCCTGGCGTTGCGTCGCTGACGATGCGGCTGCCCGATCGAGACATGGCGGTGACGTCCGCGGCGATCACGCCCCACGCATCCGTCGCAGAGACGAGAGCGTCACCAATCGCGGTGATCGGCGACCGCATCGTGTGCCAGGGCAGCACCTCGTCCAAGCCGAGCGCGGCGGCGGCGGATCCGACCGCCTCGCGAGCGGTGGTCGCGGAGCCGGTCAGCTCGACAGCGGCCGACAGGGTTCCCGCCGCGCCGCCGATCTGCACGGGGAAACCGAGCGCCGCCGTCCGCTCCGCGGATGCGACGACCCCGGTGAGCCAGTTCGCCGCCTTCAGTCCGAAGGTGATCGGGACAGCGTGCTGCGTCAGAGTTCGACCGGGCATCAGCGCCCCCCGGTACCGGTCCGCGAGATCGACCAGCGTCGACACCTGGTCCCGCAGCTCCGGCAGGAGTCGGTGCACGGCGGCGCGTGCGCACAGGATCAGTGCCGTGTCGACGACGTCCTGGCTGGTGAGGCCTCGATGCACCCACCCGTTCGACGACCGCTCGCGGAGCAGCGTGACCACCGGTTGTGCCGGGTTGCCGCCGGGCTCGCTGTCGCGGGCGATGTCCGCTAGGTCGATCTCGTCGACGAGGCCGCGCAGGTCGGTGCCACGATCGGGCGCGACGCCGACCTCCACGAGCGCGTCGAGCCAGGCCTGCTCGACGGCCACCATCGCCTCGAGGTAGTGGCGGTCGCCGAAGAGGCCGTCGGCGTGGACCATTCCGGGCCACAGGAGGTCGGTCATCGCGTCGTCACATCCCGGGGTAGCGCAGGAACACCGTCTCGTCGTCGCCCTGCAGGTGGACGTCGAAACGGAACCCTTGGCCGTCGGCTTCTGCCAGTAGCGTAGGCCGACGATCGGCGGGAACGGAGTTCCACAGCGCGTCGCCGGTCATGTCGTTGCCGGGAAGGTACGCGCGGGTGAACAGCCGGTCGAGCAGGCCGCGGGCGAAGACGGTGACCGCGAAGAACGGCGGTCTGCCTTCTTCGGTGACGCCGGGGGTGACGGTGGAGAAGGTGTATCGGCCGTCGCGGCCGGTGGAGGCCCGACCGAATCCGGAGAACGTCCAGCCGTCGCGGCGGAGGGATCCCGTGCTCTGCGACACCGTGCCCGCGGCGTCCGCCTGCCAGATCTCGATCATGGCGTCTGGCACCGGCACACCGTCGCCGTCGTAGACGACACCGTGGAAGAGGATCGAGCCGACCGAACCGGCCGGCACGAGGTCCCGGTCGCCGTCGTACAGCATGCCCGGGTGGAAGAACGGGCCGATGGTCTGCCCCGGGGTCGGGGGGAGCAACTCGCTCACTGGTGGTCTCCTTCGGTCTCGAACATCGTGCGGTCGCTGCCGGTGAGGACGATGTCGAAGCGGTACCCGGTGGCCCACTCGTGGCTGGTGACCGAGTGGTCGTACTGGGCGACGAGTCGATCGCGCGCCCGCTGGGAGGTGAGCGACTGATAGATCGGGTCGAGGGGGATCAAGGGGTCGCCCGGGAAGTACATCTGGGTGATCAGTCGCTGCGTGAACTGCGTTCCGAACAGAGAGAAATGAATGTGCGCCGGGCGCCACGCGTTCTGGTGGTTGCGCCACGGGTAGGGCCCGGGCTTGATGGTCGTGAACGCGTAGTTGCCGTCGTCATCGGTCAACGCCCGACCGGCACCGGTGAAGTTGGGGTCGATCGCGGCCGGGTGCTGGTCACGCTTGTGCGTGTAGCGTCCGCCTGCGTTGGCCTGCCAGATCTCGACGAGTTGACCGCGGACCGGCCGCCCTTGCCCGTCGACGACACGGCCGGTCACGATGGTCCGCTCCCCGATGGGCTCGCTGGCGTGCCCGATCGTCAGGTCGGATTCGAGGGGGTCCACATCCCAGTCACCGAAGCACGGCGCCCACAGTTCCACCGTCTCCGGGTCCGCATGGTGCAGTTCCTTGGTGGGGTGCCGCAGTCGGCTGGACCGGTACGGCGGGTAGTCCACGCGCACCGCGGTCTCTTCGACGCCGCTCTGCGCGGCGCTCGCGGCGATGGCCGCGATCTCGGCGTCGATCACGCCCTGTGTGTCTTGAATCCCGTTCATGAAGCAATCGTGATCCACCAGACCCAACGGCTCCGAGAATCTTCCGGTGAGTGGAAGAATTGGGATTGTGAGCGCTCAAGCCGACGGCGACAGACCGGCAAAACCAGGAATGGTGGCCCGCGTGGCGGCCGTGCTGCGCAGCTTCGACGAGCACCATCGACAGTTGCCGCTGACCGCCATCTCCCGCCGGGCCGGACTGCCGTTGTCCACAACCCACCGAGTGATCGCAGACCTGGTCAACGAGGGACTCCTGGAACACGCCGGCTCGGAGTACGTGGTCGGCCGAACAGTGTGGGAGGTCGGCTTGCTCGCCCCCGTCGAGGCGACCCTACGCAAGAAGGCGTCGCCGTTCCTGCACGACCTGTACGCCGCGACACCGTCGACCATCCATCTGGCGGTCCGCGACGGGACCCAGGTCCTGTATCTGGAGAGGCTCCGCGGGCAGACCTCGGTGGAGATCGTGAGCGACGTCGGATCCACTCTGCCCCTGCACGCGACCGGGGTCGGCAAAGTACTGCTGGCGCACGCACCCGGAGACATCCAGCAGCAGGTCCTGGCGAATCTGACTCCGGTGACGCCCTACACGATCACCGACGCCCGCGCGCTCGACCGCGAACTCCGACAGATCCGGCGCGACGACTGGGCGCGGACCAACGACGAGATGACCATCGGCGCCAGCTCCGTCGCCGTGCCGATCCGGCGCGGCGGCGAGGTGGTCGCCGCAGTCGGCGCAGTGCTCGACAGCCAGTCCGGCGACCACGGGCGAGCCCTCGCCGCCCTGCAGGTCGCGGCGCGGGCGATCGGGAGAAGACTCTAGGGCGCAGCGCCCCCAGGCGACGCACGACAACCGAACACATCGCAGCCGAGCCACCTCACCCCGCAGTGACGGGACTCTCACGGAGTCTTGACGTGTGCGACGACTCACTGTAAAACAGAGAAATGTTCTTCACAGAGGAAAAGTCCAGTGAAGCGTGAACGAGCTCAACACGTCTTCAGACGCCTACTCGGGCTGACTTCGATCGCCCTTGCATCCATCACCGCAGTCAGCGCCTGCGCACTGCCCAGCTCCGTCGATGACGGGAAACTGACTATCGGACTGGTCACCAGCCAGACCGGTCCTGCCAGTCAGCTCGGAATCGGCGAGCTCCAGGGAGCGCGGCTCGCCATCGACGAGATCAACAAGAACGGCGGCGTCAACGGCAAGGCCGTAGAGCTCATCACCGCCGACGACCAGTCCAATCCCTCCCAGACCGTGCTTCAGGTTCGCAAAATGCTCGGACGAGTCGACGGCATCGTCGGACCGTCGACTTCCGGCCCCTGCAAGGCGATCCAAGAACTCGTCGCCACGGCGAAGATCGTCGACTACTGCCTGTCCCCTGGCGTCCGCCCCAAGTCGGACGGCTGGCAATGGTCTGCGAGCGTATCCACCGAAGATCTCGCGGTGGCACTCGTCGAGTACTGGAAAGCACAGGGAATCACCAAGATCGGCCTATTGAGTTCGACAGATTCCTCCGGCTCCGATGGAGCGAAAGCAGTCAAGGCGGCCATCGCCGGCGAACCCGGAATGGTCCTGACAGCGGCGAGCACCTTCATCCCGGATGCGGTCTCAGTGACCGCACAGCTCGGTCAGATCGCCCGAACCGCGCCACAGGGTCTGGTCGTCTGGGCCACCGGCGCCGGTGCCGGCGTCGCTTTCCAGGGACTCCGGTTGGTGGGCCTCCACGTCCCCGTGGCCACCACCGACGGCAATCTGACGCACGCGTTCGTCGACCGCATCAAGGCCTTTCTTCCCGATCCCCTGCTGATTCCGGCGACACGCGACTTCTGGGCTCCCGAAGCCCTCCCGAGTGACGAGGTCCGCACCATCGAAGAGACCTATCACGGCGACTACCAGGCCGCCTTCAACGAGCTCCCCGATTTCGGCCCCGGCGTCGCCTACGACGGCGTCCGGCTCCTCGTCGAGGCCCTTCGCCGAGCGAACGGAGATTCGGAGAAGGCCCGCACGGAACTCGAGGGCATCAAGGACTTCCCCGGTGTCGTCGGCAACTACCAGTTCAGCCCCGGCGACCGGCGTGGCCTCACCAGGAAGGACGTCGGTGTCGTGAAGGTGACGACGGACGGATTCGAATTCGTGGGAGGACAGCAATGAGCGGAACGCTTCAAACTCTCCTCGGCGGCCTCGCCGACGGATGTGTGTACGCACTCATCGCACTCGGCATGTCGATCGTCTACTCGATCAGCCGCATCATCAACCTGGCTCAGGGCGGGTTCGTCGTCCTCGCGGCCCTGACCGCGGTCTCCCTTCAGACGAACCTGGGAATCAGTTCGTTGGCAGTCGTCCCGATCGTGGTCGTCATCTTCGCTGCGGGAATGATCGTCGTCGATTACGCCATCGTCCGACCCGCCGCGAAACGCGCGACGCCCGAACGACTCCTCCTCGTGACAGTCGGAATGCTGCAGGCCGTCGGCGGCATTCTCCTCGTCGGCTGGGGCAACCTGCCGTACACGATGCCCGCGTTCACCGCGTCTGCTCCGCTCAACTGGGGCGGCGTCAAGATTCCCACCCAGTACTTCTGGTTGGCAGGTGCGCTGATCCTCGCGATCGTCGGATTGTGGCTCCTGTTGCACCGGACTGAGATCGGTCTCGCGATGCGCGCCACCGCCTCCAATCCGGCCGCCGCCCGTCTGCAGGGAATCCACGTCGACCGCATGCGTCTGATTGCCTTCGCACTCGCCGGCGCGATGGCCGCACTCGCTGGAAGCACCATCATTCCCATCACCTTCCTCCAGTTCACAACCGTGACCCCCTACGCCGTCGCCGGCTTCATCGCAGCGGTGGCCGGTGGCCTCGGCAGCAATGTCGGTGCGGTGGCAGGCGGCCTTCTGCTCGGCCTCCTGCAGGGTGTCTTCGGCCAGTACTGGACCGCCGATATCGCACAACTGGCCGCCATCGGCCTCCTCGTCGCGGTCCTCCTGGTTCGACCGCAAGGAATCTTCGGAACGCCGGAAAGGGTTCGCCGATGACCACCGCAACCAGCCCATCGACCGCGACGAACGCGCCTCGGCCGGCTCCGCAGACACGCCTTCTGACTCGCGGTGCACTTCCACTCGCCGCCCTTGTCGTCGCGATTCTCATTCCGTTCGTCGTGCCCTCGCAGATGAGCCTTCTGGTCACCGTCGGCATCTTCTATCTCGCGAGCATCGGCCTGACTCCGCTGATCGGACAGGCGGGCCAGGTGTCGCTGGGGCAGACCCTCTTCATGGCGATCGGCGGCTACGGCGCCGCCGTGCTCACGATGAAACTCCACGTCCCGACCGCCGTCGCCGCGGTCCTTCTAGCGGTGTTGTCCGGCATCGTCGCCCTCGTTTTCGGTGCGGGATTCCTTCGGCTTCGCGGTTACTACTTCGCACTCGCCACTCTCGGTCTGGCTGTCGCCACGGCATCGTTGAGCACGGCGTGGACCTCTGTGACAGGCGGACCGTCCGGCACCGCGGGGATTCCGAGTCTCCAGTTCGGATCTGTCGTCGTGTTCTCCGACACCGCGAACTACTACCTGTTGCTCGCCTTGGGACTCGCTGCAGCGTGGATCACCAGCAACTTGCGCAACTCGCAGACCGGCCGAGCCCTCGCCGCTGTCGGGAACGATTCGATCGCTGCTGGCATGCTGGGCATCCAAGCCTCGCACTACAAGGCCAAGGCATTCGCAGTCTCCGCGGTCACTGCCTCCCTGGCGGGGTCCCTGTACGCGTTCTACCTACGGTACTTCTCGCCCGAAATGGTCAATGTGACGATCGCTTTCAGCATCGTGATCATGGTGGCGATCGGTGGATCGCGGAGCGCCGTGGGACCGCTCATCGGCGCCCTGCTGATCCAAGGACTCCCTCAGGTCGGACAGACCTTCAGCAACTGGATGCCGCTCGTCGCCGGCGTGGTCCTGATCATCGTCATGACGTACTTTCCGAGCGGCCTCTGGGGTGCCATCCTCTCGGGCATCGCGTCGGTGAAGCATCGCCTGACGCCTCGAACAACCGCCCCCGACGTCTCACCGAACGGATCGGAGACCCACCGATGACCGCCCTCCTCTCAGTTCGCGACATGTCCCGAAGTTTCGGCGGCGTGGCTGCCGTTCAATCCGTCGATCTAGACGTCGACGCCGGCACGATCCGCGCAGTCATCGGCCCCAACGGCGCAGGCAAGACCACCCTCCTCGACCTCGTGACCGGATTCACCAAGCCGGACTCGGGCTCCGTGGAGTTCAAGGGTGATCAACTCGTCGGCCTGTCGCCGCGCGAACTGCCTTCCCGCGGCCTGATGCGGACCTTTCAATCCGCTCGACTGGTTCCGAGCCTGACTGTTCGGGAGAACGTGATGCTCGGGGCGTACCGCTTCACGCGGGCCCGCTTCGGCTCGGATGCGTTCCGGCTCGCCCGGTCACGACGCGAGGAGAAGGAGTTGACTGTTCGCGCAGACGAACTGATCGATTTCCTCGACATGCGACACTTCGCCGACACTCTCGCACCGGCCCTCCCAGCGGGCGCTCAGCGACTGGTCGAGGTCGCCCGCGGCCTCGCCGGCGCACCGGATCTGCTGCTTCTCGACGAGCCCGCAGCCGGGCTGGACGACAGTGAGACGCGTGAGCTCGCCGATGTGCTGCGGGCAGTGCGCACCGGTGGGATCTCCATGGTTCTGATCGAGCACAACATGGCACTGGTTCTCGCGGTCAGCGATCGGATCACCGTCATGGATGCGGGGCGAGTCATCGCCGAGGGCGTACCGAAGGACGTGCGCGGAGACCCCGCCGTCCGCAAGGCCTACCTGGGAGTGGATCAATGATCGAATGCAAGAATCTCTGTGCACGATACGGACGTGTCGGCGTCCTCCGCGACATCGACCTGACCGTCGAGCCCGGCAAGGCGGTCGCGCTACTCGGCGCCAACGGTGCAGGCAAATCGACGCTTCTTCACGCCATCTCGGGCGTTCATCGTGCAGTCAGCGGCACCATCACGTGTGACGACCAGGACCTCGGCAAGCTCGACGCTGCCGACCGAACCCGTCGCGGAATCAGTCTGGTTCCCGCGGGCAGGCAGGTCTTCGCGGAGCTGACCGTGATGCAGAACCTCATTCTGGGGATGCACGGCACCGGGATTCGCGGAGCCGACCGCACGGAACGCATCGACGACGCCTTCGCCCTGTTCCCGATCCTGGAGGAATTCGCACAGCGCGAGGCCGGTCTCCTGTCCGGAGGCCAGCAGCAAATGCTCGCTGTCGCACGCGCGCTCGTCCGCCGCCCCGCCTATCTGCTCCTCGATGAGCCGTCACTCGGACTGGCGCCCCAGATCGTCGCGCAGATCCTGTCGGTCCTGAGCACATTGACCGCGCGGGGCATGGGCGTCCTGCTCGCCGAGCAGAACGCCACCGCAGCACTCGGCGTCGCGCATTACGGCGTCATCCTGGAGAACGGATCCGTCGTCCGGCAGGACACCGCGGAAACCCTCGTCAATGACCCCGATGTCAGCAATCACTACCTGGGTTCATCGACATCGGAACTCGTCGACGACGTTGTGCACGCGCAGCTTCCCCGACGGATCTTCGAGGAGATCGACGCCGTGGGCTGACCGCCCGAAGGACCCGCCGTCATCGAAGCCGTACTCAGCCGAGTGCGGCTTCGACCTCTTCCACGGACTCGCGCAGCAACGCCGCGAGTTCCTTCCGCCGCTTCGCATTCATACGGTTCACCGGGACGGAGATGTTGATCGCGGCCGGCGTCGATGCACCCGCCACTGGCGCGGCGACCGAGCAGACACCGTCCTCGCTCTCCTCGTCGCTGTACGCATAACCGCGTCGACGAACGGCCGCGAGTTCGTTCAGCAGCTCGGAACGAGTCGCCACCGACGCCGGCGTCAGCTGTTCCAGTTCCTCGGTCGGGTAGAGCGCAATCACCTGGTCATCAGTCAGCAACGAGAGCATCGCCTTGCCCGTCGACGTGCAATGGGCAGGCATGGAACGGCCGGAACGGGACGCAACTCTGACCGCTTTACTGCTCTCGATCGATACGAGGAAGTGCACCGTCGCGCGGTCGAGAGTGCCGAGATGCACCGTTTCG
The DNA here is from genome assembly GCF_001305675.1 of Gordonia phthalatica. Taxonomy (NCBI): domain Bacteria; kingdom Bacillati; phylum Actinomycetota; class Actinomycetes; order Mycobacteriales; family Gordoniaceae; genus Gordonia; species Gordonia phthalatica. Next base: position 3,949,384 of record NZ_CP011853.1, read on the forward strand.
TCAGATCGCTGATTCAAGCGTTCGAGTGCAGGACGCGCCTGATCTCGAATGTCCAACCGCCGAAGCAATGCCAGCGCGATCGTGTCGAGCGAAGGTCCCGCCTCATAGGCGCGCGTCGTCGGATTCTGTTTGACGAAACCCCGATACTGCAACATCGCCAACGCCCGATGAGCAGTCGACGACGCCACGCCCAGATACTGGCTAGCATCCGTCAGACGAAGAGATTTTCGTGAACTGAGCAGCCACAGTAGACGCAGAGCATTGTCGACCGACTCGATCGGATACTGCGGCGGGTCGGTGTGCTCTGGCGCAGGAGCGAACTTTGCGGCGTCGGCAGTCACATTCCCACCCTAGTGTCGTGTGTCGATTATTCCTAAGCGGCATTCCACTTTCGAAACACGCGAACTGGGCATGATCATGCGACTGACCGACGCCGTCACGGTCCACCGAAATGTCGTGTGACCAACGAGGACTCCGCCCCGAGACGGGGCCTCGTCTTCGTCGCGGAGTCAGCTGCCGAGGCGAGCGACCTCGTGTTGCCAAGCCACTCCGGTGTTGAACCCGGACCCGAGGTCCGGAAGCTCAGCCATGTCTGCGGCCGACAAGTCCGCGAGGACGCCGCCTGCCGCACGGATCTGCAGCGAGAGACGTGCGATGCCGTCAACGCTGACCGCCTGCAGGACCGCCTGTTGCACCGTGGTCGCGGCGCTGGTCAGCCCGTGGCCGCGCAGCAGGACCACGGGGCGTGATTGCATCGCGTCGACCATCTCATCGGCGAGCGAACGGTTCCGAATCAGCACGCCACGCGGGTAGACGGGCACTCCGCCGGCCGCGAGTTTCGCTCCCGGGATGTCGAACGCCCCGACGATCGGGCGAATCGGGATACCCGCGAGATCGGCTGCGACGACCTGAGCCGGATGGGCGTGAACAACGGCCGCGACATCGGGGCGACTCCGAAGTACAGCGACATGCAACGGCAGTTCGTTGGGGACCTGGTAGCCGTTCAATGCCCCGTCGGCCGCCTCGCTCCCGTCGAAATGCACGAGCCGGATGTCGTCGGGCTCCGTCCAGGCCAGGCCCCGCTCGCGCGGACCACGACACCGAACCAACAGGGTGTCCTCACTCATCCGAAGACTGATGTGTCCCAGGATCCCGTCAGCGAGGCCGCGCCCGGCGAGCACCCGGCAGGCGGTGGCGATCAGGTCGCGTTCTGCATCCATGGCCGACATCAGTTCTCCCCCGCATCGGCTGCGACGGCGGGCTGAAGGCGACGGACCGCCGCTGCCACGTCGAGACCCCCGGCTACGCCCCTGCGGGCCGTGATCAATGCCTTCGGCCAGTTCGCTATCGCCGCGCCGATCAACTCCCCGCTGTCGTCGCCGTAGAGCACCGCGAATCGCCCGTCGTCGGGATCCCCGAGCGTTCGAACCTCGGCGGCGCCCTCATGGTGTCCGACCACTTGGATCTTCCAGTCGTATTGGTCGGTCCACACGTACTCGACTGCCGAATAGGCCTGGGTGCTGTCCGGTTGAACGATGTTCCGCGCCACGCATCGAGCCTGGTCGACCGCGTTGGTCCAGTGCTCGGCGCGCACCAGTTCGCCCGACGAGCACGAGCGCCAGCGCGCCACATCACCCGCGGCGTACACGTGTTCGTGTCCGTGGGCGCGGAGGAACTCATCACAGACGACTCCGTCGTCGAGAGTCAGACCGGACGACCCCAGCCATCCCGTGTTCGGCGAGGCACCGATGCCCACGACCACGGTCGCGGCCGAGAGCTGTGTTCCGTCGGTCAATCGCACCACCAGGCCACGGTCTGTCTCCACGATCTCGTCCACTCCGGAGCCGAAGTGCAACTGAACCCCGCGGTCCGCATGCAAGGTCGAGAACGCGTGAGCCACAGATTCGGTGAACGCGCGGCCCATCGGGGCCATCGCCATGTCGACGAGATGCACCTCGAGCCCGAGGCCCCGCGCGGTCGCCGCCACTTCGGCGCCGACGAAACCGCTGCCGATGACGACGACGGGTCCACCCCTGTCGAGGTCTGCCCGCAGTCCGCGCGCGTCCGAGAGCGTGCGAACCACATGGATGCGCGCCGACGGCGCCCACGGCCCTCGACGTGCGTCAGCGCCGGTCGCGATGACCAGATCGTCGTAGGCGAGCGGCGTCCCATCGGCCATGTCTACCGAGCGATTCTGCAGGTCGACTCCGGTGACCTCGACGCCGAGCAGCAATTCCAGGTTCGTCTCAGCTATCTCGTCGTCGGTGATCAGCCTGATCGAGTCCGCATCGGATGCTCCGGACAGCAGAGCCTTCGACAGGGGAGGTTTGTCGTACGGGAGTTCGTCTTCGCGATCGACGATCACGATCCGGTCCGTGTATCCCTCCGATCGGAGAGCCTGTGCTGTGCGGACGCCGGCGACGGAGGCGCCGACGATGACGACGGTCACCCGTCCACGACCTTCAGCGCGGAGACGGGGCAACTGCGTGCGGCTTCCTCGACGCGCGCTCGATCGTTCTCCGGCACTTCGATCTTCAGCAGCACGACTTTGCCGTCGTCGTCGATGTCGAAGACGTCGTCGGCTGCGACGACGCAGTTTGCATAGCCTTGGCAGGCATTGAGGTCGGCGATGATCTTGGCCATGGCACGTTCCTTCTAGTACTGAATTGAAATTGCGGAGATTCGGTCAGCGCTTGACTGCGATACCGCCGTCGGGGTGAACGACGTCTCCGGTGATCCCTCGGGATCGGTCAGAAGCGAGGAACACGTAGCTCCACGCGTGGTCGGAACCGTCGAGTGCCACCGCGAGCGGCACCCTCGCCTGCAGTTCCTTCTCTCGCCCGGGTGTGGATCCGAGGCTGCGGTCGTGCAGTCCCAGACTGCTCAGTCCGCGCAGGTCGGTGTTCAGGGTCCCTCCTGGCGCCACGCCGTTCACTCGGATGTCGGGCGCGAGTTCGTAGGCGAGCGAGGTCACGATCCCGCGGACTGCGAACTTCGAACCGACATAGAGGACACCCCCGCGCCCGGGGTAGTAGGCCGACGTCGACTCAGTCAACAGAATCGACGCGTTGTCAGCCTCGCGCAGCGCCGGCAGAGCGGCCTTCACCGAGTGCAGTTGCGACTTCACGTTGACCGCGAAGATCTCGTCGAAGGCTTCGTCGAGGACCTCCGAGTCCAGCTCACTGAGCCCTCGGTAGTAGTCGAAGATCCCGACACAGTTCACCAGCAGATCAAGGCCGCCGAATGCGTCCACAGTGGCCGCGACCGCTGCTTCGTTGGCCTCGCGCGTCGTGGCGTCTCCACAGGTGACCGGGACGTTCGGCAGCGCATCGCGCACGGCCTGGCACTTCGCTTCGTCCTTCTCCAGGATGGCCACGGAAGCCCCCTCCGAGAGGAAGGCATCGACGACTGCCCGCCCGATTCCCGATCCGGCTCCGACCACCAGTGCGCGTCGCCCTTGCAGCCAGCCGGTCACTGCTCGTCCTCATCCGAAATCAACGGACCGAACGGATGGCCGACGAGGGCCGAAAGAGTTGCCGCATTCTGCCAGGTCAGCGACTCCAGTTCGAGCGGGTCCAACGTGATCCACTGTCCAGACTTCGGCGAATCGATCAGCAATCTGGCCCCATTGCGCGTCTCCACCCGGATGACGCGGGTCTCAGCGAACTCATTGGCGATGACGATGGGCTCGCCCGTCGCTTGCGCGAGCAGGCTCTCTCGTTCGCGCAACGCGTCCGCCGCCGCCTGCCGATCTTCTGCACTGCCTTCCCATTCGAGATTCGCCATCAGTGCCTCACAGGAAGATCGCCAGGTTCTGCATGCGCAGAACCGACTCATCGACGGCGATGTGCCTACGAGCCAGAAGCCAACGCCCATCGACACGGCGAAGCAGGTCCTCGCGGCCCGCGGAGACGAATGCGGCCTCACGGACGTCGCCGCGGCTGCGGAACAGCAGCATCGCGGAGTCGACGACCAACTCGTCCTCGTTCTCGGTGGCGAAGGTCCGCACGTTTCCGAGGTGGTGCCTGAGTCGGGACGGCGGATCTTCGGTCCAGGCGTGCTCGGTCGCAAACCGCGCGATGCGGCGGCTCAGCGAGTACTTGTTCTCGTCGAAGTGAGCCATGCCGGGCGCCGTGTCGTAGCCGGATCCGAGCGCCGTGGTGACCTTCACCGGCATGTAGTAGTGGATGTCGTCGGTCAGGACACCGAGCCAATCCGTGTAACGCTGCTCGTCGAGCATGTAGGTCTCGTCGACCAGCCAGCGATGGGCTTGCAGGTGACGGGCATCGTCGAACGGCAACGTCGCACCGGCGCGCACCGTCGTGGATGCGTAGCCGCCGAGTTGTGAACGACCGCCGTCGATCGGGTAGTAGGTGGTCATCGGCTCACAGCCTCCTGATTCGATGTCGGTTCGGTGGTCGCGTCCCCGCAGGGCGAATCGCAGGTGGTCCCCCCGACGTTGCCGCGGACTAGGCCGCCTATCGACACGGCGTCGACCTCGTTCGGCTCGCGTTCGAGGTAGTCGACCCACCGTTCCAGCAGATGCCGCTGGTTGTATTCGCCGTAGCCCACATGTGCTTCACCGGGACCGGCGAACTCGTCCGGCCCGAGGGCGGGAACCACCGGTGAGCCGTCTATCTTCATGCCCATCCGACTGTTCAGGTGGAGGCGCCGCGCCATCGATCCGGCCGCAGTGTTGGTCAGCGACACCCAGTTCTCGACGTCGTCCTGCTCGAACATTCCGGTGCTGCCGAAGCACATCAGGTAGGCCTTGTACGACAGCGCCTTGAACTCCTCCGGAGCGTCCTTGTCGACGACGAACCAGGAGAGGACTTCGGTCTCGTTCTCGCTGATCGGCTGCCACTGGCGAAGAGTCAGGAAGGGCAGGACCTCGTCGCTGTGCTCCTCCACTTTCGGCCAGTTGTGGACCAGGCTGATGTTCGGGAAGATCGACGCCGCCGAGACCATGAATCCGTTCTCGCCGATCACCTTGAGCTGCTCCGGCGACCAGGTCTCCTTCATGCGTTCGATCATCTCGTCGGGGTAACCGACGTAACGCATGCTGTCCTCGAAGCTGCCGGGGGGCAGCTTGTACGTGGTGCCGCCACCGTTGCCGGCCCAGTACGTGTTGCCGTCCTTACGCTTCTCCGCCTTCGGTTCACGGAAGAGCCCGATCTCCACGACGCTCGTGTGTGTCTGAGGCGTGTGGTACATGTCGCCCGCAAAGTTCTCGGCGCCGATCTTCCAGTTGGCCTTGATCCTCCACCGCTGAGGACCGCGCATCTCCAGGCCGCCCTTGCTCTGCTTGGTGTAGTAGTCCAAGTAGAAGGCGAAATCGCCGAGGTAGTCCTTCAACGACTCCGCGTTCGGATCGAGGCTGATGAAGATGAGTCCGTTGTAGCTGTCGATCGACGGTGCAGGCAGCAGCGTCTGCCCCTTCTTTGCGAAGCCCTCCTCGCCGCCGTACGCCTCCTGGTGAAACGGAAGACCGATGATGCGACCGTCGTTGCGGTACGACCAGCCGTGGTACGGGCATCGGAAGTGCGAGGCGTTGCCCATCTCTGCACGGCAGACCTGCATGCCGCGATGCAGGCACATGTTGAACATGGCGCGCACTTCGCCCTTGCTGTCCCTACTGACGATGAACGAGTCGTCCAGGACACGACGGACCACGTAGTCGCCGACGTCCGGGATCTCCGATTCGTGTGCAACGAACTGCCAGGAACGACTGAACAATCGTCCCTTCTCCAGCTCGAAGATCTCCTTGTCGTTGTAGATGTGCGCGGGGATCATCCCTGCACGCACAGCTTCGAACGTGGCGGAGTGGTCAGTCATACTTCCTCCATCAGTCTCTGATTTACAGATATGCATTCTGCCTGACAGAGATTCGTGATGCAAGCGTTCTTGTTCACCCGGTGCGACCCACACCACATTCAGGCGCGTCGACCTGCGCAGACGCGGCCCGCAGCGATGCAAAAAGGGCCGTCGACAGCTTCCGTCGACGGCCCTTGTTTCTGCTCTTCAGAGCAAGCTAGTCCTTCCGGCCACCCGCCAGGATCACCAGCGCACCGCCGAGCAGCGACATGTTCTTGACGAACTGCACCTGCTGCATCTTGCGCTGCATCGGGTCGTCGATCTCCCAGAAGCCGTGGCCGGCGAATGTGGTCGGGACCAGCGACGCGGCGATGAGGCCGGCACCCGTACGGGCGCCGAGACCGGTCGCGACCATCGCACCGCCGACGACCATCGCGGCACCGTTGGCGCGGACGATGGTGTCGTTGTCGAGCGGCACCGGCACCACACTGCGGACCTGGTCGAGCAGCGGTGCGGCGGCGTCGACGCGACCGCCCGGCTCGGTGGCGGCGTCGTACCCGAGCATCATGTACGGGATGCCGGTGAGGGCTCGGCCTGCGGCGTGAAGAAGGCGCATGCGGGTGTCCTTTCGAGGTGGGAACTGCTGGAAGCGAGGGTACCGGCAGCACAGCGCCGCCGACACGAGTGTCGGCGGCGCTGTGGTGGTCGGACCGGCCGGGTCAGCGGGTGCGCTTGCTCCGCGGCTGCCAGACGACGAGCGCGTTGGTCCGGGGAACCGGAACCAGCTCGCCGTGGCGGGCGCGCGTGGCGTGCTCCAGTTGGTGGACGAGGTCGTCGACCCGCTTGTGCAGGGCCTCCACCTCGTCACTCAATTCGATGATCCGCTTGATGCCCGCGAGGTTGACGCCCTCGTCCTGCGAGAGACGCTGGATCTCGCGGAGCATCTCGACGTCGCGGTTCGAGTACCGGCGACCGCCGCCGCGCGTGCGCTGCGGGGTCACGAGCCCGAGCCGGTCGTACGTGCGGAGCGTCTGGGCGTGCATGCCCGCCAGTTCCGCCGCCACCGAGATCATGAACGTGGCCGCGTCCGCGACCTCGTCACTCCTGCGTCGTTCGTTGCCTGCCATGGGTCATTCACCGCCCCCATCCGGCGCGGGGGTCGAAGCCGCTTGCGCGTTCGGCCTCCGCGTACTGCTTCATCGCTGCGGTCGCAGCGTCGTCGAGCGAGGTCGGGACCGCCACCTTCACGGTGACGAGCAGGTCGCCCGAGCCGCCCGACCGCTTCGGAACGCCACGCCCCTTGAGGCGCAGCGTACGCCCGTCGGACGTCCCCGCCGGGATCTTGACGCCGACGGAGCCGTCGAGCGTCGGGACCGAGACGGTGGCTCCGAGGACCAGTTCGGAGATCGACACCGGCAGTTCGACGCGGAGGTCGTTGCCGCTGCGGGTGAAGACCTTGTCGGCCAGCACGTGAACCGTCACGTACAGATCGCCCGACGGCGCACCGCGCATGCCGGCCTCGCCCTGTCCGGCGAGGCGGATCCGTTGACCGTCTTCGACGCCCTGCGGGACGCGGACGTTGATGGTCCGCGGACGCACGGTGATGCCGGAGCCCTGGCAGTCGGGGCACTGGTCGTCGATCTTGGTGCCGGTGCCCTGGCAGTCGGGGCAGGGTTCGGAGAAGCCGAAGTGTCCCTGGCTGCGGTTGACGAAGGCGGTGCCGTTGCAGGTGGGGCAGGTGCGCGGGCTGGTGCCCGGCTTCGCCCCGCTGCCGTGGCAGTTGGTGCACGGGGAGGGGCTCGTGACGCGCAGTGTCACCTTGGATCCCTGGACCGCATCGCGGAAGGCGAGCGTGGTCTCGGTCTCGAGGTCGTTGCCGCGCCGCTGACGGGTGCCACCGCCCGCGGACCGGCCGCGTCCACCGAGGAGGTCGCCGAACAGGTCGCCCAGTCCGCCGCCCCCGCCGGCCGCACCACCGCCGCCGAAGAGGTCGCCGATGTCGAATCCGCCGGTGCTGCCACCGGAACCGCCGAAGCCGCCGCCCCCGAAACCGCCGTTGCCGCCGCGGAAGCGACCGCTGGCCATCAGGCTGCGGGCCTCGTCGTACTCCTTGCGCTTGCTCTCGTCGGCCAGCACGCTGTGTGCTTCCGACACCTTCTTGAATCGTTCCTCGGCCGCCTTGTCGCCCGGGTTGGCATCCGGGTGCAGCTCGCGGGCGAGCTTCCGGTAGGCCTTCTTGATCTGGTCGGCGGTGGCGTCGGAAGAAACGCCGAGGTCCGCGTAGAAATCGCGTTCCAGCCATTCACGCTGTACTGCCATCAGACGTCACCTCCTGAAAAAGTCTGTGGTTGTGATGTGCCGCTCCTGGTTTGAGGTGCACGGGTCCGCAGGTGTGTGAGTGCAGCGGCGACGGGGCCGCGGCGGGCGCGAACCCGTCCGCGGCCCCGCGCGCACATCACTGTTCCGGTGCGGGTGCCGGATCTGTGACCGTCACGACGGCGTGGCGGATCACCTTGTCGCCCAGGCGGTAGCCCACCTGGTAGACGTTGCCGATGACCGGAGTGTCGCCACTCCCGTCGTTCTGCACTGCTTCGTGGAGTTCGGGATCGAACGCCTCTCCCGGCTCCGCGAACTTCGCCAGCTTCTCCCCCGCCAGGACGTCGCCGAGCTTGTCGGCGAACGCCCGCAGCGGGCCCGTCTCGAGATCGCCGTGCGCGCGGGCACGGTCGAGGTCGTCGAGGATCGGCAGCAGCTTCTTGACGAGGATCTCCTTGCCGCGGTCGACGGCTTGGAGCTGTTCCTCGGCGCTGCGCCGACGGAAGTTGTTGAACTGAGCGCGTTCCCGCTGAAGCGCCTCGGTCAGCTCTGCGACCTGTGCGTCAGCGTTGCTCGCCTGATCACCGTTCGTCTCGTCGGCGACGGCTTCGTCACCGGCGGGCTGGGCCGCCGCGTCGTCCGCGGCGCCCCCGTCCTGTCCGGCATCGGTGTGTCCGGCGTCCGCGGCGGTGCGCGGCTCACCCGTCTCGGGGTCGATCCGCCGGTTGTCGGTCACGGTGACCGGCTCGTCGACGTTCTCCTCGGGATTGGTCACTTGGACTCACCCTCGGCAGGATCGTCCACGACCTCGGCGTCGACGACGTCGTCGGCGCCGGCGTCACCGGCGGCCGCGGCACTCTCGCCCTCGGCCTGAGCGCTGGCGTAGATCGCCTGGCCCATCTCCTGGGAGACCTCCGACAGCTTCTCGACGGCGCTGCGGACGGCAGCGGTGTCGGTGCCCTTCAGCGCCTCCTTGGCGTCGGCGACGGCCGATTCGACCTTCTCCTTGACGTCGGCCGGAACCTTGTCGTCGTTCTCCTTGAGGAACTTCTCGGTCTGGTTGACCAGCGACTCCGCCTGGTTGCGGGTCTCGGCCTCCTCGCGGCGAGCGCGATCCTCTTCGGCGTGTGCCTCGGCGTCCTTCACCATGCGGTCGATCTCGTCCTTCGAGAGGCCCGAGCCGTCCTGGATCCGGATGCTGTTCTCCTTGCCGGTGCCCTTGTCCTTCGCGGTGACGTGCACGATGCCGTTGGCGTCGATGTCGAAGGTCACCTCGATCTGCGGGACACCCTGCGGAGCCGGTGCGATGCCGCCGAGCTCGAACGAACCGAGCAGCTTGTTGTGCGACGCGATCTCGCGCTCACCCTGGTACACCTGGATCTGCACCGACGGCTGGTTGTCCTCAGCGGTGGTGTAGGTCTCCGAGCGCTTGGTCGGGATGGTGGTGTTGCGCTCGATCAGCTTGTGCATGACGCCGCCCTTGGTCTCGATGCCGAGGGACAGCGGGGTCACGTCGAGCAGCAGCACGTCCTTGACCTCGCCGCGCAGGACGCCGGCCTGGAGCGCTGCACCCACCGCGACGACCTCGTCGGGGTTGACGCCCTTGTTCGGCTCCTGACCGCCGGTCAGCTCCTTGACCAGGTCGGTGACCGACGGCATACGGGTGGAGCCGCCGACCAGGACGACGTGGTCGATGTCGCCGACAGAGATGCCCGCATCCTTGATCACGGCCTGGAACGGCTTGCGGGTGCGATCCAGCAGGTCACTGGTGATCTTCTGGAACTCGCTGCGCGAGAGCTGCTCGTCGAGGAAGAGCGGGTTCTTGTCCGCGTCGACGGTGATGTACGGCAGGTTGATCGAGGTGCTCTGCGAGGCGGAGAGCTCAATCTTCGCCTTCTCCGCGGCCTCGCGCAGACGCTGCATGGCCATCTTGTCCTTGGTGAGGTCGATGCCCGACGACGCCTTGAACTTGTCGACCAGCCATTCCACGACGCGCTCGTCCCAGTCGTCGCCGCCCAGGTTGTTGTCACCCGAGGTGGCGCGAACCTCGACGACACCGTCGCCGATCTCCAGCAGCGAGACGTCGAAGGTGCCGCCGCCGAGGTCGAAGACCAGGATGGTCTGTTCCTTCTCGCCCTTGTCGAGGCCGTACGCCAGTGCGGCGGCGGTGGGCTCGTTGACGATGCGCAGCACGTTGAGGCCGGCGATCTGGCCGGCTTCCTTGGTGGCCTGACGCTGCGAGTCGTTGAAGTACGCCGGGACGGTGATGACCGCGTCGGTGACGTCCTCGCCCAGGTAGGCCTCGGCGTCGCGCTTCAGCTTCATCAGCGTGCGGGCGCTGATCTCCTGCGGGGTGTACTTCTTGTCGTCGATAGCGACGGTCCAGTCGGTGCCCATGTGGCGCTTGACCGAACGGATGGTGCGGTCGACGTTGGTGACCGCCTGGTTCTTGGCGGGCTGGCCGACCAGGACCTCGCCGTTGCGCGCGAACGCGACGACCGACGGGGTGGTGCGGGAGCCTTCGGCATTGGCGATGACGGTGGGTTCGCCACCTTCGAGCACCGACACCACGGAGTTGGTGGTGCCGAGGTCGATTCCGACAGCACGTGACATGTGTGTTCCTCCTAGTTCCGGCTCGTCCGTTGATAGGCCGGGTAGTTCTTGGGGCCGTTTAGGCCTGCGTGGTCTTGCGAAACCTCAGCGCCTGCGACTCAGGTTTAGTCGAGGTTCTGATCGACGTCAACCTTGTTGAGCGCTTGACACTCAAGTTTCTCGATCGGTTCAACTCCACGCAGGGGCGTTTCATTCCACGAAGTTGAGCGGATATCGCTCAATCTTGCGTGAGGCTCGTCACTGCGACACGTCCACTAGGGTGTGCGACTAGAACGTGTTACAGATTTCGAGATCGAGAACGGAAGCACCCAATGGAGATCAGAGAAGCCATGCTGGCCACCGCCGAGAAGTCGCCGACCGCGGTCGCGGATCACGACAGGACCGCATGGCTGGCGCTGTTCGACGACGGCGGGCTCGTCAACGACCCCGTCGGCTCCGCACCGCACCGCGGAAGCGAGGAGCTCGGCGCCTTCTACGACACTTTCATCGCCCCCAACACCGTCGTCTTCCACCCGGAGCACGACATCGTCTGCGGCGACACCGTGGTCCGCGATCTGACCCTCGAGATCCAGATGGCCGACGGCGTCACCCTCCTGGTGCCCGCTCACCTGCGGTACGTGCTCGCCTCGCCGAGCCGGATCGCCGGGCTGTACGCGCACTGGGAACTCCCGTCGATGGTCGGCCAGATGCTCGGCAAGGGCGCCGGCGCGCTGCCGGTGTCGGGACGGCTGTCGCTGCGGCTCCTCAAGAACCAGGGCCTCGCCGGCTCCCTCGGCTTCGCTCGCGGCTTCGTCCGGACCGGTGCCGCGCACAAACGGATCGCCGCCGCCTTCTTCGACGACCCGGTCGCCTCCGACGCCCCCGTCACCTACGACGCCGCCCCGGCCGTGCCGTCGTCGACCCTCCGCGACGAACTCATCGGCTGGCACGTCGGCAAGGCCATCGCCGCCGGCGACTACGTGACGCTGAGCCTGACTCGCGGCCGTCCGTCCGGGGAGACCGAGCACGCCGTCGCGATGTGCCGATTCACCCACCGAACGCTGACCGACGTGACGGTGTACGTCGACGCGTGATCGCGCGCCGCGCCGACGTCGGCACCCTCCGCTATCGTGACCGCATGTTGACTCCCGAGGACATCCACTACGTCGCTTTCAGCAAGCCGCCGTTCGGCAAGCGCGGCTACAACGAGGACGAGGTGGATGCCTTCCTGGATCTGGTGGAGATGACGGTCATCGAACTGCGCGAACGCCTCTCGAAGTACGAACAGGTGTGACACCCGCCATGATGTCCCTATGACGAACATCGACTACGAGGTCCGCGACCAGGTGGCGCATGTGCGACTCAACCGCCCCGAGAAGCACAACGGCCTCACCCTCGACATGATCGACGACCTCGCGAAGACCGCCGACCGCGTCGGCCGGGACCGAAGCATCCGCGCGGTGATCCTGTCCGGCGAGGGGCCGTCGTTCTGCTCGGGACTGGACTTCGCGTCGGCCGGTAGGGAACGCGCGCGGATCCTGCGGAACATGGTGCCGAAACGGTCGTCGGCGGCCAACAACTTCCAGGCCGCGGGCTGGGCGTGGCGCGGCGTCCCGGTGCCGGTGATCGCGGTGATCGACGGGCACTGCTTCGGAGGCGGCCTGCAGATCGCCCTCGGCGCCGACTTCCGATACAGCACCCCCTCCGCCGACTACTCGATCCTCGAAGCCAAGTGGGGCCTCATCCCCGACATGTCGCTGTCGGCGAGCATCGCGCAGCTGACCTCGATCGACGTCGCCAAGCGGCTCACGATGACCGGCGAGGTCTTCTCCGCCGAGCAGGCCCTGGGCTGGGGGCTGATCAGCGAGGTGCACGACGACCCGTACGCGGCGGCGGAGGCCTTCGTGGAACTGGTCAAGCAGCGGTCGCCGGACGCTGTGGCGTCGTCGAAGATCCTGTTCGAGAACACCTGGTACAGCGGTTCGCGACTCGGCTTCCCGGTAGAACAGGCCCTGCAACTGCGACTGCTGCGCGGTAGGAACGCGGCGATCGCACGCAAGGCCGGCCTCGCGAAGGAGAAGCCGCAGTTCCTCGACCGCCAGGTCTGAATCGTGAGTCGCCCTCCGCGCACCGCCGCGCTCCCCGCCGATCCCGCCGCCCTGTGGCGCGGGCTGGACGACGACGATCCCGTCGGTCCGCTGTGGCGGGCGACCCAGATCTTCCGCCTGGTCAGCTTCGTCTACGCCCTGGGTTTCGTAGTGGCCGTCAACGGCGATCTGGAGCATCCTGCGGTCGCGTGGATCCTGTTCGCGGTCCTGGTACTCGCCAACATCTGGTGGGCGACGGGCTATCTCGCAGGGTTCGGCCGACGCTGGTGGTTCGTCGCGACGGAAGTGATCGTGTCGATGGCGATGATGCTGTCGACCGAGTTCGTCGCCTCCCGCGACTGGATCGCCGACAACCAGACCTGGCCCACCACGCTCTGGATGACCAACGCCGCCCTGTCCGCGGCGTTGATCGGCGGGGCGCGCTGGGGTCTGGTCGGCGCCGTCGCGATCAGCGTCGCGAACTATTACGTCAAGGGCGAGATCATGATGAACTTCGGCCGCAACGCCACCGCGATCCTGCTGATCGCGGCATCGATGGCCGTCGGCATGGGCGCCTCCCGCGCACGGTTGATGCACGCGCGACTCACCTCCGCCATCCAGCTGGCTGCACGTGCCGCCGAACGGGAGCGACTCGCGCGCGAGGTGCACGACGGCGTGCTCCAGGTACTGGCGCTGATCTCTCGCCGAGGACGCGAGATCGGCGGTCCCACCACGGAACTCGCAGATCTCGCCGCCGAACAGGAACGGGTGCTGCGCCACCTGATCGCCGACGCCCCGCCCACGATCTCCGACGCCGCCGCCCGCGATCTGGGGCCCGCTCTCCGAGCGCTCTCGGACGAGCGGATCCAGGTCAGCACGCCCGGCGAAGCGGTGCTGCTCGACGCCGCGGTGGTCCGCGAGATCCTCGCCGCGGTCGGGAACATCCTCGACAACGTCGCCCGGCACGCGGGTCCCGCCGCCCGGACGTTCGTGCTGTTGGAAGACCTCGACGACGAAGTGGTCGTCAGCATCCGCGACGACGGCGTCGGGATCGAGCCCGGCCGGCTGGAGTCCGCGGTCAGCGAGGGCCGGATGGGCATCTCGCGGTCGATCATAGGGCGGATCGAGGAGTTGGGCGGCACCGCACGCCTGGAGTCCGCCCCCGGGGCCGGGACAGAATGGGAGCTGACCGTCCCCGTCGACCGCACAGAGGATCAGCCATGACCGAGACACCGCTCCGCGTGATGGTCGTGGACGACCACCCGATGTGGCGCGAGGGCGTCGCCCGCGACCTGACCGAGGAGGGATTCGACGTGGTCGCGACGGCCGACGGTTGCGCCAGTGCGGCCGCCCGCGCCGCGGCGGTCCGGCCCGACGTCGTTCTGATGGACATGCAGATGCCCGACGGATCGGGTGCCGTCGCGACCGCGAAGGTCCTCGAAGCCCACCCGACGGCACGGGTGCTGGTGCTGTCGGCGTCCGACGAGCGCGACGACGTCCTCGAGGCCATCAAAGCCGGTGCGCTGGGCTACCTGGTGAAGAGCGCGCAGCGGTCGGAGCTGGTGGCCGCGGTCCGCGCCACCGGAGACGGGCAGGCCGTGTTCACCCCCGGCCTGGCCGGGCTGGTGCTCGGCGAGTACCGGCGGATCGCACGGTCGCCCGCACCCGACACCCCGACGCTGACGCAGCGCGAGATCGAGGTGCTGCGGCACGTCGCGAAGGGGCTGTCGTCGCGGCAGATCGCGACGCGGTTGGAGATCAGTCCGCGCACCGTCGAGAACCACGTGGGCGCCGCGTTGCGGAAGCTGCAGCTGGGCAACCGCGTCGAGCTGGCCCGCTACGCGATCGAGCACGGCCTCGACGAGGAGCAGTGACCCGCACGCGTAAGTGACCACGCCGTCTGAGTAGTTCTGCGCATGTCCGAACGGCCCTCGCCGACGAGGCTTGAATGCATGCAGAACAACATGGATCCAGCAGTCACGGCGGCCCGCCTCGGCGACGAGCTGTCGAGCATCGCGGGCCAGATGTCGGCGGTGTCCGACGACTTCGCCGCCCTCGCCGAACGACTTGCGGACACGGCGGTCGCCGCGTTCGCCGAACGGTCGGAGACGAAGGCTCCCGCCCCCGCGCCGGCACCTGCTGCGGCCGCGGTCCAGGCTCCGCCGCAGCAGGCGCCCCGGCCGACGACCGCTCAGGAACCGCGGCAGCCGACTCCGGTTCATCAGATGCCCCCGGTCCCCCAGCCGCAGCCCGCGGCCGCACCCCGACCCGCGAACCCTGCGCCGAACAACGCCGCGCCCCACAACCCCGTGCCCAGCAGCCCGATGCTGCAGTACATGACCGCGACGACGCCGACGCCCTTCGGTCCCCCGCCGTCGGGCGCGACCGCTCAGTCACGGTGGACGCAGTTCCCCGCCCCGCAGCCGCCGGCCGACACCCGCAGCTTCGGCGAACGTCTGGCCGACGCCGCCGAGCGCGGTCTGATCGGCCGCATCCTGGCCGCGGTCGGTGTCGGCATCACGTTGATCGGCATCGTGCTGCTGCTGGTCCTCGCCGCGCAGGCGGGTCTTCTGCGGCCCGAGATCCGGGTCCTCGGCGGTGCCGTGTTCGCCGCCGCACTGGTCACGGTCGGCGCTCGGATCGGTCGTCGCGAGGAGAAGCGCTCCGGCGCACTCGCGCTGGTCGCCACCGGTGTCGCGGCCGCACTGTTCGACGTCCTCGCCGCGACGTCCATCTACCACTGGCTGCCCGAGGTGGCCGCGTTGATCCTCGGCGGCGCGATCGGAGCAGGAGGCCTGTGGCTGGCGCACCGGTGGGACAGCCAGACGCTCGGGCTGATGGTGTCGATCCCGCTGCTGGTGTTCGCACCCGTCGTCTCCGCAGGCGTCGACGCGACGCTGGTCTGCTTCATGCTGGTGTACGCCGCGTCGACCCTGTGGATTCAGGTCGGCCGCGACTGGACCGCCCTGTTCGTCGTCAACACCGTCGCGACCACCCTGCCGCTGATGGCGGTGGCGAACGGCATCGCCGACGTTGACGCCTGGCTGCTGGTTCTGACCGGACTGGTCAACCTGGCCCTGGCGGTGGGATCCGTGGTCGTGCTGGCGCCGTCGAGCAGTCGCGCCGTGATCCTCGGATTGACCGCTGTCGTGGCGAGCATCCCCCTGCCGATCATGGGTGGCAGCGAGATCCTGAACCGTCCCACCGCGAGCGCCACCGTCGCCCTCGGCGGTCTGCTGATGGCCCTCGCCGCGGTCGCGACGCGCGGTCGTACATCCGTCCCGTTCGTGTGCCGAGCAGTGTGGCTGAGCGGCGGCGCCGTCTTCGCCGCCCTGGCACTCGGCATCGCCCTCCGCGGCGACACGCTCTCGCTCGGCTTCCTGGGTGCTGCGATCGTGGTGATCGTCGCGAGCCGGTGGGCGGGCGACCTCGCCGACGCCACCCGCATCATCGCCGGAGTCTTCGGGTCTCTCGGACTCGCGACGCTCCTCGCCATCGGCGGTGCCGAGCAGGTGCTGGTCCCGGGCTCGCTGGACTCCACCGGCCAGGCGACCCTACTGGTCGGCGCCCTCCTCGGCCTCTCGGCCGTGACGCTGCTGGCCCACGAGTTCGGTGAGCACTTCCCCGTCCACGCCCAGCAGATCTGGCTGGTCGGCGGCCTCATCGACCTCTGGCTGATCACCGAGGCCTGCATCAGCATCGGCAACCTGGCGACCGGCGGTTCGGTCGGCGGCTTCCGCGGCGGCCACATGGCGGCCACCCTGATCTGGTTCGGTGCCGCGGCCGCGGTCCTGATGTGGGCGCGCACACTGACCGGATCGGC
Source organism: Gordonia phthalatica (assembly GCF_001305675.1). Lineage (NCBI taxonomy): Bacteria > Bacillati > Actinomycetota > Actinomycetes > Mycobacteriales > Gordoniaceae > Gordonia > Gordonia phthalatica. The sequence goes on from NZ_CP011853.1 coordinate 3,966,016, forward strand.
CCGGTCGCTGGCCCTCGCCACCGGGCTCGCTGTCCTGACGGCCGCGATCGCGAAGCTCTTCCTGTTCGACCTCACCGCTCTCGCCGGTGTCTTCCGCGTCATCGCCTTCATCGTCGCCGGACTGGTCCTCCTGTCCCTCGGCGTGGCATACGCGCAGAGCCTCACCTCGGGCGAGAAGCAGGCCCAGCCGGTCGGTCGCCCGGCCGCCTAGGCCGTGTTGGATGAGTCCACTGCCTTGGGTCGGTGGATCCGATGGACGGCTGGCAAGGCGGAGGAGGGAGGCATAGCGGTAGCTATGTCGACCGACGACAACGCAGCCAGGCGTTCATCGGGCCGCCGAGACAGGCAAAGGGACTCATCCAACACGGCCTAAGCACTGGCAGAAAATCTCGGCCCCCGAATCCATCTGTGAGATGGATTCGGGGGCCGAGATTTTTGAATGGAACCGATCCGGCCGCCGCTGCGTCTAATCATCATGGGGGAGATTTCACCGATAACAGCGCATTGGACAGAAAGTCCGGAAGTCGCGGTAGCGCACCACCTCGCGGCGAACGACGGAATCATCACCATCGCCGACGCACTGAACTGCGGATTCACGGAGGCTCAGGTCGAGTCCCGGGTGAAACGCGGACTCTGGGTGAGTCCTGCGCGCGGAGTCTTCCTCTCCGTGGAGCATCGACTCACCGAAGCCGCACGGATCCGCGCGATCGCCGCGGCGAGACCTGCCGTCATCGATCGGCTGTCGGCCGCCTGGTGGCACGGCTTCCGCCACGACCATCCACCCGAGGTCACGGCCTCGATTCCCCGCGGATGCAAGACGAGGGCGCGCTGCGACATCCCCGCCGACCTTCGTCGTCGCACCTACCCCAGCGAGGACGTCGTCGAGGTGAACGGCGTGACGGTCACCGCACCGGCGTTGTCGATTCTCGGTGCCACGGCCATGCTCGACGACGACGAAGCGCTGAACTTCCTGGACCGGATGATTCAGAAGGAGGTCGTCACGGTCCCCGAACTGACCGCGGCCCTGGATCGGAACAGGGGGATCCACGGTCTCGGTCGCGCGCGGAAGCTGATGGCGATCGCGGCGGGCGAGTCGGAGTTCGAGGCGGAGCGACTCTTCGTGAAGCTGCTGCGTCAGGAACGGCTCACCGGATGGAAGCAACAGGTCTGGTTGTGCGGTTACCGGTACGACTTCGTCTTCCCCGAGGAGCGGATCGCGATCGAGATCCACGGCTATTCGTTTCACCGATGGGAGGACCGCCAGAACCGCGATCTGACGAAGGCCAACGCGATCGCCACGGCGGGCTGGCTGCCGCTGGCCTACTCGTGGAAGCTGCTCAACCACCACCGCGAGGAGTCGATGACGCAGGTGGTGCGCGCCGTCGCCGCTCGCCGGGGCGAACTGTCCTGAACGAAAGATCTCGGCCCCCGAATCCATCTGTGAGATGGATTCGGGGGCCGAGGATTTCGAGACGGGCGTCTACTTCTTCGCGAGTGCCATCACTGCTCCGGAGGCCGCCATGATGACGGCCCCGACGAGTGCGAGGTACGCGCCGGTGCCTGCGCTGAAGCCGTCGTTGACGAGGAAGACACCGGCGGCACCCGCGGCAACGGAGAGTGCGGAGATGATCAGCGTCGGGCGCACCAGGTTGGCCTGGTACTTGCCGATCAGACGCCAGATGGCGACACCACCGAGGACCACCGCCGCACAGAGGACCAACCAGTGGATCCGCGACCCCGAGAACTCCACCTCGTAATCGGCAGAGTTCGTGACGCGCGTGAGGCCGTCGACCTTGGCGTCCGGATCCTCGGTCACGTAGTACCAGGTGAGGAAGTAGGAGGCGATCGACACCGCGGCGCCGAGGAGGACGCCGATCGCGGCGATCGAGAATCCTTCGAAGCCGCTTCGCTCTGATTCGGCAGCGGGTGCGACGGTCGCGTTCGGGAATCCGTTCGGGGCGTACGGCTGGTTCATCTGTTCCTCTCGGGCTGCGGATCCGGGCTCTCCGGGATCGCTCGCCTCGGACGCTACCGGCCCTCAGCACCGCTGTCGGTCAGAGAGATGACGACTCCCGGACCGGCCGAGAAGGCCGGCCCGGGAGACGAATTCACTGCATCAGGCCACGGCGGTGGTCGCCTGCGCGGGCTCGAGTGCCTGCGCGACGATGTCGGCGACATCGGTCATCGGCTTCACTTCGAGCGCCTCCAGAACCTCCGCCGGGACGTCGTCCAGGTCGGGCTCGTTGCGCTGCGGGATGAAGACCGTCGTCAGACCGTTCCGCTGTGCAGCGAGCAGTTTCTGCTTGACGCCGCCGATCGGCAGGACCCGACCGTTCAACGTCACCTCGCCGGTCATGCCGACCTCGCTGCGGACGCGTCGTCCGGTCAGCATCGACACGAGGGCGGTGACCATCGTGACGCCCGCGGACGGACCGTCCTTCGGCACCGCGCCCGCCGGGAAGTGGATGTGCACCGTGCCGTTCAGCGCCGCCGGATCGATCCCGAACTCCGCGACGTGCGCCTGCACGTAGCTGAGAGCGATCTGCGCCGACTCCTTCATCACGTCACCCAACTGGCCGGTGAGCTTGAGCTGCGGCCCCGACGGACCGTCACTCGCGCCACCCGACCCCGATACTCCGAGCGCTTCGATGAAGAGCACGTCGCCGCCCATGCCGGTCACCGCGAGTCCGGTCGCGACTCCGGGCACCTCGGTGCGTTCTGCGGTCTCCGGGGTGAAGCGCGGCCGGCCGATGTAGTCGACGAGCGACGCTGCACCGACGCTGACGGGCTCGTTCGAGTCGGACACCTTCACCGCCACCTTGCGCGCAACCTTCGCGAGCATCCGCTCGAACTGCCGGACACCCGGTTCACGGGTGTAGTTCGCGGCGATCTCGCGGAGTGCGTCCTCGGTGATCGCCACCTCCTCCGAGGTCAGCGCGGCACGCTCCAACTGGCGCGGGACCAGGTAGTCGCGGGCGATCGCCACCTTGTCGTCCTCGGTGTAGCCGTCGATGGTGACGAGCTCCATCCGGTCCAGCAGTGCGGACGGGATGTTCTCGACCACGTTCGCGGTGGCGAGGAACACGACGTCCGACAGGTCCAGGTCCAGGTCCAGGTAGTGGTCGCGGAAGGTGTGGTTCTGCGCCGGGTCCAGGACCTCGAGGAGGGCGGCCGACGGGTCGCCGCGGTAGTCGGAGCCCACCTTGTCGATCTCGTCGAGCAGGACGACGGGGTTCATCGATCCTGCCTCGCCGATGGCGCGGACGATCCGGCCGGGCAGTGCGCCGACGTAGGTGCGACGGTGACCGCGGATCTCGGCCTCGTCGCGGACGCCGCCGAGGGCGACGCGCACGAACTTGCGACCGAGCGCCCGCGCGACCGACTCGCCGAGCGACGTCTTGCCGACTCCGGGAGGACCGGCGAGGACCATGACGGCACCCGATCCGCGACCGCCGACCACGGACAGGCCGCGTTCGGCGCGCCGCGCGCGGACCGCCAGGTATTCGACGATCCGGTCCTTGACGTCGTCCAGACCGTGGTGGTCGGCGTCGAGGATCTCGCGGGCGCCCGCCAGGTCGGTGGAGTCGTCGGTGGTCACCGACCACGGCAGGTCCAGGACGGTGTCGAGCCAGGTGCGGATCCACCCGGTCTCCGGGCTCTGGTCGGAGGCGCGCTCCAGCTTCCCGACCTCGCGCAGCGCGGCCTCTCGCACGTTGTCGGGCAGGTCGGCGGACTCCACGCGGCCGCGGTAGTCGTCGGCACCGTCCGGTTCGTCCTCGCCGAGCTCCTTGCGGATGGCGTTGAGCTGCTGGCGCAGGAGGAACTCCTTCTGCGTCTTCTCCATGCCGTCGCGGACGTCGGATGCGATCTTGTCGCTGACCTCGGTCTCGGCCAGATGCTCGCCGGTCCACTCGATCAGCAGCCGCAGTCGTTCGTCGACGTCGGGTGTCTCGAGCAGCTGCCGCTTCTGCTCGTCGCTGATCCACGACGAGTAGCCGGACGTGTCGGCGAGCGCTGCGGGGTCGGTGAGCCGGTTGACGGCGTCGATGACCTGCCACGCCTCGCGGCGCTGCAGCATCGCGAGGACCACCTTGCGGTACTCGGTGGCCAGCTCACGCGTGGTGTCGGTGGGCTCCTTCTCATCGACGAGGTCGACCTCCACCCACAGCGCGGCGCCCGGCCCGGACGTTCCGGTGCCGATGTGCGCACGCTGTTCGCCGCGGACCACCGCGACATAGCCGTCGCGCCCCTGCATGCGTCCGACCTGGACGATCGAGGCGATGACGCCGTGCGTCGGGTAGCGGTCGTCGAGCCGCGGGGCGATCAGGATCTTGCCGTCTTCACCGGCGCGCGCGGCATCGACCGCGGCTTGACCGGCGTCGTCTAGCGGCACGGGTACGACCATGCCGGGCAGGACCACGAGGTCCGGGACGAACAGGACGGGGACGGAAATGTTGTCAGACATGACACCTCCAAAGTTCAGTCTGATGGACTCAACCCGGGGTGTTGTTCATTCATTCCGCGTCCGTGTTCGCCCTCGGCGATCAGGCCGGCCGCGGCGTCAGCCGGAACACGCGGGCACCGTCCTGCCAGGCCTGCTCGAGGTCGGACGGGTCGGGCTCGCCGCGATCGTCGAGTCGCACTTCGTTTAACGTGGCGAACTGCCGATTCTCCCGGCAGATCTGCCGATAGAGGGCGACGACGTCCTCGCGCTCGGAGTAGACCACGACGTCGGCGGCGCGTCGCACTCCCTGAAGCAGGACGGTCACCGGCTCGCCGGTTCGAAGGTTCCGGCCCCATGGAAACGGAGTTCCGACGAGGAGGTCGTCGCCGTCGCGGGTGTAGGCAACCGGGACCTAGAATCGTCTCCCGGTCTTCCGCCCGATCACCTCGATGGTGACCAGCCGTCTCCCGGCCAGCGATCGCAGTCCCGGCGCCTTGAGCACCGTCCGCACCACTCGATTCACCATGCCCTGCACGGGCAGCGTCTGAGCCATCGGATTCCTCCCGAAAGTCTATTTCAACAGTTGTTGAACTACTTTCAGTGTGCGCGCCTCCGACGACATCGCGCAAGGTCTGTCAGCTCGCGACCCGCCACTCGAAGCCGTCCGGGTCCGCGAAGCCGCCGACGGTCGCGTCGACCACGAGGCGGTGCGAGCCGCTTCCCTCCGGGGGCACGCCGGCGTCCTTGGCCGCAGCCTTGCGACCGTAGAGGGCGAGGGTCACGCCGCCTGCGGCGTCGAACTCGACGTATTTGCGCCCGTAGGTCTTCGCGACCGACAGCCCCCGGTCGACGTAGAACTCCTTGGTCGCGACGATGTCGTCGGCACCGATCAGCAGGACCATCGAGTCGATGACGCCCAGCGGCGCGCCGGTGACCTTCTTGGACGACGCCGCGATCTTCCAGAGTGTGCCGTCCGGTGCTTCGAGGACGCCGCCGTAACCCCAGAACGACTTCTTGGCAGGCTTCACCACGCGGGCGCCGGCGGCGACCGCCGGTTCGATGAAGGAGTCGACGACTGCCGGGTCGGCGACCACGAGGGAGATCACGAAGCCGCGGAAGCCGGACGTCGACGCGTCGGACTGTTCGAAGCGGAGCCGGTCGGCGATGCCGAACGCGGTGTAGAAGGACTCGGCGGCGGAGATGTCGTCGACCTGCAGGGTGAGCGTGTTGATGTTCGTCATGCGTTCAACGCTAGAAGCGCCGCAGCGGCAACGCTTCTCGAAAACTGCTCGATGTCAGGCGGGCGGACCACCGAGCGTCTCGTTGACCGTCTTGGAGCCGTCGACCGTGCACAGGGTCTTGGCGAGGGTGGCGGCGAGACCCTTGTTATTCGGGTGGATCTTGGTACGACCGCCGGCGATGATCACGGTCGCGACCGCCGTCTGGGTGGCTTCGTCGAGCGTGAGGTACTCGGCGCACGACATCGTCAACGAGTTCGCGGGCGCGTCGACCGGCGGGGTGGTCGCGGTCGGCGAATCAGTGGGAGCACTCGTCGTGGTGGTCTCCGTCGACGAGGCGGTCGTGGTGGTGGCCGCGACCGTGGCGGCGGGATCCTTGACCGCGGTGCCGTCCGCCCCGCATCCGGCGATCATCGCGGCGGAGGCCGCGATGCCGAGGGCCAACGGAATCACGCGGAGAGTCTTCATGCCTTGGACGGTAGCGGACCGACGGCCGCATTCATCCGAACACACGACTCGCATCCGAGATCGACGACGGTCGACGGCGCGCGGCCCAGCCACGAGGCCGCGCGCCGAACGGTCTACCAGTCGGTCTCGTCGAACACGATCATGCCGCGAATGTTGTTGCCCTCGAGCATGTCGTCGTAGGCCTTGTTGATGTCCTCCAGTCGGTACGTCTGGGTGACGAGGTCGGCGAGGTTGAGAGCACCGGTGCGGTACTCGTTGAGGAGTTTCGGCACCTGCGTACGCGGACCGGCGCCGCCGAAGATCGCGCCCTGCAACCGCTTCTGGAACAAGGTCATCTCGAACAGGTTGAGCTTGACGTCCATCGCCGCGTAGTCGCCCATGCCGACGACGACCGCCGTACCGCCCTTTCCGGTGAGCGCCATGGCCGGCGCGATGTACTCGCCCTTCATCTCGCCGATGGTGAGGACGACGACATCGGCCATGGTGCCCCATGTCATCTCGCCGACCGGGCCGACCGCGGCCTCCATGTTCTCGAAGGTGTGGGTGGCGCCGAGCTTCTCGGCCATGTCGCGCTTGAACTTGACCGGGTCGACGGCGACGACATGCCGCGCGCCCGCGGCCTTGGCACCCTGAACCGCGTTGATGCCGACGCCGCCGATGCCGACCACGACCACCGTGTCGCCGACTCTGGTGCCGCCGATCTCGGTGACCGATCCCCATCCGGTCGCGATGCCGCAGCCGAGGAGCGCCGCGTTCTGCAGCGGGATGTCGTCCTCGATCTTCACCAGCGACGCCTGGTTGACGGTGATGTACGGGGAGAAGGTGCCGAGCAGGCACATCTGAGTCAGCCCGACGTCGCCCTGGGTGACGCGGTGCGTCTTGTCGGAGATCGACAAGCCGGTCAGCAGTCCGGCGCCCTCGTCGCAGATGTTCTGCGCACCGCGCGAACACGGACCACAGACGCCGCACGCCGGAATGAAGGCGGTGACGACGTGGTCGCCCTCGGCGAAGCGGGTCACGCCGGGCCCCACCTTGACGACGGTTCCGGCACCCTCGTGACCGCCGACCACCGGCATCGGCGCAGGACTCTGCCCGGTCCGCAGATGATGATCGGAGTGGCACAGTCCCGAGCTGGCCAGCCGGACCTGGACCTCACCGGCGACGGGGTCGCCGAGCTCCACCTCCTCGACCTTCCACTCTTCGTTCACTCCGTGCAGGATTGCGGCCTTCGTCTTCATCGCGACAACACTTTCTCTCGACTGAGTGGGGTCCGTCACAGCGGCCCCGTCACCCATAGTGACGCGATTCCATCGCCTTCGTCGCAGTTCGCCAGGATGGCCGCGGATCGGCGTCCGCCTGTAGCCACACTCTCACCGAAGCAACGCTTTTCGTTAAGGGAACCGACAGGGTGCACGGCCCAGAATCGACATCGATGACACTGACACGCCCGCACCCGCTCCTGACCGCGACGCTCTCGACCGTCCTGGTCGCACTCGCGTGCGCAGTGGTCCTGGTGTGGGGAACCGTGACCCCTGGTTCGCATCCGGCCGCGCACTCGTCGCACACCGCGATGGTGGTCCCGGCCGCCCATCACGACCGATCGGTGAACGGCGACGTCGTCCGTCGGATCCACTACCCGGCGCACGACGCCGATCCGAACCAGAACTATGCAGACCTCTTCCTGCCCGCCGACTACACGCACCGCAGCGCCATCCCGCTGGTCGCGCTGGTGCACGGCGGGTCGTGGGCGCGCGGGGTCACAGCGCAGAGCTTCGACCGCCTGGCACACGACCTCACAGCCCGCGGCATCGCCGTCTACAACGTCGAGTACCGGAGGGTCGGCACCGGCGGCGGCTGGCCGACCACCTTCACCGATGTCGGGAACGCCCTCGACGATCTGCCGACCGTGGCGGCGAACTACCCGCAGATCGACCTCGCGACGTCGGTCCTCGTCGGTCACAGCGCCGGCGCACAACTCGCCGCGTGGGCGGGACTGCGGACCGCGGCCGCACCTGGGCCCGGGCTGGGTGCTCCCCGCTGGATCCCGCGCCGCGTCGTCAGCATCTCCGGGCCCCTCGACATGACGTGGTCGGCCACCCACGGCGACAGCCGCGTGGTGCGGGTCCTGCAGGGAACACCGTCACGGGTCGCCGCCCACTACCGCCTGGTGGATCCGCTGACGCTCATCGACCATCGGAACGACGCGGTCGGCCCCGACTTCGTGGTGCTGCACGGGACCGCCGACCATGTGGTCTCCCCTCGCGACTCGATTCGCTTCGTCGTCGACTACCTGACGCACGGCGGACACGCCCGGCTGAACCTGCTCCCCGGGCAGACGCACACCTCAATGTTCCGGTCCGGATCCACGGCTTATCGGGATCTGATCCGGACGATCGTCGACGCCGCGAAGTGACGATCGCCACCCTTTTGAGACGACACTCCACCGGACCGCGCGAATGGCTTTCGACGCGCCCGGCCCAGTAGCATCCGGCATGTGAAGTTTGCTGGAAACGAGGCCGACGCCCCGTCCGTGATCGCTCCGCGGTCCCGCCACAACGAAGATGCGGCGGCCGGCAAGTCCTCGGGCTATCGACTCGACCTCGACGGCATCCGCGGCATCGCGATCTTCCTCGTCGCAGTCTTCCACGTGTGGTTCGGCCGGGTCTCGGGCGGCGTCGACGTCTTCTTGACCCTGTCCGGCTACTTCTTCGTCGCCTCACTGCTCAAGCACGTCGTGAAATCCCAGCCCGCCGAGGTCTCATGGCGGATCGCGATCGATCCATGGCCGCGTCTGAGTCGACTGCTCCGCCGATTGATTCCGGCGATGTTCCTGCTGCTCGCATTCATCGCGGCAGGCATCTGGTGGCTGATGCCGAGCACCCGCTGGGGTCCGCTCGGCAAAGAGATCCTGGCGTCGGCCTTCTACTACCAGAACTATCACCTGGCCTTCCTCTCCCAGGACTACGGCGCGGCCAACTCGGCGATCAGCCCGATGCAGCACCTGTGGTCCATGTCGATGCAGGGCCAGTTCTTCCTTCTGACCCTGCTCACCGCCCTCGCGCTGGGCGGTCTGCTCAAGTGGGCCGGCGGTCGCTGGGAGATCCTGACCCGATACAACGTGATCCGCGCGATCGTCGGCGTCACCCTCCTGATCGTCACTCTGGTCTCGTTCGCCTGGGCCAACTACCGCCAGGGCATCAACCAGCCGTTCAACTACTACGACACGATCGCCCGGGTCTGGGAGCCGATGTCCGGCGGACTGCTGGCGATCTGGATGCCGACGCTGAGATTGGCGAACTGGATCCGCAACCTCCTGACCGTGTTCGCGGTCGGCATGATCGCGTCGTCCGGCATCTGGATCGAGGGCGTCGCCGAGTATCCGGCCATGCTGGCCCTGGTGCCCGCGGGCTCCACCCTCCTGCTGATCTGGATCGGCTCGTCGGCCACCGCGCCGCGCCCCGTCCCCGGCAACGACCTCAGCCAGGCCGGCCGCGTGCTGGCCCACCCGTGGATCGTGTGGCTCGGCTCCATCGCCTACTCGCTGTACCTGATCCACTGGCCCCTCCTCATCTTCTATCTGATGTGGCGAGAACAGGACGACGCGTCGTTCGCCGAAGGCACGGCGATCCTGCTGATCTCCGTCCTCTTGGCCTGGCTGATGACCAAGTTCATCGAGACCCCGCTGCGTGCGGGGCGCGGCGACGGCTTCTCCCAGCGCTACCGCCGGATCCTCACCGTGCTGCTCATCGCCGCCACGGTCTTCGGGCTCGGAAGCGCAGCCTACTGGCAGCACCGGCAGAGCCAGTTGATCGTCGACACGACCAACCTGGACGCCCGCCAGTACCCGGGGGCGGCCGAACTCCTCCGCGACGCCCCGACTCCCGCGGTGCCGGTGGCGCCGTCGCCCGAGGCGGCCTCCGACGACTGGCCGCTGAGCCACGGACCCCACTTCTCGAACTTCGGCGACCCGGCGATCAAGGTCGGCGCCTACGGCGACGTCAAGGCCACGCGGACCATCGCGGTGGTCGGCGGTTCGCACTCCGAGCACTGGATGACCGCTGTCGACCAGATCGGCCGAAAGCGCGGCTTCCGAGTCACGACGTACATGAAGGCGGGCTGCGCGCTCTCGACCGAGGCCGAGGTCAAGATCGACGGCCGCACCCTCACCGAGTGCACCGACTGGTCGCGCCGCGTGGTCGACAAGTTGGCCGTCGACAAGCCCGACTTCATCTTCACGACGGCCACCCGCCCCGCGCAGGAGGGCAACGGCGACCTGGTTCCGAAGGGCTACATCGACTTCTTCAAGGAGTTCCGCGACCGCGGACAGAAGGTGATCGCGGTTCGCGACACTCCGTGGACGCACGGCCCCCAGTCGCCGCCGGACTGCATTGCAGCGGGCAAGCTGCCGCGCGTGTGCGGTGTGGCACGTGACCGTGCGCTCGCGCCCGAGAACCCCGCGGACGAGCTGAAGCCCGACTTCCCGAACATGACTTTCCTGGACTACAGCAACGGGTTCTGCAACGAGACCTACTGTCCGGCGGTGGTCGGCAACATCCTGGTGTGGCACGACTTCCACCATGTGACCACCGCGTTCATGCGGAGCCTGGTCCCGTTCCTGGACGCCGATCTCGGGAAGGCCAGCGGCTGGTGGTGAGCCGCCGGTGATGTCCGTCTCGCACCGGTTCCACACCGCCGATGCACAGGCGATGCACAGAGACGACTGTTAGCGTGATCGGCTGTCGGCGCCTACACAGACGGCGTCGCAACCGCTATCCGCTATTCGCATGAGGTCTCGATGTCGTCGTCCACGGTCGCACTCTCCCCGGTGACCACCGGCATCGTCCGCCCCGCCCCGTCGGCCCCGCTCAAACGGCCGTACCTGCACCACGTGGACCTGATCCGCACGACGACGTTCGCGCTCGTCATCTTCATGCACGTGCTGACGTCGACCACCGCCGAGTTCTCCAGCATGGGGACCAACGCGACGGCGCTGCTGCTGCACTCGACGCGCAACATCTTCTTCGCACTCACCGGCTTCGTCCTGATGTACCAGTATCTGGACCGCCCGGACTTCCGCACGACGTCGTTCTGGCGGCGGCGGATGAAGCTGGTGATCCTTCCGTACCTGGTGTGGTCGTTCCTGTACTGGGTGGTCACGGTGATGTGGATGGGCGGGCGACTCGCCGACATCCCGACCAGCCTGAACGAGCTCGGCGACCGCATCATGTGGGGCACCGCCGCCTACCACCTGTACTTCCTGCTCGTGATGCTGCAGGTCTACCTCCTGTTCCCGCTGCTGCGGAAGCTGATCCTGGCGACGCGCGGCCATCACGGGCTGGTGCTCGCCGTCAGCGTCGGCTTGCAGGTGACGGTGCTTAGCCTGATCTCCTACTGGGCCCCGCCCGCCGCGCTGCAGGAACTGTGGAACCACCTGTACGCGACGGTGATCCCGTACCAGCTGCTGATCGTTCTCGGCGCGCTGGCCGCCGACCATCGCGACCGGGTGGGTCGCGCCCTCCGCGGCCACGGCGAGCTCATCGGTTGGCTGTTCCTCGGCACCGGCATGCTGGCGATCGGCGCTTACGTGCACCGGGTGCTGTTCAGTGGCGCCCCGATCAACGACCCCGGCAGCCCGTTCGAGTTGACGCTGCTGCCGTTCATCCTCGTCGCCGTCGTCTCCGTGTACGCGATGGCCCTGCACTGGTCCACCTATCACCTGGAGAGCACCCCGATCATGGCCAAGGTGGTGTCGTACGCGTCCAACCGGTCGTTCGCGGTGTTCCTGGTGCACGTGATGGTGCTGACCGCCCTGCTGTACCCGAAGACCGCCGACGGGCAGAAGTGGATCGTCGCGGCGATCCCGCAGCCCTTCGGGACGCTGACCGTCTATCTGGTGACGGTGGCCGTCTCCCTAGCGGCCGTCGAGGTGTTCCGACGCCTGCCCGGGTCCCTCTACCTGACGGGACGACCGCGACTTCCGTTGCGACCGATGATTTAGAGCAGACTTCTCCGGTTAACATCGAGATGCCCGATACCGCCTAGTCGGGTGCATCGCGATCCGAGAGGGACTCCCATGACCGACACCTGGCTCACCAGCCTCATCACCGACACCCCGCAGGCCGGGTTCGAGCTCGCCATCACGCTCAGCCGCCGGGGCGTCAAGTACACCCAGCCCGACGGCGAGGTGCTGCACAAGCTGCGCCCCGAGTACTCCGAAGACGCAGACGCTCTCATCGCAGGCTCGCAGGTCGTGGCGACCAACTTCCAGACGGTCGCCGCCGCGAACAACTACTGGCGCTGACCTCTCCCCGAGTCGGCCCGCGTGCCGCCGCCGAGACCACACATCACGGCGGCGGCACGCCCCTGCTCGTTCGCCGTCACCAGCACCACCTCGGAAAGCCCCTCCGCGCGCGCTTGAAGCAGCCCCTCGATCGGCGTCGCACCCGTCGCCGCGAGCGACACGCTCGCGAACCGACGCCCCGGCGCGAGCCGGATTCCGCCCGGCACCACCGCGACGATCGGGACGCCGTCGCCGACCGTTGAGAGCACCTGCTCCACCGCGGTCCGTGGACCGTCGTCGGTCAGTTTCACATCGGCCGTCCGACGACCGCCGCCGCGCACCGGACCGGGTCTGGGAGTCGCGGGCATCGGCATGGTGCCGAGCACCAACGCACCGCCGTCGACGGTCAACAGCACGGCACCGCCCCACTGCGCCAGGATCGATGCGCCGACGGCGATCGACGACGGCACCCCGCAGCCGTCGTCGACCATGTCGAGCACCCGCAGGTCGGGCGCCCCGCCGAGACCCAATCGTCCGACCACGGCGGCCGCGGACTCCCACGCGTCGCCGACATTGATGACGGCGGCGAGTCCGCGCGGATCCAGGCGGGCGTCGTCGAGCGCACGCCGGGCCGCGGTCAGGCGCGAATTCGGGTCGGTCGCGATGCCGGTGAGACGGACACGGACCGGCGACGTCGCGATGCGGGCCGCGCTCGCCCCTGCGTGCGCGGAACGCGGATGGTCAGGCATGTCCCCACGCTACGTTCGCCGGCAGGCCTCATCCGCCGACCGAATGACGATCAGGTCAGCGACCCGCGCGCAGCGCGTCGAACACGGCGCGCGGTCGTGATGCGAGTGCCTCGCGCAGCTGATTGCGCACCAGGCTCAGGATCGAGCACTGATCGCACGGCGCGACGACGCCGACCACGTCGATGCCCCAAGCACGGCACAGCGTCACCGCGCGGGCCACATGAAAGTTCTGGGTGACGATCGTCGCCGACTCGATGTCGTACAGGGTGCGCGCTCGGCGGCAGGTGGCATTGGTGTTGAGTCCCAGCCGGTCGTCTTCGATCGCATGCGCGGGGACCCCGCGCTGTTCCAGGTAGGCGCGCATCACGCGCACCTCGTTCCCGGCGTCGTCGCCGTCGTTGCCCGACGCGAGGATCATGTCGACGCGGCCGACCCGATAGGCCGCGACGGCGACGTCCAGGCGGGCGCGCAGGTAGACGCCTACCTCGTCGTCGGACACCTTGGCGCCGAGCACGATCATCGTCCGCGGAGCGTCGTCCGGAATCCCGGCGGCGTCGACCACCCGCCCGCGCGCGGCCACCACCATCCACGTGGAGGTGACGGCGACCATCACCTCGACCGCGATCACCGCGAGCAGGGCCGCCAGGCGCAGGTGAGAGGAGTTCCAGCGACGGGTCACCGACCCAACCTAGTCGACCGCCGCACGCTGCCGTCACCCCGACGGGTTGTCGTCGATTCGATGCACACGCGTACACCGGTTATGCGGCGTGCCACAATTCTTCGCAAGCGAGACGCACGAGCTCGTCTGAGTGTTAGGGGAACCCTTGCAGTACATGCCGGTCACCGAATCCATGTTCCTCATCGCCGAGACCCGCGACCAACCGATGCATGTCGGCGGTCTGCAGCTGTTCATCCCCCGCGAAGGACAGACGCCCGAGGAGTTGGCCGACGACGTCTCGCAGCGTTTCCACGCGGCCACCGAGGTGTCTCCGATGTTCCGTCGACGTCCCGCGACCCCCGCCCAGGTGGCCGGGTACACGGCGTGGACCGAGGACGATGAGATCGACTTCGACTACCACATCCGGCAGATCATCCTTCCGCGTCCGGGCGAGGTGAAGGACTTGCTGCGGTATGTCTCACAGAACCACGGCGCCCTCCTCGACCGGCGCCGCCCGATGTGGGAGGCCCACATCATCGAGGGGCTGCAGGACGGTCGCGTGGCCCTCTACACCAAGGTCCACCACTCGGTGGTCGACGGCGTCACGGCCCTGCGCCTGTTGCAGCGCACCCTGTCGACCGATCCGGACGACCGTTCGGCCACCGCCTTCTGGGACATGGAGTTGGTGCGCCGCCGCCGCAAGCGCAAGGCCGCCGAGAAGCCGGAGAAGAGTCTCCTGAGCACCATCACCGACGCCGCGGGCTCCGTCGTCGACGCCGCGGGCCAGGTGGCCGGCATCGGCCCGGCGGCAGCGAAGATCGCCGCCGCGGGGCTGCTGGACAAGAACTACGTCGCACCGCTGCAGATGGCACCGACCACCATGCTGAACCAGTCGATCGGCTCGGCACGACGGTTCGCCGCGCAGGACTGGCCGATCGAGCGGCTGCGGGCCGCGGGGCGCGCGCAGAAGATGACCGTCAACGACGTGATCGTCGCGATGTGCGCCGGCGCCCTGCGCTCCTACCTCGCCGAGCACGACGACCTCCCCGAGGAGTCGCTGATCGCCGCGATGCCGGTCTCGCTGCACGCCGACGGGGACGCCGACGGCAACGCCGTGACCCTGATCTCGGTCCGCATGGCCACCGATATCGCCGATCCCGGCGAGCGCGTGGCGGCGATCAAGGCGTCCACCGCGAGCGCGAAGAAGGTGGTCCGCAAGCTGAAGCCGCTGCAGGCCCTGACCCTGGGCGCCGCGATGGGCTGGCCGCTGGCGTTCGCGACGGTCCCGGGTTTCGTGCAGTACAGCCCGCGCGGCTTCAACCTGATGATCTCCAACGTCCCCGGACCCGACGAGGACCTGTACTGGAACGGCGCCAAGCTCGACGGCTGCTACCCGGTGTCCATCCCGATGGAGGGACTGGCGATGAACATCACCGTCACCACCGTCGCGGGCAAGGCGGGATTCGGCATCATCGGCGCCCGCGCGCAGCTGCCCAGCCTGCAGAAGATCCTGACGCATCTGGAGACGGCGTTGACCGAGCTGGAGGCGTTGCCGCCCGCCGAGTAGCGGCGCGTTCGAATACCCCACCGACGACGACGCCCGCCCTCGCTGCTGCGAGGGCGGGCGTTGCGTCGTCGAAGGCTGCGGTCAGGTCATGCCGCTCGTCGCGAGTGCGACGCTCGCGCCGGTGGCGAAGTAGTCGGCCAGCGCTCGGCGGATGCGATTCCATGCGGTCATCGGTTCTCCTCGGTGCGTGTGTCCCTACCACCCCAACGGTAAGACAGAGTGACTGCTGTCACATCGATTTGACGGAATCACCACTCCGACCGACTCGCCATCGACTGGACCACCTTGTTACTCGCGAGTAACATGACCACGAACTGGAACCGCTGAGCGGATCGAACTCGCGAAGTTAGGCAATCCTTGGCAGCGCTGAGCAGGGTCGAACCTTTACGGTTACCAGGAAATAGGTGACGGCGGAGTGCAGCGGTCCTGGTACTCGGCACGTCTTCGGTACGACCTGGAAAGAAAGGCCGGTACTTCCAGTGAATACGACCACCGTTGCGATCGGTACCATCGCCGCGCTGATCAGCCTCGTGTGTTGGGCGCTGTTCCTTCGCGGCGTCTTCACGATGATCCGATCCATCGCGCAGGGACAGAAGGTCGAGTCGAATCGATTCGCCTACCCGCTGAAACGCTTCGGCACCATGATGAAGGAGTTCGTCGCCCACACGCGCATGAACAAGTTCCGGACGGTGGGCTGGGCTCACTGGCTGGTCATGTTCGGCTTCCTGATCGGCGCGATCTTCTGGTTCGAGGCCTACGGCCAGATCTTCGATCCGGAGTTCCACTGGCCGATCATCGGTGCCTGGAACATCTACATCTTCGCCGACGAGGTCCTCGGCCTCGGCACCGTCATCGGCATCACGACGCTGATCATCCTGCGCCAGATCAACCACCCGCGCCTCCCGTCGCGTCTGTCCCGGTTCTCGGGATCGCGCTTCGACGCCGCGTACTTCGTCGAGGCCGTCGTGCTCGTCGAGGGTCTGGGCATGATCTTCGTGAAGACCTTCAAGATCGCCACCGACCTGGAGGATCCGCCGGTCTGGACGTCGTTCTTCACGCACTACTTCGCGCAGCTCTTCGACGGCATCTCGATCTACTGGGTCACCGCTGCCGCCGTCATCAAGCTGATGAGCGGCATGATCTGGCTGGCCGTGGTCGGTGTGAACATCGACTGGGGCGTGGCCTGGCACCGCTTCGCCGCGTTCTTCAACATCTACTTCAAGCGTGAGTCCGACGGCGGCGTCGCCCTCGGTGCCGCGAAGCCGATGATGAGCCAGGGCAAGGTCCTGGACATGGAGACCGCCGACCCCGACGTCGACGCGTTCGGCGCGGGCAAGATCGAGGACTTCAGCTGGAAGGGCTGGCTGGACTTCACCACCTGCACCGAGTGCGGTCGCTGCCAGAGCCAGTGCCCCGCGTGGAACACCGGTAAGCCGCTGTCGCCGAAGCTGATGATGATGTCGCTGCGCGACCACGGTCAGGCCAAGGCGCCGTACCTGTTCGCGGGCGGCAAGAAGGACATGGAAGGCAACGAGATCGGCATCGTCGACAAGGACGGAAACGTCGACGAAGCCCGCCTGGCCAAGGTCCCCGAGGCCGCCCGCCTGGAGGCCGAGCGCAAGCTGGTCGGCGAGTCCGAAGGCACCACCGGCGCCGTGATCGACGCCGAAGCGCTCTGGAGCTGCACCATGTGCGGTGCCTGCGTGGAGCAGTGCCCCGTCGACATCGAGCACGTCGACCACTTCATCGACATGCGTCGCTACCAGGTACTGATCGAGTCGGACTTCCCGTCGGAGCTCGCGGGCATGTTCAAGAATCTCGAGAACAAGGGCAATCCGTGGGGTCAGAACTCCTCGCAGCGCACCGCCTGGATCGACGAGATGGACATCAACATCCCGGTCTACGGCAAGGACGTCGACTCCTTCGAGGGCTACGAGTACCTCTTCTGGGTCGGTTGTGCCGGCGCCTACGAGGACCGCGCCAAGAAGACCACCAAGGCCGTCGCCGAGCTCCTCGACATCGCCGCCGTGGACTTCCTGGTCCTGGGCGAGGGCGAGACCTGTAACGGCGACCCCGCTCGTCGCGCGGGCAACGAGTTCCTGTTCCAGATGCTGGCGCAGCAGAACATCGAGACCTTCGACGGGCTCTTCGCGACCGCTCCCGAGCAGCGCAAGAAGATCGTCGTCACGTGTGCCCACTGCTTCAACGCCATCGGCAACGAGTACCGACAGGTCGGCGGCCAGTACGAGGTGGTCCACCACACGCAGTTGCTGAACCGCCTGGTCCGCCAGAAGCGTCTGGTTCCGGTCGCACCGCCCGCGGGCGAGCAGATCACGTACCACGATCCGTGCTACCTGGGCCGCCACAACAAGGTCTACGACGCCCCGCGTGAGCTGATCGAGTCCTCGGGCTCCACGCTCACCGAGATGCCTCGCCACGGCGAGCGCTCCATGTGCTGTGGTGCCGGCGGCGCCCGCATGTGGATGGAGGAGCAGATCGGCAAGCGCATCAACGTCGACCGCGTCGACGAGGCGCTGAACACGCTGAACTCGCGCCCGACGAACCCGGACGGCAGCAAGCAGGTCCGCAAGATCGCCACCGGCTGCCCGTTCTGCCGCGTGATGCTGACCGACGGTGTCACCGCGCAGACCGCCAACACCGAGGACGAGGGGCAGGTCGAGGTCGTCGACGTCTCGCAGATCATGCTGGAGGGCGTGCTCCGCGGCCGCCAGCAGGTGGAGCGCGGCGGCAAGTTCCTGGGCCCGATCCAGTCGGAGCTCGCTCCGGCCCCGGAGCCCGAGCCCGTCAAGGCCGCACCGAAGCCCGCTGCTGCGGCAGCTCCGGCCGAGGCCAAGCCTGCTGTCGGACTGGCGCCGAAGGGCGGCGGCCTGAAGAAGCCGGGCGGGCTCAAGAAGCCCGGCGGCGCACCCAAGCCCGGTGGCGCAGCTCCCGCTGCTGCCGCTCCGGCGGAGACCGCGGCGGCCCCAGCCAAGGGCCTCGCCATGGGCGGCGGCCTCAAGAAGCCGGGCGGACTGAAGAAGCCCGGCGGCGCACCCAAGCCGGGTGTCGCAGCTCCCGCAGCCGCTGCTCCGGCCGAGGCTCCGGCGACCGCTCCCGCGACGTCCGAGGCCACGGCGACCGAGGCCACCGAGGGCAAGGCCAAAGGCTTCGGCATGGCCGGCGGCCTCAAGAAGCCGGGCGCCAAGAAGCCCGGCGCGCCCAAGCCCGCGGCAGCCGCTCCGGCGACTGAGGCTCCGGCCGCCGAGGCTCCGACGGCTGACGCCGCTCCGACGGCGGGCACCGCCGCGGTGACCGAGGGAACCGAGGGCAAGGCCAAGGGCTTCGGCATGGCCGGCGGGATCAAGAAGCCCGGCGCCAAGAAGCCCGGCGCTCCCAAGCCGGCTGCTGCCGCTCCGGCCGCGGCGCCGGTCGAGGAGGCTCCGGCAGCTGCCGAGGCACCCGCTGCCGAGACTGCCACCGTTGCCGCGGTGACCGAGGGAACCGAGGGCAAGGCCAAGGGCTTCGGCATGGCCGGCGGCCTCAAGAAGCCGGGCGCCAAGAAGCCCGGCGCGCCCAAGCCCGCGGCTGCACCTGCTGCAGCGCCGGTCGAGGAGGCACCCGCCGCCGAGACTCCGGTGCAGGCTCCCGCCGAGGAGGCTCCCGCAGCAGCTGAGGCTCCGGCGACCGAGGCTGCCGCGCCGGCAGCACCGAGCGCCGACGGCCGCACCATCGCCGAGACGGGTGCGTCGAAGGCCAAGGGCTTCGGCCTCGCCGCAGGCAAGAAGCGCCCCGGCAAGAAGTAGGCACGACACCAGGGCGCCCCGAGACCAATGGTCTCGGGGCGCTCGTCGTTTGGCACCACCGGTCGTCGAGTCGCACCGGTTGTGGTTCCCGCACTCGGTCGCGACCGACTGCGGGAGACACGAGTGGTGCGATTGGGCTGGAAGTGGTGCGAGTCGACGGGATGTGGTGCGTTTACGGCGACCGCTCGTACCCGACGACGAGCGGTGCGTGGTCCGACAGCCGCTCGTCCGGCGACGGCTCCTTGTCGACCTGAACCCACCGCGCTCGGGAGGCGAGTCCGGGTGTCGCGAGCTGGTGGTCGATCCGCCAGCCGACGTCTTTGGTGAACGATTCCCCCGCCCAGCTCCACCAGGTCAGCGGGCCTGGACGATCACCGTGGAGTCGGCGCACCACGTCGACCAGTCGACGCGGCGAGAGCTGCGCCGTCAGCCACTCGCGTTCCTCCGGCAGGAAGCCCTCCATCTTGCGCGCAGGTCGCCAGTTGGTGACGTCGTGTTCGACGTGCGCGATGTTGAGGTCGCCGAGGAGCAGGAACTCGCGCCCGGCACGTTTGGCTGCGAGCCGGTTCCGGTCCAGTTCGCGAGCGAAACCGGCGAGGAAGTCCGTCTTGCGCTGGTATTTGGCACCGCCGTCCGGCTTCTCGCGCATGCTGCCCGGGCGCTGCAGTTCGGCGGGCAGACCGCCTTTCGGCAGGTAGAGACACGCGACTGTGACGGGTTCGTCAGCCAGATCGACTTCGATGTAGCGACCGTGCGTCGCGTACGCCCCGAGCCCCCGGGCCTTGGGCGGATGGCTCACCCAGGTGCGGACGGCGGCGGGCGGGACCCGGGTCAGGATCGCGACGCCGTTGCGCCCGGGGATCGACCCGACGTCGAAAGACGCCGTGTAACCAGGGAATTCACCGACCTCGTCGACCGGACAGCGCAACTCCTGCAGGCCGATCACATCGGCGTCGCGGCCGACCAGCCAACGGTCGAAACCGCGCCGTCGGGAGGCGCGAACGCCGTTGACATTGAACGAGACGACCGTCAGCTGCGCAGAATCCACGGTCCCCACCATGCCCCAGCCGTAAGCGGGACTCCCACCCGAATCGACCACGCGATTCAATTCGAGCGCCGGCGACTGACAGAATGTACTCATGAGTCGCCCTCGTGTTTCGCATCCCATCGCCAAGCTGCGCCCGCTGGAGCAATCCGAGAAGCTGCAGAACGTCTGTTACGAGATCCGCGGACCGGTGCACGAGCACGCCGCCCGCCTGGAGGCCGAGGGCCACCGGATCATGAAGCTCAACATCGGCAACCCAGCCCTCTTCGGGTTCGAGGCCCCCGACGTGATCGTGCGCGACATGATCCACTCGCTACCCTTCTCTCAGGGCTACTCGGAGTCGGCCGGCGTCCTGTCGGCCCGGCGCGCCGTCGTGACCCGCTACGAGACGGTCCCCGACTTCCCGTACTTCGACGTCGACGACGTCCTCCTCGGCAACGGCGTCTCCGAGCTCATCACCATGACGATGCAGGCGCTCCTCAACAACGGCGACGAGGTCCTCATCCCCGCGCCCGACTACCCGCTGTGGACGGCCATGACCGCACTGTCGGGCGGTACCCCGGTGCACTACAAGTGCGACGAGGAGAACGGCTGGAATCCCAGCATCGAGGACATCGAATCGAAGATCACGCCGAACACCAAGGCGATCGTCGTGATCAACCCGAACAACCCGACCGGCGCGGTCTACTCGCGCGAGGTGCTGGAGAAGCTCGTCGACATCGCGCGCCGCCACTCGCTGCTGATCCTGGCCGACGAGATCTACGACAAGATCCTCTACGACGACGCCGAGCACATCAGCATCGCGACCCTGGCCCCCGATCTGCTGGTCCTGACCTTCAACGGCCTGTCGAAGGCGTACCGCGTGTGCGGGTACCGCGCAGGCTGGGTGATCCGTACCGGACCGAAGGATCACGCGAAGGGCTTCATCGAGGGCATGACGATCCTCGCGTCGACCCGCCTGTGCGCCAACGTCCCGGCGCAGCACGCGATCCAGGTCGCACTCGGCGGCTACCAGAGCATCGACGCGCTGATCGTCCCCGGCGGTCGCCTCTACGAGCAGCGCAATGTCACGTGGAACAAGCTCAACGAGATCCCCGGCGTCTCCTGCGTCAAGCCCATGGGCGCGCTGTACGCGTTCCCGCGACTCGATCCCGAGGTCCACGAGATCCACGACGACGAGCAGTTCGTCCAGGACCTGCTGCTGCAGGAGAAGATCCTGGTGGTCCAGGGTTCGGGCTTCAATCTGCCCGACACCAACCACTTCCGGATCGTCACGCTGCCGTGGACTCAGGACCTGTCGGAGGCCATCGAACGCATCGGAAACTTCCTCTCCTCCTACCGCCAGTAGGAGGGGGGCGGGACACGCGGCAGGCCTTTCGCCTGCACGAACCAGGGTCATAGGACCCATTCAAAACGGGCGCTAACTTCTGCTAGCAGTTAGTTGTTACGGGTGGTAACGTCTACTTAACCGCTTTGAATGGGAGACCGAAATGGCCGACTGGCACCGCTTCAACGTCACGGGCGACGGAGTCGAACTCGCTGCGTTCTCGTACGGCACACCGGGAGAGTCCACCCCCGACAAGCCCGTCGTGCTCCTGGTCCACGGATGGCCCGACAGCCATCACCTGTGGGACCTGGTGGCACCGCAGCTCGCCGAGCACTACCGGGTGTACGCCTACGACACTCGCGGGTTCGGCGAGAGCGATCGCCCCGAGGAGGTCGCCGCATACCGCCTCGACACCCTCGCCACCGACATGTTCGCCGTGCTCCGCGCGGTGAACCCCGACGGCAAGACCCACATCGTGGCCCACGACTGGGGTTCGGTCCAGGCGTGGGAGACCGTCACCACCGACGGAGCCGACGACGCCATCGCGTCGTTCACCTCGGTGTCCGGACCCAACCTCGACTTCCTCGGCGAGTGGGCGCAGGGCAAACTGGCCAAGCCCACCCCGGGCAACGTCGGCCAGGCGCTCTCGCAGGTCGCGTCGTCGGCCTACACCGCGTTCTTCCAGGTGCCGGTCGTGTCCGACGCCTTCTTCCGCACCTTCGGCTCCGACAAGGCGTGGTCGGAGTTCCTGCACCTCATCGAGGGCACCCCGCGCGAGAACGCGCAGTTCGGCCCCACCCTGCGCGACGACATGGTCAACGGACTCAAGCTGTACCGCGCCAACATCCGCGGCAAGCTCGCCCGGCCGAATCCCCGCCCGACCCGTGTCCCGGTGCTCGAGGTGGTCAACGACCACGACATCGCCCTCCGTCCGGCGATCTACCAGCGTACGCACACGCACGCCGAGAACCTGTGGCGCAAGCGGAGCACCACCGGCCACTGGCTGCCGTACACCAACCCCGATTACCTGGCCGCAACGGCGACCGAGTTCATCGAGTCCGTCGAGAACGGATCCTCGAGCAAACCGAACAGCATCGACCGCGCCCACGTCACCGGCCCCGCCGGTGAGCTGATCGGCAAGCTGGCCGTCATCACCGGCGCGGGCAGCGGCATCGGCCGCGAGACCGCCTACGCGCTCGCCGAGCTCGGCGCCGAGGTGGTCCTGGCCGACATCGACCTCGACGCCGCCAAGGACACCGCCACCGAGTGCAAGGGCAAGGGCGTCCTCGCGACCGCCTACAAGCTCGACGTCTCGAACACCAAGTCGTACGCCAAGTTCGCCGAGAAGGTCCGCGACAACCACGGCGTCGCCGACATCGTCGTCAACAACGCGGGCATCGCGCTCGCCGGGTCGGCGCTGGCCGCGACGGACGAGCAGGTGGACCGGCTCTTCGCGATCAACCTTCGCGGCGTCGTCAGCGGCAGCCGCGAGTTCGGCCGACAGATGGTGGAGCGCGGCGCGGGCGGGCACATCGTCAACCTCGCGTCGGCCGCCGCGTTCACCCCGTCCCGCGATCTGGGCCTCTACTCGGCCAGCAAGGCCGGCGTGCTGATGTTCTCCGAGTCGCTGCGCGCCGAGCTGGCCGAGCACAAGATCGGCGTCACCGCCATCTGCCCCGGCATCGTGCACACCAACATCACCGCGAACACCCAGTTCGCCGGCGCGGCCGACGAGGCGGCGACCCGCGCCAAGGTCGACGGCTTCTACGCCAAGCGCAATTTCACTCCCGATCGCGTGGCCGCCGACATCGTCGCCGCGATCCGCAAGAACAAGGCTGTGGTCCCGGTGACCCCCGAGGCCGAGTTCGGCTACCGCGTGTACCGATTCTTCCCGTGGGCTTCGCGCATCGGCGCCCGCCAGAAGCTTGCCAACTGACGCGACGTCGCCCGACAATACGAGTACACCGGAGGAACCATCATGACTGCTGAAGCCACCCGCTCAACCGTCGAGACCGACCCGGGCAAGATCGAGCTCCACGCGCGGAACGTCGCCTTCGACCTTTCGAACACGCCGCTGCACTGGATTCCCGACCACCCGATGTCGTCGAACTTCATCACCGTGCTGAACCTGCTGCTCCCGGAGGGCGAGCGCTGGTTCGTCGAGACCTTCAACGAGGCGCTCCCGCTGATCAAGGACGAGGAGCTCGCCGCCGACATGCGCGGCTTCGTCGGACAGGAGGCCATGCACGCCGAGGTCCACGATCGCGCCGTCGAGGAGTGGCTGCGCGGTCAGGGCGTCGATCCCACCGGCTATCTGAAGCAGATGGAGTGGATCTTCCGCAGCGTGCTGGGACCCCGCGAGAGCGGCAGTCCCACGCAGAAGCAGAAGCATCTGATCGAGCGGCTGTGGCTGATCGCCGCGATCGAGCACTACACGGCGATCCTCGGCGACTTCGCGCTCAACTGCACGTGGAAGGAGAACGGCGCCGACCCGAACATGGCCGACATGTTCACCTGGCACGGCGCCGAAGAGGTGGAGCACCGCGCCGTCGCGCACGACGCCGCCGCGTACTTCGCCGACAGCCCGCTCCGTCGCGCTCGCGCGATGAGCCTGGCCCTGCCCTTCCTGCTGTGGCTGCTGGCCCGCGGTTTCCGGTTCATCAACAGCCAGGATCCGTCGGTCGCCGACAAGAGCGTCGTCGAGAAGGGCACGCTGTACGTGACCAGCTACTTCCGCGATTCCCGCGCGGGCGTGTTCCCGAAGCTGTCCAAGCTCGTGACCGCGACGGTCGGCTACTTCAAGCCCGGCTTCTCGCCGTCGGACATCGGCGACACCGCGCAGGCGGTCGCCTTCCTCGCAGCCTCGCCCGGAGCACGACGAGCAGCGTGACCATGACGAACGACTCCGTGCGCCATCAGATCGATCTCTCGACCGAACCGCCGCACCTGTACGGCAAGTACCGTCGCGATCCGCTGATGCGCTTCCTGACCGGCGTCGGGAAGTACTGGTTCCCGATCTGGCGGCCGCTGTCTCCGCTGCACAGTCGGGCCGCCGACGACGGCGTCCTGACGCTCGACATCGTGAACCGCGAAGTGGTCGCCGTGGACGAGAACGTGATCGCGTTGACCTTCGCGGCCCCCGACGGCTCGGTCCTGCCCGAATGGCATCCCGGCGCCCATCTCGATCTGCTGCTCCCGTCCGGCCGGATGCGCGAGTACTCGCTGTGCGGCGACCCCGGCGACCGCCGGACCTACCGCATCGCGGTCCGCCGCATCCCGGACGGAGGCGGCGGTTCGATCGAGGTGCACGACACCCTGCGGGTCGGCGACTCCGTGCAGATCAAGGGGCCGCGCAATGCGTTCCCGATGGTGCTGCCCGGATTCGGTTCACCGTCGAACAAGCTCCGCTTCGTGGCCGCGGGCATCGGCATCACGCCGATCCTCCCGATGCTGGCGATGGTCGACCGCTACGGCATGGACTGGACGATGGTCTACTGCGGCCGCTCGGCCGACTCGATCCCGTTCATCGAGGAGCTCGCCCGCTACGGCGACAAGGTGACGGTCCGGACCGACGACGTCGACGGGCTGCCGACCATGGCGGATCTGGTCGGGCCCACGCCCGACCAGGACGCCGCACTCGCCGTGTACTGCTGCGGTCCGGTCCCGATGCTCGAGGCCCTGCGGGTGCACCTCGCCGAGCGCGACGACATCGAGCTGCACTTCGAGCGGTTCTCACCGCCGCCGATCCTCGACGGCACCGAGTTCACGCTGAAGATCGCGTCGACCGGCCGCGAGGAGACGGTGGCCGCCGACGAGTCGGTGCTGACCGTGCTGCGCCGGGTGAACCCCGCCGTGCCGTACTCGTGCCAGCAGGGTTTCTGCGGCACCTGCCGGATGCGCACCGTCGACGGCGACGTCGACCATCGCGACGCGCTGCTGACGCAGCCGGAGCGCGACGAGGGCTGGTTCCTTCCGTGCATCTCCCGCTGTGATTCGGAGTCGCTGACCGTCGACATGTGAGCGCGTCCCGCGCGGGCATCCGCGATTTGGGACAATGCTGATCATGACCGAATACCGTATCGACGATCTGGCGCGTGCCGCGGGAACCACGACGCGCAATGTGCGTGGTTACCAGGACCGCGGGTTGATTCCGCGGCCCGTGCGGCGCGGCCGGATCGCGATCTACGGCGACGAGCACCTGGCGAAGCTCCGCGTCATCAACGACCTGCTGGCGCGCGGCTTCACGATGACCCACATCGCGGAGTTCTTCAAGAAGGTCCAGACCGGCGACGACATCGCCGAATCCCTCGGCCTGCGGGAGGTGGTGTCGCGGCCGTGGTCGCAGACCGCGACGGACACGGTTCCGGCCGCCGAGCTCCACGCCCGCCTCAACACGAGCGATCCGAAACTGTTGGGGATGCTGCGCGAGTTCGGACTCATCGAACCGATCGGCGACGACGAGTTCCCGTCGCAGTACGAGATCAAGGACGTCGAGAGCATCGACGCCTACCAGCGCCTGATGAAGATCGGGGTGCCGCTGCCCTACATCCTCGGGCTGCAGCGACAGCTCGACGAGGACATGGGTCGCGCGGCGCAGACCCTGGTGAGTGCCGGCCGTCGTGCCGTGACCGAGGGCCGTTTCGACGGCTGGATCCCGGAGCGTGGCGCCGAGGAGGACTGGGCGTCGCAGTTCCTGAACGAACTCCGGATCACCGGGCGCGTCGCGGCCCACAACACCCTGTACCGGGCGTTGGATCGAGAACTCGCCCGTCAGCTCGACGACTACCTGGCCGTCGCGCAGGAACGGCGCGAGCAGCGCGAATCGGATCCCGCGTAGGCGGCGCCGAAAGACAGGCGACCGAACACCTGAGCGCCGTCGCGGCCGGCACGTCGCACCATTTGTCGACCAGTGGCACCACTTGTGTTTCCCGCACTTGGTCGCGACCGAGTGCGAGAAACAGAGGTGGTGCGACTCGCCCACAAGTGGTGCGGGAAGGCCACCTCGTCCGGCAAACCACCGTCGTCAGCCGATCACGATCGGCGGCAACCCCGGGATCGGATTCGGGATGGTCTTCGTCTTGTGCCTGGTCGGCGCGGGAGGTTTGGGTCCCGGCTGGGCTTCCGTGGGCCGCTGTGCGGTCTCCTTCGGCGGAGGAGGCGGGGGCGGCGGCGTGGTGTACTGCGACATCGGTGCCCGCGCGGCGTCGAGGTCCCCCTGGTCGACGGAGATGTTGACACGTTCAGGCTCCTGTCCCGTCGCCGACGCCTTCGAGGTCGGCGCGGTGGAGTCAGCCGAGCTCAGCTCGGGCCCGTTGCTCTCATGTGCGTTCAAGGCCAGGGCGACGGCCCCGCCGCCCACCGCGAGCATCACCACGATGCCGAGCGCCACTACACGCCCACGCAAGCCCTGCGGCTGCTCTGCCGCAACTCCCTCGCCGTCATCGTCGAGGCGCTCCCCGTCGCTCGCGTCGGACGCCGCGTTCCCGAACCGGTCGAGTCCGTAGTCGGCGGGGTCGACGAGGGCCGGGTGGTCGCCGCTGTCCTCCCAGGCCCGGATCGCCGGCGCTTCCGCCACCGGCTCGAGGAGATCGGTGGGTCGGTCGTCTCCGCCGAAGACCTCGGGGAAATCGTCGCCCGGCTGCAGGACGGAGAAGCCGCGTTCGGTCAGCGCCTCCCACAGGCCCGGCCAGGCGTCGTGGCCGGGGCCCAGCAGAACCGCGTCGACCGGAGCCGCGCCCGCGAGCTCGACGATCATGCCGTGCGCTCGGTTGGCTTCGGGGACGGTGGCTTCGATGACGTCGTCGAGGCCGAGCCGGACCAGCCGCAGATGTTCGTACCCCATGGTCAGCGAGCTGTCGTGGCCGATCAAGGAGTGACGGCCGCGCCCCACCACGACGACGAGTTCACCGAAGGCCTCCGGGGTGCCTGCGTCCACCGCACCGGTGTCGCGCAGGTAGGCGGCGATCCGCGCGTCGAGCACTTCGGGACGGATGCGGGTCTCGGTCTCCGATCCCACCACCCGACCGGCTTCGACGCGTCCGGCCCAGAGTCCGGCGTCGCCGAAGTCGAGCGCGATGACCGCGCCGCTCGGGTCTGCGGGTAGCGCGAACCCCGCAAGCCACTGCGGTTGCGTACTGAATGAATCTGTCACGACGACCTCCTCCCCTGGGCTCGGCGACAGTCCGAAGCGTTACTTCGCGAAGTTCAGATAGGCCTTGGACGGCGTCGGCCCCCGCTGCCCCTGGTACTTGGAGCCGACCGACGCGCTGCCGTACGGGTTCTCCGACGGGCTGGTCAGGCGGAACAGGCAGAGCTGGCCGATCTTCATCTGCGGCCACAGGGTGATCGGCAGGTTCGCGACGTTGGACAGTTCGAGGGTGATGTGGCCGGAGAAGCCGGGATCGATGAAACCGGCGGTGGAGTGCGTGAGCAGTCCGAGACGGCCGAGCGACGACTTGCCCTCCAGGCGGCCCGCCAGGTTGTCGGGCAGGGTCAGGCGCTCGCGCGTCGAACCGAGGACGAACTCCCCCGGATGCAGCACGAAGGGTTCGCCTTCGGCCGGCTCGACGAGGGTCGTCAACTCGTCCTGACGTTGGGCGGGATCGATGTGCGTGTACTTGGTGTTGTTGAACACGCGGAACAGCGAGTCGAGGCGGACGTCGACGCTCGACGGCTGGACCAGGCCAGGATCGTACGGCTCGATACCGAGACGTCCGGAGTCGATCTCGGCACGAATATCGCGGTCTGAAAGCAGCACGACGCCCAGGATAGTCGACCTGGAACGATCGACCTGCACTGATGGGAACGCTCGGTCGGTTGGACCGACCGAGCGTTCATGGTTCAGCGCGTGGGGACTACCGTTTCTGCACCGTGGGCAGCTGCGGCAGCAGCTTGTCGGCGACCCACTTCAGGGTCACCGGATTCGGCATCGACATGGCCTCGCCGAGGCTTCGGTCGACGGTCACGACGTGCTTGTCGCGGACCACCTTGAGCGCCCGGAAGGCGGCGTCGTTGGTGACTTTCGTGCCGTAGTCGAGGTACACCATGGTGCCGACGTCGCCGAGGATCGCGAGGTTCTCCGTGGACACCTCGGTGTAGAACGCCTTGCCCGCGAGCTCGTCGATGCGGGGCAGGATCGGGGCGCCGATCGCGTTCATGGTCTGGCCGCGACCGTCCGATGACGCGTACGCGTACAGCGAGCCGTCGGCCTTCGGCAGCACGACGGCGTTGCCGTAGTAGGCGAGGTCGGGGCGGGACTCGGCGGCCTTCGCGAGTTCGGCCTTCGTCTTCGTGATCAGCGCATCGCCCTCATCGGCCTTGTTCACGCCCATCGCGATGGCCTTGACCTGCTCCTCCCACGGGACGGTCCACGCCTCGTAGCCTGCGGGACGCTTGACGACGGTCTTGGCGATCGCCGCGAGCTTCTTGTAGGTGGCGTCGTCGTAGCCGGTGTTGACCGCGACGATGATGTCCGGGCGGCTGGCGGCGATCTTCTCGACGGCCTCGCTCGACAGCTCGGAGCCGTTGCCGGAGATGAGTGCGGGATCGGAGCTCAGCAGCGGCTTGGACCATTCGCCGACCACCTGGGTCGCGTCCTTGGACCACGGCGCGACGGCGACCGGTTGGATGCCGAGGCTCAGCAGGGTGTCGACGTCACCGAAGCCGATCGCGGCGACGCGCAGGTCGGTGCCGGAGTCGGTGGAGCCGTCGGAGCTGCAGGCGGCCAGGCCGACGACGGCGATCGCGGCGGCGAGTACGGAGAGCAGTCGAATGCCCAGGCGCATGGGGCCTCGTGGAGATGACATGGTTAATAAGGTTAGCATTACCAATCATGCCCTTGGTTGAGTTGCGGACCGCATCCCCCGGTCACGATAGACGGCCCGGTGCCGCCGTCCGCCGGCGCCGCGTGTGCGGCCTGTTCGCACTCCTCGTCGCGGTGGCCGCCGCCGCTGTCGCGTCGATCCTGGTCGGTTCCAACATGGTGTCGGCATCGCTGATCTGGGACGGGCTCTGGCATCCGTTCATCACCGACGGCGTCCCGGCCGATCCGGCGCTCAACGAGGCGGCGATCATCGCCCAGACCGTCCGCGTCCCCCGCACCCTGCTCGCGGTGATCGTCGGAGCGGCGCTCGGTGTCGCGGGCGCTCTGATGCAGGGCCACACCCGGAATCCGATCGCCGACCCCGGACTGCTCGGTGTGACGCAGGGCGCCGCCCTGGCCGTCGTGCTGGCGATCTTCGTCGGCGGGATCACCTCACCGATGCAGTACGTGTGGTTCGCCTTCGCGGGCGCCGCGATCGCTTCGGTGGTGGTGTTCGGTCTGTCGAGCATCGGCGGGGCGACGGCGTCGCCGCTGACCCTGATCCTCGCGGGCACCGGCGTCGCCTTCTTCCTCAGCGCGATGACCTCTGCCGTGGCCCTCAGCGACGAGCGATCGCTGGACGCCCTGCGCTTCTGGAACGCGGGGTCGGTGGCCGGCCGCGGGTACGACGTCATCGTCGCGGTGGTCCCGTTCATCGCCCTCGGACTGATCCTCGCCGTCGCGAACGCACCGGCGCTGAACTTGCTGAACCTGGGCGACGACATCGCCCGCGGGCTCGGCCAGAACGTCGACGTCGCCCGCACCGTCGGCATCGTCGCGATCACTCTCCTCGCCGGGGCGGGCACCGCGGCCTGCGGCAGCATCGCGTTCCTCGGTCTGGTGGTGCCGCACGTCGCGCGGTTCATCACCGGCCCCGATCACCGCTGGTTGATCCCCTACTCCGCGGTCGCGGGCGCATTGATCCTGCTGCTGGCCGACATCGTCGGCCGCCTGGTCGCCTGGCCGGGCGAGCTGGAGTCCGGCATCGTCGTCTCGCTGGTCGGTGCACCGTGCTTCGTCGCGCTGGTCTGGTGGAAGCGGGCGGTGCGACTGTGACCGATCTTCGAGACGCCCCGATGCCTGTCGACCCGGCACCGTCCGAGGCCGTGCCCGCGCTGCCGACCGGAGTACGGATGGGCAGCGACGTCAGTTTCGTCTTCCGCCTTCGCCCGGTGCTCGTGACCGCCGTCGCCGCGGCGCTGGCCTTCGTCTGCTTCTGCGCGAGCATCCGGATCGGTGACCTGCCGATGTCGTTCGGCGACGTCTTGCAGGCACTGGTCGGCGCGGGCGACGAGGTCAACCGGTTCATCGTCAACGACCTCCGCCTGCCCCGCGCCCTGATGGGTGTCATCGTCGGCGCCGCGCTCGGCATGTCGGGCGCCATCGTGCAGTCCATCTCGCACAACCCGCTCGCCAGTCCAGATCTCCTCGGGATCAGTTCCGGTGCCGGCGTCGCCGCAGTCTTCCTGATCACCGCCGGCGGCACCGCGGCCGGACTCTCGCGCTACGGCCTGCCCGCGGCCGCCCTCGCCGGCGGTCTGGTGACCGGCGCCATCGTCTACGTCCTCGCCGCGCGCGGCGGCATGGACGGCATCCGCCTGATCCTCATCGGTGTCGCCGTCAACGCGCTCATGCACGCCGTCATCACCTGGATGCTGGTGCGCGCCGACATGCGCGACGTCGGCGCCGCCAAGACCTGGCTCGTCGGTTCGCTCGACGCGCGGACATGGGATCAAATCGTCGGGGTGGGCGCCGTCGCCGCGGTCGCGGCGATGATCGCCCTCGGCGCGTCGTTCGCATTGCGCGCCGTGCAGCTCGGCGACGACGTGGCCCGCGGCCTCGGTGTCGGCATCGGTCGTACTCGAGCCGTGCTGTTGATCGCGGCCGTGGTGCTGGCCGCCGTGTCGGTGGCCGGAGCCGGGCCGATCGCGTTCGTCGCCTTCGTCTGCCCGCAGGTCGCCCTGCGCCTGACCGGACTGTCGTCGCCGCCCCTGGTGTCGTCTGCGGTGATCGGCGCGGCGATGCTGTCGGGCGCAGACCTCCTCACCCGCACGCTGCTGCCCGACTATCTGCCCGTCGGGATCGTGACGTCCGCGGTCGGCGGCCCGTTCCTCGTGTACCTGCTCGTCCGCCAGAATCTGAAGGGGAAGCGATGACCCACACGCTCACCGGCATCGGTGCCGACTCTCGCCTCGGTGCCCGTGCCATCGACGCCGGGTACAGCGGCGCCCCGATCATCTCCGGGCTCGACCTCGACCTGCCCACCGGAGTCGTCACGACGATCATCGGGCCCAACGGTTGCGGCAAGTCGACGCTCCTGCGAGCCCTCGCCCGGCTGCTGAAACCGACGTCCGGGTCGGTGATCCTCGACGGCCGAGACATCGCCGAGTACCGGACCAAGGAGGTCGCGACCAAGCTGGGCCTGTTGCCGCAGTCGCCGGTCGCACCCGAGGGGCTGACCGTCGCCGATCTCGTCGCGCGCGGCAGACATCCGCATCAGAGTTGGATCAGCCAGTGGTCGTCAAGCGATCAGGACGTGGTCGACGCCGTGCTCCGGAAGACCGGGATCCGCGACCTCGCCGACCGCACCGTCGACTCCCTCTCCGGCGGTCAGCGGCAGCGGGTGTGGATCTCGATGACCCTCGCGCAGGGCACCGACCTGCTCCTCCTGGACGAGCCGACCACTTTCCTCGACCTGGCGCACGCCCTCGACGTCTTGGATCTGGTCGACGACCTCCACGAGGAGGGCCGCACCATCGTGATGGTCCTGCACGACCTCAACCTCGCCGTCCGCTACAGCGACAACCTGGTCGCGATGAAGGACGGCGCCGTGATCGCGCAGGGCGCTCCCGCCGAGATCCTGACCGAGGACCTGCTGTTCGACGTCTTCGGCCTCCGCTCCCGCGTCGTCGACGACCCCGTCAGCGACCGCCCGATGATCGTCCCGATCGGCCGGAACAAGACGACCCTCTGATCGCCCTCGCGGGACTCACCTCACGGGCGCGGGATAGGTCACTCCGCCGGCCTGGCCGACGACGGCGCCCGCACTCAGCTCCGCGGCGTCGGTGTGTCCCACACCCACGATGTGGGCGACGGTTTCTCCGTGTGCGAGCAGGTGGTCGGCGATGATCCGCCGATGGCATCGCCACCACACGGCCTCCGCGCACATGATCGCCGTGCGTCCGCGGTCGGCGTCATCCCTCAATGACGCCAGGGCCTCGGCGAATTCGTCGGAGAGCGCGTGATCGGCGTAATTGTGGAAGCTCCGGTTCTGCCACCACGCGTTCACCTCGAACGGCACGTCCTTGCTGACCGGCCGTCGCCCCGTCAGGCCGGCCGCACGGCGGAAGCCGATCCCCGCCGCATCGAGCACCGCGGCCAAGGCATCCGCGTTGAACTGCGGATATCGGTTCGAGCCCGGCAGGCGTCGGACGTCGACGACCATCGTGATCTGCGACTCCCGCAGCAGGCCGAGGAACTCCGCGATCTCCCGGTTCGAGTGGCCGATGGTGAAGAAGGGTTCCCGCATGACTCCCACCCTCCTCTCCCCGACGGCGGCCATCCGCATCAGGCGGACAATGGACGACGCAACAAGAGATTTCAAGCGGAAGGGTCCACCCATGTCCGAACTGAACGACGCCGTGTGTCGAGTCCTGCAGATGATCGAGCCGGGACATGTCGCGACCTACGGCGACGTCGGCAAGCAGGTGGGCGTCTTCCCGCGGCAGGCCGGTCGCGAGGTGGCCCGCGTCCCCGACGATGTCCCGTGGTGGCGAGTGGTCAGCGCCAACGGCACCATCGCCACCTGCCACGAGGGCACCGCGCCCGGCCTGCTGATCGGCGAGGGCGTGCCGATGAAGAACGGTCGCGCGGACCTGTCCCGCGCGCGGCAGGAGTGGAGTTGATCGGTCTCCACCGTTGATTCGGGGTACCAGGCGACAACAATCAACGGTGGAAAACTAATCTGGCTCCGATTCGGTCGACAGCACAGGGGGCTCGATGGAGAACATGAGTGGGATCGTCGTCGCGGGAGACACGTGCCGACGCAAGGGGCAGGCCGATCGGCTGTCGGTGATCATCGACGCCGCCGCGTATTTCCAGCACGCGAAGGCCGCACT
This sequence comes from Gordonia phthalatica, assembly GCF_001305675.1. NCBI lineage: Bacteria > Bacillati > Actinomycetota > Actinomycetes > Mycobacteriales > Gordoniaceae > Gordonia > Gordonia phthalatica. The sequence continues at coordinate 3,999,574 of NZ_CP011853.1, forward strand.
GCTGCAGGCGCGGCACCGGGTGATGCTGATCGGGTGGGAGGTCGACTCGCGGATCCGGCTGGATCCGGCCTCCGACGATCCCGGCGTGCCCGACGTGCTGGGCGACCTGCTGCCCTGGCTCACCCGGACCCGGCCGGATCTGGAGATCTACGTCCTCCGGTGGAGCACCGGCGTGTGGACCGGCCTCTCCCGCGGGCTCCTGCCACCGGTTCTGCAGGATCTCCTCACCGGCGACCGCCTGCACTACCGGATCGATTCCGCGCACCCCTTCTCCTCCGCACATCACCAGAAGATCGTGGTGATCGACGACGGGTTCGCGTTCTGCGGCGGCATCGACATGACGGTCGACCGGTGGGACACCTCCGACCATCTCTCGGCGAACCCCGAGCGGGTGAATCCCGACGGCGAGCCGTTCGGCCCGTGGCACGACGCGACGCTCGCCGTGAGCGGTGATGCCGCCCGGATCGTCGCCGAGGTGGCTCGCGACCGATGGGAGACGGCGACCGGCGACCGGCTGCCGCCGCTCGAGACCGGGGACGAGGACGTGTGGCCGTCGGACCTGGACATCGATTTCAGCGACTGCGTCGTCGGGGTGGCGCGAACGCTTCCGGAGTACGACGGACGCAGCGAGGTCCGGGAGATCAAGCACCTCTACCTCGCGGCGATCGCTGCGGCCCGAGATCACCTCTACATCGAGAGCCAGTACCTCGCCTCGCGAGACATCGCAGAGGCCCTAGCCGTGAGACTCGCCGAACCGGACGGGCCGGAGATCGTCGTCGTGCTGCCGCGGCATGCGGACGGGCAGGTGGAGCGCCGGTCGATGGACGGTGCGCGGCACCGCCTGCTCCGGTTGATCTGGCACGCGGACGTCCACGACCGTTTCCACGCGTACTTCCCGGTCACCGCCGAGTCGGAGGACATCTACGTCCACGCGAAGGTGTTGATCGTCGATGATCGACTGCTGCGCATCGGCTCGTCGAATCTGAACAACCGATCACTCGGCTTCGACAGCGAATGCGACGTGGTCCTCGACGCCGCCGACAATCCCGAGCAAGCCGATCAGATCGTCGGCACGATCCGTCGGATCAGGACCCGCTTGATCGCCGAGCACGTCGGCACCACCGTCGACGAGCTCGACGCCGCCGTCACCGCGACCGGCTCGATCGCCGGCGGCATCGACGCGTTGAGCGGCAAGGGACGGGGTCTACGCCTGTTCGATCGCGAGGTCGTGAAGGACGAGGACTCGGTGCTGGCCGAGGACGAGCTGATCGACCCCGAGAGCGTGTCGTCGACCGGCCTCTCCCGGCTGCAACGCGAGCTCCTGCGCCGGGCGGGCCACGTCGGGCTGACCGTGCGGCGCCGGCTGCAGCGCAGCTGACCGCGGTGCGGCCGTGCCCCTAAGCTTGTCGAGTGCCGCCTGCGAGCGGAGCGAGCACGCGGCGTATCGAGCCGACCGGAACTTTCGCTGATACAGCACAGTTTTCATTGAATCCTGCGCGGTCCAGGGAAACCCGCCGAAGCGAACCTAGGCCGCGTAATACGGACCAGCTTCCGCCGGATCGAGGTCCGACGCGTCGCCGTAGCCCGCGGCGATCAGATCGAAGGCGTCGAACTCTTCGTGGTCGAACGGTCCCGCGGTCTTGGTGTATGCCAACCCGAGGCTGGTGTAGAACACCGTTCCGACGGTGATCGCATCGATGTCGGTCCATGCCGGAGTGCGCGAGGCGACTTGATCCGGGTCGATGACCGGCGGGACGAGATGGGCTGTGATCGACATCAGGTTCCTCTCCCTACGCGTCTGCGGGAGGACCCCGCGTGACGCCCTGATGTGAACTGTGACACAGATTTCATGTCGGTGGTGGCACCGACGCGCGAAGCAGCACACAAAGGTTCAGGCCGTGCGACAGGTGAAGATTCCGGACGAGAATCGGACGAGCTGACTTCGGTCGCCACAGAAGAGCAGTGCACCAACAATTTTCGTGGAGCCGGTGACGAGAATCGAACTCGCAATTTCACCTTGGGAAGGTGACGTGTTGCCACTACACCACACCGGCATCGCGAGAGAGTCTCGCGCACTGAAACATTAGCAAACAGGGTGAGCCAGTCGGCGATCGAGGGACCGACACGTGCGACAAACGCCAAACCGTCGTACGAACGAATGAATGAGACTAGCGTCACAGTCATGCTCGGAGTCTCCGCCGGTTGTCGCGGTGCCCCGTCGCGAATCAAGGGGGCTGTCGGACTCGTCGTGCTCGCGCTCGTCGCGGCACTGGCCACGGCGATCGCACCGGCAGCCGACGCGAAACCGTCGTCTCCGCTGCCGAACGACTTCCTGTGGGGTGTCGCGTCGTCCGGATTCCAATCCGAGGGGAGCTCACCGGACAGTAATTGGACGCGCTACATCGCCCGCGGGAAGACCGACGACAGGATCGGCACCTCGGTCGACTTCCGGCACCGCTACGCCTCCGACATCGCCCTCGCGAAACAGTTGGGCGCCAAGGTCTACCGCGTCGGGATCGAGTGGGCGCGGATCGAGAAGGCACCCGGGAAGCTCGACGTCCGCGAGCTCGACTACTACGACTCCCTGGTGAAGGCCATCGTCAACGCGGGCATGCGGCCGATGATCACCCTGGACCACTGGGTGTATCCGGGCTGGATCGCGGCGCTCGGCGGCTGGAAGGACTCCCGCACGCTGGAGACGTGGCTGACCCACAATCAGCTGGTCGTCGAGCGGTTCGCGAAATACCACCCGCTGTGGATCACCATCAACGAGCCGAGCGCATATGTCTTGAAGGAGGTGCAGTTCGGCGGTCTGGCGGCCAGGGACGCGCCGCTCATGTTCGACCGGCTGGTTCAGGCGCACAAGGCGATCTACCGGTTCATCCACCGAAAGGATCCGGGCGCTCAAGTCAGTTCCAACGTCGCGTACGTGCCGACCGCGGAACCGGTGCTCGACCGGCAGTTCCTCGACCGAGTGCGGAATCAGCTCGACTACGTGGGGCTGGACTATTACTACTCGATCTCCCCGACCGATCTGACCGCCCTGTTCGCCGCCACCGGCGAGTTCTGGAAGGCGTCGGTGGCCGCGGACGGAATCTTCTACGCCCTGCGCGACATGAGCCGACGGTTCCCCGGCAAGCCGTTGTACGTCGTCGAATCCGGGATGGCGACGAAGAACGGGCACCTGCGGCCCGACCGCTATCGTCGCGCCGACCACCTGCGCGACCTCGTCTACTGGGTGCAGAAGGCCCGCCGCACCGGCATCCCCGTGATCGGCATGAACTACTGGAGTCTCACCGACAACTACGAATGGGGCAGCTACACACCGCGGTTCGGTCTCTACACGGTCGACGTGAAGACCGATCCGACGCTGCGGCGCAAGCCCACAGCGGCCGTGGCCGCCTTCCGGAAGATCATCGCCGACAACGGCGTCGGGCGCAGTTACCGACCGACGCGGCCCGCGGCGTTCTGCTCGCTCGCGGCCGCGCCGCTCAGTTGCCTGCAGCCGGCACCGTAGGGGTCAGTCGGGCAGCCGCCCGACCTGCTTCAAGGCCATCCGGAGGGCGTACTCGAGCTGACCGTTGATGCTGCGCAGGTCATCGGCGGCCCACTTGGCGATGGCGGCGTGGACGTCCGGATCCAGCCGCAGGAGGACCTTCTTCGGTTGACGCTTCGCCGGACGGGAAGCGTCCGACTCGGCCATCAGCCGTACAGGGTGCCGGCGTTGACGACGGGCTGCGTGGCCCGGTCACCGCAGAGCACGACCAGAAGGTTCGAGACCATCGCCGCGCGCCGCTCCTCGTCGAGTTCGACGACGCCCTGCTCGGCGAGGCGGTCGAGCGCGAGCCCGACCATGCCGACGGCGCCCTCGACGATCTGCTGCCGCGCCGCGACCACCTGCGCCGCCTGCTGGCGGACCAGCATGGCCTGCGCGATCTCGGGTGCATACGCGAGGTGGGTGATGCGGGCTTCGATGATCTCGATGCCGGCGCGTTCGGTGCGCTCGCGGAGTTCGACGGTCAACTCCTCGGCGATCGTGGCGCCGTCGCGGAGGCTGATCGTGTCCTCCTGATGCGAGTCGTACGGGTAGCTGGTCGCGAGGTGCCGGACGGCGGCCTCGGACTGGATGGCCACGTACTCCTCGTAGTCGTCGACCGCGAACGCCGCCTTGAAGGTGTCGACGACCTGATAGACCACCACGGCGGCGATCTCGACGGGGTTGCCGTCAGCGTCGTTGACCTTCAGCTTCTGCGTCTCGAAGTTGCGGACGCGCAGCGAGATGGTCCGCCGATCGGTCATCGGCGTCACCAGGTAGAAACCGGCTTCGCTGACCGAACCGATGTACCGTCCGAAGAACTGCAGCACCTTGGCCTCGTTGGGACTGACGACGGTCAGTCCGCTCATGACGATCAGGGCCGCGACGGCCAGCAGCACGGCCACCACCGTCACGATCACCAGCGCGGGCGACATTCCGTTCGCCACGAGCGCGATGGTGGCGATGGCCACGACGACGCCGATCAGGAAGACCGCAATGGTCCCCAGGAGCCCGACGAACCCGTTGGTCCGCCACGCTTTTCGAAAGCTCATGTCACACCTCTCAGTCGTCGACGAGCACGACCCCGCCGCTAGCGTAATGATATCACTTCGCTATCCGCCGGGAGTCCGAACGACTACCGCGCCGGCCCCGACACCTTCGTCATGCGCCGTGTCCCGGACGTCACCTTCCACGACTGCGAGTGGTAGGCGACCGTGTTGCGATCGGTGCGGTCACGCACCGAGTACCAGTCCATCTGTGCGGCCGCGTCGTCGACGGTGAGGACGGCGTAGCCGTGAGCGTCGGTGTCGACCCAGCGGATGTGATGGTTGGTCGCGCAGATGGCGCTCGACGCGGCGTTGCCGACCGTGCGCTCGGGCACCTTGGCCATGTCGTCGACGTTGTTCGACGTCACCGATGTCACCACGAACTCCGTGCCGAGTGTTCCGGCGCCCGGGTAGGCGGCGGGCTTGCGTGGGATCTCGTTGGCGAAGGACATGTGGATGTCGCCGGTCAGGAAGACGACGTTGCGCTTCCCCGCCTTGTCGGCGGCGTCGAGCAGGCGGGCGCGGTCGCGGGTGTAGCCGTCCCACTGGTCGCCGTTGAACGGGATGCCGTTCTCGGGGACGCCGATCAGGTCGGTGAGCGCGCCGGTGGTGGCCGGGTCGAGCGGCGGGAGCAGGAACGGCGAGATCATCACCGAGTTCCCGACCAGTTGCCAGCGGGTGGTGGAAGTGGTGATGCCGCCGGTGATCCACTGCATCTGGGCGCGCCCGGTGATGGTGGTCTTGTCGCTGTCGGACTGCTTGCTGAACCGTGACGCCTCCTTGTCGCGGTAGGTTCGCAGGTCGAGCATCGACAGCTCGAGGAGATTGCCGTAGCGCAGCCGCCGGTAGATGTGCCGGTTGCTCTCGGTGACCACCGGGCGGACCGGCATCCACTCGTAGTAGGCCTGGTCCGCATTGGCCTTGCGGGCCGCCCACGCCCCCTGCGTGCGCGGATTGTGGTTCTCGGCGCCCGACCGGTAGGAGTTGTCGGCGGTCTCGTGATCGTCCCACGTGACGATGAACGGGTGCACGGCGTGCAGCTTCGCCAGGTCGGGGTCGGTCTTGTACTGGCCGTGGCGAATCCGATAGTCGGCGAGCGAGACGATGTCGTGCGCGGGCTTGTGGGTGCGGACCGGGCCGGTCTTGCCGCCGTACTCGCCCGCGCCGTACTCGTAGATGTAGTCGCCGAGGTGGACGACGGCGTCGAGTTCGGTGCGCTTCGCCAGATGCCGGTACGACGCGAAGTAGCCGGCCTCCCAGTTGGAGCAGCTGACGACGCCGAACTTCACGTTCGCCACGTCGGCGTCGGAGGCCGGCGCCGTCCGGGTGCGACCGATCGGCGAGACCGCGCCCGCGGCGGGACCGCCGGTGACGCGGAACCGATACCAGTACAGCGTCCGCGGCGCGAGGCCGCTGACGTCGACCTTGACCGTGTGGTCGCGGGAGGCGTCGGTCGAGACCGCACCGGAGGCGACGATGGAGCCGAATCCCTTGTCTGAGGACACCTCCCAGGCGACGGATGACGCGGCGCCGCGGCCCGATCCGGGCGTCGCATCGGCGGTGGGCGTGATGCGCGTCCAGATGATCACGCCGCCCGGCAGCGGGTCGCCGGAGGCCACGCCATGCGCGAAGGCGACCTTCGACGGCGTCGTACCGCGGGCGTCGCCGCTGCCGACTGCGGTGGGAACACCGATCGCCAGGGCGCCGGCACCGGCGGCGCTCATGAAGGTGCGGCGAGAGACAGGGAGGGAGATTCGCTTGTCAGACATCGGGTGGAACCGTCTCAAAGCGAAGTGTCCGCGCGGTGAACTCCGAGTGGCGTCAGGCTTGCGACTCGTGTTCGCGGCACGGCCATCTCGTTCATCTGAACATGCGACGATCATCGCCATGTCCGACAACAGCCCCCAGAAGCCCGCTCGCGGCCTCGACCGTCGTTCCTTCCTCGCCGGTGCCGCCGCCGTCGGCACCGCCGCCGGTCTCGGCTCCCTCGGCACCGGCACGGCGTCCGCGGCGCAGCGCTATCCGCTGCCCGCCCGCTCCGACGCCCTGCACCTGTTGGTGACCGGCGACGCCGGAACCGGCGAGAAGCCGCAGTACGCCGTCACCGACGCCGCCCTCGCGATCCACAACACCAAGCCCTTCGACGCCGCGTTCGGCCTCGGCGACAACATCTACGAGGCCGGCCCCAAGGGACCCGACGACCGCCAGTTCCAGACCAAGTTCGAGAAACCCAACGCGGGCCTGGACTTCCCGTGGCTGATGACGCTCGGCAACCACGACAACACCGCGATCTTCCCCGGCGACGGCGGCTGGCTGCTCCGCGGAGACGCCGAGGTGGCCTATCACCGCAGGTCCAAGCGCTGGTACATGCCGGCCCGCTACTACGCGGTCTCGCTGGGCTTGGCCGACGTCTTCGTCCTCGACATCAACCCGCTGGCCGCCTACATCCCGCCCTTCCTCTCCCCCGAGTGGCAGCCGGGCGGGCACTACATGACGCGGCAGGCGCAGTGGCTCGACCAGGGGCTGCGCACGTCGACCGCACCGTGGAAGATCGTCTGCACCCACCACCCGTACGCCAACAACGGCCCGCACGGCCCGGCGGGCGACTTCGACGGCCTGCCCGCACCGTTGAACGGGGTGGAGATGAAGAAGTTCATCGAGAAGCACGTGGCCGGACGCGCCCACTTCCTGTTCTCCGGTCACGACCACAGCCAGCAGGTCCTGGAGAATGTGAGCGGCTTGAAGGGCACCCGTCAGATCGTGTCCGGGGCTGCGGCGAAGTCGGTGAACGGCAAGTCCGCCAAGCGGTTCCGCGCGAAGTACGAGAACTACACCGACCGCGGCTTCATGACCCTGAACATCACGCCGTCGGCCCTCACGCTGAACGCCTACGAGGTGGCGGCCAACCGCACCACGTCGCACCGCGCGTTCACGACGACGTACCGCCGCTGACCGCGTCCGACGGTTCCGGTGATGCGGTGGCGGGCCGCCATCGCATCACCGCGACGCCCCAGAACGCGAGCCACACGCTCATGCCGCCGACCTGGATCCGCTGCGCCAGCCCCAGTCGGTAGTCGCCGTCGAGCCGGTCGGCGCCCAGCATCCAGAGGGTGGCCAGCACGACGATGACGAAGACCAGTCCGCCGCCGAACCGGAGCCACGGCCAGTCCCGTCGACGCCAGGCCGCCAGGGAGGCCGCACCCATCGCGAAGAAGATGCCGAACACGGCAAGCGAGCTCGTGAGCGCGTGGAAGTGGTGCAGCTGCGGGAGCAGGCCGCGCGATTCGCTCGGGCACCCGGGATCTCGGCCGGCGAGGCATTCGATGGGCATCAGCGCATCGGCGATGGTCGACGCCCCGAACACGGCGATCGCGACGGCCGCGGTGATCGAGAACCGATTCCGCACCAGCATCGGTGGCATCAGCAGTCCAGCGGCCGCGAGCAGGGCAAACGTGCCGGTGAGGACGTCCCCGGCCACGTAGACGTTGCGATGCGGCATGTGGCCGCTGGCGAGTTCGGAGAGGAACGACCGCATCGGGTCGAGCCCGGAGTGCAGGAAGTAGTCGAGCACCCAGGATGAATAGCAGACCCCCGCGAGCAGCAGAAGCAGCCCGATCAGCGTCGTTCTGACGCGTTGCCCTCGCACTCGTTCGACAGTACTCAACGGAGCCGCTTCGCCGCGGACGCATCACCGCCGAGCGGAACCTTGATTCGACCATCGGCAGTCTCCGGCGGCGTCATCACGCGATCTGCGGAACGTGTACGCCCGGGACGGGGAACCCGATTCCAGGTGCCCGCCCGAACGACGCGCGTACGAGCCAGACCAACCAGTCCATGCTGACCGCCGTCCTCAAGGCCCTGGTGGACCGAGACTCGCTGCGCGGCGAGCGGCACGACGAGCGGCGGCGGCGCCGTCATGAATCAGGCCCACGATCCTGCGCCTATTCGTCTCTGCGCGCTCCTCGGCTCGTCACCGGCACCACTTCGATTGCCTCAGCAGCCAAACCTGCACCGCACCGGTCGCAGACGAGCCGGGCGGCGAAGTCGTGATCCAAATGCTGCCAGTTCATCGCCGGCCCGTCTGCGTCGGCGAACCAGTGATCGGACCACAGCAGGGTCAGCGCGACAACCGGGAAGAAGGCCGCCCCCTTGGAGGTCAGACGGTATTCGGACCGCCCACTCCCCCTCTTCGCCGTTTCGACGAAACCCTGTTCCACCAGGACCCGCAGACGCTCGGCGAGCACATTCGGCGGGATCCGCAACGCGGACTCGAAATCGGCATAACGGCGGATTCCTTGAAAAACGGCGCCGACCACCACCGCCGACCAACGATTGCCGAACACCGTCATCGTCGACGGGAACTCCTCTGGGGTGCGTGGGGCACTGGCGCGGCGACGCGTTCCAGTATGAGGCAGGGAGCGGGCCCAGCCACCAGCCGGACCCCAGATCGCGCGCACGGTACTGAGCTCAGCAGGCTCACCGCACGTCGCACACATCATCCTCGGCCGAAACTCCCTATTGCACAACGCATGTCGCCGCAAGGGCAGCGCGACGGCACGCTCACCGCCCCACGTTCTCTCCCAGTCCCAGATCGCCAGCAGGATCGGCCAGGTCGCCGCACCGCGCGCGGTGAGAATGTACTCAGCCCGAATCGGATTGTCCTGATAGATCCGCCGGGCCAGCAGGCCGGCCTCGGACAGCAAGGTCAGCCGTGTCGTGAGGCTGGCCGCAGAGATCGCCAACTCAGCTTGAAACTGGCTGAAGCGGGTAGCGCCGAGGTGGGCCGCCCGGAGCAGGTGCAGCGACCACTCATCCCCGAGCACCCCCAGCCCCCGCGCGATCGCATTGGGCTCGGCCAGCCCCGGCGGCCCGGGACGCACCGCATCGTTGACGGAGATCTTCATGCCAGTCAGCCTAGTGCCCAGCCGCTTCAGCGCCGCGGCGTCGCACTCATGCCCGCTCCAGGACCACCGCGCTGCCGAGCCCGGCCGCGCCACTGACCGCGGCCACGCCCCGTTTGCCACCCCGTCGCTCTAGTTCAGTCAGGCATCCGCCGATCATGATCGCCCCGGTCGCACCGAATGCATGGCCCATGGCCAGGGTTCCTCCGTTGGGGTTCATCCGGTCATCGCCGCCATCGGCGTCGATCTTCAGATCTCGTTCGAAGCGAAGACACAGCGCCGCGAAGGCCTCGGCGAACTCAAAGCAATCCACCCCGTCGGCGGTGACGTCGAGGCGTTCCAGTGCGGCCTCCACCGCGTCCTGACCGGCGGTCAGCATCTGCACCGGATGGCCGGCAGTAGCCACGCTGGCCGCGATCCGGGCTCGCGGCGTCAGCCCGGCGCGCTCCCCCGCCTCCCTCGTGCCGACGACCAGCAGCGCCGCGCCATCGGCCATAGCCGGCGAGGTCCCGCGGGTGTGGCGGTGCTCGATCTGCGACAGCTCGGGGAACGCGCGCAGCGCGATGGCATCCTGCCCCTGCGCTCCGAGGTCGGCGAAGGCCAGCGGTTGCGCGGCCTGGACAGCGGCGGTGGTATCCGGACGGATCAATTCGTCCGCCGCCATCGGATCGGCACCGTCGCGGGCGACTGGGATCACCTCGTCGTCGAACCTCCCGGCCGCCCACGCGCGCGCCGCCCGCTGCTGGGACCGCACCCCGTACTCGTCGAGTTGCTCGCGCTCGAACCCCTCCAGGGTGGCGTTGAGATCGGCCGCGACGCCCATGTGGATCGACCCGACATCGGCGATGGTCTCCGGGTCGGTCCACAGCGGGCCGCCATCGGAGAAGATCGGCACCCGCGATACCGTCTCCACCCCACCGGCGACCACGAGCCCCGCGTCCCCGGCCTTCACCCGAGCCGCGGCGATGGCGACCGCATCGATCCCCGAGGCGCAGAAGCGGTTCACCATCATCCCCGGCACGTGGTGGCCCCAGCCCGCCCGCAGCGCAGCGACACGCGCCGGATTGGCCCCCTGCTCGTTCAGCTGGGAAGCGCAGCCGACGATCACATCCGACACCTCACCCGGGTCGACACCGCGCTCCCGCAACGCCCGCATCAGCTGGATGAGCAGGTCGGTAGCGGTCTGTCCGTGCAGTCCACCGTTGGGCGAGGCCTTCCCTCGCGGGGTACGCACATAGTCGAAGATCCACGCGCCGTTCGCGGCGGACGGACTTATCACTTTCACTCCTCGATCGAAAGAGCCAACTATATTTGACAGAGTCACTCTGATAGTTATAGTGACATACATCATCCATGATTCGCATCCTCCCTGCTAAGGAGCCCGCACGAGATGACTACTTCCTCCGTCTGGATGCTGGGCGGCTACCAGACCGACTTCGCCCGGAACCTGCACCGAGAGGGGCTCGACTTCGCCGATCTCACCGCTGAAGCGGTGACCCAGACCTGCGCAGCCGCTGGCGTCCCCGCGTCCGAGATCGGCGTGGTCCACATCGGCAACGCGTTCGGTCAGCTGTTCACCGGGCAGGGCCACCTCGGCGCCATGCCCGCCACGGTCTGCCCCGACCTGTGGGGCGTGCCCGCCACCCGGCACGAGGCTGCCTGCGCATCCGGCGGCACCGCGGTGCTCGCCGCCATGGCCGACCTGCGCGCCGGCAACTACGACGTCGCCCTGGTTCTCGGCGTTGAGTTGGAGAAGACCGTCTCCGGAGATCAAGCCGCCGCCTACCTGGGCGCCGCAGCGTGGGTCGGACACGAGGGACAGGACGCCACCTACATGTGGCCCTACATGTTCGCCGAGATGGCCGAGGAGTACGACCGCCGATACGGCATCGACGATAAGCACCTGCGCCGGATCGCCGAAGTCAACTTCGGCAACGCCCGACTCAACCCCAATGCGCAGACGCGCGACTGGACCAATCTGGTCTTTGAGGCCGATGACACCGCCAACCCGATTGTCGAAGGCCGGTTGCGACGCACGGACTGCAGTCAGATCACCGACGGCGCCGCCGGCGTGATCTTGGTCAGCGACCGCTACCGCCGCGAGCACCCCGACGTCACGCCGTGGACCGAGATCACCGGATGGGGTCACGCGAGCGCCGGACTATCGCTGACGAGCAAGTTCGAGGCCAGCCGCGACGACGAATACGTACTGCCCCACCTGCGCCAGACGATCACCGACGCCCTCGGCCGCGCCCGCGTCGACCTCGACGACCTCGACGGCGTGGAGGTCCACGACTGCTTCTCGATGAGCGAGTACCTCGTCATCGACCACCTCGGACTCACCGCGCCCGGCCAGTCGTGGGAGGCGATCGAGACCGGGACCATCGAACGCGACGGCCGACTTCCGATCAACCCCAGCGGCGGATTGATCGGCGGCGGCCATCCGGTCGGCGCAAGCGGGGTCCGGATGCTGCTCGACGCCGCCTCGCAGGTGTCCGGACGGGCTGGCGACCTGCAGGTCGACGGCGCCACCACCTTCGGGACGGTCAACTTCGGCGGCAGCACGGCCACCTGCGTCGCCCTCGTGTGCACCACGGTCGACGACTAAACCCGCTCACCCCCAGAACCCAACCCCCTATCCAGCAGAGGATTAACGATGGTTACCAGCGTGGACGTCGTGGAGCGGATGCTCAGCACCCTCCCCGACGATGACGATCATCCCTACCGCAGCGGCCCCTGGCGCCCCCAGCAGCGGGAGTGGAACGCCGACGACCTTGAGGTCGTCGCCGGCCGCATCCCCCACGACCTCGACGGCGTGTACCTGCGCAATACCGAGAACCCGCTGCACCAGCCGATTCAGCACTACCATCCGTTCGACGGCGACGGGATGGTCCACATCGTCGGATTCCGCGACGGCACCGCGTTCTACCGCAACCGCTTCGTCCGTACCGACGGCCTGGCGGCCGAGCAACAGGCCGGGCGCTCGCTGTGGGCCGGTATCGCCGAGTCGCCAACGATCTCCGACCGCACCGACGGCGTTGGCGCACGCCGGTTCTTGAAGGATTCCTCGAGCACCGACGTCACCGTCTTCCGCGGCGAGGCTCTGACGAGTTTCTACCAGTGCGGCGACCTCTACCGGATGGACCCGCTGACCGGTCGGGCGCTGGGCAAGGCGGACTTCAACGGCGGATTCCCCTCGGCGCTCGGCGTATCAGCGCACCCGAAGAACGACGACCGGACCGGTGAGCTCCTGTTCTTCAACTACGGCAAGGACGCGCCGTACATGCACTACGGCGTCGTCGACGCCGACAACGACGTGGTCCACTACACACCCATCGAGCTCCCCGGGCCGCGGCTGCCGCACGATATGGCGTACACCGAGAACTACGCGATCTTCAACGACTTCCCCCTCTTCTGGGATGCCGATCTGCTCCGGGCCGGGCATCATGTGCCGCGTCTGCACGACCTCCCGTCGCGCTTCGGCATCCTTCCCCGACGGGGCGACGCGTCCCAGATCCGCTGGTTCGAAGCTGATCCGACCTACGTCCTCCACTTCGTCAACGCCTTCGAGGACGGCGACGAGGTCGTGCTCGACGGGTTCTTCCAGCACGACCCCGACCCCGGTCCGCTGCCCGAAGACGCCGGACTTCCCCCCTCTCTCCGCCCCTTCCGCTTCCTGGCACTCAACCGGATGCAGACGCGGCTGCACCGCTGGCGGTTCAATCTGGTCACCGGCGCCACCACCGAGACGTCGTTGACCGACACGATCAGCGAATTCGGCATGATGAACGCCGATTACACCACCACCGACTACCGCTATGCGTACGCTGCCACCGGCAAGCCCAACTGGTTCCTGTTCGACGGCCTGGTTCGTCACGACCTGCACACCGGAGCCGAAGAGCACTACGCCTTCGGGGAAGGCGTCTTCGCCAGCGAAACGAGTGTGGCACCCAAGGTCGGCGCCACCGGCGAAGACGACGCCTATCTGGTGACCATCACGACCGATCTGAACGCCGACGCCTCCTTCTGCGTCATCTTCGACGCGGCCCGGGTTGCCGACGGACCGATCTGCCAGGTCCGCCTGCCCGAACGGGTGTCCTCCGGCACCCACTCGACCTGGGCGCCGGGTTCGCAGTTGCGACGATGGCGCACCGCCGAACGCGCCGCCGATGGCGTGGAGGTATGAGATGCGCGAAATCCTGAACCGACTGCGCCTGCCCGTCGTCGCAGCGCCGATGTTCCTGGTCTCCGGGCCTGAACTGGTGATCGCCGCGGGCCGCGCCGGCATCATAGGCGCGTTCCCGACTCAGAATTGCCGCAACGCCGACGATCTCGACCACTGGTTGGCGACCATCAGCGCCGATCTCACCGACGCCGACGGCACGACGCTGCCGTGGGCAGTGAACCTGGTGACCCACCGGACCAACGCGCGACTGGCCGAGGATCTGGTCTTGGTGGAGCGCTACCGGCCGCCCCTGGTGGTGACCGCACTCGGCTCACCTGAACCGGTCCTCGATACCGTCCACGGCTACGGCGGGGCGGTCATCGCCGATGTCGCCGATCTGCCGATGGCCCGAAAGGCGGTTGCGGTCGGCGCTGACGGACTAGCCTGCATCAGTGCCGGCGCCGGTGGCCACACCGGCTCCCTGTCGCCGTTCGCCTTCACCGCCGCGGTACGGGAGTTCTTCGACGGTCTGCTCGTCGTCGGCGGCGGCATCGCCGACGGCAACGGGGTCGCCGGTGCCATCGCAGCCGGCGCCGACCTCGTCTACGTGGGCACTCGGTTCCTCGCCGCACAGGAGAGTCTCGCCGTGGCCGATTACAAGGAGATGGTCGTCGACAGCGACATCGACGATCTCATCGTCAGCGCCGGAATCACCGGCACCCCGGCGTCGTGGCTGCGCCCCAGCCTTGCGGCGAACGGCATCGACCCGGACACCCTCGACGACCAGCAACCCGACCGGAATTACCAGGCCGGCGGCGACGCCGTGCGGCGCTGGAAGGATCTGTGGGCTGCCGGGCAGGGGGTCGGAGCGATCACCGCGATCAGCCCGGTCGCCGACATCGTCGACGACCTGGCCATCCAGTACCGGCTGGCCGCCCGGCGCCTCGACCACGCCCGATCCCTCGACGACCATCACTCCCTGGAAGGAGCCGCACATGCTTGACTTCACCACCGGCCTGTACCCGCCCGAGAAGATCGCCCGATTCCGTGAGCTCGGCGCCTGGACCGACGAGACCGTGGACCAGCTCTTCACCGACCGTGTCCGGGAACGCGGCGACAGCGTCGCGCTGGTCGACCCGGCCAATAACGCGGCCCTGGTCGGCACCGCGCCCCGTCGTCTGACCTGGAACGAACTCGACGACGAGGTCACCGGCCTGGCCGCCCGACTCCTCGAGCTCGGGATCAAACCCGGTGACGTGATCGGCGTGCAGTTGCCCAACGGTGTCGAATTGGTGGCGCTGTACCTGGCGGCCTGGCGCATCGGGGCGGTCGTCTCGCCGCTAGCGATGCAGTACCGCGAATACGAGATCGTCGAAATGGGTACGGCCGCCGACTTCCGCATTCTGGTGACCGTCCCCGACTTCTCCGGGTGGCCCGCAGCCGAGGTGATCACCGGCTTCGCCGATCGCCTGCCGACGCTCGCCGCCGTCGCGACGCTCACCTCCGCCCCCGTCGCCGAACCGGTCCCGGGAGCGACCCACCTCGTCTCGGCGCCGGCGACCGAGTCCGACCGCGCCGCCGTGGCTGCCCACGGCTATGTCGCCGACCCGAACCATCCGATGACCATCTGCTGGACGTCGGGGACCGAAAGCGCACCCAAGGGGGTGCCGCGCGCCCACTACGACTGGCTCTCATTCTCTTGGGCGGGTGTCGACGCCCCGCGGCTGACCGCCGACGATGTCCTGCTCAACCCCTTCCCCATGATCAACATGTCGGCATTCGTCGGAAAACTGCTTCCGTGGCTGAGGACCGGCGCCACGCTGGTCCAGCACCACCCGTTCGACGCCCCCACCTTCTTCGGCCAGATCGCCACCGAGCGCGTGACCTACACGGTCGCCCCGCCCGCTCTGCTGCTGATGCTGCTGCGCAACGAGCAACTGCGCAGTCGGATCGATCTGTCGAGCCTGACCCGCGTCGGTTCGGGTTCGGCGCCGCTGCAGCCGGTCACCGTGCGCGGATGGCAGGAGCAGATGGGTATCGCGGTGATCAACTTCTTCGGCTCCAACGAAGGGATCGGCCTGCTTTCGAGTCCCGAGGACTTCCCCGATCCCGACAACCGGGCCAAGTACTTCCCTCGCTACGGCGCTCCGCACACGGACTGGGCTTCCCGGGTCAGCGAGTGGATCTCACTCAAGCTCGTCGACCAGGAGACCGGAGAGGAGATCACCGAGCCCGGCCGGCCCGGGGAACTGCACATCGACGGCCCGATGGTGTTCGCCGGCTACCTCAATGGCGATCGGCTCCCCAGTCCCTTCGACTCCGCCGGCTTCCTGTGCACCGGCGAGGTCTTCGAGATCGCCGGCGACAACAACCAGTACCTGCGCTACGTCGACCGCTCCAAGGACCTCATCGTGCGGGGCGGAATGAATATCGCCCCGGCTGAGATCGAGGCCTTGATCAGCGACCACCCCGCCGTCGCCGAGGTCGCCGTGGTCGGTCGGCCGTCGGAGGTGATGGGTGAGCGCGTTCATGTCGTGGCGGCCCTGAACCCCGATACCGAGTTGACCTTGGATGACCTCACCGACTTCCTCCGCGAACAGCGGATCGCGACGTACAAGCTTCCCGAGAGCCTCGAAATGGTGGAGGTTCTACCTCGTAACCCGGTGGGCAAACTCCTCAAGCGAGACTTGCGCGCTCGGTTGTCACCGACGGATTAATCGTACCGCCGCCGACGCTGCGTGGACCGGGTCGGCGACGGCCGTCTTAGCAAGCGGCCGTCGCCGAGTGCGTCGGACCCGACCTCCCGACGAAATGCCGGAGCCCCAGCGGCGCCCCGATGAGATTTCGAGGCGAGGCTAGCTGAGCATTGATTCCGAACTCGGCGATTCGTTGATCAGGTATCCGCTATCGGCGCTGGTGTCGCCGGCCAAACGGAGATAGGCAGCGAAGAACTCCTCTGGATCCACTGCTGCTTCAGGAGCATTCACACCAGTCGCCGTGATGCCACCGGTTCGCAACAGATGCACTCCGATCGCCAGTGGGTATCCGGTGTGTCCGCCCATCTTTCCCCGAAGCTTGACTGCGGGTTGGACAGCCACCGAGGTTCGAACACCGGCACGCGATCCGACCGCGAGAGCAAACAGGTCCGGCAACGTCGCTTCGGACGGATCAGCGGTCGGCTCTTCCCGCTGGTGGATGAGTTCGACTGCGGCCTCGACCGTCAATTCGCCGGCCTCGACTGCTGCGGCGACCTGACGTAGCCCGGTGAACAATGCCTCCGGGCCGCACTGAAGGTTGAGACTCCGGCTGACCTGCGGGAAGGTCCGGGGGAGAGTCACCGGTTCCGGGTGTCCCATAGTGTATGCCGATGTGGACCCCAGCCCGGGGAAGTCGAAGTCGACGCGTTCGAGCGGTCTCACATCAGCAAGGCGGCCAGCCTGCCAGACCTTGATCTTGCCTGTGCATTGCAGCAGCCAGTGCTCGGCGGCGGCGGCGCCTCCAGGTTCGACATCGGCTTCCGGCTCGGTGACCGCTGACGCCAACGACCAGCCGGTGAACAGATCGTCGACGGTGTCGAGTCGGCTGGCCGCGATACGCGCGCAGATGTTGGTTGTCCCGGGACTGGCACCGAGTCCGATGACCACTCGAAGACCACTGTTGCGTGCCTGCTCATCCAGCTCGAACGCTTCGACGGTCGACTGCCAGTCGTCATCGATGTCGATATAGTCGCAGTGTGCGTCAAGTGCTGCCTGCAAGATCGGTGTCCCGAACTTCGCAAACGGCCCCATGGCGTTGAGGACGACGTTCGATTCTGCGAAGACCCGGCTCATCGCGATCGGATCGGTCGCGTCCAGCTCGACAGCCTGGGCAATCGGGCCGACGGCGGCCGCGATCTGTTCGGCGCGAGCGAGATCGAGGTCGGCGATGAGGATTCGATCAGCGGCTTCTAGTTCGGCGATGCCGCGGACAGCGAACCGGCCCATCGCGCCGGCACCGCCGACGACCGTCGCAGTGAAGGGGTTGGAGTTCATTAGTTCTCTTTCTGTGTGTCGGGAGTCGCCGATGGCGACAGTTGTCCGTCTGAGGTCGGGCACCGTCAATGGAGATGGTGCGCAGGTCGGTCATTGGGGGTCGTTTCGCGCTCGGCGGGGGCCGAGCGCGCGTAAGCCGATTCGCCAATAGCGCCGAAACGATCGGGACGATGTCGCCGCAGCCATTCGGCGTATCCGGCAGCGGCGACCCCGGCGAACACCAGCAGCAGCGGGAGTCGGTTCACGACCACATTGTCAACACCGGTCAGCTCCTGATAGTGGACGATGATCAGCACCACCGCGATGCTCAGGCCCGATCCACCGATGAGAGAGGCGAGCATGGGTCGCCACCCTCGCCGGTCCGTCGTGCGCCAGAAATACGCGACGATGGCGAACGCAGTGATCGCTTGCAGAAACACCATCCCGAGTGTGCCCAACGCTGACATCGATACCGCGAGAGTGGAGTACGGATTGGCTCCGAAAGCGGCGAACGCACCGACCACCAGCACGTTCACAGTTGTCTGCAACAGACTCGCGCGTACCGGCGCACACAGCCTCGGGTGGAATCGACCGAGCGCCGAGGGAAGCAATCCTTCTCGACCGATTGCCGATGTCAGTCGGTTAGTCGAATTGTGGCACGCCAGGAGCGTGGCGAAGAGCCCCGTGAGGAGAAGGACTGTCATCACCGCACTGAAGGCGGAGCCGAGCCGCTCGTCGGCAAGGTGGAGAATCAGATCACCCAACTGGGTTTGAGCGGCTTCGCGGACACCATCGATCCCGAGTGCACCGACTGAGATCCAACTGGTCAAACCGTAGAAGACAGCCACCACCGCGACCGACACATAGGTGGCAAGGGCGACAGTCCGCCTCGGCTCCCGCGCTTCTTCGCTGTACAGCGCCGCCGCTTCAAAACCGAGAAATGACGTGAACGCGAACATCAACCCCAGACCGAGACCCGCTTGGGTCAACTCAGTCACGTCGAAAGCGCCGATCGGCAGCGCCCGCACCCCCTCTTCCGAGAGCACTGCGGTGTTGAATACTACGAGAACTGCGAGCTCGGCAGCGACCAGAATTCCCAGCACCCGCGCACTGACGTCGATCCGGCGGCATCCCAGGACACCGACGGCGACGACAGCCGCAGCCGAATACGCCTCCCACGGCAAGTCGATTCCGGAGTCGGCGAGCACCAGCCGCGAGAAGTATCCGAAGGTGGCAACCAGCATGACCGCCAATGCGTTGTAGGAGATCAACGCGACGAACGCGGCGACTGCAGCGGCCCGGCGCCCGAGCCCCACTGCGACATACGAATAGAAGCCGCCGGGAGCGACCACCCGCCGACTCATCGCCGCGTAGCCCACCGCGAAACACAGCAGAATCGCCCCCGCGATCAGGTACATCAGCGGCGTAGTCGGCCCCGCGCCTACCGCGAGAGCCAGCGGAAGGGTCGCCACAACGGCGGCTAATGGGGACGCCGCCGCCACGACGAGGAATACGATGCGCGGGACGGTCAGCGTGCCCTGGGCGGCGGGGAGGGAAGAATCGTACTCCTCAGGCATCACAAACTCACTTTCCATGACAGAAGTCCAAACGCCGGTCTGACGTGACCCCGATCATAACTTGGTCAATCAACCAAGTTGCGTGAACGAGTCAATCGACCAAAAATCATCTGACCGTGGTCGCGGACTGTCGGTTCGTAACCGCGGATGGGCCACGGGACGGTGCATTCTGGCAGAGTTGAGGTCTGGCAGAGTTGGGGTCAACACAAACCAGGAGGCGGGTACGTGGCTCGGATCGCCGTCGAGGATCGACGTCAACTGTTGATCGACGCCGCCTGGCGTGTGCTGGTCCGAGACGGACTGGCGAACCTCACCACCCGGTCGGTGGCGGCCGAAGCGCAGATGCCACAGGGCGCGTTCCACTACTGCTTTTCATCCAAAGACGAGTTGCTGACGACCCTGGTCTCAGGTGCAGTCGCGGAACTGGGCGAGCATTCCGCACATCCGGTTGCACCTGGCGATGCCGACCTGCACTCCATTCTGCGAGACACGATCGACGCTCTGTGGCGGCGCATCGTCGCCCCGCCGGAAAAGCAACTCGCGCTGTACGAACTGACAGTCTACGCGGTGCGCAACGGCGCTACCGACCTTCCCGCGAGTCAGTACCGAGGTTACTTCGCCGCGGCAACCCGGCTCCTCGACGCGGTCGCCGATGCTGCCGAAGTCACCTGGACGGCACCGACCGACAGTCTTGCTCGACTCATCGTCAGTGTGATCGACGGCGTGGGTTTGACCTGGCTGACCGATCACGATGACGAGGCGGCCCAAAGGGTACTCGCGCTCCTCGTCAGCCAGCTCGAGTCCTCAGCAATCAATCGCTGACCGCCGACTGAGGTTCATCCCACGCCCGGCCCGGCAGGCCGTCGACTCAGCCGCTGTACACAGTCCCGTTCAGGGCAGTGCGACGGACTCGAGGTCGCCGACGCGACACCCCGGACTCGCGGCCCGGTGGATTCACCGACTCCCCAGCGGCCTCGCCTGCGCGGCCGTCGCGCGACGCGGCGGAACCAGACTGGAGCGGGCATGCTCGACGATGATCTCAGTCAGCGCCGTGACAGCCGGCGAGCGCAGTCGCCAGTGCTGCCAGTACAGCGGCACGTCGACCGGCTTCTCCGACAGCTTCACCAGGTCCCGCCCCGTGTGCTCGTCCTCGATCTCCACTTCGGGGACCGCGCCCCAGCCGGTCCCGGCGGCGATCGCGCGGCGGTACTCGGCGGCCGCGGGCACGTAGTTGACCGGCGGCGAGATCGGTTCGGCGATCAGCTGTTTGAGCGTCTTGAGCTGCAGATGGTCGTTGCTGTCGAACATCACCATGGGCGCATATCTCATGTCGCGGAGGCGGACGCCGTCGGGCAGCCAGTGCTCGATGTACTCCTGCGAAGCCACCGGGAAGTAGCGGAGCGAGCCGAGTTCGATGGTCTCGCAGCCGCGGACGCCGATGGGATCCGACGTGACCGCGCCGATCACATCACCGGCCCGCAGCATCGCGGTGGTGACGGACTCGTCGTCGCGGTTCACGTCGAGGGTCACCGCGTGCTCGCGGTGCATCTGCGCGAGGACCGGCAGGAACCAGGTGGCGAGCGAGTCGGCGTTGCACGCGATGGACAACTCGACCCGCGGGAGATGACGGGGATCGCCGTCGAACTCGGGTGCGGCCCCGAGGAGTTCTCCGCGCGCCTCGGCGACGAGGACGTCCCACTGTTCGCCGAGTCGGGCGAGGACGGCGCCGTCGACCGTGGCGGTCGCAGGTTTGGTGCGGCGCACCAGGACTCGGCCGACGGACTGCTCGAGCGCCTTGATCCGCTGGCTCACCGCGGACGGCGTGACGTGCAGCGACGCGGCCGCCGCCTCGAACGTCCCCTCGCGGAGGACGGCGGACAGCGTGGCGAGGCCTTCGGCGGAGAACTCCATGTTAAGCGAGTCTAATCTTTCGTAAGAATCATTCGTTGGACTAAGTAGTCGCCAATTCTTAGCGTGGACGTACGTGACCACCACGTATCTCCTCACCGCGCTCGCCGGCCTCGTCACCGGAGCGGGACTCATCATCGCCATCGGACCGCAGAACGTCTTCGTCATCCGCCAGGGCATCGCCGGCCGCTACGTGGTGCCGGTGATCACTGTGTGCGCAATCTCCGACATCGTGCTGATCAGCGCGGGCACCGCAGGCCTGGGCGCGGTCATCACCGCACACCCGAACGCCGTCGTGCTCGCCCGCTACGTGGGCGGCGCGTACCTGATCGCCCTGGGCGCCTTCGCTGCCAAGCGCACGTGGCGACCGACCGCGGGCGCCCATCCCGGGGCCGAGCCCGGCCGCAACCTCGGGGTCTGGGCCGCGCTCGGCACCGCATTGGCACTCACCTGGCTGAACCCGCACACCTATCTCGACACCGTTCTGACGCTCGGCTCCATCGCTAACAGTCACTCGAATGCCAAGTGGGCGTTCGCGATCGGCGCCTGCATCGCGTCGCTCCTGTGGTTCGGCATGCTCGGCTTCGGTGCCAAGAAGATGGCACCCGTCTTCGCATCCAGCCGCGCGTGGCGACTTCTGGACGCGGCAATCGCCGTCGTGATGTCGGGGCTCGGCGTGATACTGGTCGTGAGCGCTTAGTCGATGCGCCTGAGTGGGCCGTCAGACTCTGCCCGACGCGCTCCACGGTTACTATAATCAAAAGAAGTAATCGATAGAGATCCACTGAGGAGACGTGACATGACCGACACGAACCAGAACTCCGACCACGCGGTGATCATCGGCGGCGGCCTCGCCGGCGCGAAGACGGCGGAAGGACTCCGCGACAACGGTTACACCGGCGCCATCACACTGATCGCCGACGAAGCCGTCGCCCCCTACGAACGGCCGGCCCTCTCGAAGGAGTTCATCGCCGGATCCAAGACGCTGCCGGACTTCACCGTGCACGACGAGGCCTGGTACCGCGACAACAACGTCGACCTGCGCCTCGGCACGCGCGCCACCGCCTTCGACCCTGCCGCCAAGACGGTGACCCTGGGCGACGGCAGCACGCTCGCCTACACCTCGCTGGTCTTGGCGACCGGATCGTCGTCGTTCCGCCCGCCGATCGAGGGCGCCGACGCCGCAGGCGTCTATTACCTGCGCTCCGTCGACGACGCGACCGCACTGCTCGACGTCCTCGGCGAGGGCAAGCGCCTCGCAGTGATCGGCGCCGGGTGGATCGGCCTGGAGATCGCCGCCGGTGCGCGCGGCCGCGGCACCGAGGTGACGGTCGTGGAGGCCGCCGCCCAGCCGTTGCAGGCCGCCCTCGGCCCCGAGATCGGCGCCGCGTTCGCCGAGCTGCACCGCCAGCACGGTGTGGACCTGCGCCTCGACAGCAAGGTCGCCGCGGTCACCGTCGACGACGGCAAGGCCACCGGCCTCAAGCTCGGCGACGGTTCCACGGTCGACGCCGACGCCGTTCTGATCGCCGTCGGCGCCCGCCCGGAGACCGGTCTCGCCGAAGCCGCCGGACTGGAGATCGCCGAGCGCGGTGTCGCGACCGACGCCGGTCTGCGCACCAGTGCCGCCGACGTGTACGCCGTCGGCGACATCGCCGCCGCCCAGCACCCGATCCTCGGCACGCGCGTGCGCACCGAGCACTGGGCCAACGCTCTCAACCAGCCGGCCGTCGCCGCACAGAACATCACCGGCGGAAACGCGGAGTACGCGCGGATGCCATACTTCTTCACCGATCAGTACGACCTCGGCATGGAGTACCGCGGCCACGCCGACGGCTACGCCTCGGTCGTCACCCGCGGCGATGTCGCCAAGCGTGAGTTCCTCGCCTTCTGGGTCAGCGCCGACGGCGTGGTCCTGGCGGGCATGAACGTCAACATCTGGGATGCCGGCGACGACATCGCCGCCCTGATCGAGGCACGTCGCCCCGTCGACACCGCCAAGCTCGCCGACCCGAGCGTCCCGCTCGCCGACCTGCTGGCCTGAACGCCCTTCTTCAATCCCCGAACGAGAGGAGTCGCCATGGACGCGACCATCTACTACAACCCCAGTTGCAGCAAATCCCGCGCCGCCCTGCAGGTGCTGCGCGACGCCGGCGCCGACGTCAACGTGGTCGAGTACCTGTCGGACACCCCGACCAAGGACGAGCTGCGCACGCTGATCTCGTCGGCCGGGCTGTCGGTCCGCGACGCCATTCGCTCTGGTGAGCCGGTGTACGCCGAACTGAAGCTCGACGACGCCGACGACGAAGCGCTCCTGGACGCGATGGTCGCGAACCCGTCGCTGATCCAGCGCCCGCTGGTCGTCACCGACGGCGGCACGGTGATGGCCCGGACCGCCGAGAGCCTGGAGCAGATCGTCGCGGGGCTCTCGCGCGGGTAGCGTCGGGTGACGTGACCGAGCCGAATCCGCACCCCACCGAGCCCGAGCTCATCCGCGTCGCCGACGGCGTCGCCATCGCGGCGACGCTGGTCGGCGACGGCCCCGTCGTCCTGCTGAACGGCGGCCTCGGCATGCCCGCCGCCGTCTGGCCGTTCACCGGGATCCCGGACGCGTTGACCGCCGCCGGGTTCTCCGTCATCACGTATTCAGCGCGGGGCCTGAAGCCGTCGTCCGCTCCCCCGGCGCCGTACACGGTTCCGCAGATGGCCGACGACGCGATCGCCGTCCTCGACCACTTCGGCGTGCACGAGGCGATCGTCGCCGGCTATTCGATGGGCTGCTACGTGACCCAGGCGCTGGTGTCGCAGTGGCACGGCCGAGTCCTCGGCGTCGCGATGATGGCCGGACTGCGGTCGTCGGCCATCGGCGAGATCGTCAACGAGATGGAGCTCGGGCTCATCGACCGGCTCGGCGACCTCCCCGAAGCGGTCACGGTCTTCGAGCAGCTCATGACCACGCTGACCCCCGACCAGTTGGTCGACGACGACGCCGTCCGCACGTGGCGCAAGCTCCTGACCTCGGGCGACACGTCGTGGGCCGGGGCCGACGGCCTCCGCGGACAGCTGTCGGCATCGCAGAGCTGGATGCTGGCGAAGGAGCCGACTCCCGAGCGTCTAGCGGCTATCACCGCACCGACGCTGGTGTTGTCGTACGAGCACGACGTCTTCTTCCCGCCCGCCGGCGGTCGTGCGGCGGCCGAACACCTGCCCGACGTGGAGTTCCACGAGCTCGACGGTCAGGCCCACGGCGGCGTGATGCTCGATCCGCAGCGCCGCGCGATGTCGATGCTGACGGCGTTCTGCACGAGGGTGCGCGGCGGTGCCGCTGCCGACTGAGCATGGCGGTGAGCGAGCGCCAGTCCATGTTCACCGACTCAGCCCGCGGCGATCTCGATGCGCCCGCTCTCTTCGTTCGCGGGCTTACTCGATCAGCAGGGAAACGACAGGGTCCTCAGATCTTGTGGCCGTCCCACTCGTGGTCGTGCATGAAGGCCTCCGCGAGACCCACCTTGTACTTGTAGCCGTGCGTCAGGATGGCTGCGTACGCCGGAATCAACATGGCGGCGGGCTTGCGGTCCTGCGGGTCGTAGATGACGTCGTGGGCGGCCCGGAAGTCGCGCCAGAAGGTGCGGAAATTGTTGCGCGGCTTGGCGTTCTTGCGCCAGCCGTAGAGCGCCATTCCGACGCCGATCATGGTGACACGGCCCGGAGTGGGGCTGATCACGTCGGTGTTCTCGCCGAAGAACGCGCGGTCGACGCGGTTCTCCCGGGTGAACATCATGATGCCGCTGGTCGCGCGGGGGTTGCACTCGATCGTGTAGAGGCCGCGGACGGGGTGATCGAAGAAGTCGAGGCCCATGTGGCCGGTGAAGTTCACCGACTTCGCGAAGCGCTGCACCCACTCCAGGATCTCCGGATGGTCGACGTGCTCGAAGGTGAGGCACGAGTTGCCGTCAATCGCGTACGACACGGGGTAGGTGGCGTGCGCGAAGACCTCGCCGTCGCGGCACACCGAGTAGGTGCAGTACCGGTCGCCCGCCTCCAGCCACTCCTGCGCGATCCACGGATTGGTGGGGTCGTAGGTCAGGAAGTCGAGCGAGTCGCCCGGCTGCACCTTGTAGACCTGCTGCGATCCGCGCGAGTAGGTCTGTTTGACCGCGAACGGGGTGTCGAAGTCGAGCTTCGGCAGATCCTCGGCAGAGGCGATCTTCGCGAACTTGAGCGTCTGGAAGCCGCGTTCGACCAGCGCCTCCTGGTACGAGAACTTGTTGTGCAGCATGTCCTCCACCTCGAACGGTGAGAGGAACAGCTCGCAGGTCGACGGGAACAGGCCGGCCATCATCGAGATGATGTCGGTCTCCTCGTGGATCGGGATCACCATGTCGATGCCCTCGGACTTCACGAGTTCGGCCACCTCGCGGCAGTACTCCTGCGGCTTGAACTTCGGCGGGCTCACCCGGTGGAACGACGACACCGCGTTCGAGTACCGACTCACCGTGATGGGCAGACTGTCGCAGGTCGAGACGCGATGACCGGCCGCGGCGAGCCACCGAGCCAGGTTGAGCGTCAGAAACGACCGGCCGAACGTGATCAAAATGTGTTTGCGC
Organism: Gordonia phthalatica; assembly: GCF_001305675.1. Lineage (NCBI taxonomy): Bacteria > Bacillati > Actinomycetota > Actinomycetes > Mycobacteriales > Gordoniaceae > Gordonia > Gordonia phthalatica. The sequence goes on from NZ_CP011853.1 coordinate 4,025,323, forward strand.
GCACCAGAGTCCACAACTACACAGTAGACAGTCCTGGAAAACTCAAGGAACAAGTCTGCCGTGTAGCGTGTTCTTACCGAAGACTTATTGACGACTCAGAGGAATCTTCGTTGTACGCAATTGGGATCATTGCAGCTTCGATGGCTGCGGTGGCCTACGGAGTCTCGACCGTCCTCCGTGCACTCGGTGCGCGACGCGTCGCCGTGGAGCAGCGCGAGGAGGGCAAGGCCGGGATCGACGGCTCGTCGTCGCCGTCCATCGAGTCCACCTTCTCGACGATCGCCGACCCGGCCTTCATCTTCGGCACCGTGATGGTGGTGGTCGGTTTCGCCGGCGGCGCGGTGGCCGCGCGCTTCCTCCCACTGTTCCTGGCGCAGTCGATCGTGTCGGCCAACCTCGTGGTGACCGCGCTGCTCGGCACGCTGCTGCTGTCGATCACGCTCCACACCCGCGACTGGGTCACCATCTGGCTGGTGGTCCTGTCCCTGTTCATGCTGGGCGTCTCGTCGTCGCCGAACGTGCAGGACGACGCCTCGATGGCCTTCCACTGGGGACTGCTGATCGCCACCTTCATCCTGGTGACGGTGTCGCTGATCGGCGTCTACAGCGGCGGTCGGCTCGCCGCCCCGATCGGCGGCGCCGGCGCGGGCTTGCTGTTCGGCGTCATCGCCTGCGCCGTCCGCGTGCTCCACGGACTGGAGCCGTTCAACGCGATCACCCTCCTCACCGACCCGGCGGCCTGGGCCATCGCCGTGGCGGGCGCGGTGGGCTTCTACGTCCAGACCGTCGCCCTGCAGGTGGGCGCGGTGAACGGAGTGACGGCGATGCTCGTCGTCGGTGAGACCGCGGGCCCCAGCATCATCGGCGTCGCCTTCCTCGGCGACTCCGCGCACCCCGGCCTCGGCTGGCTGGCCGTGGTCGGCTTCGTCGGCGCCGTCATCGGCGCCGTGCTCGTGGCCTGGTACAGCACCGGCGAACCGGACCACTTCGGCGAGGCCCCACCCGAGAAGGGCGGCTGGCGCCGCGGCCGTCAGTCCCTGACCGGCGACGACGCCTGAGCCCAGAACCGCTTCGGGATGCGGCCGGCATGCGCTGCGAGGTAGCCGCCGGCGACGGCGTACTTCATCGCGGTGGCCATCGCGACCGGATCGTCCGCGCGGGTCACTGCTGACGCAAGAAGCACTGCGTCGCACCCGAGTTCCATGGCCAGGACAGCATCGCTGGCCGTGCCGATACCCGCGTCGAGCACCACCGGGATCTGCGCGCGCGACACGATCATCTCGATGTTGTGCGGATTCGAGATGCCGAGCCCGGTGCCGATCGGCGAGCCGAGGGGCATCACTGCGACGACGCCCGCGTCCTCCAGCCGCAGCGCGAGGACGGGATCGTCGTTGGTGTAGGCCATCACCTGGAAGCCGTCGGCGACCAGCGCCGCGGCGGCGTCGACCAGTTCCAGCGGATCCGGCAGGAGAGTGCGGTCGTCGGCGACCACCTCCAGCTTCACCAGGTTCGTCTCGCACGCCTCGCGGCCGAGTTGCGCGGTCAGGACCGCCTCGGCGGTGGTGTGGCAGCCCGCCGTGTTCGGCAGGACGGCGATCTCGAGGCGACGCAGCAGATCGAGCACGCCGGTCCCCGACGCGGGGCTGATGCGGCGCATCGCGACGGTGGTCAGCTCGGTGCCGGACGCGACGAGCGCGTGTTCCAGGACGGCGAGGTTCGGCGCACCGCCGGTACCGGTGATGAGGCGGGAGTTGAAGACGCGATCGCCGATGGTCAGGGTCGGGATCGGGGCGAGGTCGACCATCCCTAGCCGCCCTGGACCGCGGTGAGGATGTCGATCTCGGCGTAGGGCTTCAGCACGGTGTCCCACTCGGTCTTGGGGCGGACCACACCGTCGACGGCCACGGCGACGCCGCAGTCGGGGAGGTCGAGGTGCACCAGCAGTTGGCTGACGGTGGGCGCCTGGTCGAGGGTCACGGTGTCACCGTTGACGGTCAGCTCCATGGGAGACTCCTGGATTCGGTTCGGGTGTCGGGGGTAGCGGTTTCGGGTTGGAGGAGGTCGGCGACCACGTGCGCGGTCCACGCCGACAGCGCGATGCCGTTGCGGCCGTGTCCGGCGGCGACGACGACGCGGTCGTCGATCCGCTCCACGATCGGTACTCCGTCGGGCGACGACGGGCGGATGCCCGCGCCCGCCTCCGCGAGCTCGTAGGTGCGCAGGCTGGGCATCATCTCGCCGGCGTCGGCGAGGAGATCGGCGACGCCGCCGGCGAGCGGGACGCGGTCGGCGTCGTCGTAGGCCTCGTACTGGGTGGCGCCGAGGACGATGCCGTCCTCGCGGGGTACCAGGTACGCGGGACGACCGTGCCAGCGTGCGCGGATCACGTGCGTCGGCGGCGCCACGGAGAACCGGGTGCGGCGCAGTCGGAGGATCTCGCCCTTCTCGCCGCGGATGTCGATGCTCGGGAGCAGCTTCCGGGTACCGAGGCCCGCGGCGACGAGGACCTGGTCGCCGGGGACGTCGGCGAGACGGTCCACGTGCGCGTCGACCCGGACCGCGCCTGCGGCGTCGAGAGCGCGCTGCAGTCCGGTGATGAACTTCCGGTTGTCGACGGAGCCCTCGCCGATGGCGCGGAAGCCGCCCGCGATGCCGCGGACCAGCGCGGGTTCCGCCGCTCGCAGCTGTGCCGGAGTCACGGCCGGGAGGCGGTCGGCGTCGTCGGGCTCCTCCGACAGCAGGAAGCGGACCTGCGCGGTGAGATGTTCGACGTCGGCGGCCGTCGCCCCGATGAGAAGGCTGTCGGACGCGGTCGCGATGGTGGGGTCGCCGAGCCGCTCGATCAGGGCCGGCCAGCGGGCCACCGAGTCTCGGGAGATCGCCAAGAGCCGGTCCTCGCCGGGATGTCCCTCGGCGAAGCAGCCGAGCATGCCGCCGGCGACGTGGGCGGCGCGGCCGGTGGGGCCTGCGTCGAAGATCCGCACCCGCCAGCCGCGATCCGCGGCCGCGAGTGCGCAGGTGAGGCCGATGGCTCCGCCGCCGACCACGGAGAGGTCGCCGAGGGAGCCGGGCTCGGGTGCACGCGACAATAACAGTCCTTCCTTCGCCGGCATGATCCGGATCAGGTGTGACGGTCAGCGTCGGCGCGACGCACTCTCAGCTCGGCGGACCTCCGAACTCCCGTGTTGATGACACCCGCCAGCTTACCGCCGTGGGCAAGCGGCGCCGCCGTCGCCGAGGCGTATTACGGTGGCGGTCATGAACGCGCGCACCCGGCTCGACGACGCCCACCTCTACCTGTGCACGGACGCTCGGCGGGAGCGGGGCGACTTCGTCGACTTCGTGCGCGCGGCCCTCGCAGGCGGCGTCGACATCGTGCAGCTGCGCGACAAGAACTCGCCCGGCGAGCGCGAGTTCGGGGAGCTGACCGCCCTGCAGCAACTGGACCTGTTGGCGCAGCTCAAGGAGTTGACGATCGAGGCGGGTGCGCTGCTGGCGGTGAACGACCGCGCCGACATCGCCGTGGCCGCCGACGCGGACGTCTTCCACGTGGGCCAGGACGACCTCCCGCCGGCCGTCGCACGACGGATCGTCGGACCGGACGTGGTGATCGGCCGCTCCACCCACAGCGTCGAGCAGGCGCGCGGGGCGATGGCCGACGACGACGTCGACTACTTCTGCACCGGCCCGCTGTGGACCACTCCGACCAAGCCCGGTCGGCCCGCCACCGGACTGGACCTGCTGACCGAGACCGCGGCGTCGAACCCGACGAAGCCGTGGTTCGCCATCGGCGGCGTCGACATGCCGCGCGTGCCGGAGGTGACGGCGGCGGGCGCACGACGGATCGTCGTCGTGCGGGCGATCACCGGGGCCGACGATCCCGAGGCCGCGGCCCGCGCGCTGAAAACGGCTTGCCTTTCCGGCGACGGCGAGTAAGCTGCTCCCATCATGTTGTGGAACCTTCGTGTAACCCGCCGCTGCGGGGTCTGATTCGACCGACCCCCCGCTGCGGGTTCGTCGTTCCTCCACTTCCGGGACTGTCGGTCACCGAATCTTCGACCGAAATGAAGCTTCCCGATGCGTTCCATTCAGATCGTCCCGTCATCCTGTACGCGTAACGGATACGACAACCAGTCGCAGCCCCGCTCAGCCCGGAGGCTCCCCCACTGGTTTCCGCGAGAGGCGGCAGGCATGACCACTGCGAACTTCGACCAGACCTTCGCTCCCCGCGGGGAGATCGCCCTGCAGACCCTGTCGGTGGAGCCCACCCGCGGCGACACCGTCACCTGCCGGGCCCGCATCACCCTCGGCAAGCGCGCCCACGACGTCAGCGCGACCGCCGTCGGCACCATCGGCGCCATGGTCGAGATGCTGTACGCGCTGGGTGCCGGCGTCGAGATCGTCTCCCTGTCGCAGGAGCAGATCGACGACGAGGTCGTCACCTACCTGCGGTGCGAGCGCAACGCCCGCCAGTGCGTCTCGTACGGACGCGGTCGGACCGGCGACGAGGCCGTCGTCAACGCGTTGATCGCCGGAGCCAACCAGCTCAGCGCCTGACCCGATCCGAGATCAGGAGAGCCGAGCCAGCAGCCCCGGCCACGACTGCGCCAGCCCCGGGTGCAGGGGCAGCGCGGCGACCTCGGTGACCGGCACCCACCGCAGTTCCGCCGACTCCCCGTTCCCGACGGTCGCGACGGCGCTCGGCGCGTTGGCGATGACGGTGGTGTAGCTCCAGCCGGCGGCCTGATGCGTGACGACCGATTCGACGACAGCGACGTCGGCCGCGTCGATCCCGGCCTCCTCGTTCGCCTCGCGGACGGCGGCCTGTTCGACGCTCTCGTGGGAGTCGCGAGCACCGCCCGGTAGACCCCAGGTGCCACCCTGGTGGGACCAGATCGCGCGGTGCTGCAGCAGGACCGAGACACCGCCGTCGACGGGTGCGCACAGCAGCAGCCCGGCGGCGCCGAATCTGCCCCAATAGCGTGAGCCGTCGGCGTCGAACACCCAGCCGTCACCGTCTCCGTGCACCCTGCAAACCTCCTGCACCGCGATCCGCCTGACCAGACGCGAACCTCTGACGAATCACCGTACCGGGCTGACCAACCCAGCGCAGCCGCGACGACTAGGGTTGTCTCCAGAACACCGGAAGGAAACGTCGTGGCCGGGCAGGTTTATCGAGTGCGTTCGGCGCTCACGCATGCGGGCCGCAGCGTGCTGCCCGAGCGCGGCTCCCCCAGTCCCACCCTCCGGCAAGTGATCGCGGACCGCCGAGAGATCGCCGCCATGACCCGCGAACGGGTCTCGTCGCCTCTCGTCACGGCCCGCTTCTATGCCACCACCACCCCCGGCAAGCTGCTGATCATCCTGGTCGCGATGGTCCTCGCGTGCGGGCTCACCGGCTGGTACTCGTCGGTGTCGCTGACCGACCGCAGCCAGACGCTCGAGGCCCTCGTCGACCGCGCTGAGCCGCAGGCCGAGGCCGCCGAGGTGCTCTACAGTTCGCTGTCGGTGGCCGACGCCGCCGCCAACTCGGCGTTCATCTCCGGCGGCCGGGAGTCCCCTGAACTGCGCACCGAGTACATGAACGCAATGGCGACCGCGTCGTCGGCGATGATCGCCGCCGCCGACGGTCTGTCGTTGGGGTCCGACCCGGACTCGCGGGACCATCCGGCGCGCGACGACCTCAAGACCCTCGCCACCAGCATCCCCATCTACACCGGACTCATCGAGACCGCGCGCACCAACAATCGTCTCGCCAACCCGGTCGGCTCCGCCTATCTGAGCGAGGCGTCGACCCTGATGCTCGGCACCATCCTGCCCGCGGCGCAGCGCCTGTACGAGGACCGGTCGTCGGCCATCTCCGACCCGCAACGGACGCTGACCGTGCCGCCGTGGGGCGTGTACATCGCCCTGATGATGATCATCGCGATGATGATCCTGATCGGCCGCTACCTGGCCAGACGGACCCGTCGCCACTTCAACATCGGACTCATCGGCGCACTGACCGCGATGGTCGTCGGCACCGTCTGGCTGCTGGTGTCGGGGCTCCTGTCGGTGGCGGCGGCCAACACCGCGAAGACATCGGGCGCCGACCCGCTGCACACGCTGACGACGATGCGCATCCTCACCCAGCAGGCGCGGTCGGCGGAGACCCTGTCGCTGGTGCGTCGCTCCGAGCCCGGCGAGTTGGACGCCGGGTTCAACAAGGATCTGCAGGAGATCGGCGACTCCACCCGGAAGCTGCTGAACAACCCGTCGCACGCGGACAACAGCGGGCTCACCGAACCGCTCGCCGATGTGAAGTCGGCACTGGCGCGGTGGCAGAGCGCGCACGACGAGGTGGGGCGACGCCTCGCGAGCGGCGACTTCACCGCTGCCCGGGCCCTGACGATCGGCAACGGCAACATCAGCACGGCGACCGGGTTCAACGAGGTCAACGACGCACTGGTGAAGGCGATCGCCGAGGCCCGCACCACATTCCGACACAACATCAGCACCGCGCAGCAACTCCTCGGGTTCACCGGAACCGGCATCGGTGCACTCTGCGGGGTGGCCGCGCTCGCCGTCATCGCCGGCATGATCCCCCGCATCCGGGAGTACCGATGATCGCCACCCGCCGCCGTCTCCCGCTCCGCCTGACCGCACTCGTCCTGGTCGGTGTGCTCACCCTGACCGGGTGTTCGTTCGAGGCCAAGATCGCGGGCAACCCGCCGTCGGCCGCAGCCCAGGCGCCGATGCCGCCGAACGTGAAGTTCGGCGTCGACCGGGACACTCCGTCGACGTCCACGGACTGCAACACGACGGCGGGCCTGCGCCCCACCGCGATGCCGACCCCCGGTCGCATGCCGGCGAAGTCGACGATGGAGCGGATCGCCCAGCGCGGTCGGTTGATCGTCGGCACCGACCTCGGCAGCAATCCCCTCAGTTTCCGCGACCCGATCAGCGGCGACGTGAAGGGCTTCGACATCGACGTCGCCCACTGGATCGCAGGCGCGATCTTCGGCGACGAGAACCTCATCGAATACCGGATGCTCTCCAACGACAGCCGTCTCAAGGCCCTCGAGGAGCGGACGGTGGACGTCGTCGTCAAGACCATGTCGATCACCTGCGAACGGTTGAAGGTGGTCGACTTCTCGGTGCCGTACTACGCGGCCTCCCAGCAGATCCTGGCGTACCGGAACTCGGGGATCACGCAGGCCGCAGACCTGGCCGGGAAGACGGTCTGCGCGACCCGCGCCTCCACGTCCATCGCGCGGGCGCAGAAGGTGGTGCCGAGCGCCAAGTACGTCACCACTGCCAGCTGGGCCGACTGCCTGGTGATGATGCAGCAGGGCCAGGTGGAGGCCATCACCTCCGACGACACCATCCTCGCAGGCATCGCCTCGCAGGACCCGTGGGTGCACGTCGTCGGTGACAGTCTCGGCACCGAGAACTACGGCGTCGGAGTCCCCAAGGGCGAGGACGACTTCGTGCGCTTCATCAACGGCGTCCTCGCGGCCCGCGAGGCCGACGGCAGCTGGCAGCGGTCGTACAACGAGTGGCTGTCGTTGCTGGGTCCGGGCTCCCCTCCGCCGACGACGTACCGGGATTGACGCGATGGCTGCTGACAAGAGCGAGAAGAAGAAGCGGAAGAAGAAGCTCCGCGAGGACGAGCCGGTCGCCACGCAGGCGTCCGACGTCGAGGTGCACACGCAGGCGTCGGACATCGACCTCGCCGACACGGGCGATGCGGTGCAGACGCAGGCGGGCACCATGCCCGCACCGATGCCGACGGTCGGCACCGAGGCGTCGACGATGGGGACGCAGGCCGCGACGACGGGTGCGATGACCCAGTCGACGCAGGTCCGCCGGATCCTCGACGACATCGCCGCGTCGCGCCGGAAGAGCCGCAAGAACACCCACGTGCACGACCGCCGGCTCGGTGCCGACCTGGTGCAGCTGCCGGAGATCACGGACATCGACCCGGCCGACGCCGTCCTCGCCGATCCGGTCATCACGCCCAGCAAGCGCCTGTGCTGGAAGTGCGGTGAGCCCGTCGGCCGCAAGTCCGGTCGCGGCAAGGGCCCACTGAACGGCACCTGCTGGAACTGCGGATCGCGCTACTCGTTCGTGCCCGGCCTCAAACGCGGCACCATCGTGGCCGACCAGTACGAGATCGCGGGCGCCATCGCGCACGGCGGCATGGGATGGATCTACCTCGCGGTGGACCACAACGTGTCCGACCGCCCCGTCGTCCTCAAGGGCCTGCTGAACTCGTCGGACTCGCAGGCGCAGGCCGTCGCGATCTCCGAACGGCAGTTCCTCGCGTCGGTCAACGATCCCGGCATCGTGAAGATCTTCAACTTCGTCGAGGGCACCATCGACGACGGCCGGTCCGTCGGCTACATCGTGATGGAGTACATCGGCGGTCACACGCTCAAGCAGCTGACCACCGGGAAGACCGGGAAGCCGAAGCTGCTGCCGATCGAGCAGGCCATGGCGTACATCCTGGAGGTGCTCTCGGCCGTCGGCTACCTGCATTCGGTGGGGCTGGCGTACAACGACGTGAAGCCCGACAACATCATGATCACCTCCGACGACGTGAAGCTCATCGACATGGGCGCGGTGTCGGCGATCGACGGCACCGGCCACCTGTACGGCACCCCGGGCTTCCAGGCACCGGAGATCGTGCAGACGGGACCGCAGATCGTCACCGACATCTACAGCATCGGCCGCACGCTCGCCGTCCTGACCGTCGACATGCCGATGACGGCGGGCCGGTACGACGACGGCCTCCCCGACCCGGCCACCACCCCGCTGTTCGTCGACAACCCGTCGTTCTACTTCCTGCTGCAGCGGTCCACGTCGCCCGATCCGAAGGAGCGCTTCTCCTCCGCGGAGGAGATGACGACGCAGGTCTTGAACGTGCTGCGCGAGACCGTCGCCCTGCACACCGGCGTGCCGCGCCCGTCCATGTCGACCGTGTTCACCCCGCAGCGGTCGACGTTCGGGACCGAGCTGCTGCTGGCCCCGGTCGACGGCTTCTTCGACCCCAAGGACGCCGCGATCCACGATCCCGCCGACATCGCGCGCGCTCTGCCGGTGCCGCTCGTCGACCCGTCCGACCCGGCGGCCAGCGTGCTGACGTCGGCGGCGCTGTCATATCCGCGGCAGACGCTCGACACCATCCGCGCCGCGCGGGCCGACGGCTTCAAGGCGCTGATCGTCGCCGATCGCAGCGCCGCCGATGCCGCGGTGGATCCGATGCACCCGTCGGTGGAGCTGGACCTGGCCGAGGCCCGCGCGCATCTGGAGCTCGGGAACCTCGACACCGCGCTGCAACTGCTGCGCGAGGTGGCCCTGCATCACGGCGACTCCTGGAAGCTGCACTGGTATCTGGGGATCTGTTCCCTGTTGAACGCCGAACCGGAGCTGGCCTTCGAACGCTTCCACGAAGTCCTCGTGGCGATGCCGGGCGAGGTGGCGCCGAAGCTCGCGGTGGCGGGCACCGCCGAGTTGATCGGCTACTGGCTGTCGGCCGAGGAGTACACCTCCAATGAGCAGATGGCGCAGGTGGAGCGTTGGTACGAGATCGCCCGGCAGAACTATCACGACCTGTGGCTCACCGATCACGCGATCGTGTCGGCCGCGTTCGGGCTGGCGCGGATGATTCTCGCCGAGGGCCGGTTCGACTCCGCGATCGAGCCGCTCGATGAGGTCCCGACCACCAGCCGCCACTACGGCACCGCGCAGATCTCGGCGATCGTGACGCTGGTCCACGGTCGAGCCCCCGACGAGGTGACTCGCGCGGAGCTGTTCGAGGCGGCCGAGCGCTTCGAGGAGATCAGCTGGGACGACCCCCGACGCGGCCGCCTCCAGTTGATCATCCTGGGCACCGCCCTCGGCTGGATCGACGCCCACCTCGACGACGATCAGGCGGCCGACGACTTCCTCGGCTTCCCGTTCAACGAGCAGGGCCTGCGCGCAGGCACCGAACGCTCCCTTCGTGAACTCGCGAAGGCGACGCGCGACAACCGCGCCCACCGCTTCCTCCTCGTCGACCTCGCGAACCTGATCCGCCCCGCGACGCTGTTCTGATCACCGTTTCGCGCTTCCACCGTTGATCGGGCCCCGCTGCGGGGCCCGATCCCTTGCTGATCGAGTGCCCGGCTGCGAGCCTGCGAGCATCCGGGTGTATCGAGATCCGCCGCGGGCCGGGTCGCTCACCCCTCTCAGCTCAGCAGATCCTCGTACCGGTACTCGGTCGCGATGTCCTCGCCCGCGGACGACGCCGCGGACTCCCGCTGCTGGAGTTCCACGCGGCGGATCTTGCCGGAGATGGTCTTGGGGAGTTCGTAGAACTCCACGCGGCGCACCTTGAGGTAGGGAGCGAGGTGGTCGCGCGCGTACTCCATGATCGCCTTCGCGGTGTCCGCGGTCGGCTCCCATCCTTCGGCGAGGGTGACGTACGCCTTCGGGACGGCGAGCCGGGTCTCGTCGGGCTGCGGAACCACTGCCGCCTCGACGACGGCGGGGTGCTCGATGAGGACGCTCTCCAGCTCGAACGGCGAGACCTTGTAATCCGACGACTTGAAGACGTCGTCGGTCCGGCCGATGTAGGTGATGTAGCCGTTCTCGTCGCGGGAGGCCACGTCGCCGGTGTGGTAGTAGCCGCCCGCCATGACGGCGTCGTTGCGCTCGGGGTCGCCGAGGTACCCGGACATCAGGTTGAGCGGTCGAACGGTGAGGTCCAGGCAGATCTCGCCCTCGTCGGCGAGCTCGCCGGTCAGCGGATCCACCAGAACCACCGGCACACCCGGCATCGGCCGACCCATCGATCCGGCTTTCAGCGGCTGGCCCGGCGTGTTCGCGACCTGCAGGGTGGTCTCGGTCTGGCCGTAGCCGTCGCGGATCGTCAGGCCCCACGACTGCTCGACGCGGCGGATCACGTCGGGGTTCAGCGGCTCACCTGCACCGAGGATCTCCCGCAGGCCCGACGGCTTGCTGCCGAGGTCGGCCTGGATCAGCATCCGCCACACGGTCGGCGGGGCGCAGAAGGTGTTGACCTTCGCGCGGTCGAGCTGGTGCATCAGGGCCGCGGCGTCGAACCGGGAGTAGTTGTAGACGAAGATCGTCGCCTCGGCGATCCACGGCGCGAAGAACAGGCTCCACGCGTGCTTGGCCCAGCCGGGCGAGCTGATCGTCAGGTGCACGTCGCCCGGCTTCACACCGATCCACGCCATGGTGGTGAAGTGGCCGACGGCGTAGCTGACCTGCGAGTGCGCGACCAGTTTCGGCTTGCTGGTGGTGCCGGACGTGAAGTAGATGAGCATGGTGTCGTCGACGTCGGTCTCGGTCTGGAAGGGACCCGCCGATTCGACGTCGGCGCTGTCGGAGTACGACGTCCAGCCGTCGGTGTCGCCGCCGACGACGATGCGCCGGTAGTCGCCGGGGACGTCGTCGAACTTCGACGTGTCGCCGACGTTGGCGATCACCGTGCCCGCGCCGCCGCGGTCGATGCGATCGGTGAGGTCGACGGGACCGAGCGCCGCGGTGGTGGGCATGACGATGGCGCCGAGCTTCGCGATGGCGAGCATCAGCTCCCACAGCTCCACCTGGTTGCCGAGCATCAGGATGACGCGGTCGCCCTTGCCGACGCCGAGGCTCTGCAGCCAGGTCGCGACGCGGTCGGAGTTCGCGGCCATCTGGTCGAAGGTCACCTGGACCTCGGAGCCGTCCTCCTCGGTGATCCACAGGGCGAGGCGCTGGTTGCCGCGCGCGAAGTCGTCGAACCAGTCGATGGCCCAGTTGAATCGGCCGGTGATCTCCGGCCATCGGAACTCGGCGACGGCGCGGTCGTAGTCGTTCATCAGGTCGATCATCTGGTCGCGGCTGGCGCGGTACCGCTCGGTGTTCGTGGTCATGTTCACATGATCCAGGTCACAGCGGATCCTGACCACCCCCGGAAGAGGGGTGCGGCGCACCCGGCCGAAATCACGTGAGTGACACCGGGACTTCCGTCGCAACCGTCAGGAATACGCTGGACGCCGTACACCGAGCGAACCCGAAGGGAGCCTGCATGACCGGCTACTCCCGAGGGGATCTCCCACCATGGCCGTACGGCCCGCAGCCGCCGACGGTCCGGCCGCTCCGCTACTACTCGCCGCGCCCCGAACCACTGTTGCGCGAGGGTGTGGCGATCACCTGCGGCGGACCCACGCTGGGCCCACGGCTGGGCATCGGCGGTCTGCCCAGCGGTTGGTACCAGGTGTCGGTGGACGTCGACGGCTACGAGTTGCCGCCGATGCCGTGGGGTCGGATCGAGATCCCCGTGCGTCCCGGGATGCATACCTTCCGGGTGTTCCGACGCGAGCAGGGCAGGATCCTGAGCTTCACCGAGACGACGGAGCCGGTCCTGCCCGGTGAGCTGCTCGAACTCGCGTACAACTTCTACCCGAACGACTCGAACGACTACGACTGGGGCGCCGGCGGTCGCAAAGCGTTCCTCTGGGCCATCGACCCGAATGTCAAGGGGAGCCCGCTCATCGCTTTCCTCCTCCTCGGCGGCGTCGCGCTCACCTTCCTACTGGTCATCGGCGCGGGATTGCTCTTGCGATGATGTACCGCTCGCGGTTCGCCGTGTAGTTCCTTACCCGCTCCAGGTAACGAACTACACAGTTGAGCGCCCCCGCCGTCGCCTCACCGTTCGCGTCACGCCGGGTACGCGACCTCCATCGCCTGCCGGGCGATCGCCAGCTCCTCGTTGGTCGGGACCACGAGCACCGTGATGGTCGACGCGTCGGTGGAGATGACGCGCGGCTCCTTGGAGCGGATCGCGTTGCGCTCGGCGTCGATCTCGATGCCGTAGTTCTCCAGGCCGGCGAGGGAGTCGGCGCGGACCGGGGCCGCGTTCTCACCGACGCCCGCGGTGAAGACGATGGTGTCGACGCGGCCGAGTTCGACCATGTACGCGCCGATGTAGCGGCGGAGCCTGTGCAGGTAGACGTCGTACGCGAGCTGCGCGGCCTCGTCGCCGCCGTCCGCGCGTTCGAGGACCGAGCGGAAGTCGTTCTCGCCGCACAGGCCCTTGAGTCCCGACTTCTTGTTGAAGAGGGTGTCGATGTCGTCGATCGACATGCCCGCGACGCGGGAGAGCTGGAAGACGATGCCCGCGTCGATGTCGCCGGTGCGGGTACCCATCACGAGGCCCTCGAGCGGGGTCATGCCCATCGTGGTGTCGATCGGTTTTCCGCCGGCCACCGCGGACATCGACGCGCCGTTGCCGAGGTGCAGGACGATCTGGTTGAGATCGGCGTACTCGCGGTCGAGGGTCTCGGCGGTCTTGCGGGACACGTACTCGTGGCTGGTGCCGTGGAAGCCGTAGCGGCGGATCGCGTACTGGGCCGCCACCTCGGCGTCGAGCGCGTAGGTCGACGCCGCTGCGGGCAGGTCGTGGAAGAATGCGGTGTCGAAGACTGCGACCGCCGGGACGTCGGGCAGCAGCGCGGTGACGGCGTTGACGCCGACCAGGTTCGCCGGGTTGTGCAGTGGCGCGAGCGGTCCGAGACGTTCGATCTCCGAGCGGACCTCCGCGTCGATGAGGGTGGGCGCGAAGAACGACCGCCCGCCGTGCGCCACCCGGTGTCCCACCGCGGCCAGGCCGGAGTCGGCGATGTCGACGCCGTCGGACCGGAACAGTTCGAGGACCTTCGCGATGGCCGCCTCGTGGTCGGGCAGCACACCCTCCACCACGACGTCGTGCCCGCGGTACCAGTGCTTGATGCGCGAGGTGCTCTCACCGATCTGCTCGGCGAGCCCGTCGGCGATCACCTCCTCGGTGGTCGGTTCCAGGACCTGGTACTTCAGGGACGACGACCCGGCGTTGACCACCAGGACGCTGCCGTCGATGCGTTCGGTCATGCGTTGTGCTCCTCGGAAGGTCGAGCGTTCTTGTTGTTCTGCGCCTGGATGGCGGTGATGGCGACGGTGTTGACGATGTCGGAGACCAGCGCGCCGCGGGAGAGGTCGTTCATCGGCTTGTTGAGACCCTGCAGCACGGGGCCGACGGCGATGGCGCCGGCGCTGCGCTGCACCGCCTTGTAGGTGTTGTTGCCGGTGTTGAGGTCCGGGAAGATCAGGACCGTCGCCTGACCGGCGACTGGGGAGTCCGGCATCTTCGACGCAGCCACGGTCGGTTCGACGGCCGCGTCGTACTGGATGGGACCCTCCACCAGGAGGTCGGGCGCCTTCTCGCGGACGATGGCGGTCGCGGCCGCCACCTTGTCGACGTCCTTGCCGGAGCCGGAGCCGCCGGTGGAGTACGAGAGGAGCGCGACGCGCTGCTCGATCCCGAAGGCTGCCGCGGTCTGGGCCGACTGCATGGCGATGTCGGCGAGTTCCTCGGCGGTCGGATCGGGGACGATCGCGCAGTCACCGTAGACGAGGACCTCGTCCGCCAGGCACATGAAGAACACGCTCGACACGGTGGAGACGCCGGGCACCGTCTTGATGATCTCGAACGCCGGGCGGATGGTCTGGGCGGTGGTGTGCGCGGCGCCGGACACCATGCCGTCGACGCGGCCGGTGTGCAGCAGCATGGTGCCGAAGTACGACTCGTCGCGCACCACCTCCGACGCACGCTCGAGGGTCATGCCCTTGTGCTTGCGCAGCTCCACGTAGAGCGGGGCGAACTCGTCGGCCAGCGGCGACGTGGCCGGGTCGATGATCTCCACATCCGACAGGTCGATGCCGAGTTCGCTCGCCCGGCGGAGGACCGCGTCCGGGTCGCCGAGGAGGGTCAGCTTCGCGACGCTGCGGCGGATCAGGCGTTCGGCGGCGCGGAGGATGCGGTCGTCGTTGCCCTCGGGGAGGACGATGCGCTGCGGGTCGGACTTGGCCTGCTTGATCAGCTGGTACTCGAACATCTGCGGCGTCATGACCTCCGGCTTGTGGAGGTCGAGCTCGGCGATCAGCTCCGCCGGCGACACGTACTTCTCCATGAGGCCGATCGCCGCGTCGATCTTGCTGAACGAGCCGCGCGCCATGGCGCCGCGGGTGTTGGACGCGATCCGCGCGGTCTCGTAGGTCCCGTGCTCGCATGCGATGATCGGCAGCGTGGGCCGGAGGCCCTTGACGAGGGCGTCGATCATCGGATGCGGTCGGAGGCCGCCGTTGATGACGATGCCCGCCAGGCGCGGGAAGCCGGCGGCCGCGTCGGCGTTGACGAGGGCCAACAGAACGTCGGAGCGGTCGGCGGGGGCGATCACGACGAGGGACTCGCTGAGGCGCTCCAGGATGTGTTCGACGGTCATGCCGCCGACCATCACGTCCAGCGCCTCGCGGTCCATGAGGTCCAGGTCGCCGGAGTAGCGGGTGCCGTCGAGGGCGTCGCACAGTTCGGCCATGGTCGGAGCGACGAGCAGCGGTTCCTCGGGCAGGGCCCACGACTTGATGCCGGTCCCCTGCAGGGCTGCGGCGACGGCCGTACGACGGTCGGGATTGCAGCGGTTGGCGACGATGCCGACGGTGCTGGCGTGCGCGGTCTTGATGTCGGCCAGGAGCAGGTCGGCGACCGCCTTCACTTCTGCGGGCGTGCGGTCGTAGGCCTTGACCACCAGGATGATCGGCGCGGACAGGTTGGCGGCGATACGAGCGTTGAAGCTGAGCTCCGACGGCGACGCGACGTCGGTGTAGTCGGAGCCGATCACCAGCACGTTGTCGCACTGTTCGGCGACGGCGTGGTAGCGGGCGACGATCTCGCCGATCGCCGCGTCGGGGTCGGCGTGGACGTCGTCGTAGTGGACGCCGATGCACTGCTCGTAGGGGATCTCGACCGACGCGTACTGGTGCAGGAGGTCGAGGATGTAGTCGCCCTCGTCGGCGGTGCCGCGGGAGATGGGGCGGAAGACGCCGACCCGGCCTCCGGCCGCGGTGAGGACCATCAGCGCACCGAGCGCGACCGTCGATTTTCCGGTGTCACCTTCCGCCGACGCGACGTAGATGCTGCGGGCGCTCGTGCCTGTCATGAGTCATGACATTACTGGGTTCACAGCGGTCACCGTATGACGGCGCGCACCACCAGGTCGGCGATCTCGTCGTCGGTCAGAGTGCCTTCGGGAACCAGCATGCAGGAGTAGACGATTCGGACGATGAACTCGCTGCCGGCCCGCGGATTCGGGTACAGCACCGCCACCTCGTCGGGTTCGGCGTCGGGCAGCGTCGCGTCGACGATGAGGGCGATCAGCGACGGGCGGTCGGAGTCCTTGGTGCTGATGAGGGCGCGCACCACTTCTTCGGGCTCGTTGCGCAGGACGTACTGGAGCGCCTCGTGCTCGCGGATGTACTGCAAGCTGGCCTTGACGCGTTCGCGGACTCGTTCGGCGGGGTCGTCGTACTGCTGCCCCCACGTGTGGAGATGGACGCGGAGCTGCTCCAGTTCGCGCGCCATGATGGCGGCGACGAGCGCGTCGCGGCCGCCGAACATGCGGTAGGCGGTGGCGCGTGCGACGCCCGCCTGCCTGGCCACCGACGTCAAACTGAGAGCCTTGGCGCCGAAGCGCGACACCAGGGCCACTCCGACGTCCACCATCCGGTCACGATCCATGGATAAACGGTATCGAACCGGGGGCGGGAGTCTTCGGCAGTCGCCGTCATTCCCCGTCGATGTAATGCATCGCCGCCTCTTCAGCCGAGGCACCTGCCCCGTCGACACCCGCATCGGTCGCGAGGAGTTGATTGTCGACGTCGGGGCCGTAGCCGGCGTCGGGCGCGATCAGCCGACCGGCGCGGTGGCGGCCGACTTCGGCGCGGGAGGGCATGTCCGGGTCGTCGTCCTCGTTCTCGTCTCCGGAGACCTCGTCATCGTCGTCGTACGACGTGTCGGGTTCCTCTTCAGCGAGGCGGGAGTCGAGGGTGTCGTGCACGCGGGCGCCGCGTGCGTAGTCGGGCGGCGAGTAGCCGCGGTCGAGGATGTCGCCGACTTCGGCGTCCTCGAGGGTGTCCCCGGGCTGCAGTTGGCCGGTGGCCTCCTGCATGTACTCACCGCCGTCGTACGAATCGCTCTCGCTCATGGATCAAGGCTAACGCCGCACGGTGGCCGACGACGTGTGTCGTGCGGTTTCCCTCACGCACCACTTCGCGTCGTCGTGCACCAGTTCTGGCTCCCGCATTGGGTCGCGACCGAGTGCGAGAGCCAGAAGTGGTGCGGCTCGGACACGAGCGATGCGAGCACCACACCGGCCCCGTACTGACCAGAGCGGACACCCGAATCACCCACAGTGGCACTATTGAGTCATGCCGGTGAACATTCCGCGGGACCTTCCTGCTCGTGCGATCCTCGAGGACGAGGGCATCTTCGTGATGTCCGACGACCGCGCCCGCTCGCAGGACATCCGGCCGATGCGCATCGCGATCTTGAACCTGATGCCGACCAAGGAAGCCACCGAGACCCAGCTTCTCCGCGTCCTCGGAAGCACTCCGCTGCAGGTGGAGGTGACGCTGCTGCACATGGCCAGCCACGCGTCGCGCAACACCCCGCCCGAGCATCTCGAAGAGTTCTACACGACCTTCGAGGAGGTCGCCGACCAGTACTTCGACGGCCTGATCGTGACCGGCGCCCCGATCGAGCGACTGCAGTTCGAGGACGTCGACTACTGGCCGGAGATGGAGACCATCCTCGACTGGAGCCGCGACCACGTCTACTCGACGATGCACATCTGCTGGGGCGCGCAGGCCGGGCTGTATCACCACTACGGCGTCCCGAAGTACGAGCTTCCGGAGAAGCTGTCGGGCATCTTCGAGCACCGCGTCCTGCAGCCTCACTCGGCGCTGCTGCGGGGACTCGACGACACGCTGACCGTGCCGCAGTCGCGCCACACCGACGTGCACGCCGAGGACATCGAGGCGACGGGTGCCGTCGATGTGCTGGTGGTCGGCGACGACGCAGGCGTCCTGCTGGCCGCGACCCCGGATCTACGGCAGGTGTTCATCACCGGCCACCCCGAGTACGACCGCGACACCCTGGACCGCGAGTACAAGCGGGACACCGAGGCCGGGATGAATCCGCAGCTGCCGGCCCACTACTACCCGAACGACGACCCGTCGCAGGCCCCGAAGGTGACGTGGCGCAGCTACGGCGTCATGGTCTACGCGAACTGGCTCAACCACTGCGTGTACCAGCAGGTCCCGTTCGAGCAGACGCTCTTGAAGAAGGACTGACCGCCCCGCCTAGCTGTACAACACGGTCTACCGCCGCCAGGACTCGTAACTGCGCGGATCCTCGATCGGCTCCAGGTGAATGGTGGGCCGCAGATCCTCGACGGCCTGGTGCAGCGAGGTCTCGACCTCTTCGAGGAGGTCGTGTCCGCGCTGCACGGTCCACTCGCCCGGCACCAGCATGTGCAGCTGCACGAAGCGCAGGTGTCCGGCTTCGCGGGTGCGGACATCGTGGAAGTCGACGCCGTCGCCCCGATAGCGATCGAGCACGGCGTCGACAGCGGCACGCTGCTCGTCGGGGATGGCTGTGTCCATCAGGCCCATCGTGGAAGCGCGCATCAGCTTGTAGCCGACGAAGATGATGTTGACGGCGACGATGATCGCGATGACCGGATCCAGCCTGCTCCAGCCGGTCAGGTAGACGGCGCCGACGCCGACGATGACGCCCGCGGTGGTCCACACGTCGGTCATCAGGTGCTTGCCGTCGGCTTCAAGGGTCAGCGACCGGAACTTCCGACCGACGCGCATCAGCTGCCACGCGACGAGTCCGTTGATCACCGATGCGAGGACCGAGACCGCGAGACCGAAGCCGACCTGTTCCAGATCGCGCGGATTGAACAGGCGGTCGACGGCAGTGACGATGATGACGATCGCCGCGATCACGATCATGACGCCCTCGATGACGGCGGAGAAGTACTCGCTCTTCACGTGTCCGAAGTTGTGGTCGTCGTCGGCGGGCTTCGCCGCGATCCGGAGCGCGAAGAAGGCGACGACCGCGGCCACGAGGTTGACGACGGACTCGGCGGCGTCGGACAGCAGACCGACCGACCCGGTGAGCTGCCACGCGAACATCTTCAGCGCGATGACGACGATCGACGCCGCGATGCTCAGCAGCGCCCACTTGCTCAGGTCTCGGGTCTGTTGTTCGGTCACCTGTTCATCTTCGCGCATCCGCACCGGAACGGCCTCGCCGTACCGGGATCGCCGATTGCATTGAACAAATCGACTGTGACGGGGATCATAGGTGCATGCTCGACGAGTTGAACGACCAAGCCCAGGCCGACTACGACGCCGGCCAGTTCACCAGCGCGCTCGCCGGCTTCTCGGTGCTCCGAGAGATCCGTGCCCGACGCGAAGGCCCCTACTCCGTGAAGTATCTCGCGGCCATGCACGACAGCGTCCGCTGCATGTCCCAATTGGAGATGTGGTCGGACTCCGACCTCCTGTGCAGCGAGCTGCACAGCAAGTACGTCCGGACACTCGGCCGCGGTCAGTCGGTGACGGTCGACGTCGCCAAGCACTGGGCCTGGTCGATGATGCATCTGCGCGACCTCCGCGCAGCGATCGGCCTCTACCTGACGACCGCGGACGCGATGTGGGACGTCGACACCGACGGCGCCCGGCGACTGATCGGCGCCGCCGCCGCGATCCCCGCCGTCCGACCGGCCGCGATGGTCTGGAAGGGCATCGTCGACGGCGTGGCACTGCGGCACACCGACGAACTCCTCAGCGTGTTGACTGCGTGGACGTCGCGCCTGTCCGCCGAGGAGACCGTCGAGCCGACGATCACGCTCGACGGATTGGCGATGACGGCGTAGGCCGACCCGCCCGGGACTCAGTCCTCGGCAGGCGCGTCGAGTGCCTCGACCAGCTTGGCGATCTTCGCGGGGACCGTGAACAGGGTGACGATGCTGACCGCGATCAGCATGACGGCGAGGATCCACAGGATGGTGCTGAGCGTGTAGATGGCGGGCAGCGTGATCATCGCGATGCCGGCGAGAACCGACACGGCGCCGGCGAGCATGGCCAGCCAGCGCGGTCCCAGCTGCCGCGTGAGGCGGAGACCGAACAGGTCCTGGACGCCGCCGATGATCCAGCCGACGCCGATGAAGATGCCCAGCAGGGTCAACGACTTGGCCGGATTGATGGTGGCCAGGACGCCGACGGCGAGGACGATGCCGCCGAGGACGCCCAGCAGGATGCGGGCGCCGGAGGAGGCTCGGGTCACGGCGAAGGCGACGAACAGTCGGGCGAGGCCGGTGACGATCAGCGAGATGCCGAACAGCACACCCACGATCACCAACGACGCCTCGGGCCAGACCAGGGCGGCGATACCGAGGCCGATGCCCACCAGCGACGAGAAGATCACGAGAGTGCGGACGGCACCGACCGCGTCGTTCGGCAAAACGGACGGTGTTGCTTGAGTGGTCATGCACGCAGCGTAGCGTGACCGAGCATGGCGGCTAAGACCTTCTTCACGGTCGACGATTCCGGTCGATATCTTCCGACGGGCTACGCGATGGGACTGTGGGGCCCGGACGCCCTCAACGGCCCGGCCGTCTGTGCGATCGCCGTCTACGCGGCGGAGAAGGCCGGCGGGCGCGAGGACTTCACCCCCGCCCGCTTCACCCTGGAATTGTTCAAGAGCGCGCGCCGCCTGCCGATGGCGCCGTCCACCCGCACCCTGCGCGACGGTCGTCGTATCCGAGTGGTCGAGGTGTCGGTGAACCAGTACGACGGCGACGAGGAGATCCTCGTGGCGCGCGGCAACGTCGTCTTCCTGAAGCACGGCACCAATCCGCCGGGCGAGCGGTGGTCCCGACCGGCGGACGCCGACCCGTTCGTCCCGCCTGAGACCCCCGACAACCACCGTCCGTTCTTCCGGACCGACGAGCAGGACTGGTCCAGCAACCTCGCCGACTTCCAGAACTCCGATCGGCTGCGGCTCTGGACGCGCCCGTTCGCCGTGGTGGAGGGCGAGGAGCCGACGCAATTCCAGCGCGCGGTGATCGCGGCCGAGTCGACGAGTCTGGTGACCAACCTCGGCGACGGCGGCATCGGCTTCATCAACGCCGACCTGACCGTGGCCCTGGCACGACTGCCCGAGGGGGTCCGGGTGGGCCTGGCCGCCGACTCGCACATCGAGCACGCCGGCCTCTCGGTCGGGACCGCGAACCTGTACGACGAGCACGGCCAGTTCGGAGTCGGCCTGGTGACCGCCATCGACAACACCCGCGCGATGATCGACTTCGGCACCGCCATCCCCGGTACCTTCCGGGCACCCGAGTTGAGCTGACCGACTCCGTCGAACCCGGCACGCCGCCACCGTCGCGGGCGGTACGGTTCGGGCTCAGAGGGCTCGACGTCGGAGGTACGGGTGACGAACAGATATCTCAGGTACGGCGACCGCCGTTTCATCATCACGCGCGAGACCGAGGCGCGGCTGGACCGCACCTTGAAGAAGGTCTACGCCAGCGGCAGCAGCGGCCACGAGTGGCTGAACCTCTATCCGGACAGCGAGGCGCAGTGCCGTCTCCTGATCGCTGCGGGCGTGCCGATCACGATCGAGACGGAGCCTGCGTTCGATCCGCGCTGACCGCGGCGGCCGCTTCCCGTTCCGCGTCGCGTCGCGCATTCCGCGGCAGGATGTACCGCTTGTCGACGATGCGATAGGTCGCGTAGACGAGGGCGGCCAGTCCCCAGCCGAGGAGGACGTCGAAGACGTAGTGTTCGGCCGTGTAGACCAGCGCGAAGGCCATGACGACGGCGTACGCGGTGAACAGCGTCTTGCCGAGCCACCGGGTCCGCGGCCACATGAACAGCGCGAGCAGCGCGGTGAGACCCGCGTGCAGCGAGGGGATGGCGGCGACGAGATTCGATTTGGTCTGACCGAAGCGGATGGCCCGCAGCACCATATCGAGGTGCAGGACGCCCCATCCGCGGCTGGAGATCCGCTCCACGTAGGGCTCTGCGCCCGGGTGTTCGGGTTCCACCTGCCCGAGCAGGTTGTCGTCGACGACGCCGTACGGGTTGTACATGCACGGCGGGTCGTGCGGATGGTCGGCGACCTGCGCGGCGGTGCACTTGGACGCCGCCCACGGCGGTGCGGCGGGAACCAGCGTGTAGCCGACGAGGCCGAGGAAGCTGACCGCGATGAAGCACGCGGCGAAGCGGCGCCAGACGGCGCGGTCGCGCACCCACAGCACGGCGGCGGTGGCGTACGGGACGATGAAGTACGACATGTAGACGACGCTGGTGACGACCTCCCACCAGGGTGGACTCGCCTGCTTCAGGTGCGACTGCAGCCAGACCGTCGGGTTGACGCCGAACATCAGGTGATCGACGTCGGGGGCGAGGGTCCAGTGGGTCGGCATGTCGAGCCAGACCGCGACGTTCCGCGTCCAGTCGTAGAGCATCAGGATCAGGACGAACGGCAGCCAGTCGATGAGGATCGTGATGACCCGACGACGGCCGACTGTCGCGGCGGCCATGCCGAACGCCAGGAAGAAGATGAGGCTGGTCCGGTCGGCGGCGATGCCCTGGTTCCAGAAGTAGATACCCAGCGAGACCGCCCAGAGCGTCAGCAGGATCCGGCGGATGAGCCGGTAGTCGCGGACCTTCTCCTCGACGACCTCGATCACCGGTTCGGCAGGCCTGTCGTCGTGCGGTGCGGCGGATTCCTCGGGTTCGGGCCGGTCGATCTCCGGGTCGCTCGACGACGTCGAATCCGTCGTGTTCAGACTCACGAGGCGTCCTCCCGTTCCCGCCCGGCAGAAGCCGACCGCACCACCAGACCCTAGTAGGAGTTCACCTCCGATTCACCGGAATGCACCTTCCGGTTTCCTGTGAACAATCAACTCCGACCAGGCGGTTCAGCGCGGCGATCACGATAGGGTTGGGGCATGCGTGTCGGAGCCCATCTACGCCAGGACGAGAATCCCATCGCCACCGCCGAGGATCTCGGCATCGACATCTTTCAGATGTTCGTCGCCGATCCCCAGAGTTGGAAGAAGCCGCAGCCGCACCCCCACGCCGCGGAGATCCGGGAGTCGCCGATCGACGTCGTCGTGCACTCCAGCTACCAGATCAACGTGGCGAGTCTGAACAACCGGTTGCGGATGCCCTCGCGCAAGGCGGTCGAGGAGCAGGCGAAGGCCGCCGCCGAGTTGGGCGCCATCGGCCTCGTGGTCCACGGCGGACATCTGAAGGACGGTGAGGACGCCGCGGAGGGCTTCGAGAACTGGCGGAAACTGTTCCAGCGGCAGGAGGACAAGGGCGGCTTTGGCGTCCCGATCCTGATCGAGAACACCGCGGGCGGGAACCACGCGATGGCCCGAACCCTGGAGTCGATCGAGCGCCTGTGGGACGCGGTCGGCGACTACCCGCAGGCCGGCTTCTGCCTGGACACCTGTCACGCGTGGGCGGGCGGTGAGGATCTGGTGGGGCTCGTCGAGCGGATCAAGGCCATCACCGGCCGGATCGACCTGATCCACCTGAACAATTCGCGCGACGAGTTCGACTCCGGTCGAGACCGCCACGCGAACCTGGAGTCCGGGCAGATCGACGCCGATGTGCTCGCCGAACTGATGAAGACGGCCGACGCCCCCGGGGTGCTGGAGACGCCTGCCGACGGGATCGCCGCGGACCTGGAGTACCTGCGGTCGCACTGACCAGCGCGTCCCGCTTGCATTTGTTAGCGGGACCACACGACAGCATATTGTTCCCGACGCATGAGGCCGGTACTCTAGCTATAGTTACCGGCAAGTAACATAGCTCCGTGTCAGCCGCCGGAGCACTTGACCGGACAACGATCTCCACATACAGCGAGTAAGGAAAACCATGGGCCATTACAAGTCCAACCTGCGCGACCTGCACTTCAACCTCTTCGAGATGTACGAGCTCGACAAGGTGCTCGAGACCGGAGAGTTCGGCGACCTCGACCATGAGACCGCCGTCGATATGCTCCGTGAGGTCCGCACCCTCGCCGAGGGCCCCATCGCCGAGTCGTTCACCGACACCGACCGCAACCCGCCGGTCTTCGATCCGGAGAACCACACCGTCACCATCCCCGAGGGCTTCAAGAAGAGCTACAACGCCTTCATCGACGCCGGCTGGGACAAGGTCGGCGTCGACGAGGAGCTCGGCGGCCTGCCCGCCCCCCGCTCGCTGTACTGGGCGCTCGGCGAGATGATCCTCGGCGCCAACCCGCCGATCTTCATGTACGCCGCCGGTTCGGGCTTCTCGAACATCTTCTACGACAACGGCACCGACGAGCAGAAGAAGTGGGCCGCCATCTGCGCCGAGCGCGGCTGGGGCGCCACCATGGTCCTCACCGAGCCGGACGCCGGCTCCGACGTGGGCGCAGGCACCACCAAGGCCGTCAAGCAGGAAGACGGCACCTGGCACATCGAGGGCGTGAAGCGCTTCATCACCTCGGCCGATCAGGACATGACCGAGAACATCTTCCACCTGGTCCTGGCTCGCCCCGAGGGCGCCGGACCGGGCACCAAGGGCCTCTCGCTGTTCTTCGTCCCCAAGTTCCACTTCGACCACGAGACCGGCGAGCTGCAGGACCGCAACGGCGCGTTCGTCACCGGCGTCGAGCACAAGATGGGCATCAAGGCCTCGGCCACCTGTGAGGTCAGCTTCGGCCTGCACGGCACCCCGGCCAAGGGCTGGCTCGTCGGCGAGGTCCACTCCGGCATCGCCCAGATGTTCGACGTCATCGAGCACGCTCGCATGATGGTCGGCACCAAGGCCATCTCGACCCTGTCGACCGGCTACCTGAACGCTCTCGAATACGCCAAGCAGCGTGTCCAGGGCGCCGACCTGACCCAGATGATGGACAAGGCCGCCCCGCGCGTCACCATCACCCACCACCCGGACGTCCGTCGCGCCCTGCTGACCCAGAAGGCCTACGCCGAGGGTCTGCGCGCCGTGTACCTGTACACCGCGTCGCACCAGGACGCCGCCGCCGCGAAGATCGTCTCCGGCGCCGACGCCGAGCTGGCGCACAAGGTCAACGACCTGCTTCTCCCGATCGTCAAGGGCGTCGGCTCCGAGCGCGCCTACGAGAAGCTCACCGAGTCGCTGCAGACCCTGGGCGGCTCCGGCTTCCTGCAGGACTACCCGATCGAGCAGTACATCCGCGACTCCAAGATCGACTCGCTGTACGAGGGCACCACCGCCATCCAGGCGCAGGACTTCTTCTTCCGCAAGATCATCCGCGACAAGGGCCAGGCTCTGGGCCACGTCGCCGGCCAGATCCAGGACTTCATCGACAACGGCCAGGGCTTCGACGCTGAGCGCGCGCTGCTGAAGACCGCCAACGAGGACGTCCAGGCCATGGCCGCCCAGCTCACCGGCTGGCTGATGGGCGCCCAGGAGGATCCGAAGAAGCTGTACCTGATCGGCACCTCCTCGGTCCGCTTCCTGATGGCCGTCGGCGACCTCGTCATCGGCTGGCTGCTGCTGCGCCAGGCCGTCGTCGCGCAGGCTGCTCTGGACGCCGGCGCCACCGGCGACGACAAGGCCTTCTACGAGGGCAAGGTCGCCACCGGCACCTTCTTCGCGAAGAACATGCTGCCGCTGCTGACCTCGGTCCGCACCGTCATCCAGAACAACGTCGACAATGAGATCATGGAGCTCGACGAAGCCGCGTTCTGATCTGAAAAGACGCTTCGGAACTAGCGACTTCGTCGAGAGGGAGATCATGGAGCTCGACGAAGCCGCATTCTGATCTGAAAAGACGCTTCGGAACTAGCGACTTCGTCGAGAGGGAGATCATGGAGCTCGACGAAGCCGCGTTCTGATCCAGACGCATTCCGATTCAGCCCTCACCAGCTGATCTGAAGTAGAGAACCCCGCCGGGCGACCGGCGGGGTTCTCGCGTTCGGGCCTCTCCCTCCGCCTATTTGTTCGCCGCGGCCAGCACCGACGGCAGCAGGCCCGGGTACGCGTCGTCGACGGCGTCGGACCGGAGGTCGTAGCGGGCGCACTGCCCCTCGGCGATCCGCTCGACCAGTCCCGCTTCACGCAGGATCTTGAAGTGATGGCTGGCCGTCGCCTTGGTGACGGTCTCGTACAGCGCGGTGCACGCCAGCGGTTCGGTGGCGCCTGCGAGCCGTCGGACCATCTCGAGGCGGACCGGGTCGGCGAGCGCGCTCAGCACCGACTGCAGATCGGCGACGGTGTCGGTCTGGGTCATGTCGATCACTCCCGGGCAGCGATAGTTTGATGATTGTCGAACAGTCGACTACTGTCGGAACAGTTCGATTATCATCAAACATACCCGAGGACGCCATGGTCATCGAAGCCGTCGCCGAGGAGCACTCGACCCGCACCGTCCATCCGCAGCGGTGGGCCTTCCCCCTGCTGCTGGCCCTGCTCGCCCTCGCGCTGGGCTGCTCGGGCCTACCCTCGCCGCTGTACCCGATCTACCAGGCGGAGTGGGACATGAGCCCGCTGACGATCACCGTCGTCTTCGCCGTCTACGCGATCGGCGCACTGGGCGCCGCCCTGACGGTGGGACCGATCTCCGACGCTCTCGGCCGCAAGCCGGTTCTCATCACCGCACTGGTCCTGATCCTGTCGGGCCTCGTGCTGTTCCTGGTCGCGAACAGCGCCTGGGTGCTGATCATCGCCCGATTCCTGCACGGCATGGCCATAGGCACGATCACCGTGACCGCGGGTGCGGCCCTCCTCGACGTGCGCCCCTTCGCCGGGGCACGCAACGGCGTGGCCAGTGGCGTCGCCTTGAACGTCGGCATCACGATCACCGTGATCGGCGCCGCGGCGGCCGCGCAGTGGGCGTCGAACCCACTGCGGATCCCGTACGCGATCGTCGCCGGCGTGGTGGTCGTGATGCTCGTCGCGGTGATCGCCCTGGTGGAACCGCACACCGGGCGGACCGGCGGCCGGATCCGACTGCAGGCGCCGACCATCCCCCAGGAGATCCGCTCGGACTTCTGGTTCTCCGGCATCGGCATCATGACCGCGTGGTCGGTCCTCGGCGTCTTCCTGAGCCTCTACCCCGCGCTGACCCAGCATGCGACCGGCCATGAGTCGGTGATCTTCGTCGGTCTGGTGGTGGGCCTGATGGCGGCGGCCGCAGCGGTCTCGCAGTGGGTCGGCGGACGGCTGGAGCCGCGTCGCGCCGCGATCATCGGCGATGTCGGAATGGTCGTCGCGCTGCTGTGCGCCATCTGGGCGCTGAACGTCGGCTCCACCGCCTTCGTCATCCTCGACTCGATCGCTCTCGGCGCAGTGTTCGGCCTCGCCTTCGGCGGATCGCTGCGGCACCTCAACGACGTCGCCCCGCCCGATGCCCGCGGCCGCGTGATGAGCGCCTACTACCTGCTCGGCTACTTCGCGATGGGCGTGCCGACCGTCGTGGCCGGCGCGCTGGCCTCCACCTACGGCACGGCGACCATCTTCCCGTGGTTCGCGGTGGCCGTCGCCCTGGCATGCCTCGCAGCGGCCGTGCTCGGCGTTCGCGGGACGCGACAGGCGGCGATCGTGGAGTCCGACGTCCTCGGCTGACCCGGCACCCCGCCGTTCGCCGACGAACCGAACACCCCGATTCGCGCAGAAGTTCGCCCTGTCAACAGCTTTCACATATTGCCACTATTCACTACTGATGAGTAGCGCCAGATCTTCTCGTCGCAGCCCTATCACCTGCACAAACGTTACTTTCCAGTATCCGGTCAGATAGCTCACAACTATTTGTCAGCACGGTTTTCCGAACTTAGTCTTGAATCAGTCGGAATAAGAAATAGGCCCCTACCTCCCACATCGACAGAGGCCTATTCGACACAAACGCTTCCACGTTTCATGTCACCGTGGCCGACCCACGAAATTCCGGCGATCAAATGTACGACGCAGGCCTTCCCACTCAGCGGGATGAGGCCTATTCAGTGATAGGACAATGGTGACCCATTCCCTCTCGACGCCCGAATCGACCCGAACGATCGGCATCGCAGACCTACCCTCCCTCGTAGGACGACATCTGGGGACGTCCAAGCGCATCCGGATCACCCAGCAGCAGATCGACACCTTCGCCGACGCCACCGGCGACCACCAGTGGATTCACGTCGACACCGAACGTGCGGCCACCGGCCCGTTCGGCGGCACGATCGCCCACGGTTACCTCACCCTCTCACTCGCGGTACCGCTGTTCTGGGATCTGCTCCAGGTCGACGACGCCACGCAGGTCATCAACTACGGCCTGAACAAGGTGCGATTCCCCGCACCGGTCCCGGTGGACTCCGAGGTCGGAGCCGAGGCGCACGTCGTCGCCGTGGACGCCATCAAGAACGGCTGGCAGCTGACCGTCGGCCTGACCTTCACGATCGAAGGCGTCGAGCGCCCGGTATGCGTCTGCGAAATGATCATCCGCTACCTCGGCGACATCGCCTGATCACCGGATACTCGAATTTTCCCTCACCAGAACATCGTCACGAAGAGCACTGAAAACCCCATGAGCAACGCCCTCACCACTCGCATCGCAGCAGAGATCGATCCCGTCGGATATCTCGGATCCACCGTTAAGACCGCATCCAAACTCGCCGCGAATCCTCGCGGAATCGCACATGCCACAACTCGATTCACGAATCGAATGGCCACCATCCCGGTCGACTCGACCCGGGTCGCATTCGGCCTCGGAGACGTCGAGATCGACCCCGAACACGCCAAGGACCGTCGCTTCTCAGACAGCGCTTGGCGAGAGAATCCCGGCTACTTCGCGATCTGGCAGACCTACTGCGCGGCCCGCTCGTTTGCGCTCGATCTCGTCAATGCCTCGGAGGCGGAACCCCTCGACCTCGTCAAGGCCCGCACCTTCGTCGAACTGTGCGCCGACGTGCTGTCGCCGAGCAATTCCGCGCTGACCAATCCGACCGTGCTCGCCAAGGCGATCAGCACCGGTGGCAAGTCGCTCGCCCGCGGTGCGCGCTACGCGCTGTCCGACGCGATCCATCGCAAGGGCCGCCCCCTGCGCGTCGACACGGACGCTTTCACGCTCGGCAAGAACATGGCGGCCACCGAAGGCCAGGTGGTCTACCGCAACGACCTCATCGAGCTCATCCAGTACGCACCCCAGACCGACGAGGTCCACGCGACGCCGCTGCTCGCGAGTCCCCCGTGGATCAACAAGTTCTACATCATGGATCTGGCACCCGACCGCAGTCTCATCGAGTGGGCCGTCCAGCACGGACGGACCGTGTTCGCGATCTCGTACCGGAACCCCGATTCGACGATGAGATCGTTGGCGTTCGACGACTACCTCGAGCTCGGGATCCGTTCCGCGATCGACGTGATTCAGGAGATCACCGACGCGCCGAAGGTCGACGTCGTCGCCGTCTGCCTCGGCGGTGCCATGACCGCCATCGCCGCGGGGACCGGTGACGATCGGATCGGCGACCTCACCCTGATCAACACCATCCTCGACTACTCCGAGACCGGCGACCTGGGCGGGCTCACCGACGATGCGACTCTCCGGCGCCTCGAAAGCCTGATGGCCAAGAAGGGGTACCTGGACGGCGAGGACATGGCGATGACCTTCGACTCGCTCCGCGCCAACGACCTGATCTTCAGCTACTGGATCTCGCGCTGGATGCTCGGCGAGGCGCCCCCGGCGTTCGACCTGCTGGTCTGGAACGAGGACGCCACTCGGATGCCCGCGGCGATGCACAGCCAGTATCTCCGCAAGCTCTACAACGAGAATCAGCTGGCCAAGGGCGAGCTGGAGATGTGCGGCGTCGCCGTCGATCTGAAGAACTTCCAGGGAGACGTGTACATCGTCGGGGCGGAGCGGGATCACATCGTTCCGTGGACGACGTCGTACGCCGGCGCCCGGATGTTCGGGAAGAGCGCTCGGTACGTCCTCTCGAACGGCGGCCACATCGCAGGCATCGTCAGCCCGCCGAGCAAGAAGACCTGGACCGAGGCGATCGGCGCCCCCGACGCGCCTGCGCCGGACCTGCCCGCGGACGCGACGACGTGGCGGAAATCGGCCACCGTCACCGCCACCTCGTGGTGGGACGACTGGGTGCTGTGGTTCGGTGCGCGCTCCGGCGAGATGCAGGCTCCGCCCGCGATGGGCAGCGACACGCACGCCCCGATCACTCCCGCGCCCGGAACCTACGTCGGCTCCTGACGCGCTGGATTCCCTGCGCAGTACACCGTTCGGCCCCGGCGACGTTGATCGCCGGGGCCGAATAGGCGTTCAGATGCGGATCAGAGGCCGCCGAGGCTGCCGTTGCCGCCGCACTTGGTGAGGACACCGGTGGAACGGGCGGTGGTGGTCAGCGAGGTGGGAGGCGTCGCGGTAGAGGTCGCCGTGAACTCGATGACGAAGCGGTTGAGCGCACCGAGGTCACCCTTGACGGTGGTGACGGTCAGCGTGGTGCCGTTGTCGCTCCAGGCCTGATGGAGCCCCTCAGGGCCGACAGCCTTTGTCCACTTGACCGGCGCCTTGCGGTTGTCGAGCTGGTCGACGCCGAACCAGTTGTCCGTGCTCGCCTTGATCGTCGCGTTGTAGGCGTAGCCGGCAGGCAGCTTCACGACCAGCTTGTAGTTGGCGATCTCATTGTCGGTGGCCACCACGGTGCGCCACGTCATCGAGGTCATGGAGTTCCCCCACAACTGAACCTCGGTCACACCGTTGTCGCCGCGAGCCGGCGAGACACCGCTGGTGATCTCGTTCTTGACCTCGGTGCCGGACTGAGTCTTGGTGGCCGACGAGTTCCAGTCGACCTGGCAACCGGCGGTCTTGTTGGCCGGGTTGCTGTGGATGCCGATCACGTCGGCGAAGCCGGCCAGCGGGCCGGGCAGAGCCGGTGCGGCGGTGGCGGTGGCCGGTGCGACACTGGCGGCGATGGCGACCGCGGCGGCGATCGCAGCACAACGACGTTTAGACAAAACAGACTCCCATCAGAGTAAGGAACGCCCCCAGTCGAACTGCCGAGGAACAGTCCGGAATCGCTCCGAACACGCTTCCGACCCTATTCTCACGATTCCCTCGCGCCACAGCACAGAATGGTCACGACCAGGTCAGAAGCACGAATTGCGCCCAAGTGGACGACACTATATCGACGGCCGTTCCCCCATTCAGAGGGTCCGCCCATCGCCTTTCACCACTCGATCACCCCTGTGAGAACCGTCACCATGACTAGTTAGCAATCATCATGCTAACTTGTTAATCAACGACGCGGACCCCGACCGCATCGAGACACCGCAAGGAGCAATCATGACCGAGAACATCGCCACCAACGTCGCCAAGGCCTTCGACGATTCCACCAAGCAGTTCAACGACGTCCAGGCGTCGCTGCTCACCGCCGCCAAGCAGTCGGCGCTCGCCTCGATCGACGTCTACGAGAAGTCGGTCACCACCGTCCTCGACTTCCAGGAGAAGCTCGTCGAGTCGACTGGCTTCGCCGGTGCCAACGGCCTGGTGGCCGCCCAGGTCAAGCTGTTCTCCGACCTGAATGCCGCCGGCGTCTCGGCTGCACGCTCGGTCTTCGCGTAATCGCGAACCCCCGACGCCACGACGGCGCGGATCCGGATCCTTCCGGGTTCGCGCCGTCGTCGTTCTCCCGACCGGATCAGCCGTGCGTACCGCGCCGCCGGTTGCTGACGGTGACATCCTTGAAGGTCTCGTACATCTCTTCCAGCGCCGCCCGCTGCGCGCGCGTGAGGTCGGGATCGCGGCGGATCGCCGCAATCACCTCGGGCTGCCCTTCGGGATCCGAGGTCCGCGTGGACTCGGCGAGCACGTCGGCCGACAGCTTGAGGTTCTCGGCGATCGCCTCCAGCACCCGCTCACTGGGCTCGCGCAGGTTGCGCTCGATCTGCGACAGGTAGGGGTTGGAGATGCCGACCATCTCGGCGAGTCTGCGCATCGGCATCGCCGCCATCTCGCGCTGGGTGCGGATGAGTTCGCCCAGCGTGAGCGGGCGCGGGTCGCCGTCGGTCATGGTTCGATCGTAGCGAGCGCTCGTCCGACCGCTCCGGACTACTCGCCCTCGATGCCCAGGTCGACGAGCAGCTCTTCCGCGATCCGCTCCAGGTCGGCGCGGATCGTGGCCGCATCCGCGGTCGGCGGCACCAACACGTCCATCTGCGCCTCGAAGAGCATGCCTCCGGCCATCGGAGCCTCTCGGGTGCCGGTCGTCATCTTCTCGATGGTCACGCCGCTCGCACTCAACGCGGCGGAGAGTTCGTGGACGATGCCGGCACGGTCGTTGCCGAGAACACCGATGGTCAGCGAGTGCCATTCGCCGTCGCGCGCAGCACCGTCGCCACCGCTGTGCACGGCCACCTCGAGCAGTCCGTCGAGCCCGGTGACAGCAGCGATGAGAGCCTCCGCGCGCTCGTCCGGCACCGCGACGACGACGATGCCCGCGAACTTTCCGGCCAGTTGCGCAAGCTGACTGCGCTCCCAGTTCCCGCCGCCCGCCGCGACCGCGTCGGCCAACGCCGACACCAGGCCCGGACGGTCGTCACCGATCACCGACAGCACCAGATTTCGCATGCCCGAAGCATATCGAGCGAGGGCGCGACGGTGGCGACACCGAGGATTCCGACCGCCCATTGACTCTGTAAATATGAGCGTCACTATCAAATAATAGATTCTCTCACCTTAAGGGTCAGTCATGGTTCGCACTTCACGCCCCTGGCTGTCGCTGGGCGTCCTCTCGGTCGTCATGCTGGTCATCGGCTTGGACATGATGGTGCTGATGGTGGCATTGCCCGAACTGGCACGCGACCTGAACGCCACCACCGGCGACCTGCAGTGGATCACGATGGTCTATCCGCTCGCGTTGGGCGCCTTGATGATTCCCCTCGGCGCGGTCGGCGACCGCATCGGTCGCGTGCGACTGCTGAGCTGGTCCCTGCTCGGGTTCGCTGCGGCCTCGGTGTTCTGCGCACTGAGTCCGACGGTGTCGTGGTTGATCGCCGGACGCATGCTCCTCGGCGTCGCCGCCGCTGCCATCACGCCGCTGTCGATGGGCGTCCTCCCGAGCCTGTTCCCGGACCCGGACGAACGTCGGCGCGCGTTGGGGATCTGGATGGCGGCAGCGGCGGCAGGCGTGCCCATCGGCCCGATCTTCGGCGGGTTGCTCCTGCAGCACTTCTGGTGGGGATCAGCGTTCCTGATCGGCGTCCCGTTCGCCGTCGTCGCCGCCGTCTCCGCACGCGTGCTGATTCCCGAACCCCGGGAGTCGCTCGCCACCGGGCCGATCGATGTGGTCTCGGCCGTTGTTTCGACTGCGGCCTTCGGCGGCCTGGTCTATGCGTTCACCTCGGCGGGAGACGCCGGCTGGCTGTCGCCTCGATTCCTGATCGGCACGGTCGCAGCACTCGGCCTGCTCACCGCCCTGGTCCGGCGGATCCGCACGGCCGCGCACCCGCTGTTCCGCCCGGAGCTCCTCGCGAGTCGCAGCTTCCTGCTCGGCACCGCCCTGGTGTCGGCGGCGATGCTGTTGCTCGGCGGCATCACGTTTCAGTACAGCCAGTTGTTCGCGGTCGCCTTCGACGCCGACTCCCTCGGCGTCGGCCTGCGGCTGCTTCCGGTGATCGGCGGGCTGATCGTCGGCACCCGCCTCGTGGAACCGGTCGCCTCCCGGCTCGGACAGCGCGCAGCGGGCCTCGCATCGGGCCTGCTGATCGGGGTGGGTGCGTTGCTGCAGGCACTGCTGACCACCGGCGGATACGGAGTCTTCGCCGCGGTGATGGTTTTGACCGGAGTCGGCATGGGTGGACTGATTCCGTTGTCGATGGACCTGGCCGTCGGCGAAGTGGTGGGCGCCGACGCGGGTTCCGGCTCGGCCGTGCTGCAGTCTCTGCGGCAGATCGGCACCGCACTCGGCGTCGCGATCATCGGGTCGGTGAGCTCCGTGGCGTACCAGACCGGGATCGACGGCCTCCGTCTCAGCGCCCTGCCGCACGGGGTCGCGGACGCGGTCCGCGACAACGGTGTCGCCGGGGTGGCCGCCGCCCAGTCCGGTGCACCCGATCTGGTCGAACCGATCACCTCGGCGTTCCTCCGCGGCGTGTCCGCGGCCGGATGGGTCGGCGTCGGCATCGGATGCGGGTTGACGCTGCTCTGTCTGCTGCTTCCGGCACAATCGGGCCATGGACGAAGCGAATCCAACGACGACGGAGCAACCGATGGGATTGCGGGAGCGCAAGAAGCTCGCGACCCGGGTCGCCCTGCGTAAGGCGGCGTTCGACCTCTTCGCCGAACACGGATACGACGCCACGACCACCTCACAGATCGCGGCGGCCGCCGACGTCTCCCCCGCGACCTTCTTCCGGTACTTCGCGACCAAGGAGGCGTTGATCCTCGAGGACGATTACGACCCGCTGTTCCTTGCCGACACCGAACCGATCGATCCGTCGGGCAACGTTCCCGCGCAGATCCTGCGTCGCGCCGCCGACCTCTTCGACTCACTCGACGAGCCCACGCGGAGCACCGAGACCGAGCGCGCGCGACTCGTCTACTCCTCCCCCGGGCTGCGCGCCGCGCAGGTGACCTACCAGGAGAAGATGCTCGCGGCATTCGTCGAGTCGGTCACCCGACGGGCGACGGGTCCGGTCGACACCGCGGCCCTGGAGGCCGCCGTCGGAGCGACCTTCGGTGCCGTGATGACCTTCGCCGGCAGCCCGTCCGGACGCTGGCAGCTGGATTCGGCGGCGTTGCGCCGTGTCGCAGATCTCTTCGAAGCGGGACTCCGGGTGGATCGGCCGGCGTGAGCACCCGAAAGCACTTCTGCCGTTGATCGGGCCCCGCTGCGGGGCCCGATCAACGGCAGAAGATCAGATCGTCGAGAGTCCGGTGCTACTTCGGAGGCATCCGGATGCCGCCGTCGACGCGGACGACCTCGGCGTTCATGTACGAGTTGGTGATCAGCTCCTCGACCATCGAGGCGAGTTCGTCGGGCACGCCGAGACGCTTCGGGAAGAGGACGTTGGAGCCGAGGTTGGCCTTGAACGCGTCGGATTCGGGACCGGAGCCGTAGATCGGGGTGTCGATCAGGCCGGGGGCGATGCAGTTGACGCGCACGCCGACGGCCGAGAGATCGCGGGCCACCGGGAGGGTCATGCCGACGACGCCGCCCTTCGACGACGAGTAGGCGGCCTGACCGATCTGGCCGTCGAACGCGGCGACGGACGCCAGGTTGACGATGGCACCGCGCTCGCCGTTCTCGTTCGGCTCGTTGCGGCTCATGGCGGTGGCGGACAGGCGGACGCTGTCGAAGGTGCCGATCAGGTTGATCGCGATGACCTTCTTGTACAGGTCCAGGTTGTGCGCGGAGGCGAACTCGCCGTCCTTGCCGATGGTGCGCTGCGCCCAGCCGATGCCGGCGGAGTTGACGACTGCCTTCAGCGGGCCGAGTTCGACGGCCTTGTTGACGGCGGCCTCGATCTGCGCGGTGTCGGTGACGTCGACGGCAACGAAGGCGCCGCCGATCTCCTTGGCGAGCGCCTCGCCGTCTTCGGCCTTGAGGTCGGCGATGACGACCTTGGCGCCTCGTGCGGCGAGTCGGCGAGCCGAGGCCGCACCGATGCCCGACGCGCC
This sequence comes from Gordonia phthalatica, assembly GCF_001305675.1. Classification (NCBI taxonomy): domain Bacteria; kingdom Bacillati; phylum Actinomycetota; class Actinomycetes; order Mycobacteriales; family Gordoniaceae; genus Gordonia; species Gordonia phthalatica. The sequence goes on from NZ_CP011853.1 coordinate 4,060,877, forward strand.
GCCGGTCACGATTGCACTTGCTCCATTGATATCCATGCTGCGGAGCTTATCGTCCCGTGACCGAGCGCACATGTCCGGGGCTGGAACATGTTCCAGTTTCGCCGGCGGCAGCCGGTCAGCGGCAGCGCACGATCGGCCCCGTCAGCGGCAGCGGACAATCGGTTCCGTCAGCGGCAGCGGACAATCGGTTCCGGCGCGTAGCGAACGGTCCGCGTGTGCCTGCTGATCTCGGCGCCGGTCTTGAGGCTGCGGATGATCCGTGTGTTGGACGCGGTGAAGCCGGGGATTCCGCTGGCCGGCACGCAGTCGTCGCCCGCAGGGACGTCGATGGTGGTCGGCGACGTCGGATCGGTGCGGGGGCCGGTGATGGACTCCACCTCGACCGTCTTGGTGCTCCACATCCGGACGGTGATGTCCGACGGGCTCCACGACGTGTCGATGACGATGCCGTACGGGGTGTTGTTGGTGAACTGGAGGTCGATCAGCCCCTCGAACACCGTCGCCTCGCGCGCCTCCGGGTAGCGGGAGATGTAGTACGCGTGCTCGGTGTGGCCGGCGTCCTCCAGCCCGGCGAAGTAGGCCGCGTTGTAAAGGGTGGTGGCGAACTGCGAGATGCCGCCGCCGACGGCCTTCGACGGCCGCCCGTGGTCGATGATCCCGGACTCGACGTAGCCCTGCGCGGTTCCACGGGTGCCGGTGTAGCCGTTGAGGGAGAAGGTCTCGCCCGGCAGCACGACGGCGCCGTTGACCTCCTGTGCGACCAGTCGAATGTTCTCACCGGACGGCCCGCTGAAACCACCGGTGGTGAACTCGGAGACCACCTCCTTGACCCCGAGTTTGCGGGCACCCTTGGTGTCGAGCTTCGGCTTGGTGATCTTGTAGGTCACCTTGGCCTCGCGCTTGTCGGGTTCGATGGACAGCGCACCGATGGTGTCGGCCGTGCGCCGCCAGTCCACCTTGGCTCCGTCGGTCGACGGCACCACGGACGGGGCACCGCCGCTGAGACTGAAGGTCGCGTCCACCGGTGCGGACTCGGTGGAGGCGGCGCGCTCGCCGAGGACCTTCTTGGCGTTCTTCGACGTCACATGCGGAGCCAGTCCGCCGCGTCCGTCGGGCACGAAGGTGACGAGCGACCCCACCTCGCGCGGGGTCAGGGTGAGTTTCTCTCCGCGGCCGGCCAGCACGATGTTCGACGCGGTCACGTTCTTCGCGGGCCCGTCGAGCGCGGCCTGCACCGTCTGCGCGGAGACCGTCGGCGAGAAGGGCTCCATCGCCAAATCGACGGTGTGTCCGCTGAGCCAGTGCTCGGTGAGGGAGGTCTTGGCCGCGGCGCGGTCGATGCGCATGCCCTGCGACGGGAAGTCGCCGACGGCGCGGACGCCGTCGAAGTGGACGCCGCCCTCGACGGCCGCCTTCTCGAGTTCGCCCTTGTGCTTGTCGAGTTCCTCGTTGAATTTGGCGTCGTCGATGTTCACCACCGGCGAGACCGAGTGCGAGACGCCGATCATGCCGAGGAACCGGTCCCACGGATTCTTCGGCTGGTCCATGAGCCGCTGGAGGGTGGCCTCGACGTCGAACCCGGCACCGAGCGCGGCGGGGTCGAGCTTCGCCGATCCCGACTCGGTCCGGACGGAGATCGGACCGTGCGACGCGGTGGTCAGCTTCACCAGGACGGCGCGGGCATCGGCTGCGTCGAGGTCGCCGACGTCGAACTCGGCGATCTGCGCGCCGCGCGCGGTGTGCCCGTGAGTGACGATCGCATCGACACCGAAGGCGATGCCGACCAGCAGGAGTCCGCCGATCAGTCCACGCACAATCCACCTGCGGCGGCCGGGGGTGTCAGCGGAAGAAGTCACAACGGTTGGATCGTATCCCTAAAACAGGACTCCGGCTGAACCGCCGGGTCGGGGGTCTGGCGGTTCAGCCGGAGCTATCACCTATATAGCTCGGACGTTCTCGATCGTTACACGTCGACGAAAAGTTTTTGGTTCGCCGCTGAGATCGATCGGAAAGGCCCCGGTCAGCGGGAGATGAATCCCACCGACCGGGGCCTGCCCGGAAGATCCGATCGCTACGATCAGCCCTCGACGATCGCGGTGACGCCCTGGCCGCCCGCGGCGCAGATAGATACCAGCGCACGACCGCCGCCGTTGGCGTTGATCTGCTTGGCCGCCTGCGCGATGATGCGACCGCCGGTGGCGGCGAACGGATGGCCCGCGGCCAGCGACGAGCCGTTGACGTTCAGCTTGCTGCGGTCGATGGAGCCGAGTGCCTTCTTGAGGCCGAGACGCTCGGTGCAGTACTCCTCGGACTCCCACGCCTGCATGTGGCAGAGGACGACGGAGGCGAAGGCCTCGTGGATCTCGTAGAAGTCGAAGTCCTGCAGGGTGAGGCCGTTGCGCTCCAGCAGGCGCGGGACGGCGTAGGTCGGCGCCATCAGGAGGCCGTCGGGGCCGTTGACGTAGTCGACGGCGGCGGTCTCGGTATCGACCAGGTAGGCCTGGACCGGGAGGTTCTTCTCGGCGGCCCACTCGTCGGTCGAGAGCAGCACGGTGGACGCGCCGTCGCTCAGCGGTGTGGAGTTGCCCGCGGTCATGGTGGCGTCGCCCAGGTCCACGCCGAACACCGGCTTCAGGGTCGACAGCTTCTCGACGGTGGAGCCCGGGCGAAGGTTCTCGTCGCGGGTCAGACCCATGAACGGGGTAATGAGGTCGTCGAAGAAGCCGCGGTCGTAGGCGGCGGCCATCTTGTTGTGGCTGGCGGCGGCGAGTTCGTCCTGCTCGGCGCGGCCGATGCCGAACTCTTTGGCGGTGATGGCGGCGTGATCGCCCATCGACAGGCCGGTGCGAGGCTCGCCGTTGCGCGGGATCTCGATGCCGAGCTTGGTGGCGAGGCCGAGGGCCGCCTTGATCTGGTCGGCGGTGCTCTTGGCTCGGTTCACCTCGAGCATCTGGCGGCGCATGCCCTCCGAGACGCCGATCGGGGCGTCGGAGGTGGTGTCGACGCCGCCGCCGACGGCGACGTCGTAGCGGCCGCTCGCGATGCCGTCGGAGACGATCTGGATGGCCTGCAGGCCGGTGCCGCACGCCTGCTGGACGTCGAGGCCCGGGGTGTAGTGGGACAGCGACGAGCCGAGGACGCACTCGCGGATCAGGTTGAAGTCGCGCGAGTGCTTGAGGACGGCACCGCCTGCGACCATGCCGAGGCGCTCACCCTGCAGGTTGAATCGGCTGACGAGTCCCTGGAGTGCGGAGGTGAACATCTCCTGGTTGCTGGCCGTCGCATAGGCGCGGTCCTGTCGGGCGAAGGGGATGCGGTTGCCGCCGAGGATGGCGACCGGGCGCTGCTGGCGGGTTTCCGGCTTGCGGGGGGTGTACGAGGCCACGAAGCTCACTCCTCAAATGGGGTTCTCTGGACGTCGAACGAGGTCGACCTTGTGAGTATTCTTACTCCCGAGTAAGTTCGTTGTCGACTCCTGAACGTGCGGGACATGTCACAGCCGTCGCGACTACTGCTTCCCCGCAGCACCCGAATAGGGTCGTCGGCAGAGAAGGTTCTCGCAGTTTCAGGGCACCGGATTCGTTCACAGACTTCTAAGGAGATCGTCGTGGCAGGCAACACCGACCTGTATTCGTCCATCGTCAACAGCGGCCCGGGTGCGTTCATCGCAGCTCGCGTCGGCCTCCCGCAGCCGCCCACCCTGCGCCGCTACTCGGCGTCGCAGCCGGCCCTCGCCGGCCCCGTCCTGCTCGGCGGCTCCGGTCGCCTGGTGGAGCCGGTGCGCGAGATCCTGACCGCCGGGGAAGACTACACGCTCGTCGAGAACAACACCGATGGCCGCAGCGCCGACAAGCTCGGCGCCGTCGTCTTCGACGCGACCGGCATCACCAAGCCCGCCGAGCTGGAGCAGCTCTTCGAGTTCTTCACTCCGACCATGCGTTCAGCCGGCAACTCGGCGCGCTTCGTCGTCCTCGGCACCACGCCCGAGCTGACCGAGGCCGCCGACGAGCACGTCGCACAGCGCGCCCTGGAGGGCTTCACCCGGTCGCTGGGCAAGGAGCTCCGCAACGGTGCCACCGCACAGCTGGTCTACGTCTCGCCGGAGGCGAAGACGGGCGTCTCCGGCCTCGAGTCGACGCTGCGCTTCCTGCTGTCGGCGAAGTCGACCTACGTCGACGCCCAAGTGATTCGCGTCGGTGACGCCGAGGCCGCCTCCGTCGAGAGCTGGGACAAGCCGCTCGCAGGCAAGGTCGCCCTGGTCACCGGTGCCGCCCGCGGCATCGGCGCCACCATCGCCGAGGTCCTGGCGCGCGACGGCGCCCACGTCATCGCCGCCGACATCCCGGCTGCGGGCGAGGCCCTGAGCGAGACCGCGAACAAGGTGGGCGGAACCGCGCTGCCCCTCGACGTGACGGCGGCGGACGCCGGCGAGAAGATCGCCGAGCACGTCTTGGAGCGCCACGGTGGCCTGGACATCATCGTCAACAACGCGGGCATCACCCGCGACAAGCTGCTCGCCAACATGGATGCGGGTCGCTGGAACTCGGTCATCAGCGTCAACCTGATCGCACCGCAGACCCTGGTCAACGAACTCGTCGAGCGCAAGGCGCTCCGTGCGGGCGGCGCCGTCGTCGACGTCTCGTCGATCGCGGGCATCGCGGGCAACCGCGGTCAGACCAACTACGGCGCCTCGAAGGCCGGCGTCATCGGCTTGGTCGACACCTACGCGCCGATCCTCGCCAAGGAGGGCATCACCATCAACGCGGTGGCGCCGGGCTTCATCGAGACCGCGATGACCGCCGCCATCCCGCTCGCCACCCGCGAGGTCGGCCGTCGCATGAACTCGCTGCAGCAGGGCGGCCAGACCGTCGACGTCGCCGAGACCGTCGCGTACTTCGCCAACCCGGCGAGCAATGCGGTCACCGGCAACGTGGTCCGCGTCTGCGGCCAGAGCCTGCTCGGCGCCTGAGTCGGGTTCCGCGATGACCAAGACAGTCACTCTGACGTCCCTGCCGGGCGCCGGGCAGCTGTACCCGAAGGCCGTGGCCGCGATGCTGCCGGTGATCGGGAAGCCCGCCCGCGTCAGCCCGACGGCGACGCTCCCGGACACCGTCTACCGCATCGAGAACCTGCGGATCGACCAGTCGCAGCTCAAGGACTACTGCCGGACCACCGGATTGCAGTTCGGCACCACGGTGCCGCTGCCGTTCCTGTTCGTCCTGCAGTTCCCCCTGGCGATGAGCATCATGGTGTCGTCGGACTTCCCGTTCGGCGCCGTCGGCTCGGTGCACCTGGAGAACAAGATCGAGCGCCTGCGCGCGATCGGCGTCGACGAGCCGCTCACCATCTCCGCGCACGCGGAGAACCTGCGTGAACACCGCAAAGGCATGGTCGTCGACGTGATCTCCGAGTTCCGCGTCGGCCGCGAGCTGGTGGCCGTGCAGACCGGCACGTTCCTGAAGCAGCAGCGCACCAGCCTCTCCGACGGGGAGCGCGGCCCGGCACCGAAGGACGCGACTCCTCCGCCGCCCGGCCGCGTCCTCAGCGTGGACCTGAGTCTGATCCGCCAGTACGCGGACGCCTCGGGCGACCGGAATCCGATCCACATGGCCGATCTGACCGCGAAGGCGTTCGGCTTCCCGCGGGCCATCGCGCACGGCATGTGGAGTGCCGCCGCACTCCTCGACAACGTGGAGGCCCAGCTTCCCGATGCCGTGGTGTACTCGGTCCGCTTCGGCAAGCCGGTCCTGTTGCCCGCCAAGGTGAACACCTACACCACCCCCGTCGACGGCGGCTTCGACGTGTCCATGCTCAACCGACACAAGGGATACCCGCACGTCACCGGGACGCTGCGTCCCCGCGACTGAGGTCCGCCACCTCGTTCGAATCCCGCTCATCGCTGTGCGATGAGCGGGATTCGGCGCATTACGCCCCGATCGGGCCCGATGTCCGTTTAATCTCCAGACATGGGGGTTCGCTGGTCCGTCAAGACAGCCGTCACAGTCGTTGTCGTCGTCCTGCTCGCGGTTCCGGGCCTGGCCGACGCCGCCCCCGCCAGGGGGTGGGAGCCGCCGAACATGATGGCGGTGCCGCCGCAGATCCCGAAGGCCATCGACGACGCGATCCCGGCGCCTCCCTACCCGCGACCGCGGGTGATCCCACAGCGCGCACAGGCACCGGGCGTCACGAAGGCGACCCTCCAACTGCGTGCCGCGGCGCTGCCGTCGCCGAGCGGCGACCCGCTGTTCGACCGCTGGTCGCCGAACCTGAAGACCATGGCACCCGGAACGCTGATCACGGTGCGCGACGTGACCGCAACCGCCGCACCGCTGGTCACCGCCCCGATCACGCGGGCCCGCCTGATGAAGTTCGCCTCGCGCGACGCTCTGGGCCTCCCGTCGTTCGGGACGGCGACGATCCTGGAACCACGAGCGAAGGCACCGGTCCGGGGACCGAGACCGATCCTGGTGAACAACCTCGCGATCAACTCGCTCGGCACCACGTGCACGCCCGGTTACACGCTGGCGCACGGCTTCGACAAGGACTCGAGCCTGACGAATTTCTTCCCGCCGACCACCCAGTTGGCCTTGGCGCGCGGCTACACGGTGATCGTCCCCGATCACGAGGGGCCGCGGATGGCGTACGCCGAGCCGACGACCGCGGGCCACGTGATCCTGGACGCGCTCCGCGCCGCCGCTCGGCTCGATCGTCCCCGGTTCGGCGCGTCGAAGATCGCGATGGTCGGCTACTCCGGTGGCGCGATCGCCACCAACGGCGCCACCAAGTTGATGAGCGGCTACGCCCCCGAGCTCGTGGATCGGGTGGTCGGCGCAGCCATGGGCGGAGTCCCCGCCGACTTCCGGATGCTCGTCGGCAGCATGAACGCCAATCTGGCGACCGGCCTGTTCCACGGTGCGACGTTCGGCATCTCCCGCGAACGGCCGGAGATCCTCACCATGGCCAACCACCTCGCCCAGTGGATGGCGACGTCGCCGCTGAAAGACGTCTGCACGCTGCCGATGGCGGTCCTCGGCGGCAGCTTCCTACCGATGCAGCTGATGTCGAACGATCCCGACCCATTCCACTCGCCGGTCGCTGAGAAGATCTATCGGGTCACGAAGATGGCTGATGCGAAGTCCCCGGTCCCGCTGTACATCTACCAGGGCGCGTCCGAGTTCTGGATTCCCGTCGCCGGCGCCCGCAACCTGTTCCACGAGCAGTGCCGCCTCGGCGTGAACGCCTCATTCCACGCGGTCCCGGGGGAACACGTCATCGGTGAGCTCGCAGGATTCCCCGGCGCGTTGACCTGGCTCGACGCTCGTCTGCGGGGGATTCCAGCACGCGACGGGTGCGTACGGACCTGAATCTGACATAACGGTCGAAGCCTCGGAGAGTCAGGAGGAGACATTGGCTGCCGCGAGGGTCCGCACCGCGATCAGCGAGCACTCGACCCTGTTTCGGTGGCTCGCCGCTTCCACCTCAACGACGTCCCCGGCATCCTGTGGACGCCGGCGTGCGCGTCGCCGTCGAATCCCGTTCCCCTGGTCATCGCCGGTCAACCCGGCGGTATCGGCATGCAGGCGATGCATCCGCGACTGGCTGCGCGCGCTCATGCCGCGGCGCGCAGCGGGTACGCGACCGCGACCCTCGAACTCCCCGGGGCGGGCGAGCGGCCACGGCTCCCCGCGGTGGAGGAGGCCGGCGCCCGACTCCGCCACGCATTCGCCACCGACAAGCCCATCACCGCCGACATCACCGACCAGTTGGTCCTTCCGCTGGTGGACGCGGCAGCCCCGGAGTGCAGCGCTCTGCTCGACGAGCTCCTCGACCTGCCGGAGTGCAACGGCATCGCCGGATACGCAGGTGGAATGATCGCGCTCGCCGTGCGGGTGGCGGTCACCGAGCCGCGGATCCGGGCTGCGGTCCTCTTCGCGGGGAGCGTCATCCCGCAGTCGACGTTCGTCGAGGCCCGTGACGTGACGATCCCGCTGCACGCGCTGCTGCAGTGGGACGACGAGCACAACGACCGCCAGGCCGCTCTCGACCTGTTCGACGCCTTCGCATCGACGGAGAAGACGCTCACCGCCAACATGGGCGGTCACACGGGAGTGCCCGCGTCCGCGGGCGCCGCAGCCGACGAGTTCCTGGTGCGGCATCTGGCCGGGTGAGCCAGGGGGTGCGAGTCGAAACCCGCTACGCCTCGTCCCCGACGTCCGCCCCCTCGCCGACGCCGCGGAGGCCGCGCCAGGTGATGCCGAGGAGCAGGTCGGTGGCGCGTTCCAGGTCGATGTCGCCGTCGGCGATGCGGTCCGCGACGGCCTCGCCCGCGCCGACGAGGGCGACCGCGGTGACCTCGAAATCGACGTCGCTGCCGCCGGTCGTCGTACCGCGACGGATCAGGTCGGTGATCATGGCGGTGATGCTCTTGCGGCTGTCGGAGACGATGTGCGCGAACGCCGCCGAGCCCATCGCGACCCGGTACAGCAGACGCCACGACTCGGCGTTCGTGTACACGAACCGCAGGAACTCGCGGACCAGGATCCGAGCCTGGTCCTTCTGCCGCATCGTGGGATCGAAGCCGTCCGACATCGCGTCCATGAAGCGCCCGGACTCGCGGGCGATGCACGCGCTGAACAGCTCGTCCTTGGAACCGTAGTAGAGGTACAGCATCGGCTTGGAGATCTTCGCCTCGGCGGCGATCGCGTCCATCGACGTGTCGGCGTAGCCGTTGGCCGAGAAGGCCGCGATGGCGGCGTCGAGCATCTGCTGCTCCCGCACCGCGCGCGGCAGTCTCTTCGTTCCGCTTGCCATACCGCTTAACTTACCACCCGGTAAGTAATAGTCAGTCGCACTTCAGCACGCCCTTCGACTTCAGGATCCGCACGACGGACCGGTCGACGCGCTCGGCGGAGAGCTTGCCGTCCTTCACCGCCTTCTCGAGGGTGTCGAGCACCGAGCCGACCTGATCGGTGGTGAGCCAGAGGCCGACGTCGGCACCCGCCTTGATCGCCTTGAGCACGGCCTGGTCGATCGAGTACTTGTCGGTGATCGCCTTCATCCCGGACAGATCGTCAGTGAAGACGACCCCGTTGAACCCGGGGGCGTCGTACTTCTTACCGCTGCGCAGCATGCCGATGGCTGCGGGGCTGATGCTGGCAGGCGTCTGCGGTCCGGTGAGGCCGGGGACGATCAAGTGGCCCACCATGACGCCCGCGTTCCCGGGTGCGCGGAGCAGTTCGCGGAAGGGCACCAGGTCGATCTGCTGCATCTGCGCGAGCGGCGGCGTGACGACGGCGCCGAGGTGCGAGTCGCCCGACCCGTGGCCGTGCCCCGGGAAGTGTTTGAAGACGGGCATCACCCCGGCGTCCTCGAGGCCCTTGGCGAACGCACCCGCGTACTCGGTGACGACCTTCGGATCGTTGGAGTACGAGCGGTCGCCGATCACGGCGTCGGCGGGCTCGTCGCTGACGTCGGCAGACGGCGCGAAGTCGACGGTGATGCCGAGCTTCGACATCTTCCGCCCGGCCTCCTTCGCGATCTGCCGGACCTGCTGCGGCGTCTTGGTCTGCGCCAGCTCCCGCGCCGACGGCATGTCGATGCCCAGGCTCTTGAGCCTGCTGACGCGGCCGCCCTCCTGGTCGACGGTCACCATCAGCGGAATCTTCCGGCTCTTGGCAAGCTTCGCGGTGGAGCCGTCGGTGAGCATCGACAGATCACTCCAGCTGCCGATGAAGATGCCGCCGATGTGCTCCTGCTGCACCACCTGCTTCGCATCGGCTGCCCCGGTGACACCCACCACCAGCATCTGCGCCAACTTGTCGCGCATCGTCATGGCCTTGAGCTCCTCCGCACCGCACGCGGCGGGCTTCGCCGAACTGCTGACCGCGGACGACGTCGTCGACGTCGCCTTCGACGTGGAGGCAGAGGTCGACGTCGACGCGGCGGTGTTCTCGACCGGGGCGTCCGAGCACGCGGTGGTGACGAAGAGGCCGGCCACCGCGGCGACAGCGAGAACTGCGCGACCGCCGCGGGCCCGGCGCGAGGACTGAGATGTGAGGGCACGCATCACCCCAGTGTTCCATGCCACCCCGCCGCTTTCACGGCCGCGACCGGGGCGACGAGGATGGTAGTTTGGGGCAATGCTGCGTGAACGTCTCCTCTACGGTGCCCTGGCCGGGGTCGCCGGCGTCCTCATCGGCATCGGCGCCGTCTTCCTCGGTGGGCAGTTGGCCTCCGAGACCAAGCCCGCCACCGACGTCAACAGCTTCAACGCCGACACCGGCTTCGTGCAGGGCTCGGTGGACTACGGCTCCCGCGGTGACGGCGGGGCCAACCACTGATCGGTGACGCCTCGCGTCGCCCTCCGAGCGTGACCGCCGCCGACCGCACCCTGCGCCGTCGCGACCACCTCGTCATCGTCGCGGTCGCCCTGCTGATCTCCTTTCTCCAGCGGCCCGGTCGCATCTCCCCGGACACGAAACTCGACCTGACCGCCGACCCCATCGGCTTCCTCACCCGCGCCGCACACCTGTGGTCGCCCGACGCGCCCATGGGCCAGGTGCAGAACCAGGCGTACGGATACTTCTTCCCGCACGGGTTCTTCTTCGCGGTCGGCGACGTGCTGAATCTGCCGCCGTGGATCACCCAGCGACTGTGGTGGGCGATCCTCCTGGCGGCGGGCTTCATCGGCGTGGTGCGGCTCGCCGAGGCGCTGCGGATCGGATCGTTCTGGTCGCGATTGATCGCCGCGTGGGTGTTCGTCCTCGCACCGCGGGTGATGACCACGCTGGGCACCATCTCGTCCGAGACGCTCCCGATGATGCTGGCCCCGTGGGTGCTGCTGCCGGTGGTGCGCGCACTCGACGACGACCGCGACGACCGCCCACTGTGGCTCGGTGCGGCCCAGTCGGCGTGCGCGATCGCCCTGATGGGTGCGGTGAACGCCGTCGCCACGGCGGCCGCGGTCGCTGTCGCCGCACTGTGGTGGCTGATGATCCTGATCCGCGGCGTCGACCGGCGCAGCACCCTGGTGTTCGGCGGCTGGTGGACGCTCGGGGCGGCCGCCGCCTGTCTGTGGTGGGTGGTGCCGCTGCTGATCCTGTCGCGGATCTCGCCGCCCTTCCTGGACTTCATCGAGTCCGCGGCGGTCACCACCGAGTGGACCTCGCTCACCGAGGTGCTGCGCGGCACGGATTCGTGGACGCCGTTCGTGTCACCGGAGCGCGCGGTCGGCGCGGTGCTCGTGTCGGAGCCCGCTGCGGTCGTGGCGACCGGGGTCCTCGCCGCGGCCGGGCTCGCCGGGCTGGCGATGCGGGCGATGCCGCACCGTCGCCGACTGCTGATCCTGCTGGTGGTCGGACTCCTCGCGATCTGCCTCGGTTACCCGGGGGCGCTCGGCTCACCGCTGCGCGACACCGTCGTCGCCTTCCTCGACGGCCCCGGTGCCGCACTGCGCAACATCCACAAGTTCGATCCCCTGGTCCGTCTCCCCCTCGCCCTCGGCGTCGCACATCTGCTCGCGCGGGTACGGATTCCGGCGCGCACGGGCCCGGCACGCAGGGCGCACGCCGAACGCGGCTTCGCGGCCGCGCTCGTGGTGGTGATCGCCGCGTTCGGGTCGGGTTCACTGCTGTGGACCGGCGGGCTCGCTCCCGCGCAGAGCTACCGCGACATCCCCGACTACTGGACGCAGACCGCCGACTGGCTGCACGACGCGCAGCGCGACGCTCCTGCGCCGACGCGAGCGCTCGTGGTTCCCGGCGCCCCGTTCGCCGATCAACTGTGGGGCCTGACCAGAGACGAGCCGCTGCAGGCGCTCGCGCAGACCCCGTGGGCGGTGCGCGACGCGATCCCCCTGACCCCACCCGGCGCGATCCGCGCGATGGACTCGGTGCAGCGCGCGCTCAGCTCCGGTCGCGGTTCCCCGGGGTTGGCCGCAGCACTCGCCGAGCAGGGAGTCGGTTACCTGGTGCTGCGCGCCGATCTGGATCCGTCGTCGCGGTCGGCACGACCGCTGGCGGTGGCGCAGGCCATCGCGCGCTCGCCTGGGCTGTCGGAGGCCGCGCAGTTCGGGCCGATGGTCGCTCCGCCGACCGTCGACGGCGTGGTGGTGGACGACGGGCTGCGGCCGAAACTCCCCGCGATCACGATCTATCGGGTCGACGGCGCCGCCGCCGGCCCCACCCTGGTCGACGCCGCCGCGATGCCGCGCGTGAGCGGTGGGCCGGAAGCGCTGCTGTCCGTGGAGGACTCACGACGTCGCGCCGGGCTTCCGCCATTGGGTCCGGCACTGCTGGCGGCCGACGCCGCCCGCGCGGGCCTGTCGCCGTCGTCGCCGCTGATCGTCACCGACAGTCCCGTCGACCGCGAGGTGGACTTCGGTCGCGTCGACGACCACTCGTCGGCGATCCGTTCCGCCGACGATCCGCGTCTCACCAAGAATCGGGTGCCGGACTACCCGGTCGACGGTCAGCCGTCGGTCCGCGCGCAGTGGTTGCTCGACAACCAGCCGGGGCAGGTCCGCGTCACCAGTTCCGGATCGGCAGCGGACGCCACCCAGCCGGGACGCACTCTGCCCGCGAGTTCCACCGCCGCAGCCTTCGACAACGACGGCGAGACCGCGTGGGCGAGCCGCGGGCTGGAGTCAGCGGTCGGTCAGTGGCTGGCCGTGGAGTTCACGCAGCCGCGCAGCGACCTGGCCGTCACCGTCACCACTGCGAAGGCGCTCGGCCCCGACGTGACCAGCGTGCTGATCTCGACCGATACCGGCAGCACCGTGGCGCAGGGACTGAAACCCGGTGTTCCGACGCGCATCCTGGCACCCGCCGGGCCGACGCACCGCGTGGAGGTGCGGGCCATCGCGACGGCCGACGGGTCCGGCGGCAATCAGTTCGCCGTCGCCGATCTGGCCTTCTCGGACGCGAACACCGGCGTCCCGCTCGCCATCCGGCAGCGGATCGTGTTGCCGACGCTCGACGCCGCGGACGGTGTCGGAGGCTGGGAGTTGGGGCCCGAACTGGGGCAGCGATCGGACTGCGTGACCGGACCGGGCGGACGGGTCCGCTGCTCGCCGGCCCTCGGCCTGAGTTCGGAGACGCCGGGCGTCTTCAACCGGACGCTGTCGGTGCCGACCGAGACGACCGTTGCACCGACCGTCACACTGCGTCCGGTTCCCGGGGGCGAACTGGAGGCACTGCTGGCCCGGCCCGGAGCGATCCGCGCGGAGGGCCGGTCGTCGGTGGCCGATCCCCTCGGCAACGCCTCCGCCGCCGTCGACGGCGACCCGAACACCACCTGGGTGGCCCCCGATCCCGGCTCAGCCGGCACCAAGCACCGCCCGGCTCTGACGATGACGCTGCCGCAGGCGCGCGAGATCTCCGGCCTGCGACTGCAGACGCCCTCCGACTATCCGGCACGACCGACGAGGGTGACCGTCGACCTGCGCGACGGCGGTCGCCGCGTCGGCTCGACGACGGTGACGGTCGGCGACGACGGTGTCGTCCACTTCCCCGCCCGGCGCGCCGACACCGTCGTCATCACGGTCACGAAGCACAGCGACCTGATCAACATCAACGCTCTCGGCTTCGCGGAGGACGGGCCGGTGGGAGTCAGCGAGGTCCAAGTGCTGCCCGGCCCGCCGAATCCACAATTCGACGACGCCCGCCCCGTCCAGATCCGGTGCGACAGCGACCCGACGGGTCCGTACGGACTCGGCATCACCGCGTCGGGCCAGGTGCATCGCCTGCAGGTCACGACCACCGCCGGGGCGCTGCGCCGAGGCGAGCCCGTCGTCGCGACGGCGTGTCCCGGACCGCCGCTGACCCTGGCCGCCGGCGAGCAGGAGCTGTCGGTGAATCCGGGCCTCGCGTTCACCGTCGACGCGGTGTCACTGCCGGTTTCCGGGGCGCCGGTCGCGTCCGCGCCGGTGACACACCCGCGGGTCGACCGCTGGGATGCGACCCGCCGCGCGGTGACGGTCGACGCCGCTGACGCCGATCGGGTACTGGTGGTTCCGGAGAGCACCAACCCGGGCTGGCATGCCCGCGTCGACGGCCGGGAGCTGACGACCGTGGTCGTCAACGGATGGCAGCAGGGCTGGCTGATCCCCGCGGGGACCGCTGGAACCGTGGCGCTGACGTTCGATCTCGACTCCCCTTACCGCTGGGCGCTGGGACTGGGTCTGGCACTGATGGCGGTACTGTTCGCGGTGGTGCTGCTGGCGCGCCTGGTTCCAGCGCTTGGTCGCGGGGCTTCGACACGCCGCTCGGCCGGCGTCTCGCAGCGGCTCGACCAGCGAGGAGTGGTCATTGCGTCCGCAGCCGCCGGTCTCCTCTCTGCCTATCTCCTCACCGGCCCGTGGGGCGCCGCGTTGGCGGCCGCCACCGGCATCGTCGTCTGGCGACTCCCGGCACGACGACGACCCGTCCTTCCATTCGCGACGATGCTCGCCGCCACCGCCGTCCTCGCGGCGGGACCGTGGCACGGCGGGGCCGCGTACACCGGATACGGGATCTGGGCTCAGTCGTTCGCACTGATCGCCGTGGCGTCCGCGGCCGCGTCGTCCCTGTTCAGCCGAGAACGGTGACCAGCGCGACGACCAGCGCGGTCACCGCGAACGCACCGTGGGCCAGAACGACGCCGATCGGGAGGTTCCGGGGAGGCTCGCCCTCCTCACCGGCACGCAGGCGCGTCGCTCGCGGACGGTAGCTGGGGATCCAGCGGAGGAACATAGTCACCCCCAGCACGGCGGCCAGGAGCATGAACACCAGGGCGGTCCACGCCGCGTAGTCGCGGCCGATCACGACGAACGACACCCACGCGGTGACGGCGGCGATCCCGAAGACCATGTGTCCGAGGACCAGTTCGGCGGGCAGTCGACGATGGCGACCGCGACCGGTCTTCGCGCTCCGGACCTCGTCCATCGACATCCAGGCACCGACCGTGACTGCTCCGGTGACGCCGACGCACAGCAGCACGATCAACCCAGTAATGCCCATTGCGGAAACGTTAGACCAGTCGGGCCACGGACCGCCCGGTCAGGCCACGACCGGAGACTCTTCAGCTCGGGCGTCTCGTTGCTCCTCCCACCGTGACAGCCACGACCGCAGCGGTTCTTCGACGAAGGCGTAGCTGGCGGCCGAGACAGCGATCGTCGCGACCACGGTCAACACCCATACGGTGACGGAGTGGCCCGCGAACATAGGGATCCCGAACAGACCGAAGACGATCGACAACACCGCGAGATGCCAGATGAAGATCCCGTACGACCACCGCCCCAGCGCGTTCATAACCGCGGAGTCCAGGAAGGGGAATGGGCCGTCGGACAGCACCAGCGGCGCCAGGACCGCGTAGGCGGCGACCGCTCCGAGCAGCATCTTCACCACGTACGTCGCGTGGGTCATGTCGCCGAGGCCGACGGGACCGGCGATCGGAGTGCAGGCGAGGCCGTAGGCGATGACGAAGACACCCAGCATCAGCGGTCGGTTGGCGCTGACCCGCACCACCCTGGAGCACCGATCGATCCCGGCGACGGCTAGGGCCGCCGTGACCTCCGACAGGAGCAGACCGGCGATGAACCACGACAGATAGCCGGGCAGCCAGTTGCGCGCCTCCACCCCGGCAGGCAGCGACACGAGTCGCGTAACCCAGGTCCAGCCGAGACTGACGACCGCGATACCCAGCAGCAGCGGTAGGCGACGCCCGGCGCGGACGCCGCGGAGCCGGTAGAGCGCGAACCCGAACAGCGGCAGCAGCGCGTAGAAGGTCACCTCCACCGACAGGCTCCACATCTGGGTCAGCCCGGGCGCCAGGGTCAGCGGCACGAAGACCTGTGTCAGGCTCAGGTTCGCCAGCCACACCGTGAGCGACGCGCCGCGCGCCTGCGGCAGCAGCAGGAACACCACCGCGACCACCAGCGTGTACGCCGGCCAGATGCGGACGAGGCGATGCCGGAAGTAGCGGATCACGTCGGGCCGACGAGGACGGTCGTCCCAGGCCGCGGCCGCGTACGGCCGCCACAGCAGGAATCCGCTGAGCGCGAAGAAGAGGGCGACGGCGAGGTCGAGCCGACCCAGGACCTCACCGATCACCGGCCACTGCGTCGCCCGCGTCTGGAAGGCGACGTGCGTCGTCAACACGCCGAGGGAGGCGACGGCGCGCAGCCCTTCGAGCTGCGGGTAGAAGCGCCGGGACGGCGCGGCCGGGATGTCAGTCATGTCGTCGACCAGGGTATCCGCGAGCGCGTCCGCGACGTCGACACATACAGTCGGTGCCATGTCCGAACGCACCCCCGCCGACGCCCCGCGCTGGTCGGCTCGGGATCTGCTGGCGCCGACAGCCTTCTTCCTCGGTGCACTCCTGATCGCGGCGGCGGTCGCGATGGGCCCGATGATCGGGTCCGGCCTCCAGAAGGTGCCGCTGAGCATCGACCAGACGTCAGTGGCCGACGGCTCCGACGGCAGCACGGTCCTGGACCGCTGCTCCCTCGACGCCCCGGCCGCGACCGTTCTCGAGGCGCACCTGCAGCAACGACGTCGGGTGGTGGCGGTGCGCCCGGCCGACTCCGACGTGGTGACCCTGCAGGCCGGGACCGCGCTCGGTGTCGACTCGTACCTGGTGGACGGCAAGCGCGTCGACGCCGACAAGGTCTGCAAAGAGGAGACGCTCACCGCGATCATCGACCGGGTGACGCTCGATCGCCGGACCGCGGAGCCGCACGGACTCTCCAGCGTTCAGTACGACGACGCTCGCGCCGCCGTCCCGGTCCCGGATCGCCGCGGCCGCACCTACGTCTTCCCGTTCGGCTTCGACGCCGCCGGCGACTACTTCGATCCGGTCACCAGGCAGACTCTGCCGTTGCAGAACACGGGCGAATCGCAGGTCGACGGTCGGACCGTCGCCCGCCTGCGGACGCTGGTCCCGGACACCGATCTCGGAGCGCTCGGCACGGACCCGCGCGGGGTGATCGTGAGGCCCGCCTCGTGGTTCGGCCGGTTCCCCGGGGTCGCGCCGACCACCGAGCTCACCGCGTCGCTGCATCATCGCGCGACCGTCGACCTGTTCGTCGACACCGCCACCGGCGTCATCGTCGATCAACGCGTCGAGATCCACGAGGAATATCGCTTCACCGATCAGACCGCGCGCAGCGATCGCAGCCTCGTCGACTACCGCCTCACCAACCTGAACACCGTCCTGACCGGCGACCGCCGAACCCGGACCGACGGCGCCGACGCCGCCCGCAGCCGAGCGCGGCCGGTGCGGTGGACCACGGTGATCGGACCCATCGGGCTGGGCGTGCTCGGCGTGTCAGTGCTGGTCGGCGGCGTGATCGTCGTGCGGCGGTCGACCGCGGGTTAGGTCGTGTTGGATCAACGGGGGCCGCGCGACGACGACAGCCAGCCCCACGTCGCCGCCACCTGGCATGCGGCAGCGACCGCCGCGACGGCGACCAGACCGATCACCGAGTCGACGACGGTGAGGATCACGACCACTTCCACCCCCAGGACGGCGAGGGCGGGCAGAGCGCCGCGCGCCCGGTTGCGCGCGATCGCGGCGAGGAGCATCAACTGCAGCACCGCGACCAGCGATCCGGTCAGCGCGAACGCCCACATCAGACCGGCGACGTCGCGGTAGTCCTCGGAGATCACGACCGGCACCAGCGGTCCGCCGACCGCGGCGAGCACCGTCAAGACGGCTCCGATTCCGGCGAGGACCGCCGCGGCTCGACGCAGCGCGGCCGCCGAGCGGACGGGATCGGCGAGTCGCGGATAGGCGACGACGCCGATGGCCTGCGGCAGCCAGAACGCGGCCTTGGTGGCGACGGCGCCGAGGGCGTACACGCCGGCGTCGGCGGGCGAGAGCACCGCGCGCGAGAGGAGCAGGTCCACCGAGACCGCGACGATCATCACGAACTGCACCCCGGAGGCGGCGAGGACGGCGGACACCGATACCTCCAGATCGCGGAGACCGTCGCCGCGATACGGCCCGCGGACCGCGACCGCGCCGACCAGGAGCGCCGCCACCACCGTGCCGAGGGTGCCGACCGCGAGGGCACCGGTCGCATCGGACCCGGCCAGCACAGCGACGATCACCGGCACCGACCGCAGCACGCCGACCGCAGCGAGAACCGCGCCGAGCAATCGGAACCGCCCGGCACCCTGCAGGAATCCCTGCCCGCCGGCGATCACCGCGAGCGGCGCCGCACTGGCGAGAGCTGCCGCGGTGGGTGCCAGGTCGGTGCGGGCCAGGCCCATCATTCCGGCAGTCGCCACCACCGACAGTCCTGCGACCACGACGAAGACGATGCCGATCAGCCGCCACAGTCTGGCCGGAGACGATCCCCGGACCACCTGTCGCGCGACCACCGCCTGCAGCGCGAGCGCCGGGACGGAGGCCACCAGCATGGCGGCCCCGAGCACGGCGAACTCACCGAAGCCGTCGGGCCCCAACACCCGGCTCGCGGGCACCTGCACCGCGTAGGCCAGCACGTTCGCCAGCAGCGTTCCGACAGTGACCCATCCGACCGACGCCGCGACGGTGCCGCGACGGAGCGGCGCGGCACGGGAGAGCATGCTGACCAGTGTGCACGGAGACGCCACGATAGACTTCATCGGCAGTATCCACCCGATCGAGACGAGCGTTGACAGTCGATGTACGACACCGAACCCTTCCACGAGCCTGATCCCTCCGCCGTCGGTTCCCGAATCGACCCGGTACTGGCCCGCAGCTGGCTCTTGGTGAACGGCGCTCAGTACGACCGGTTCGACGCCGCCTCCCGCTCACGCGCCGACATCGTCATCCTCGACATCGAGGACGCCGTCGCACCGAAGGACAAGGACGCCGCCCGCGAGAACGTGGTGCGCTGGTTGGCCGACGGGCACTCCGACTGGGTGCGCATCAACGGTTTCGGCAGCCCGTGGTGGGCGGCCGACCTGGCGGCGCTGGCCGGCACGTCGATCGGCGGTATCATGCTCGCGATGGTCGAGTCGGTGGATCATGTCACCGAGACCGCCCGCCGGGTCCCGGGCGTGCCGATCGTCGCGCTGGTCGAAACGGCGCGCGGTCTGGAGCGGATCACCGAGATCGCCTCTGCGAAGGGCACGTTCCGCCTCGCGTTCGGCATCGGCGACTTCCGCCGCGACACCGGTTTCGGCGACCTGCCGTCAACCCTCGCGTACGCACGGTCGCGGTTCACCATCGCGGCGAAGGCCGCCAACCTGCCGTCGGCGATCGACGGCCCGACCATCGGTTCCAGCGCGCTGAAGCTGTCGGAGGCGACGGCCGTGAGTTCGGAGTTCGGCATGACCGGCAAGATCTGTCTGAGCCCGGATCAGTGCGGTCCGGTCAACGAGGGCCTCTCGCCGTCGCAGGACGAGATCAAGTGGGCGCGCGAGTTCTTCGCGGAGTTCGAGGCCGACGGCGGCGAGATCCGCAACGGCTCCGACCTGCCTCGCATCGCGCGCGGCACCAAGATCCTGGAGCTGGCCCGCGCCTACAAGATCGTTCCCGACGACTTCGCGGTGAACGATCACATGCCGGCCCCGACCGACACCTACCACTTCTGACCCCTTGTTGTACGCGGTCAGCGGGCTGCTCACCGCGCTGATCTGCGGGCCGATCTTCGGCGGCCATCTGCTGTTCCGCGACGCGGTCGCGGTCCCCCGGTTCTCGCTGACCGCGAGCGCTTTCGGGATCGACGGCACCGCACCGCGCGCCGTGCCGCAGGACGCTCTGCTGGCGCTCGGCTCCCGGGTGATCGACGGCGGCCTGCTGGTCGCGGGGTCGACCGCGCTCATCCTCTTCGCGGCGGGGGTCGGCTACGGCAGACTCGCCCGGAGGCTCGTCCCAGCGGCGGGCACCCCGGGCGCCGTCGCCGCCGCGACCCTCGGGATCTGGAATCCGTTCGTCGCCGAACGACTCCTGCAGGGCCACTGGAGTCTGCTGGCCGGCTACGCAGCCCTCGGCTGGGTGGTCTGCACGACGCTCGACGTTGTCGACCGCCCCGACTGGCGCACCTGGACGCTGCTCGCGGGTGTCTTCGCCGCCGGGGGCCTCACACCGACCGGTTCGCTGCTGGTCCTGGTCGCGGCCGGAACGACGGCGGTCGCGGCCCGGCTCCCCCTCCGACGCTCCGCGATCGGGTTCCTGTGCTGGCTCGTGACCGCGTCGCCGTGGCTGGTCGGCGCGGTGTTCTCGTCTGGCGTCGCGTCGTCGGGCGGCGCCGCCGCGTTCGCGCTGCGCAGCGAGCCGTGGCTCGGCCCGGTCGGTACGGCGCTGGGTCTGGGCGGTATCTGGAACGCCGACGCCGTCCCGGGCAGTCGGACCTCGCCGTGGGCGCTGGTCGCGACGCTCGCCCTGCTGACGGCGGTCGGGGTCGGAACCTGGTGGCTGCTGCGTCGCACGCCCCCCGACCGCACGATCACTGCTCTCGGCGTCCTCGCCGGCACGGCGGTAGTGCTGGTGATGCTCGCCGCGACGCCGACGGGCATCGCCGCGATGGACGCCCTCCTGGCGCACATCCCCGGCGCCGGCCTGCTGCGCGACGCGCAGAAGTACCTGGCCCTCGCCGTTCCGTTCGCGACCGTCGCGGCGGCCGCGGCGACGGTCGCGCTGCGTCGCCTGGTACCCGCCGCGTTCGCGACGGTCGCGGTGGCGGCATTGATCGTCGCTCCGCTCCCCGACCTCGCGTGGGGCGTCGGCGGAAAGATCAGGCCGGCCACGTTCCCTGCCGACTACGCCCGCGTCACCGCGCTGATCGGTGACGACCGCACCGGCGGTGACGGTGCCGTCGCCCTGTGGCCCACCGATGCGGTGCGACACCTGTCGTGGACGCGCGGCCCGTCACTGACGCCGCTCCCACGGATGCTGAACGCCCCGGTCGTCGTGTCGGGGGCCCTGACCGTCGACGGGCAGACGGTCGACGCGCCGACCGGGAGGACCGCGGAGATCGTCGGCACGCTGCTAGACGGCGGCGACCCCCGCGCCCTGGCTGGGCTGGGGGTCGGCTGGGTGGTGGTCGAGGAGGCCGATCCGCCGTCCGCTCTTGCAGCGGCGACACCGGTGTTCACCGGCGACCACCTGCGGGTCTACCGCATCGACGACGTGGAACCGCCGCCCACGCCGGGGATCACAGCGTGGGCGGCGGCGCTTCTCACGTTCGCGCTATGGATGGGCGCGATCGTCGCCGGTGCGGCAGGACGGCTCCGCTATCGCGGGTCGCCCTGGGCGCAGGGCTCATAGGTGGACTTCGCGAAGTCGGGCACGGCCGGTGCCGGTGACGCCACCAGCGGTGCCTGGGCCTCCCACGCCGACTTCTCGACCGTCGGCTTCAGACAGGCGCTCTTCAGCTTGTCCCACGACTTGGCGCCGCCCGCCGCGGTGTCACCGATCAGCTCACCGAGATGCTTGCCCATGGCCGCCGCGTTCTTCGGATCCTGCGAGAACGAGTAGGCGTCCCAGATGGCCTTGCAGTAGTTGCCCATGTCCTTGGGCCGGTTGTCGAGTGCCTGGCACGAAGCCGTGTAGTAGGCCTGGACCAGCGGCGACAGGGCGTTGCCCGACCGGCCGACGATGTCGGTGACGCGCTTGACCTGCGACGGCGGGAGATGCTCCTCCATCGTCGGGCCGTAGTACATGGCGTCGACCTTCTTGGCCTTGAACGCGGTGATCGCGGTCACGGGAGCACCGACCGCCACGAACGACACGTCGGTGGCGGGATCGAGGCCCGCCTGGGTCAGCATCTTGGAGATCCACAGTTCCATGCCGCAACCGCGCGAGGTGACACCGATGGTCTTGCCCTTCAGGGACTTCATCGTGGTGTCCGGGTTCGTCGGGTCGCCGGTGACGGGGGTGCCGGGCTGAGCGATCACCTCGAGGGTGTTGCCGAGCGTGGAACCGAGCGCCTTGACGCAGGCGCCCTTGTCGATCGTGGGCCACATGGTGCCGGGCACCATGGTGCCGATGGTGAGATCACCGGACACGACGGCCGCCGACTGAGCGGTGGTGAGCGACGGCGGCATCAGCTGAACGTTGACGCCCCGCTTCTTGAACAGGCCGGCCTTGTCCGCGACGACGGCCATCAGGTCGACGGGGACGCCCTGGGTGATGCCGACCTTGACGACCGAGCCCTCGGTGCCGGCGTCGACGCCACCGCACGCTGTCAGCGTCACTGCTGCGAGTACAGCGGTGGCCGCGCCCAACGACGCGGCCACACGACTGCCGAATCTCGTCTTCACGAGTTCTTCTCCTGGTGTCCGGATCAGGCGTGGTGGGTGAAGCCGACCTGGCCGGGCTGGCGGTTCGGCGCGAAGCCGAGCTTGGCCAGGGTCTCGTCGGCGTCGGCGTACCACTCGCCGATGCGGTAGATGTCGCGGGCTTCCTTGCCGCTGGCGACGCCGCGGCCGAGCTCGTCAGCCAAGCGAACCAGCTGCTTGATCTGATCGACTGACTTCATCTTCTGGCCCTTGGCGCCCCAGATGGTGTCCTCGTTGCCGCAGCGGGTGTGCAGACCCAGCGCGATCGCCATCGCGTTCACCGGAGCCACCGACCGCATCAGGGTCTCCAGGGTCAGGCAGGCGCCGTCCGGAACACGCTGGACGAAGTTCATGATGTTGTACGGATTCGGGCCCTCGAAACCACCGCCGATGCCGACCCACGTCAGGTTCAGCGGACCGGTGTACACCCCGCGACGGATCAGACGCTCGACGGTCTCCAGCTGCGGGATGCTCGAGAGCTGGAAGTGCGGCTGGATGCCGGCCTCCTGCAGACGACGAAGGTGCTCCTCGACCCACTGCGGGCCGGCCGGAACGGTCATCTCCCGGTAGGTCTCCGACAGTTCCGGACGCGCCAGCGAGGTGCCCGCGATGTCGTCCTCGGTCATCAACTCCATGATGTTCATCTGGCTGGTGTTGATCGCGATGGTGACCTGGTCCGGCTTCGGATCCAGCTCGGCCAGCATGTGGCGAGTGTCGTTCGAGAGCCACTTGGCGTCCGCGCCCTCGCCCTCGGGGGCGAAGGAGATCGAGCCGCCGACCTGCAAGATCATGTCCGGCACGGCCTCACGCAGACCCGAGAGCAGCTCGTTGAACTTCGACAGCCGCTTGGAGCCGTGGCCGTCCTCCTCACGAACGTGGATGTGCAGGACGGTGGCGCCGGCCTCGTAGCGCCGTTCTCAACGGCTACGTCGAGACCGCCGAATCACTCGATCTCAACCCCGACGCCCTGATGCGCGTGTCCGGGATCGACCCGGGCGCGTTCGCCTCGACGACCGGCTGAATCCCCGCACTGGCCGTCGACCGCCTCCTCGAACTGTCCGCCGACCAGGCCGGCCGTCTGGACTTCGGGCTATTGATGGCGACCGACCGCGGCCTGTCGAATCTGGGGCCGGTCGGCCTGGTGGCCCGGGAGGAACCGGACGTCCGCAGCGCCCTGGGCATCGTCCTGCGGCACCTGAACCTGCACAACGAGGCCATCGATCTCGCGATGTCGGAGGGACGAGGGCTCGCGACCGTGGAGGTCCAGGCGGCCGCCGGGATCGAACTGGGGCGGCAGTCCGTCGAACTCATCATCGCGTCGGTCCTGCACATCCTCGCGGACGTGCTGCCACCGCACTGGGCGCCGTCGGTCGTCTATCTCGCGCACCACGCACCCGAAGACACCTCGACCCACCGGCGACTGCTCGGCGAGCACGTGGTCTTCGATCACGAATTCAGCGGCATCGTCCTACCCGGCAGCGATTTGGATCAGACCAATCCCCTGTCGAATCCACAGCTGCGACCATTCGTCCAGGAGTACCTCGGACTCCTGGTGCCGGGCGCCGGCCCCACCCTGCCGGTCCAGGTGCACGACCTGATCGCAACGCTGCTGCCGACCGGCAACTTCTCGGCCGACAAGATCGCCCGCAGCCTCGGCATGGACCGACGGACCCTGCATCGGAAACTCGTCGCCACCGGGGATACGTACTCGTCGATCTTGGACGCCGTCCGTCGCGAGCATGCGAGCACCGCGATCCTCCGCGGCCACGCCTCGTTCACGGAGATAGCCGTCCACCTGGGATTCTCCGAACTGAGCGCCTTCTCCCGCTGGTTCCGCGGAGAGTTCGGTGCGAGCCCCCGGGCATGGGCCCGGAAAGCACGCGAGCAGGCCGCTCAGTGAGCCGATGAAAAACGCCAGTGCGCCACTCCCGCGATCAATCGGCGCGGGAGTCGCGCACTGGCGTCGGCATCCGACCTTCAGTCACGCCCTGAAGCACCCCTCGGCCCGTTCGGCGGAGTTCCTCCGTATCCACGCCGATGTGCAGCCTCAGTATCGTGCCCGAAAACCGGTTCACCGGTATGTAACGCTATACTCTCGAGTAACCACCCGCAAGTGGATCTCCGCAGGCAGTTGGGCCGATCAGCCGTTATTCACAAGAGAATCATCCGCAAGGGGGACCCATGGCGCAGCAGGCGAGAGCCGCTCAAACGCGTCAGCAGATCATCGTCGGTGCCGCCAAGCTGTTCAGCCGCGTCGGCTACGAACGCGCCCGGCTCAACGACATCGTGGGCGAGACCGGACTGACCCGCGGCGCCATCTACTTCCACTTCCAGTCCAAGGACGACCTCGCCAAGATCGTCGTCGACGAATTCGCGACCAAGTCCATCGAGGCCGTCGCCACGATCGCCGAGACCGGCGAGTGCGGCATGTGTCAGATCGCGATGCTGAACCGCGAGATGGGCCGCCTGCTCACCGTGGACCCGGTGGTCCGGGCCGGCATCCGCCTCGTCATCGAGTTGAATTCCGGCGAGGCGCCGGTCCCCGTCTACCTCGCCTGGATCGAGGCACTGAAGTACCTCGTGTCCCGAGGCATCGACGAAGGCGACGTCCGGCCGGGCGTGACGCCCGAGGACGGGGCCGTCTTCATCACCGAGGCCTTCGTCGGCGCGCAGGTCCTGTCGCACGCCGTGTCCGGCCTCGACGACCTTCCCGCTCGCATCGACCGGCTCACCGGCTTCCTGCTCAACGGGTTGATGCCCGACGAGCGGCTGGCCGCGCGGCCGGAGATCGGCGATGCACGGTTGGCCGCGGCACTAGGCTGAAGACCGTCGGGCCTTCACCCAGGGCTCCGGAATGTTCGCATAGGGTCAGGTCAGGACTAGTTTCATAGCTTGATCTGCGTGTTTGTGGTGGTGCCGGAGTGCTGCTGCGATGTTGGTGACGTCGGCCAGGCGTAGGAGGCTGATGGCGGTGTTGCGCAGGCTCGCCATGACCCTGGGGGCTTGTCCGGTGCGGACCTTGGAGGCGTCTTCGCCGAAGGAGACGTCGCGGACCCAGTGAAGCTTGTTCTCGATAGACCAGTGCCCGCATGTCCATTCGGCCAAAGTCTCCGGTTTCGCGTCTGTGAAGGGCGCTGAGGTGATGATGTAAACGACTTCGCAGGTGCGCTTGGCGGTCTTACGGTCGGTGGCGGTGCGGCGGATCTGCGCGACCTGCGCGGCGCCGGGGAATTCGATCCACTTCGGTGCGTCGACGACCTTGATCGTCCGCCGAACACGCCGCCCGTGCCCGGTCTGAACACTCGAGGTGGCGGGCACGGATTTCCAGTCGATGTCCTTGAGGTAGGCATGCAGCGTCGGCATGTTTCCCTTCACGGTCAGCAGGTAGTCGGCGTGGCCGTCGAGGATCGCTTGGGCGGTGGCGGTCTGGGTGTGCATCGCATCGGCGGTCACCACGGTTCCGGACAGGTCTATTGACGCGAGAAGTGTTCGGGCAGCAGGGATCTCGTTGCTTTTCATATCGGCGCACACCTGCCCGAGAACGACACCGAAGTGGTGATCGAGACCAGCGACCAGGTGTGGTGCACGGTCATCATCGGTGCGGGCCCCGCGGACGGTTTTACCGTCGATCGCGATCACCCGCCGGCGGGCGCGGATGGTGGTGCGCGCGAACATCCACGACCCTACGATCGCGTCGAGGAGATCGGTATCGAGGCGCGCGAACAGTTTCCGCCACGTCGACTCCTCCGGTGACGTATCGCCGAGACCTAGCATCGCGCGTTCGGCTGGCGAGAGCGAGGCCACCGATTGAGCGAGAGCAGCGAACGAGCGGGCACCACCGAGGGTCGCGACCACGGCCGCCGCGAGCATCGGTGCCAGCTCGAATCGGCGGCCCCGCCTCGATCGTGGATCAGACATCCCGCCCAGTGCTGAGATCAGAGATTCCAGGCGGGTCGTGTTGGCGACAGTGCTTGCGGCGGGAGAAGATGACATGCGGGAGTGGCCTTCTGGGCTGGACGGTCTTTTGGCGATTTCCATCCAAACCCAGGAGCCACTCCCGCCACAGCCGACACACCGGCCCCACGGCAACAAACTTGCAGGTCAAACCCTTACGTTCCGAACATTCCGGAGCCCTGGGCCTTCACCTCGGACGTGATCACGGTCTGCGGCCGGAGAACATCAGGTCGACTGCAACTGACAACGCCAATGTCAACAGGCTTGCCATCACGCCGAGAATGACGCCACCCCACAGTGCGCGGTTCGCTTTGACGTCGGCTGATACACGACTTCCGAACGTGTAGAACGGCTGATCGGTATAGGCGAAGTTCGTGTTGGTCTGCCAACTACCGCTCCACCGAACATTGTTGTAATAATACCAATCCGACCCGCTGGCCGAGGGCTGCGGGTAACCGACCGCGAGATCGATCCCCGCCATCCTCGAAATACTGATGAATGAATGGAGGGTTTCATGAAAGTCAGTGGCCCCTATTCCGGACCAATTCACTTGGAGAGGGCGGTGTCATACCGTCGTAGCAACACTGCAGGCCACGAGGGGTTGCGGGTGACGCGGTAGGAGAGCCTGGTGGGGTTGGGGCGGATGATGCTGACGTCGGCGGATCGGACAGAGATCGCGGTCGGACGGCGGGCCGGGATGACGATTACAGCGATCGCCGAGCAGATCGGGCGGGACAAGTCGGTGGTGTCGCGGGAGATCAAACGCAACGCCACCAAGACGGGCGCGTATCAGGTGGTGCACGCCGACACGCAGGCACGGGCGCGTCGGGCCCGTCCGCAGGTACGGGCGATCGATGCGGACTCGGTGCTCGCCGACCGGGTGCGGGCGGATCTGTCGAGATCGCGGACGCCGAGGCAGATCGCGGGACGGTTGAAACTCGAGGCCGAAGTACCCACAGTGGATCCCATGAAGGGTTCGCCGAGCGCGCAGGGGCGCCGTGTGTCGCATGAGTCGATCTATCGGTGGATTTATGCTCTGCCGAAGGGAGAGTTGGCTGCTCAGGGCATCCTGTTGCAGTCCAAGCGGACCACGCGTAAGCCGCGTAAGTCCGTTGGTGAGCGGTCGGCGCGGATTGTGGGCATGGTCAGCATCGATGACCGCCCCGAGACGGCGACCGATCGGCGAGTGCCGGGCTGGTGGGAAGGCGATCTGATCGTCGGGAAAGCTGGCCAGTCCGCCGCGGTGACCCTGGTCGAACGCACGAGCCGGTACACGCTCGTCCTGGGGCTGCCGGACGGGAAGAAGGCGCCCGGGGTCGCTGATGTGCTGATCGATCACCTGCGGGGACTACCGGAGTTCATGCGACAGGGGCTGACGTGGGATCAAGGCACCGAGATGGCCGAGCATGCCAGCGTGACCGTTGCTGCCGAGTTGCCGATCTACTTCGCCCATCCGCGTTCGCCGTGGGAGCGGCCCACCAACGAGAACACCAACGGACTGATCCGTGAGTACCTGCCGAAGGGCACCGAGATCCCGTCCGACCAGCTGTACCTGGAAGCGATCTCCCGCGAACTGAACGAACGGCCACGCCAGTGCCTGGGCTTCTACACCCCGAGGGAGGTCTTCGAACAGTTACTGAAGGAGAACGTTGCTTCGACGAGTTGACACCGCCCTCCGCTCCTGCGAATGAAGTCCAGTCATGAAACTCAGCGTGGGAGAACAGCGTTTCTCCGTTATGAAACTTCGCCTGAGCGAAGAATGTGCGCGAGCTTGTCCATGGCCATGAGAAAGTCCCCATTGGTGGCCAGGTCGAGGTCCCCGCTGGTGGCCAGATAAAAGTCCCCACCCTGTGTTCGTCGTGTCGACCCGGAACTGAGGGCCCAGGCGATGACGGTGAAGGTGCCAACCGATCACCATCACCGCCTGGGAGTTCCATTGAAGTCTGCGAAGGACCGTATGGACATCATTTCTGCTTACCGAGAACTCGGAAGCTATCGCGCCGCAGCCGAGGTGTGCGGCACCACCCACAAGACCGTCAAGCGTGTGGTCGACCGGTTCGAGGCCGACGATCAACCACCCGACCGCAAGGAACGGGCCCGCAACTACGATGCGGTCGCCGAGTTGGTCGCTGAGCGAGTCGAGCGGTCACACGGCCGGATCACCGCCAAGCGACTGCTGCCGGTAGCACGTGCCGCGGGCTATGAGGGCTCGGCCCGCAACTTCCGTCGTCTCGTCGCCCAGGAGAAAACACAGTGGCGCCGTGATCATCATCGTGGCCGCCGCCCGGCGGTGTGGGCTCCGGGTGACTACCTGGTCATCGATTGGGCCGTAATCGGCGGGCTGCACATGTTCTGCGCGGTGTTGGCGTTCTCGCGGTGGCGGTTCGTTCGGTTCGCCACCAACGAAACATCCACCACCACACTCGGATTCATCGCCGAAGCGTTAGAAGAGATCGGTGGAGTGCCCAACAAGGTACTCGCTGATCGGATGGGTTGCCTCAAAGGTGGAGTCGTCGCCAACGTCGTCGTACCCACCCCCACGTATGTGCGGTTTGCCACCCACTACGGGTTTTCCCCGGACTTCTGTCACGGCGCCGATCCGGAATCGAAAGGGATCGTGGAGAACCTCTGCGGGTACGCGCAGTCGGATCTGGCGCAGCCGTTGTGGACCGAAGCCAAGATCGCTGCTGGTCGTGACGACGTGCAGCTGGATGTGCACGCAGCGAACCGGGCCGCGCGGGACTGGTGTGTCGAGGTCAACACCCGCCGTCACAGCGACACACTGTGCGTGCCTGCTGACCAACTCACGATCGAACGAGACACATTGAGCCCGTTGCCGTCTCTGCGGGCCCAGGTCGGTCCACCGCCGGTCACCCGTAAGGTCGATCGCCTCTCGTGTATCCGGTACGCCTCGGCCCGCTACTCGGTACCCAACCGGCTCATCGGCACCACCGTGACCCTCATCCAGGACGGTGAGCGGCTCCTGATCGCCGAACCTGCCTCCGGTGAGGTGGTCGCCGATCATCTGTTGGCCGCACCTGGTGAGGTCGTCCTCAACGATGATCACTACGGGGGGCCACGCACCCCGCCCAGTCGTGCACCACGGCCCAAAACTGCGGTAGAGAAACAGTTCTGCGATCTCGGTGAGGTTGCTGAGCAGTTCCTGGTCGGTGCCGCGGCCATCGGGAACACCCGCCTGGGCGGTGAACTCGATGACATCCTCGGGCTCGTCACCTCCCACGGCCGCGAACAGGTGCTCACCGCTCTGACCAGGGCGGTGGCGTTCCGGAGGTTCAAGGCCGCCGATGTGCGCTCGATCCTCGATGCCGGAGCCGGCACCCCCAACCCGCGACCGGCCGGCACAGCACTGTTGGGTCACCTGCCTACCGCGCCCACCCGCTCGCTGGATGCCTACAAGCTGGGCGCCGGCGACAAGGAGGTGTCATGACCACCACAACATCGACACCCGTTGCACCTCAGACAGTGCCGCCGCTACCGGCCGACCTCGATCACGCGCTACGCCGATTGAAACTGGCCTCGATCCGCCGCAGCGCACCCGAGGTCCTGCTCACCGCGAAAACCCAGCGGTGGACACCCGAAGAAGTACTGCGAACCCTGGTGGAAACCGAGATCGCCGCTCGTGATGCCTCCAACATCCGCAACCGACTAAAAGCTGCCGGGTTCCCGGTCACCAAAACCTTGGAATCGTTCGACGTGGCCGCATCCTCTATTCCGGCCAATACCTTCGAATACCTGTCTTCACTGGAATGGGTTCGGGCGCAACATAATGTCGCCCTGATCGGCCCTGCCGGGACGGGTAAGAGTCACACCCTGATCGGGCTGGGGATCGCCGCAGTGCACGCCGGACACAAAGTGCGGTACTTCACCGCCGCCGACCTCGTGGAGACCCTGTATCGCGGGCTGGCCGACAACACCGTCGGCAGAACCATCGACACCCTGCTGCGCCAAGATCTGCTCATCCTTGACGAGATCGGATTCGCCCCGCTCGACGACACCGGCACCCAACTGCTGTTCCGGCTCGTCGCCGGCGCCTACGAACGCCGATCTCTCGCGATCGCCAGCCACTGGCCCTTCGAACAATGGGGACGATTCCTGCCCGAACACACCACCGCCGCCAGCATCCTCGACCGGCTCCTGCACCACGCCACCATCGTCATCACCGACGGCGACTCCTACCGCATGACACACCGAACGGAGGTGCCACCGACCTAGAACATCCCGCACAGGGTGGGGACTTTTACCTGGCCACCAGCGGGGACATCAAACTGGCCGTTGACATCGGAGCACCCGCAGCACCCCGTGTATCAGACAGCAGCGGGGCTAGCTTTCCACTACCCAAGTCGGGTGCTGGCGGGGCGGGCGCCACCTGTGCCCTCCATTTCTTGCCGTCCCAGTACCGTGATCCTGAACCTCCCGATGGATCTGGATACCACCCAGGTGGGGGAGGCGGTGGAGTGGTCGTATGGGTGCCCTCTCTTGACGAAACTCGACAAGATTAGCCGCACTCGTCCGTCCTTCGGCCCTGACCCTCCGCAGGATCACCCGCGGGCGACAAAGGGATATGGGGTGTCCCAGTGGCGGGTACGGGCTCGGATGGCCAGTAGGCTCAGCACGGGCCGGCCACCTTCCTGGCATGAAGCTGAGGGGCTGTGAGCATGGCAACGGACACCGGAGTCACGTACGAGACGAAAACGATCCGTGCGGTCCGCGGCATGGAGTCGCGGATTGTAAAGAAGTGGGAGGCCGACGGCTGGGAGTTGGTCTCGCAGTCGCCAGGTATGGTTCAGGTTGAAATCACCTTCCGTCGCCCCCGGCCGAAGTCTCGTCGGCTGCTTTGGATCATCGGTGGCGGCGTGGTTGTGCTCGTGCTGGCAATCATTGTGACCGTCGGGCTAGTCATCGAGAAGAACACTGCCCCGGCGAATCCCGCGCCGGGTGAAGCGACAGCTTCGCCGAGCGGGCAACCGTCCGCTGAAGCGACTGGCGAAGCAGCGTCACGGTCATCGACCCGTGATGGCGAGGTGCTCACGCCTGAGAACAGTCCTGAGTTCGCGGCTGTCCTCGCGTTCACTGACTACTGCTCGCCGGACATCGCAGCGTTTGCTGCGGCTCATCGTGGTCGAACGATCGTGTTTCCCGGCAGCATCGCCGCGATGGCACCGCACGGGAACGCGAAGACTAGGTACGACATCCTAATCAACGCGGGCGACGCTGCGTCAGCGACTGGACCGGCTTTCCAGTTCCGTGATGAGAACACCCTCAACGACCTCCACTGGGTCGGCCCGGTACCGGACACGATCGGCGTGGGGACGAACCTCGACATAACGGCCGAAGTCGACCGCTACGAGGATCGGTCGTGCCTGCTACTGCTTGAGCCGGTTGCAACCGCCGTTCGCTAGCCGTACGTAGTAGCTCGCGGCGCGCACGCCACCCACCTGTCTCGGAACGACATCCGCAGCTGTGCTGCTGTTAGGCGACATGGGAACAGGCAACGGCTAGTTGAGCCTGGAGTCGTGCTCGAGCGCACCACGCTGCCGACGCCCGCGGGCGGCAAAAACCTAACTGACCATGCTCGCCGACACCACTCCTCGGGTCCTCAGTCTGCGTAACGAGCTCTCCGGACAGGCGGATACACTCAGCGAAACCTGAGACCCAGTACCGGCAAGGAATTTCGCCCATGCACGCGGCCGATGACGCCGACAATGATCGCGACGCCCCCACGAGCTACTACCTGAGTCAAGCCGTCGCCACACTACTGATCCCAGGAACCGGTCTCACTGTGGCTGAGTGGGTTGACGACAACAAAGGTCCACTGATAATCGCGGACGGTGACCCTGCCTTTCGGGAGTGGCTGCGTCGTCTCCGCTCCGCAGCTGCTGACATGCTTGTCACTGCACCGTATGAAGCTTGGCCCATATCCGGATCAGTCGTAATCACTCGTCCCATACGAGGCAGCACCGGTAACGAACTGGTTCCCCCTCAGTCGGTGACAAGCGCGCGAAACAGCTTCTGCGTCCTGTGCGTCACGCCCGGAGCAGTCCTTCATCAGGCCTCTCATACTCCGCACACTCGTGGCGAAGTCCGGCCACAGCCGCCAGCCGCGGACGTCGCAGCGGCACCACCGTCCGGGCGCATTGGTAACGATGCTCAACTACGCTCTGCGCTATGGATTGACGCTGTTCGCCGACTGAACACGGTGCGGGAAGAGTTCGCTGCCTACGAGACCGACGCAACGGCATTCTTCCATCGCCCACTACTGGCCGATCGAACACACCCGCTCGTGCAAGCTTTCTACACTGCTTTCGCCCATGCCGATGCCTTGCGAGTAGATGGCACCGTTCCTGACGAACTCGGTTTCGTGCGTGACTTCGCCGATCGGGCCGTTGCTGCCGAAACCGCATGGAGGGCCGCGTACGCAGCTGCTTCAGCCTCGGGTGACAGCGGTCTGTCGGCTGAGCAACGAACTCTGCTGCGACGCGCTGAATCGGCAATCAAAGTGGCGCTCGACGATCGATCTCCTCCTAACGAACGAGCAACTGCCTACCGACGAGTGACCGAACTCTTCGGCAAGGCTCACATCGATGTTCCCGCGAGCATAGCCACGGAGTTGCGCCACCAAATCGAGAGCGCTACTCGCAAGACGCTCCCTGATCGACCCGGTCAAGGACTCGAGGCCCATCCAAAGATTGACAGACTCTCATGTCAATCCGCCGTTCCCGACAACAATTGTGACCAAGCAGAAGGACCAACCACATGGATGCCACCGGAATAGCAGTAGCGGTCATCATCGCGCTGGCCGTGATCGTCGGCGTCGGCTGGTTCGAATACCGCCGGCGGGAGTTCGGCAAGCTCGATGTCGAGGTACAGCACGCAGTGACAGCCGCCAGGTCTGCACGCAAGCAGTTCCGGGCTGCATCGCGGCTGATGACGACAGAAGTCGCCAGCATCGAGCGAACCATCAGCGAACTGAGCAGCGTCAAGGGCCAGCGGGTCGCCGCCGGCGGAGGAGTGACGGTCTACCAGCGATGGATCGACACCAGGCAAGGTAGCGGGTCGATCATCGGCGTCACCGCATCGGCAGCCGACGAATCCACCAACGGTGCCGGCAACGCGTACGTTGTGGTTGATGGTCCTGCAGTAAATGGTGTCGCCACCCTTGATGCATCGAAAGACCCAAAAGCCGGTCCGAACGCCTACGCGCTGGCGGCAGCGATCAACAAACAAGCACGGCTGGCCGCTGACGAGAAGAAGACGCTTCCCGAAAAGATCGAGCGAGCCAAGAGTCAGCTGACGACCGCCACACGAAGTCATGAGCAGAAGGTCGAGGCGGCACGCTCTCATTTCAGGGGACGGCTAGAAGTGCTGCCGACAGAGACTCGAGCGAAGTACTTTCGCAACGATCACGCCTAGTTTGGTCCGGCGCGCGTCACCCGTGGGGTTGGAGTTCACCCGGCGGTGATCGCGCGCTGGCTACGCGTCGTTTCGACCCGCTTGGACGCCATGTGTCTGCGACCTGCGTCGATCACTAAGCGCTGGACCAGCGGTCACGTGCTGCTGTGGTGGACAAACACTTGGTGGCCAGATGCATAGACGAGCTGTGTCGGTGACGGCCATGCTTCAGGGGCCAACCTGCGGAAGCCGGCAGACACGCTTGACTTCCGCAGGTCCTCGCTGTGAGCCATTTATTGGGTGAGTCGGCCTGCCAGCCAGTTGACTGCGATATTACCGGTAACCAATCCGACTGCGTGTCCTGGAGCTCCGATGGGCGGTAGCGATGGTGTGTTGATATTCGCCCTGGCGACGTTGGTACCCCCGCGTTTCCAAGCGTCTGCCGTGGCATTCGAATCGCCGGCGGGGACAACGTCGTCGTTCACGTTCTGCATAAGGAGTACCGGATGACTCGGTGCCGTTCGTCCCATTACGAAACTCTGGAATACGCTGTTTATCTCAGGATCGGAAGCCAACTCTTCGATTAACGGTCGCCCACTTACCGTCATCCCCTTTGTCGATCTGAAATAGTGGCCGACGACACTGCCCACCAGACACTCACCCGCAGTCTTACGCAGAAAATCTCTACCCTGACTGTTTAGTTTCGCATCGATCTTCGGCGCAAGTTGCGGATACTCAGCCCGTACCCCGTTCACGAAGTAGCCAATAACTCCGGCCGATAGCTTCCCTTCGTTGAACATCATTGTTCGCGCCGGGTTGGTCGGGGGCGCACCGACCACAGACCCTCTGATATTGAGTTCAGGGGCATAAGACTTGGCCTGTTCGGCAGCGGCGGCAGCTGCCCCGCCCCCCTGTGAGTATCCCCAGATTCCGACAGGCGCTCGGCGATCAACTGCCCCCACCGATATAGCGGCGCGCGCAGCATCAAGCACTGCGTGGGCTTGGGGAATGGGCTGCAGGTAAGGTAGCCGCCCCGGCGCCTCCGTCCCCTGAAAGTCGGTCATGGTTACAGCGAACCCTCGAGTCAAGAGGGAAGCCACGTCAAGCAGCTGTAGCTCGATCATAGGAACGCCAGAGCGGTCGGTGGTCAGTCCGCGAGTCAGCAGCTGTGAAGGTCGGCAACTCGGATCCGAGCCGTGGGTGCCAACTGCATAGGTGACCAATGGGCGAGGTCCTCTACCAGTCCACTTCGAAGCCGGAACCATAACAATTCCCGTTGTAGCGACTGGCTTGCCGCGGGTATCGGAGCTTCGATACGTGACCGAAGTCGCCTTCACCCCAGTAGGGATGGCGCCTGCCAGGAGATCCGTCTTAACAGACCGCAGCAGGCCGCCGTTCTCGACAGGGGCGTCCGCAGGCTCTGCAACGGCCGGAGCGCCCGCTGTTGCTGTTGCTGTTGCTACGAGTAGCGCAGCAGCTGCGTATCCAATCGATCTTGCTAGGAAAGTACGGGGCACATCCACTCCTTCAAAAGTACACGTTGAGTTCTCTAACTGTGAACACACATC
Organism: Gordonia phthalatica; assembly: GCF_001305675.1. Classification (NCBI taxonomy): domain Bacteria; kingdom Bacillati; phylum Actinomycetota; class Actinomycetes; order Mycobacteriales; family Gordoniaceae; genus Gordonia; species Gordonia phthalatica. Next base: position 4,096,059 of record NZ_CP011853.1, read on the forward strand.
GTACACGTTGAGTTCTCTAACTGTGAACACACATCGAACTGTCTCGGGAGAACCAGTCTTCGGCACCTCGCTCGGCCGCACCCGATGTCACGGCGCACTCACCCGAGGTGCGACTGTGAGGCGCGCTGATGGGACAGCTGCTGACCTGTAGCGACGTGAACACTCGGAGTCAGCGCCTCCACGAGCTGGTGCATCACAAACCCCCGATTTGGAATGCCAATCTTCCCTGGCGTTGTATGTTCTCTCACAGGGTGAAGCGGGCGCGACCTCGTCCACACACGATGAAGAATCGGTCGAGGATGTCTTTTGACGTGACGTCGCTCGGCAGGTCAGGGAGCCGCACGAACACGTCAACGTCCTTGACCCGCTTGATCGACACGCTCCTCTTGTACGAACCGATCAGCACCGGGTCCACTCCGTACTCGGTGAGCTTCGTGTCGGCTTCGAGCGCATCGCGCACCAGTCGGTGCGCCTCCGGCGCATTGGCCTTGTCATCGCCGGGCTCGATGGAGCTCAGCGCATCCTTGAACTGCTGCTTGAGGTGAGCCATCGGGCCCTCCGATCTCGTTGTGATTGTTTGGACTTCTCTGAGCCTGCCTCATACCGCCGCCACTGCGGCGAGCATGAAGGACAGGTTGCGTACTACTTCTTGCCGCGCTTGCCGGCGCTCTCGTTGGTCGTGGTCTTCGGGTGACGCTTCACCGTGGACTGCTTCACGAACCGCCCCGTGACCGCGCTGCGCCCTCGCTTCCCTGCCATACCCCTCACCTCCTCGATATTCCAGAATCGATGCTGCGTTTCAATTCTAACACACTCCGTGTCGCAGGTGACGAGCTGTCGCAGATGTGACACACTGGGGACATGGCCAAGACCACGATCAACACGGCCGCGCTGTACTCCGCCCTAGACGCCGCGCGCCAAGAGCGACAACTCTCCTGGCGAGCGCTGGCTGGCAAGATCGGCGTGAGCCCTTCTTTGCTCTCCCGGCTCGGCAACGGCCTCAAGCCGGACTCGGACGGCTTCGCGACGATAATTTCCTGGCTCCGCCTGCCGGCCGAGGACTTCTTCGAATACGAGGGAGAACGTGACGCCAAAGACGACCGCCAACCCGAACTCATGGCGCAGCTCGCGCCGCTCCTGCGCGCCCGGAAGGACCTCAGCGAGACCGACGTCAAGTACCTGCAACAGATCATCGGCGCGACCATCGAACGCGCACGGGCGCAGGGATGACTTGTGCGTCGAGGATTCAAGACCGAGGCGAAGAACCTCGCACTGGAGCTACGGGCCGAGATCGGCCTCGATGCGCACACGCCGTTCGACCCCTACGTCTTCGCCTCTGAGTACGGCATCACCGTCGTCCAACTCAGCGACCTCGACGGCGCCGCGCGCGACCACTTCCTCCGAGCGGACGGAAGCGCACTGTCCGGGGCGCTGATCCCGCACGGCACTGGGGTGGTCATCCTAGAGAACGATGCTCAGCCCCTGACCCGTCGTCGCACCACCATGTGCCACGAACTCGCCCACGTCGTCCTGGAGCACCAGTTCGGCGTTTCGCTCTCCGACGAGCGGAAGTGCGGGCTCGGCGGAGTCCAAGAAGCCGAAGCCGACTGGCTCTCAGGGGAGATACTGATTCCCAACGAGGGTGCATTCCGGCTCGCCCGAGAAAACGCCTCTGACGAGGAGGCAGCTGATACCTACGGCGTCAGCCTCGCTCTCGCCCGCTGGAGAATGAACCACAGCGGCGCCCGCAAGGTCATGGAACGCGCTCGCGCCAAACGGTCCAAGACGCCCAGCCCCTACCGGTAGCTGCGATACGGCAACGGCAACCGACCCTGGGCTCGATGCTCGCTAGCTGTAATGACCACGGCCGGTAGAGCCATACTCGTTCGCCGTCGAACTCAAGAAGGGCGCCTCGGCCGAGGATCGCGAGACGTGGCGGTCGAGACCGCCATGATCGTCAACTCGCTAGGGGGGCTTCGCCGACTAACGGCAGCCTGGTAGTTGCTCCAGTCTACTGGTAACCACTCGTATCACTTTGTCTCGAGTCCAAACCAGCTGAGGCAGGCTCCGAAACCTGCCCTCAGGACGAAAGGGCAGGGACCGGTTTCGTGTAGCCGTCATCGCTGGCAGTTGGTTTGGGCGGGGCGCTGACCGATCGGCGGTGTCCCACGGCGGTGAGGATCACGCCACCGACGATCCACCCGGCGAGTACCAGCCACGATGACGTCGTGTCGGCCTGGGGGAAGTACGACAGTTCACGGACCAGCGTCGCCGATGCACCGGGTGGGAACCACTGTCCGATTTCGCCCCATGCTCCGGGGAGGAACTGTGACGGCAACGCGCTTCCCGAGATGGGGTTGGCGAACAGCATCATCACGACCGGGCCGATTGCAGTACCAGCGCGGCCGATCAGCGCAACGCAGCCGATCATCGGTGCGGCGATAGCGGCGATGGCCACGGCGAAGGCGCCGACGTTGAGTAAGTAGTTGCCCTGGATCGACCCGAACCAGAGTTGCAGGATGCTGGCGAGGACGATTCCGCCGACGATGGCGTACGTCGTCACTGCGAGGATGCGTCGCCTCGCTCCGACGATGACAGTCGAGATGAGGACGCCGCCGATGATGCCGCCGAAGAGCATCGGGAAGAACGCCGAGTTCAGCAGCGCGCCATTGGGGTCTTCGTCGGAGAACGGTGCAACGTCGGTGAGGGTCACTGTGGGTTCACCGCCCGGTGGGACCCCAGACTGTTGAGCGAGCGCCGACTCCAATGGGGTCGCCAGTTGCGCGGCAACCTCATTGACCGCACCATTGGCCGATGCGGTGAGCACCTCGGGCTGCGCACCGAGGACGATCCCGCCCATGTAGTCGCGAGATTCGATGCCGGCCACCACGGCGTCTCGATCATCGACGACGGTGACGTCGTAGATCTCACCACTCGAGGACTGAATCGTCCCGGGTTTGATGGAGACAGGTTTGACCGGAAGGGACACTTGTTTCATGCCTCGCCCATCGAAGTACTCGAAGGAATTGCGGGACCGTGCCACGCGCATGGCCATCGACGCCCGTAAGGACCCCGAGACCGCGCCAGGAGCGTTGGCGCGGATCGCCAAACAACTCGACATCAACCCTGAAACCCTGCGCAACTGGGTTCGCCGCGTCGAGGAAGGACAGGCCGCGGCACCGGGTGTGGAGACGGTCTCGGATATCGAACGGATCCGCCAGTTGGAGAAGGAAGTCTCCGAGTTGCGGCGGGCGAACGAGATATTGAAGACCGCGTCAGCTTTCTTCGCCGCCGAGCTCGACCGGCCACACCGCTGATCGTCGACTTCATCGACCAGCACCGTCATCGATGGCCAGTCGAGGCGATCACCGCCGCCCTCACCGAGGCAGGATGCGCGATCGCGCCATCGACCTACTACGCCGCCCGCGGCCGCGCCCCGTCGGCTCGAGCGGTCCGCGACGAGTATCTGAAAGAGCAGATCATGGACGTCTACGAAGACTCCGGCGGCATCTACGGCCGCCGCAAGATCCGCGCCGCCCTCGCCCGCCGAGGGATCACCGTCGCCAAGTGCACAGTCGAACGACTGTGCCGTGACCTGGGGATACGTGGCGTCGTGCGAGGTAAGTTCCCGCGTACCACGAAACCGGCACCCGAGACCGAACGCCCTGCTGATCTAGTCGACCGCGCGTTCTGCGCGACTGCGCCGAATCAGCTATGGGTTGCCGACATCACCTACGTTCGAACCGAGGTCGGTTGGGTCTACGTCGCGTTCGTGTTGGACGTGTTCTCGCGGATGATCGTCGGCTGGCAGACCTCGACCCGCATGTTCGCCGACCTGGCGATCGACGCATTGGCGATGGGCCTGTGGCTGCGTCGCCGGGCCGGCCAGGACATCACCGGCTTGATTCACCATTCCGACCGGGGCGTCCAGTACCGGGCGATCCGCTACACCCAGGCCCTTGCCGAGGCCGGCGCCGTCGCCTCGGTCGGCTCGCGCGGCGACTCGTATGACAACGCGATGGCCGAAGCCTTGAACTCACTGTACAAGCACGAGTTGATCTACCGGAAGGGCCCGTGGGCGTCGACGAACGCCGTCGAGATCGCGACTGCCGAGTGGGTCCACTGGTACAACACCACGCGCCTGCACGGCGAACTCGATCACCGGCCGCCGGCCGAGGTCGAAGACCACTACTGGCAGCAGCACGCCGCTGCTGCTGAGACAGAACCTGCACTACAGAACAAATGATCGGTCTCCAACAAACCCGGGTCTTGACAGACCCTGCAGGAGGAATGGGCCTACGCCCGTCCCTACCTCAGTGAAACCGAACGCGTCGCGGCCTTCCCCGAGTTCCTTCGCATCTACAATCACGAACGCGGCCACACCGCACTCCGAGGCAACTCACCCGCCGACCGCGTACCCAACCTGTCGGGTCAGTACAGCTAGTCGGCCTGAAAGAATCTGGTGATGAGGTCTGCTGTGGCGCCCCAGTCTCCGTGACGAAGAAAATGACTCAAGTCGACCTTTACGAAGACCGCTTCTGCGGCGAAATAGGTTGTGTCGCCGACAGTACCGTTGGCTTCGATGAAGAGCGCGCGGTCGGTTTCGTCGACGAGGGAGGCGGTGATGTGCACGGGGGTGTGCAGTGGGACCGGGCGTCGATACTCCACGGTGAGGGTTCGGGTGACTGCGGGTGTCTCGGCGATCCACAGGGTGAAACCCATGATGTCATCGCATGCCGCTGAGATGGCTCCGCCGTGGGCGAGTCCCGGGGCTCCTGAGTGGCGCTCGTCGAATTGCAGGTCGGCGTAGACGTGGTCGCCGTGCAGGTGTACCTCGAGGTGCAGGCCATTGGGGTTGTCTTCGCCGCATCCCATGCACCATGGTGCGTGTGCTGGTAGTGGTTTGTCGCCCCTCATAAGTGACCTTTCTGAGCCTTCAATCGGTACCGCCACTGGCAGTTTCGCTCTGTTACCGACGGTATTGTTGTGCAGTCAGGGGTTCGTGATTTTGGCTATATAGGGAGTGGCCAGGTGGAAACCATCGATTCCGACGATGTTGACCCGAGGCGGGTTCGGTCGCGTCAGCGTTTGTTGGATGCTGCGGTGACCTTGCTGAACAGTGGCGGGGTCGAAGCCGTTACCGTGGAGGCGGTCACTCGACTGTCTCGTGTTGCTCGCACCACCTTGTATCGTCACTTCGAGAGCTCCACAGATCTGGTGGCGGCTGCCTTCGAGCGATTGTTGCCTCAGGCCGAGACCCCCGAGACGACGACGTCGATCCGTGATGACCTGCTGAAGCTGATGCAGCGGCAGGCTGAGCTTATTGAGCAGGCACCGCTGCAGTTGACGACGCTGGCATGGTTGGCAATGCTTCCCGAGCAGCCCCGGCAATCCGGGCAATCCGACGGGGATCAGAACGCGCTCGCGCCACTGCGTCGTCGAGTCGTCGAGCAGTATCGAGAACCATTCGATCGAGTTTTGACGAGTGACGTGGCCACGGCGGAGCTCGGCGACCTCGATTTGACCATGGCAGTCACTCAACTGGCGGGCCCCCTTGTCTTTGCCAAGCTCACGGGCATTCGGTCGATGACCGTTGGCGATCTCGAACAGCTTGTCGACGATTTCCTCATGGCCCACCGGCGACACCAAACCTCCTGACCTCCTCCCCCATCTATGGTACTGCTAGTACCGTAACGATACCGTCGGTTTCGTAGACGGGCTGGGTCGAGGGTGAGGTGCTGCGTATGGTGGTCCAACGTCCAAGTGGTGGGCGCTTGGCGGCGCGCCGGTTGGCGGAACGCAGCGAGTACAGCACGACATTGGGGCGGTTGGCACGGTTCACCTTGGCGCACAGATTCCTCGTCATCGGGGCGTGGGTGGCTGTGGGTATCGTCTTGGCGATACTGTTTCCCCAGCTGGAGACGGTGGTGCGGCAGCAGTCTGTTGATCCGATCCCTGCTGGGGTTCCATCGTTTCAAGCACTCGATCAGATGGGTGGTGCGTTCGGTGAGAAGGGCGCCAAGACCACTGTTTTCGTGACCATGGAGAACCCGAACGGGTTCACCGACGTGGCGCGGGAACGCTACGACATGCTCGTTCTGCAGTTGCGCGAAAATTTCGACGATGTGCAGTCAGTGCGGGATTTGCTCTCCGATCCGACGACGGCCGGCCAGGCCTTGAGTGAGGACGGGCAAGCCTGGTACTTGCCTGTCGGGGTCACCGGAACTTTGGGAGGGCCAACGGCCACGCATGCTGTGGAGACCGTGCGCCAAACCGCGCAGCGCGTGTTTGACGGTACGGACACCACTGTCCATGTCACCGGGCCGACGGCCACTTTCAGTGACCAGATCGTCAGTGCTGAAAGCGATTTAGTCGTGATCACTGTGGCGACGGTGGCGCTTATCGCGATCATTCTGTTGATCGTTTACCGATCGCTGTTCACCGCGCTGGTGCCGTTGTTGGTGATCGGTGTCAGCCTCGGCGTGGGCCGCGGGGTCTTGTCCGCACTCGGCGAACTCGGTATGCCGGTATCGCAGTTCACCGTCGCGTTCATGACCGTCATCCTGCTCGGAGCCGGGGTCGACTACTCAGTCTTTTTCATCAGTCGCTATCACGAACGGCTACGCCAGGACGCTACCACTGAGGTTGCGCTCGTGGACGCGACAGCAACTATCGGACGGGTCATCCTGGCTTCAGCTGCCACGGTGGCGCTGGCCTTTTTGGCGATGGTGTTTGGTCAGCTGAGCGTGTTCTCCACCTTGGGTCCGGCATGCGCGATCGCCATCCTCATCGGATTCCTCGCCACGGTCACCCTGCTACCACCGGTGTTGCTGTGGGCGGCGCGATTCGGCTGGGGCGCACCCAGACGAGATCTGACCCGAAAGTACTGGAATCGCGTCGCCGTGCTCGTCGTGCGGCGTCCTGTGCCTCTGCTGGCACTAACCCTGGTCGGGCTAATCGTGCTTAGCGTCTTCGCGATGGGCATCCAGATCACCTTCGACGATCGTGAGGGGCAGCCCGCGACAACCGACAGCAACGAAGGCTACGCGTTGCTCGACCGTCATTTCCCTCAAGACGTCACTATCACTGAGTTCCTCGTTGTAGATGCACCGATCGATCTCCGTACTGCCAGCGGGCTGGCCGATCTTGAGCAAATGGCCTCACGTGTATCCCAGATCCCCGGAGTGACTCGAGTCATCGGTGTTACCCGTCCCACCGGGGACAAGCTCGAGCAAGCCGAGCTGTCCTGGCAGAACGGTCAGATCGGGGACCGGCTGGCGGGTGCGGTCGACGATGGCCAGAACCGCCGAGGTGACCTCGAACAGCTCCGTACCGGCGCATTCCAACTCGCCGACGGGCTTACTCAGCTCGACACCCAGGTACGCACCAACTTGGCCCCCCTGGCCGGCATCCTCGATCAGGCAAGCACAGCAGGGCAGCAAATTCAGCAGTACCAGCCGATACTCCGCCAACTCGCCGCATCTGCACCAGCGCTCGATCGCGCTTCTCAGAATGCCCCACAGCTGGCCGCGCTCACCCGCCAAACATCTGCAGCCCTGGCAACAGTGACCTCGATCCTGCCCATCCTCGATAATGCGCCCTGGTGCACCCAAGTCCCGCAGTGCGCAGCTCTGCGCGCGCAGACCCGCAATCTCGACGCCCTACTGAGCAACGGGACCCTCGACCAGATCGCCACGCTGTCAACACAACTCGCGCAGCTGGATACACCGATCTCAACAGTCACCGACCAACTCACTTCCACCGTCAACTCACTGGGCTCCACGCTGGGAAGCATCAGCAGCCAAGACCTTCCCGGCAAGCTCACCCAACTGCAAACAGGTATCAGTCAACTCGCGGCGGGATCACGCCAACTCGCCGCCGGTGTATCCGCGCTGATCGACAGCAACCTTCAACAACTCGCCGGGATGGCCGCGCTAGCCACACAACTACAAACCTCCGCCCGCGAGACCGCCGGAACAAACTCAGCAACCGGCTTCTACCTCCCACCTCAGGCCAACGCAGACCGCCGTTTCGTCGACGTCGCTCGCCAGTTCGTCTCGCCCGACGGCCATACCGTGCGCTACGCAATACAAACCAGCTTCGACCCCTACAGCACCGAGGCCATGCAACTGGCCGACACAATCACCGATGTCGCACTCGCCGCCAGACCGAACACAACCCTGCAGGACTCCAACATCGCGATAGCCGGGTTCCCCGCCATCAACGCCGATCTGCAACGTCTACTCACCGAAGACTTCCGACTCCTAGCGTTGGCCACCCTCACCATCGTCGGCCTGATCCTGATACTCCTACTCCGAGCACTCATCGCGCCGCTATACCTTCTGGGCACCGTCATACTCAACTACACCGCGGCACTGGGTATCGGTGTCCTGATCTTTCAACACATCCTCAAAACCGATATCGCCTGGCCCGTACCACTACTGGCCTTCATAGTCCTCGTCGCGGTCGGCGCCGACTACAACATGCTTCTTATCTCTCGCCTACGCGAAGAATCCCAAAACAACATCCGCATCGGCGTCCTGAGAACCGTCACCAACACCGGATCAGTCATCACCTCGGCCGGCCTCATCTTCGCTGCCAGCATGTTCGGACTCATGGCCGGATCCATCTCGATCATGACCCAGGTCGGACTCATCATCGGCATCGGCCTGCTGCTCGACACCTTCATCGTCCGCACCATCGTTGTGCCGACCATCGCCACACTTGTCGGCAGAGCAAGCTGGTGGCCGAGTACCCGAACCGACACGCATCCAGTGTCCCGCTAGTACGCACGCACGTGCCGAGATCTGACCGGCCCCGCCAGTCATCCAGCCATCGCGCCCACCTCATCGACTGACACCCGCTCGACGGTCGGCCGCGGCAACCACACCCTACCGTCGCGGATCAGTGCCCAGACCACGTCAACCAGACGTCTAGCGAGAGCGATGAGAGCGTGGACGTGGGAACGCTTCTCGCGTCGTTTGCGCTGGTAGAACTCGCGGGACGGGCCGTCGCGTTGCGAGCTGTTGAGTGCGGCCATGTAGAACACCTTGCGAAGTCCTCTGTGGTAACGCTGGGGTCTACGCAAGGCTCCCCGGCGGTTACCGGAGTCGTGCGGTACCGGAGCAAGGCCGGCGTAGGCGGCGAGTCTGGCGGGCGAGCCGAACGAAGTGAGGTCGCCGCCGGTGATCGCGACGAGCTCAGCGCCGCTTCGGGTGCCGATGCCTGGCACGGATTCGAGAATCCGTGCGTGACGGTGGCGGCGGAACACCTCGGTGATCTGCTTATCCAGGTCGGCGATCTGACGGGTCAGCATGACCAACGAGGTAGCCGCGTGTTGCACCAGTAGGGCTGTGGTCGCCTCGCCAGGCAGGGTGACGGTCTGCGCGGCCGCCGCGGCACGGGCTTTGTCGATCATCTTCGGGATCGTGGGTCGGCGGACGCCGTGACTGCGCAGGTGGTCGTAGATCTCGTCGTCAGAGACCGCAGCGATCGCAGATGGCGTGGCGAAGCGGGTGAGGAACGTTAGACCGGTCAGTGTCGAGTAGTCGAAACACCGTTCTAGTGCAGGGAAGATGCGGGTCAGCAGGCCGCGCAGGCGGTTGATGCCTCGCGTACGTTCAGCGACGAGGTCGTTGCGATGTCCGGTCAGCAGGTCGAGTTCGATCGCGACGTCGTCGGGCGCCGAGACGGTGGCGAGATCGCCACGTAGGCGGGCTGTCTGGGCGATCACGACCGCATCGCGGGCATCGGTCTTGCCCTCACCCGCGAACGCACCGGTCATGCTGTGCACGACCCGGCCGGGCACGTAGCGGATCTGCTGGCGCCGCGCAGCCAGCACACCCCTCAGCAGCGCCGATTCCGGTGCGGTCATGTCGATCGCCCACACCACGAATTTCATGTCGGCGACCCGGTCCATGAGCGCTTCGATCGCCGGTTGATCGTTGGGAAGCCGCCGAGACCACAGCACCGTTCCCGCCTCATCGACCGCGGCGGCGTGATGCGCATGCCGACCGACATCAATTCCTACCCAGATCTTTTCGTCCATACTGTCCTTCCGTGTGCGGTTGGCTCGTCAGGGTGGTTTCGCCGGCACACCTTTACACAGCGACAAGTTCGCGAACACATCTCAATCAGCGGCCGAAACGACCCGTCACGGTCCGGGGTGACCTTCCACGCCAAGCCACCAGCGACAACAGGTGATTGTCGAGCCACGCCCCGAACCGCGGACGAACGTCCGAGGCGACCGCCCCGGACGTACTCCAACGTAAAGGTGATTGTGGCGGTGGGCACCACGCTCTACGGCGTGGGTGAGGCCGCGTCGGTGCGGGTCAATCAGGAGTCGGTGACGTTGAAACGGCTGCCCGCCGAGTTCGACGGTCTACGCGTGGCCGTCGTCAGCGATTTGCACCTGGGACCCGCCCGCGGGGAGGCGTTCACACGCACGATCGTCGACATGGTCAACGCCGAGCGCCCCGACCTCATCGCGATCGTCGGTGACCTGTCAGACGAAACCATCGAGCATGTCGGATCAGACCTGCAGCCACTCGCTGATCTGCGAGCGCCGTTGGGTGTCTTCGGTGTCTCAGGCAACCACGAACAGATCTCCGACGACGTCGGCGCCTGGATGGACGAGTGGCGTTCGCTGGGTATCACCACCATCAACAACTCAAGCGTGGAGATCCGACGCGGGGCAGCCACCATCGATGTCGCTGGAGTGCATGACCTCAGCAATTCCGCCCCGTACGAACCCGACCTTGACGCCGCGGTCGCCGGTCGACCCGACGATCGATTCACCCTGCTACTGGCGCATCAACCCAACCACGTCCGGGAGGCAGCAGCCCACGACGTCGATCGGGCCTTCCCCCTGGATGTTGGACACGCTGATTCCAGCCTGATGCTGGGGAAGCGAGATGATGTAGTCCATGGCCAGGAAGCACTACGACGAGGAGGGGCCTTCCCCCTGGATGTTGGACACGCTGATTCCAGCCTGATGCTGGGGAAGCGAGATGATGTAGTCCATGGCCAGGAAGCACTACGACGAGGAGGGGCCTTCCCCCTGGATGTTGGACACGCTGATTCCAGCCTGATGCTGGGGAAGCGAGATGATGTAGTCCATGGCCAGGAAGCACTACGACGAGGAGGGGCCTTCCCCCTGGATGTTGGACACGCTGATTCCAGCCTGATGCTGGGGAAGCGAGATGATGTAGTCCATGGCCAGGAAGCACTACGACGAGGAGTTCCGGCGTAACGCGGTCGACTTGTACGAGACCACGCCGGGTGCGACGGTCCGGTCGATCGCCGGCGATCTCGGGATCGAACGCGGCACGCTACGCGGATGGCTCGACAAGTACGGGACCGGACGCAAGACCGGCGCCGACGGAACCCCGACCACCAGCCCGCTACACCGCAGAACCACCGATGAGGTACCCGACGGCGAGACTCCCGAGGAAGAACTGGTCCGGCTGCGGGCACGGGTCCGGGCGTTGGAGGTCGAGACGACGAAGCTGACGACCGAACGCGAGATCCTGCGGAAGGCAGCCAAGTATTTCGCGGGGGAGACGAACTGGTGAGCCGCTTCCAGTTCGTCGCCGACAACTCCGCCACCTACCCGGTGAAGTGGCTGTGTGACCTGCTCGAGGTCGTTCGTTCCTCGTACTACGCATGGCGCAAGGCCGCGCCCGGTCGCGAGCGTCGAGCCGCTACCGACGATGCCCTGCTCAAGGAGATCACAGCCGTGCACGACGAGGACACGTCCTACGGTGCCCCGCGGATCACTGCCGACCTCAACGACGGGAAACCCGCTGGTGAGCGCGTCAATCACAAACGTGTGGAGCGGGTCATGCGCGAACACGGGATCGCCGGCTACCGGAAACGACGACGGGTCAAGACGACGGTGCCAGAACCGGCAGAGCAGAAGTACCCGGACCAGGTGAAACGGGACTTCACCGCGCCGGCACCGAACAAGGTGTACGTCGGCGACATCACGTATCTACCGTTGGCGATCCCGGGTATCGACGGGAAGGCCAAGAACCTGTATCTGGCCACGGTCATCGACTGCTTCTCTCGCCGGCTCGTCGGGTGGGCGATCGCTGATCACATGCGCATCGAGCTGGTCATCGACGCGCTACGCGCGGCCGAGCGTGACCGCGGGAGTCTGCGCGGAGCGATCTTCCACTCCGACCACGGATCGGTCTACACCTCGAAGGACTTCGCTGACGCCTGCCAGGACATGGGCGTGACGCAGTCGATGGGCGCGGTGGGTACCAGTGCCGACAACGCGTTGGCCGAGTCGTTCAACGCGGCATTCAAACGCGAGGTCCTGCGCGATTCGGCGAGTTGGCCCGATGAGAGGACGTGTCGACGGCAGGCGTTTCGGTGGTTGACCCGCTACAACACGCGGCGGCGGCACTCGTTCTGCAACAACATGTCCCCGAACGATTACGAGCGGAGCGTCTCCGATAGAATCGGAGACGCAGCTTAATTCACCCCTGTGTCCACTATCCGGGGGGAAGCCCCATCTCCAGGTATCCGGACACACGCACGGCGGGCAGATGTGGCCGCTGCGTTACGCCGCCGCTGCTGCCGCCGACACCGCAGTCACCGGACTCGACTTCTACAAGGACACCACCGTGTTCACCACCTATGGGGCCGGCGCCTGGGGACCGCCCGTCCGAGTGGGTGCGCCGCCTGAAATCGCCATCCTGCAGTTGCGCAGCGCCTGATCGACCGACAGTCATTGCTCGCGTTGGCCGTTTCGTGCTGCAACGTATGCGCCAAACTGACTCGATCCGCGGAGTGCATGATTGATCGCCGTCTGTGTGTGGATGCCGAGTGCGTCTGCAAGGACAGGAGGCGGTGAGGTCTGGGTGATGGTTTGCCAGGTACCGAGACGCGTTGTGAGCGAGGGAAATCCGAGTGCCTTGAGGCGGCGCCTCAGGTGACTTTCGTTGAGATGGTTCCCAGGCTGATAACCGGGGAAGACCCACACCGATTCGCTATGCGCGGCGGTCTGCCGGTTGGTTGTCGCCTCGGCGACCTCGGCGACGAGCCGATCCAATGGCGACTCCAATACGATTGGGTGCTTTCCGAGGGTGATGGTGCAGGTCTCCTCGCGGTTGATCTGATCCCATCGCAATGCGGCGACTTTGTGAGTGGGCTGCCCGAACACCACGATCAGCGCAGCGGCCAGGCGATCGCGCGGAGTCAGCGCGTCGTTGGCAAAGAGCCGTGTGAGTTGTTCGACTTGCATGGTTTCGGTCAGGGCTCGTGTCGTGCCGCGTTGGTGAGGCGCGATCGTCAGCGGGGGCAATCGATACGTGGCGACTACCCACGGGAGAAATCGGCTCAATAGCCGGTTGGTTTCGGTGCCGGACGCGACGAACGTATCGACCTGACTTTGATCGACGTCGGTGACCGATATCTGCAGCATGTCGAGGAAGTTGAGGAAGTCGATTGCAACGGTCACTCCCTGCTTGGCGGCGAGAAACGTTCCGTTGGTGCACTTGTCGTCGAATCGTCTTGACACATGCCACCGAATGTAGCTGCGGATCACGAGCTGATTGTCAGGGTTGGTGAGCGTCGCGAGCTTGCTGTCGGCCCACGCGGTGAACCTGGTCCGGAAATCCACTCGGGCGCCATCGATGCCGTGCTCATCGAGGAGGGCGCGAATGTGCACGGACGAACGGTTCACCGGTAGCGCTGCCAGCAGTCGCTGGTCCACAGTGTCGGCGGCGGCGATCTGTTGGAGCACGGCGCGAACAGTTGGGTTTCGCAGCCACGTGACCCCGCTGTTGGCGCGAGGCATCTGTTTAAGCGCAGCTGCGAGGCCGGCCAGTTGCGGATTGACGACACCGGTGTGCGGGTTGGTGAGGAGTTCGTCGACTTGATGGGCGAGCTCGCAGCGCCAGCAATGACCGCGACGGTAGAGCTCGGCCTCGGCTCCGCATTCGACGCAATCGACGTTGAGTTGGATGCCGCTACAGGTGCGGCACAGGTATTGGCCGGTCGGTGTGCGTCCCGGGACAATTCCTGAGTGTGCGCATTCAACACATTGCCCGACAACGCGTTTGGCTTGGTTGTAGCAATAGCAGCAGATTGGGGTGTCCTGCCACCACGCGGCGGTGAGATAGGCCTCACCGCATCGTTCGCACGGCTCGTACCGGTCAGGTTCGGGTGCGGGCTTCCGGCGTGCCATCATCTATCATCACCGCGGGCCTAGGTATCTCGTGGGCCGTCGTCGGAATCGACCACGCGAACGCGACGAACCCCGGGAGCCTTCTTCGGTCGGGCTTCTCCTGCCGGCAGAATGTCGGGTGCGGTTCCGGTTGCCCTACCTTGCATCACCACGACGGGCTCGAACAATTCGGCGGGGGAGCAGTCGAGGATGTCACACAGCGCGGCGAAGACCCGGCTGTTGATGCGTTCCGGTTTGCCCGTCATCAATCGGTACGCCTGAGGTTGAGAGAGAGTGATACCGCGGCTCCGAAGGAGGGTGACCAGTTCGGTCGACTTCCACAGATTGCGGTCGGCCATGAGTTTTCGCAGGTTCCAATGGAAATCGACGCGCTTCTGAACGTTCATGCCTGGTTGCTTTCGCCGTAGGGGACAGCCGCGGATGCGAGTCGCTCGCGGATCATGCGCTGCAGGGTCTTCTGTCGGTAGTCCGAACTCACCTGGGTGTAGAGCGCCGTGGTGGATGAATGCTCGTGGCCCACCTGTTGTTGCACGAACAGCGGATCGTAGCCGTCCTCGATCAAGTGCGTGACGTACGACCGGCGAAACCCGTGAAGCGACAGACCATCTGGCAAACCGGCACGTCGACGATGGCCTGTGAATCGAGTGGCGTACGAGTTCAAGGTCAACTGGTCACCGCGTTCTGACGGCCACAGCCAGGGCGAGTCCGCCGCATGTCCCATGAGTTGTCGGCATCCTTCTGCGCCCACCCACGCCTCAAACACATCCGGACCCCAGTCCATCAGGGGAACCGTCAAGACAGTACGTCGCTTGTGTGCGGAGCCACGCGACCCTTTGCCGTACCGGACGTAGACAGCACCAAAGGCCTTATATTGCGGCACATGTGGATTCGGTCCGAAGTCATGGATCTGCAGTCGTAGGAGTTCTTGACGACGAAGGCCGTAGCCGTAAGCAACCTTTGCGATGCAGGAATCGCGCAGCGTGGTCAGCCAGGCCTTGTTGTTCTTCGCGTAGAGACGCTCAACTTCGTCGTCGAAGTAGTCGAACAGGGTCTGAACTTCATTGCGGGAGAACGCTCTCCGTTCTGGCTCCGCCTCGTTGTCAGAGACATGGACCGGAAGATTGTAGGCGAAGCAGATCTGCGACGGGTATTCGCCGAAGACCTGGGCGCACAGGTCTGGCCACCGGTAGACCGGCTCGCAGAGAAAGCTACAGAAGCCCCTGACCACCATCAGATAGGCGCGAATGGTTGACTTGGCGGCCGTCCCGCCATTGCGTGCGTTCAGCGTGGTGACGTACTCGTCGACGTCCTGCGGCATCCATCGCCACGGGTAGTCGCCAGAGACTGCCTGAAAATCCTGAAGGACTCGCAGGTAGCCATAGATCGTGGATGCACCCAACGTGCGTGCCATCAGCGCCGATTTCCAACCCTCGAGCATCTCTGTCCAGATCTGCTCTTCGGGACGAAGCAACTCGGCGCCAGACGAGACGAGTCGTAACGGGGCGCTACCAGGCAGTGGGTGTTCACCACTCATAATCCAGCACCATACGCCTCTATTCATCCAATGAATAGAGTTTCGGCAAATATCAGTGGGGCAGACCCGCGCCGGCGCCGACAACGATTCGGGGCCACGCTGTATCGAGCAACCAGTAAGGAGGCAGTGGTCCATACATGCTGCAGAAGAACTGAATCCACTCAGACGTGCAGAATCGTCACAGTGACATATTGCGCGCTCGCGCCAGGTGATGTCAGACGGGAGACCCGGCGAACTCACGGTGCATCGCACCTCATCCCGCGACCTTTCCATGCATCAGATGAATTATCTTGTCATGTCTGCACGTAGATCGGACGGAACCGTGCAGCTGCGTCATGCCGCGGGAGGCGAACAATCCGCGTTCCCGCTGGTTCTGGCGTTTTACCAATGATCTCGAGTATTCACCTGTTTGCGAACTCGATAGATAAGAGTGCCGATAATGTACGTTATGACAAGTAGGCGACGCCGAGTATCCCGCGAACTCGACCTCTCCCAGAGCGGGCCAAATGGCAGGTGGCTTGGTAGAGGAGCCTAACGAGCTATCCGATTGTTAGCTGGTGGCGACTGTGCCTTCCGTGATTGCATCACGCAGCACGTGCTTGAGAATCTTCCCCGAGGGGTTACGGGGAATGGGCCGGGTGATGAGCTCGCGCGGAAGCTTGTAACCCGCAATGAACTGGGATCCGTACTCGCGGAGCAACTCCAAGGTGACCTCGCGGCCCTCGACCGGGGTGACGACGGCGATGAGGCTCTCCCCGAACATCTCGTCCGGCCGCCCGACGACCGCCACATCGGCCACGTCCGGGTGGCCGGCGAGGGCCTGTTCGACCTCCACCGAGTACACGTTGCGCCCGCCCGTGATGATCATGTCCTTCATCCGATCAACGATCGTGATAAACCCGTCGGCGTCCCGGACCGCCACGTCGCCGCTGTGCAGCCAGCCGTCGCGGAGCGCATCGGCGGTGGCCTCGGGCTTGTTCCAGTAGCCCTTCATGATGGTCTCGCCTCGGTAAATGATCTCCCCGGGCTCGCCGACCGCGGTGTCGTTGCCCTCGTCGTCGACGATCCGCGTCTCGGCGTTAGTGATGGACGCCCGTCCGGTGGCATCTGGGCGGGCGCGTACTTCGTCCGGAGTGAGGAAGATGCCGGTCGGGCCGCCTTCGGTTTGGCCGCACAGCTGGAAGAACTGCACGTGCGGCAGGGTGGCGAGCAAGCTGGTCGCCGCGCTCGGCGGCATTGGTGCGGCGCCGAAGAAGCCCAGCCGCCACGCGGACAGATCGCGCGTGCCGAGCTCGGGGTGCTGCAGCAGCATCTGGTACATGGTGGGCACGCCCAGGAACACGGTGATGCGGTGCTTCTCCAGCGCATCCAGGACCGCCTTGGGCTCGAACGCTGGCAGCACCACGTGAGTGGTGCCCAGGCTGAACCCTGACATAACGAACAGGACCAGCTCCGCGCAGTGGTACATCGGCGCGACGTGCAGATTCCGGTCGAAGATATTCATACCGAGTGCGGAAACCGAGTTCCCCACCCACAGCATGCGGTGATGGTCGAACAACGCTCCCTTGGGACGCCCGGTCGTGCCCGAGGTGTAGAGGATAATGCAGTCGTCGTCCTCGATGACCTCCACTTCCGGCGCGGTGGTCGGCATGGTGTCTGCGAGCCGCGCGATGCCCTGCGCGGCGGGCTCGTCCAGCACCAGACTTTGCGGCGCGGACGGCAGCGGATCGAGTTCGTCGAGGCCGGCCACCACCACCGCGAGCCCCTCGGAGTACAGCAGCACCGTCGCACCGGAGTCCTCGAGCAGGTAGCGAAGTTCGCGGGCCGGCACGCGAGGGTTGAGAGGCACGGCAATGGCCCCCAGTCGGAACGCTCCGTACAGGCCCAGGATGTACGCGTCGGAGTTCGGACTCAGCAGTGCCACCCTGTCGCCCTTGCCGACTCCGAGCGACGCCAACGCGTGCGCATACTGATTGATCCGGGCCGCGAGCTGCTCGTACGAGTAGGTGCTCTCGCCGAAGATCAGTGCGGTCTTGTCCGGGTGCCGGCGGGCATTGAGCGCGAGGGCGCCTCCGAGAGTGGCCATGGTGACTCCTGAGGTGTTGAAGACTCCGGGATCGGGTATGTGACCCCGGACACAGCAGAAACAGTAACCGCCAACGCGGTTCTTGTACAGACGTTCAGCGAAAGAGAAACTCGGGTCAGGTGGCTGACCCGTGGGAACGATCGACAGCTCCTCCCCCGGACACGCTCACGCCGAGCTCGGGCTTGCTGTGCCCCTCGGTGTGGGTGAAGGTCCCGAGGTGGGTCCAGACGGCATCCACCAGCGGCTGCAGGAACAGTCGGCCCATCTGGTTGATGATCACGTCGACCACCTGGACGGAGTCGGCGCGGCCCCGCGAGGCCGCGCCGGTCTCGCGCATCGCAACGACCTCCCGGTGGGTAAGTTCGGTGAGCCGCTCCAGCAGTTGCCCCCGCTGGCCGCCGGGTTCGAGTAGCGCCCGTCGGAGATAGTTGACCACCTCCGGGTTTCTGACCAGCATTTCCGCGACGGATTCATTCCGGACGCGAGCGATTTCTTCGCCGGCCCCGTCGGTCGGCGCCGAAGCAAGGGCCGACGCAAAACGCTCCACGACGATCTGCTCCACAGCCTCGCGCAGGCCGTCTTTGGACCCGTAGTGATGGACCACCAGCCCTACGGTAACCCCGGCGGCGGCCGCGACCGCACGCATCGGTGTGCGGTCCTCGCCGTTGGCCGCATAGAGCTCGAGAGCAGCGTTACGGATTCGCGCTTTGGCGGTGAGGTCCTGGTCGCCGGAGTGCTGGGCGGGGCGGTCCACGCGGTCTCCCTTCGGTTGACGAACGAGTCTACTGGGATGTGCCAGCCGTTAACGCTATACAGTGGACAAGTTTACTGACTACTTGTATAGTCGCTGAAATGAGTCTTCGATCGCTCCGACCCCTAGCCGGCATACAGGTCGTCTCATTGGCTACCAACCTGCCCGGTCCGCTAGCCGTGGCAGGCCTACGCGACCTCGGCGCCGCGGTGATCAAAGTGGAGCCGCCGGTGGGTGACGCCTTGGCCGTGGCCGCGCCCTCCTGGTACTCAGAACTGACACAGGGGGTGGAGGTTCGTCGGGCCGACCTCAAGAGTCGTAGCGGACTGGAGGAGCTGACCACGCTGCTCGATACGGCGGACGTGTTGGTGACCGCCATGCGCCCGTCAGCGTTCTGCCGACTCGGCCTCGGCGATCTCAGCGACCGCTACCCGCGGTTGTGCCATGTGGAGATCGTGGGCTACGACGGCGCCGACGAGGAGGTCGCGGGCCACGACCTGACCTATCAGGCGAGATACGGCACCATCCGGCCGCCGCACCTGCCGCTGGTCCCGGTCGCCGACACCGTCGGTGGGGAGCGGGCCATCTCGGCCGCCCTGGCCCTGCTGCTGGCCCGGGGACAGCACGACTCCGGCGGACATCAACGCATCACTCTCGACGCGGCCGCGTACGACTCCGCGGCTGCCCTCCGGCACGGCCTGTTTGGCAATGGAGCACCACTGGGCGGGGCTCTGCCCTCCTACAACATCTATGCCACCGCCGACGGCCACATCGCCCTGGGGGCACTCGAACCGCACTTCGAGGCCCGCACCAGAGAAGTACTCGATTGCGACGGCACATCCGCCGCCTACACCCGCGCCTTCGCCGCGCACACCACGGCCCACTGGGAGGATCTGGCCGCGCGCCACGACATCCCGCTCACCGCCGTTCGCGATGCCCACCCGGCCACAGCGCAGACCACTCACGCGCCCACGGCGCCCACCACCTGACCACCTTGAGGAAGGACCCAGTCATGACCGACTCCCCCCAGCCCCGTAGTTCCCGAGCCACCCGCGAGGCCGTGATCGTCGATGCCGTCCGGACCCCGGTCGGCAAGCGCGGCGGGGCGCTGGCCGCCTGGCATCCCGCCGATCTGCTGGGGGCCACCCTCAGTGAACTGGTTCGCCGCAGTGATGTGGCGCCGGAGAAAATCGACGACGTGATCGCTGGCTGTGTGATGACGCACGACCAGCAGAGCTCCAACATCGCTCGCCATGCGGTGCTCTCCTCCGGCCTGCCCGATTCGGTGCCGGCCGTGACCGTGGACCGACAGTGCGGCTCGGGGCAGCAAGCTGTCGCATTTGCCGCCCACGGTGTGGAGGCGGGGTCCTACGACCTCGCCATCGCATGCGGCGTGGAGTCGATGTCACAGGTGGCGCTGCCATCCTCATTACAACCCGGCGCCCCGCTAGGCCCGCAATACTCCCCCCGCGAACTGGCCCGCTACGACGGCGGACTGCTGGCTCAAGGCCCGTCCAGTGAGCTGATGAACACCCGCTTCGACCTCAGCCGGGAGGAACTCGACGCCTTCAGCCGCCGGAGCCACGAGCGGGCGCTGGCTGCCACCCGCGACGGCCGCTTCGAGACCCAGCTGGTTCCGCTGCGCCGCGACCCGCTCGATGACTCCAGCGAGCCCGTGACCGCGGATGAGGGGATCCGGGCCGAGCTCGACCCAGAGAAGATGGCGTCCCTGCGGGCGGTGTTCGCCGAAGACGGCAAGACCACCGCAGCCAACTCCTCCCAGCTCAGCGACGGCGCCGCCGCACTACTCATCGCCGACCGCGAGTTCGCCGAGGCCCACGGGCTCACCCCCCGCGCCCGCTTCGTGGTCCACGCGGTCGCCGCGGCCGATCCGATCATCCAGTTCACCGCAATCCTCGAGTCCACCCGCAAGGCCCTGGACCGGTCGGGGCTCACGGTGGACGATATCGACCTGTTCGAGGTCAACGAAGCGTTCGCGGGAGTACCGCTGATGTTCCAAAAAGAGTTCGGCGTCCCCGACGACAAACTCAACGTCAACGGCGGCTCGGTGGCTGTCGGCCACCCCCTCGGATCCACCGGCGCCCGCATGATGACGGACCTGCTGACCGAGCTCGAACGCACCGGCAGCCGATACGGGCTACAGACCATCTGCGAAGCCCACGGCACCGCTAACACCACCATCATCGAACGCCTCTGACGAGCCCCCTCCGTCCCAGCCACCGTCCCAACCCCACTTCAGGAGCACCAACATGACGTCCCACCCCATCGTCACCGGTCTGCCGTCGACACACGGTGACAGTTACCAGCTCAACACCACCACCCTGCTGCGGCACTCCGCCCGGACCTACCCCGAGCAGGAGATCGTATTCCGCACCATCGACGGGGGCTGGGACCGCTACACCTACGCAGACATGTTCGAGCGGGTCGGGAAGTCAGCCCACGCGCTCACCGGGCTGGGGGCCGGCCCCGGAACGGTGGTGGGAATCCTGGATTGGAACTCCAAACGCCATATGGAGCTGTACTGGGCGATTCCCGGTATCGCATCGGTGATGCTGCAGATGAACCTGCGGCTCGCCCCGGTGGACCTGGCCTATGTCACCGACCACGCCGAAGCCTCGATCGTGCTGGTCGACGAGTCCCTGCTGCCCGTGGCCGAGGCGCTGGTCGAGCAGGGCGTCGGGGTGAAGACCTGGGTGGTCATGACGGACAAGCCACTCTCGGAGATCTCCACCACCCTGCCCGGGGTCGTCCACTGGGAAGACGCGCTGACGGCCGCGGAATCGACCTTCGACTGGCCGATGATCGACGAAACTTCGGCGTACAGCGCGTGCTACACCACCGGCACCACCGGCCGCCCCAAGGGCGTGTACTACTCCCATCGCGGGATCTACCTCCACACTCTTGCCGAGGCAGCGCAGTTGAAGATGGGCGACGACGACACCGTCATGGTCATCACCCCGATGTTCCACGGCCAGGGCTGGGGACTGCCGCAGTCGGCCATCTACTCGGCCGCCAAGGTCGTGCTGCCCGGACGGTATACGGCCGAGGACACCTCTGTGCTGGTTGACGCGATGATCTCCGAGTCCGTCACCGTAGCCAACGGTGCCCCCGCGATCTTCGAGCCGATGCTCGACTACATCCGCACACTCAAGACGCGCCCGGACTTCAGCCGCGCCCGTCTGCTGTCCGGGGCGACCGAACCGTCGCTCACGCTCATGCGCGGCTTCCATGACCTCACCGGCGCCGACATCATCCACGCCTACGGCGCCACGGAGACCACTCCGCTGGTCACCGTCAACGCAGGCCTGAAGCACACGCTGCGGGACGTGCTCAGTGAGAAGGAGAAGTGGGATCTCAAGCGGGCCCAGGGTCTGCTGGTCAACGGGATCGACATCAAGGTCGTCGGACCGGACGGAACCGAACTACCCCACGACGGTGTCTCCCAGGGCGAGGTGCTCATGCGCGGCCCGTGGATCATCGAGCGCTACCACAAGATGGAAGACAAAGGCGGCGCGTTCGCCGATGGGTGGTGGCGCAGCGGCGATGCCGGCACGATCCGCCCCGACGGCTACCTCAAGCTGACCGACCGCATCAAGGACGTGGTCAAAAGCGGCGGCGAATGGATCTCCTCGATCGACATGGAAAACGCGATCGTCGCCCACCCACAGGTCCGCGAAGCCGCCGTGGTGGGGATCGAGCATCCCAAGTGGCAAGAGCGCCCGGTTGCGATCGTCGTCCAAGAAGACGGTGCCGATCTTGACGTCGACGACATCCACGCCGTGTTGGAAGACAAGTTCGCCAAGTGGCAACTGCCCGACATCGTCATCTTCGCCGACGCGCTGCCGCGCACCAGCGTCGGCAAGTTGGACAAAAAGACGCTACGCACCGACCACGCCGATCTCTACCGGGGAGCCGAGGAATGAACAACCGGAGCGGACACGATGATGTGGTGCGCAGCGAACGACGCGGAGCCGTCGCGATCCTGCGCATCAACCGACCCGAGGCCCGGAATGCACTGAACGCCGCGGTGTTCGCAGCCTTGAACGGGCACCTAGCCGAGCTGCGGACCGATGACTCCGTGCGCGCCATAGTTTTGGCCGGCGCGAGCGGCGTGTTCTGCGCTGGAGCAGACATCACCGCGTTCGACGCCCTGCGGGCCGATCCGTTGATCGGGCAGCGGCGGGCCTCCGGGGGGACTCTATGGGCCGACCTGGAGAACTTCCCCAAACCGGTGATCGCAGCCGTCGAGGGCCTGGCCCTGGGGGGCGGGCTCGAACTCGTCCTGGCCTGCGACACCAGCATCGTCGGCCAGGGTGCCCGCCTTGGATTACCCGAGGTCAAGCTCGGCGTCATCCCCGGCGGCGGCGGCACCCAACGACTCATCCGGGCGCTCGGCAAACCTCGCGCCATGGCACTGCTGCTCAGCGGCGACCTGGTCACCGGGACCGAGGCCGCCACCCTCGGCCTGGTGGGAAAGGTGGTCGACGACGACGAGGTCGTCGAACAGGCGATCGCCCTGGCGCAGCGGATCTCGGCTAATTCCCCGCTGGCCGTGGCCCTGGCCAAAGACGCCGCCCTGGCCGCGCAGACCGGGTCGATAGCCGCAGGGCTCGAGCACGAAAAGCGCAACTTCGTCTATTCACTCGCCTCAGACGACAGCCACGAGGGCCAGGCCGCCTTCGTGGCCAAGCGTTCGCCGAACTTCACCGGCCGCTGACCCGGCCCGACAAGGACAAGATCATGACCACCACCCTGTTCCCCGACCACCGCCCCACCTGGCAAACCGAGTCCCACGAGTTGCTACGGGACCACGCCCGCGCCTTCTTCGCCAGAGAAGTCACCCCCCGCCAGGCGGACTGGGCCCGGCAGGGCCACGTCGACCGCGAACTCTGGAACAGAGCCGGAGCGGCAGGCCTACTGCTCACCGACATCGCCGAAAAGGACGGCGGCGGGGGAGGCGACTTCGGCCACGAGGCTGTAGTGGCCCAGGAACTGGCGTACGCGCACGACAGCGCGTTCGGCTTCACCGTGCACTCCACGATCGTCAGCCACTACATCAACGCCTACGGGACCGAGGAGCAAAAGCGCCGCTGGCTACCCGGGCTCGCCTCCGGCGAGAAAGTGGTGGCCGTCGCCATGACCGAGCCTGGTACCGGCTCAGACCTGCAGAACGTCAAGACCACAGCCATCCGCGACGGCGACCACTACGTGGTCAACGGCGCCAAGACCTTCATCTCCAACGGCACCCACTGCGACTTGGTTGTCATCGTGGCCAAGACCGATCCAGCGGCCGGCGGCAAGGGCATCTCCCTACTAGTCGCCGAGGTCGACAATAACGTCGCGGGCTTCTCCCGCGGCGCCGTCCTCGAGAAGATCGGCATGCACGGATGGGACACCCGCGAACTCTTCTTTGACGACATGCGGGTACCGGTGGAGAACATCCTTGGCGAGGAGGGCTCCGGCTTCGCCGAACTCATGACCCAGTTGCCGCGGGAGCGACTCATCATCGGAGTCGCCGGCGTGGCGGTGGCCGAGGCCGCGGTGATCGAGACCATCCGGTACGTCAAAGAGCGCGATGCGTTCGGCAAGAAACTCCTGGACTTCCAGAACACCCAGTTCGTACTAGCCGAGTGCAAGGCCGAAGTCTACGCCGGCAAGGCGCTGATCGACGACGGCATCCGCCGCCAGATCGAGGGCACCCTGGACGCCGCCGGCGCCTCCATGATCAAAATGTGGGCCACCGACATGCAGTGCCGCGTGGTGGACAAGTGCCTACAGCTGTTCGGTGGCTACGGCTACATGATGGAATACCCCATCGCCCAGATGTACGCCGCCTCCCGCGTGCAGCGGATCTACGGCGGCACCAACGAGATCATGAAGCTGCTCGTAGCCAGGTCACTGTGAACGCCGCGCCCCCGAGTCCGTCCGTCTACGCCGAAGACTTCACCCCGGGCCAGATCCTCGAACTGGGCGATCACACCGTCTCCAAGTCCGAACTGGTCGACTTCGCCACCCGCTGGGACGCCCAGTGGTTTCACATCGATGAGGAAGCCGCTGATCAGGGACACTTCCGCGGACTCATCGCCAGCGGGGTACACACCATCGCCATCGCTCAACGGCTGCTCACACAAACAATGCTCAACCAATGGGCAGTGATCGCCGGGCTCGGATTCGACCGGGTACGGTTCCCGGTGCCCGTCCGACCCGGCAACGTTCTCACCGGAACCGCCCAAATTGCCGAGATCACTCTCGACGGAACACGCGGGCGAGTGAAGATAGAAATGCGGCTGACCGATCAGGACGACCACACCGTCCTCTACGCCGAACTGACCATCGTCATGTGGCAAAGAGAGCAGGCCACGACACCGTCCGGAGGCTTCAACTGACACACGGCAGGACGTCACCAGAAAGAGCCACGGTCCCGCCCTACATCGACGAAGCGACCTTCATCTCGTATCCGCAAGTCAGCGTGGGACGTGACGACCCCACCTCACGACGGTGGCTCAAGGTAGTCAAACCCCCGTCCCGGAACTTGTCAAGGTGATTGAGTCCAACGGGTGTTACGCGGCGGCCTGACCCGCCGCAGGTTCGGTGCCGTCGATTGCGGCAGGCTGGTTGATCCAGGCCTCGGTGGGCAGGTCCAGGATCTTCGGCCCTCGGTCTGTGGTTCCGAATCGTTCGGGGTGGGCGCGACGAGCCTCCGCGAGGACGTCGGAGCGCTCGGCCGCCTTCTGGGCAGCGAGCCCGAAGTGGACGTCTGCGGGGGTGTGCAGACCGATTCCACTGTGCCGGTGGTCGTGGTTGTACCAGGTCACGAACGTTTCCATGAATTGTCGGGCATGGTGGATCGACCCGAAGCGGTCCGGGAACGCCGGACCGTACTTGAGGGTCTTGAACAGCGATTCGGAGTACGGGTTGTCGTTGGAGACCTTCGGCCGCGAATGCGACCGGGTCACCTCCAAGTCGGCGAGCAGAGCGGCGACGGGTTTGCTGGTCATCGACGTCCCACGGTCGGCATGCACCACACTCGGAATGCCATGCACGGCAAAGATTTCCGACATGAACTCCACGGCAAGCGCACCGGATTCACGGGTTTGGACGTGCGCACCGACGATGTAGCGAGAGTAGATGTCGACCATCACGTAGGCGTCGAAGTAGACGCCCTTGACCGGGCCGGGGAGCTTCGTGATGTCCCAGGTGTAGACCTGCCGAGGCGCGTCGGCCACCAGTTCCGGGCACACCCGTGCGGGATGTCTCGCCTGCCTGCGGCGGTCGGTGACCTGCGTGTTCTCCCGCAGGATCCGGTACATCGTCGACACCGAACACAGGTAGGTGCCTTCGTCGAGGAGCTGGGCGTAGACCTCGAGCGGAGCCTGGTCGACGAACCGGTCGCAGTCGAGCAGCGTGAGCACCGCCTGACGTTCGTCCGGTGTGAGCTTGTTCGCGGGCACCTGCGCCGCCGCTGGCGCCGGCCGCGCCGGTGCCAGCGACCGTGCCTTGATCCTGGCGGCGGTTGACCGGGTCACCGACGTCAAGGTCGTCGCCGTCCTTGTGGTGACGCCGGCATCGGTGAGGGCGTGGTGGGCGGTCATCAGCGCTTGTTGTGCGGCTCGTCGGTGTCCGCGCTCTCGGAGAGAGATTCCAAGAGCGCGTGTGCTTTTCCCATGATGTCTAGGGCCGCTTCGGTGGTCGCGAGGCGCTTGGTGGTGCGGTCGAGCTCTCGGCGCAGGCGGGCGATCTCGGCCTGCTCGGCGGTGAGCTTGCCGATCTTCGCGCCGGCTGGTGCGCCGTCGAGGACGCCGGCGTCGCGTTGCTTGCGCCATTCGCTGATCAGCGACGAGTACAGGCCCTCGCGGCGCAGGTAGGCGCCGCCCTCGTTGCTCGCGCAGGCCTGCTCGTATGCGGCCAGGTGTGCGAGCTTGTCCGCCGGGGTGAAGGCGCGGCGTCGGCGCGGGCCGTCGGAGCGTGGCTGCAAGGAGTCCATGCGGGCATTGTCCCCGGACACGGCCAGGCTGGAAATCGTCATCGAAGAGTTGATCCGTATCTCGCCCTGCAGGCGGGGTTGCTGTGAACCGTTGGACTCAACTCACCCTGACACGCAGGGCGGCGGGGTTGCCTGGAGGTCGCACGATCAGGGTCAGATCAGCGAGGCGGGTGCGGGCGCGTGATGGAGAGACACGGCTGACCACTCCCCCGGTGTCGGTGTCACTCACGTGTTGTCCTTCTTCTCCTGGACGCGAATGGCTTCCGGCGGCACCCACAGAGTCAGCGTCATGGAGGAGACTCGGTTGGCGCTACTGACCGTGAGTTCGCAGATTGCGCGCCACAGCCCATTGGTCCTGTTAACTGCACCAACACGTGTACCGAACCTGCGGTGGAGGCAGTTGATGGACGATCTGAGACGTAGCGTGCTCGAGGGGCAGGTCGACGTGCCCGCGGTCGGCGAGGTCTGCCGGCGTCTACCGCCAAACGTTCCGCCGTACGTGGTGGCGATCAACGGCGTTGAGGTCGCGCCGATCGTCGACTATCTGACGAGCCTGACGCTGTCAGATATGAGCCCGTTGACGGTGCGATCGTATGCCCATGACCTGCTTCGTTGGTGGAGGATTCTGGCGGTGGTCAACGTCGACTGGGATCGCGCCACCACCTCTGATGTCGAGCTTCTGGTGGGTTGGCTGCGGATCACGCCGAATCCGCAACGCCTACGCAGCGACCAATCGGCACCGCAACCCGGATCGGTGAACCTGCGCACCGGAAAGCCGCTGCTGGCCAGAGGATATGCGCCGTCGACAATCAACCATGCACTGACCGTTGTCTCCGGGTTCTACGAGTTCCACCTCCTATACGGACGCGGTCCGCTACTTAACCCGGTTCCTGCGTCTGCCGCGCGACGCCGGATGACCCGCCACCACAGTCCACTCGAACCTGATGCGCCGCAGCGGCGAGGACCGCTGCGTCAACGGAGCCCACGTCGCGTTCCTCGATCGATCCCAGATGGCCTGTGGGACGAGCTGTTCACGACGATGTCTCACGACCGTGACCGTGCGCTGCTGGCCTTCTACGTCTCCTCGGGCGCCAGGGCCAGCGAACTATTGGGCGTCACTGGAGCAGACGTGGACTGGGCGAACAAGAAGCTGTGGGTGGTGTCCAAGGGCAGCCGCGAACTGGCCGCAGTACCGGGCTCCCCCGAGGCGTTCACCTACCTGGCCCGGTATCTCCGACAGTGCGGAACACCAGGACCCGCCGAACCGGTGTGGCGGACCCTTCGTGGTGATCCCCGGCCGCTGACGTACTGGGCGATGCGGCGAATCATGCAGCGCGCTAACGTCGTATTGGGCACGAACTGGACTCTGCACGACCTGCGGCACACCGCTGCCACCCGGATGGTCAACGACCCCAATCTGACGCTTCCTGAGGTGCAGACCATCCTGCGCCACCGGCACCTGTCAGCGACCGAGCAGTACCTGCAACCACGGGTCGAGGAACTTCACGACAAACTCCAGGAGCATTTCACCCGTTCCCGCCCCGAACCCACCTACAGCCCCGGGTACGACGCCGACGACATCGCGACGGTGTTCGGTGAATAGAAGCAGCGAACGTGCCCGGATACCCCGCCAGCCCGACGACGCAGTGCCACCCACCCGGTACACCAGACCCACGATCATCGCTCAGCCCGCCGCGCCGCGGGCAGTGCACCGCTACGGCGACCTGTCAGCGGCCCCGATGTCGACGATTGTTGCCCTCGCTACCAGCGTGTGGCCCGAGCCAGTCCATCGGCGGCGCAGCCGTAACCGCGGGCTGGACAAGATCGGTGACTACCTGCGCGGTCATCCCGGCGACACGTGGCAACAACGCTGGGACGCATGCGAACTCAACACTCGACTGTTGCCCGCCGGCGACGCCTCCCCCACAGGCACAACGACTGCCCGCGCCGAGTTCGCGCAGGGCCTTGAAGCGCTGTTCGCGCTGCGCGTGATCCGCCCGACATTGCAGGCCTTTCGGGCCAACAAACTGATGCGCTACTCCCACGAGTTTGCCCAGGCCGAAGGCGATCCCGAGCTGGAGCGCTTCATCACCGCCGTCAACGAGACCGATGCCGGCGACAAGTTCAAACGGTGGGCGATCTTCGACGTGTGCACCGCTCTGACCTACCAAGGCATCCCGATCGCCGATCTCACACCCGAAGCATTCATGGACTACGCAGTCCGCACACGCGAAACCACCGGGCGCAACGGTGAACACCTCGGCAAGTACGTCGGACACATGGCCTGGCAGGTCCTGCACGGATGCGGGCACTTCCGAGCCTCAGCACCACCCACCCTGCGGGGCGCCCTCCGTGCACCGCAGCTGACAACCACACAGATGGTTGACCAGTATCCGGTCGCCAGCCAGCCGGTACGGCATCTCCTCATCGACTACCTCGATCGCCGCGGCGCCGAGATCGACTACGCCTCCCTGGCACGACAGGCACACCTCATCACGAAGCTGTTCTGGCTGGCGATCGAACAGCTCAACCCCGGACAAGCCGACCTCCGTATCTCCCAAGAGCTCTATGCCCGGTGGCGAGAACACATCATGGTCTGCGATGACGGCAGCCCGCGCACCGACCAGGCAACTGTCCTCGGCGCGGTGCGGACCATGTACTTCGACATCAACCTGTGGGCCACGCACGAACCGGAAAAGTGGGCGCAGTGGGCCGCGCCTTGCCCCGTCCCACGCAGCGACATCCGCATGCTGATGAACCACAGACACCGCGTCCGCGAGCGAACCCACGCCACCATCCGCACCCTGCAACCGCTGCTACCGGCACTCATCGACGCCGTCGCCACCCGGTACGAGACGTGGCGCACCCTCCTCGACGCCGCCAGTGGCGTCGACGATCGCCTTCAGTTCAGCGTCGGCGACCGGACCTACACCCGCATCTACTCCCGTGAAGACCGCAGCCTAGCCGCCCAAGGCGCCACACCACGAGTCCGGGTGCACGACCACCAGGCCGACAAAGGCATCGATGTCACCCGACAGGAAGACGCCGCGTTCTGGGGATGGGCCATCGTAGAAACACTGCGGCACAGCGGACTACGCATCGAAGAACTCACCGAACTGTCCCAGCTCAGCGTGCGACAGTACCGACGACCCAACGGTGAAGCCATCGCGCTACTGGTAGTGGCACCGTCCAAAACCGACCGCGAACGAGTGATACCCATGTCTGCGGAACTGTTCCACGTCATCGCCTGCATCATCCGCCGCATCGCCGCCGGAAAGTCGACAGTGCCGCTGGCCACCCGGTACGACGACTACGAACGCATCACCAGCGTCCCGCAGCCGTTCCTGTTCCAACGCCGCATCGGCCAACGCATCGAAGTAATGACCACCGGCGCGATCGGCACACACCTGCGGGCCGTGTGCGCCGACATCGCCACCACCGACCCCCGCTTCGAAGGAATTCACTTCCGGCCCCACGACTTCCGCCGACTGTTCGCCACAGAACTGGTCAACAACGGCCTACCCATCCACATCGGCGCCGCCTTGCTCGGCCACCTCGACCTCGAAACCACCCGCGGCTACGTCGCCGTCTTCAACGACGACGTCACCCGCCACTACCAAGCCCACCTCCAACGCCGCCGCGCACTACGCCCACCAGAGGAATATCCGTCCGTCACCGACGCCGAATGGGCCGAGTTCGAAGCGCACTTCGACAAACGCAAAGTCGAACTCGGCGGCTGCGGTCGCCCCTACGCCACCCCATGCAGCCACGAACACGCCTGCATTCGCTGCCCCATGCTCCACGTCGACCCCACGATGCTCCCGCGCCTCGACGACATCGAAGCCAGCCTTCTCAAGCGACGAGACCGCGCCCACACCGAGAACTGGCTCGGCGAAATCGAAGGGATCGATCTCACCCTGTCGTTTCTGCGCAGCAAGAGAACCGAAGTGCAGCGCCGACTCCGACGACACACCGACCTCGGACTGCCAACGACAGCCCACCCACCTGCTGGATCGGCGGCGCCCCCTAGTCCGTCAGCTGGGTGAACAGCTCAGCAAATCTAGAGTGTCGGCGCTTCCGCCTCCTGCAGGATAAAGTCGTGAGCAGCGATACCGAGGTAGACCGAGAATTGGCGACCCTGGAACCGATCTTCCATCGCCTCCCGCCGCGAACTGATCGTCGGGCGATCGAAGCACTGCTCGAGCCTGACTTCCTCGAGGTAGGCGCATCCGGAGTGGTGTACACCCGACACTTCGTCCTCGACGTCGTTGAACAGCGGTATCGCGATGGCCAGGATCCGAATGACGCAGCCTGGACGATCACTGACTTCCGCTCCATAGCTCTTGCCACCGACGTGTATCTCGTCACCTACCGTTTGCGCTTCCAGGAGCGGTTGTCGCGGCGCTGCACACTGTGGAGGCGGCGAGGCTCGACGTGGAAAGCCGCCTACCATCAGGGAACGACATGCGATCCAGCCGATGCCACCCCGAGTTGAGATGACACCATCGGCGGCTGGTCTCGCGTTCCACCGTCACGTCTGAGCCAAGGCTGCCAGGAGTTCAGCCGGCACGACGAGGATCTTTGCCGCGACAGCGAGTTGATGGCGGCTTTAGTGTGGCGAACATGTCGGGGAAGACAAGCAGTGATGATGTGTCCGAGCACGGTGGTTGGGGTTTGCTGGCCCGGTGGATGCGCCCAGAGCTGGCGGTGCTCAGTGTCGGGCTCGTTCTGGGTCTGGTCAGTACCGCCGCGCAGCTGATCAGCCCGCTGGTGACGCGAGAAGTGCTGGAGAGGCTGGAATCCCGTAGCTCGGTCCTCGGGGCCGCACTGGTACTGGTGGCGGTGCTGGTGGTCTCCACCGGTGTCGGATATGTGCAGATGGTAATGCTTGGGTCGATGGCTGAGCGGATCGTGCGGGCGACTCGGCGGTCGATGCTCGCCGCGCTGTTGCGGGCGCGCATCGGCGCGACCCGTACCGCTGGCGAGATGGCCTCCCGGGTCACCTCCGACACCACGCTGATTCGCGAGGCCGCCACCAGCAGCGTTGTGTTGCTGGTCAATGGGGTCGTGTCTTTGGTGGGCAGCCTGGCGTTAATGGCCTACCTCGATGTCGTCCTGCTCGCGGTCGCCGCAGTGGTCATGGGGCTGACGCTGGCGTTGTCGCTGGCGTTGATGCCCCGGTTGTCTCGGGTGCAGCAACAGGTCCAAGAGCAACTCGGCCAGCTCGGCGCGCGACTGGACGGCACCGTACGCGCGATCCGCACCGTCAAGGCCTCACGCGCTGAGAACCGCGAGCTGGAAGCTCTCAACCGCCACGTCGAGGATGCCCGGACCCTCGGAGTTCGGGCGATCCGGCTCGAAGCCGCGGCCGACGTGTTCAGCGGGCTGGCGATCAACCTGATGCTCATCAGCGTGCTGACTGTGGGGGCGTGGCGGGTATCGACCGGCGCGCTCGACGTACCCAGCCTGGTGGCCTTCCTGCTGTACGTGTTCGCCCTCAACGCACCCATCGGAATGATCATGGTGAGCATCCGGTCCGCGCAATCAGGGTTGGCCGCAGCGCGGCGCATCGACGAAGTCACCACCCTCGAACGCGAAATCGACCCGCCCAGCGCGGGGGCGGATCATCGCATCGACCCGCACCGGCCGGTGCTGGAGTTCGACAGCCTCACCGTGCGCTACACCCCCGATCAACACCCCGCGCTGCGGTCGGTGAGCATGCGTGTCCCGCGGCGCGGGCACCTGGCGTTGGTCGGGCCGTCCGGAGCGGGCAAAACTACGGTGCTCTCCACACTGCTGAGGTTCGTCAATCCCACCGCCGGCCGCGTCCTGCTCGACGGCATCCCGTACGAGCAGTGGACCATCCCCGCGGTGCGGTCCCGAATCGGCTACGTCGAACAAGACGCGCCGCTGGTGCCGGGCACCGTGCGCGACAACATCACCTACACCGCCGCCGAGGCTTCCGAATCAGACATCTGGCAGGCCCTCGACACCGTCGCCCTCAGCGACAAAGTCCGGTCCCTGCCCGAGGGTCTCGACCACGAGATCGCCGCGACCACACTCTCCGGTGGTGAACGTCAACGCATCGCGGTGGCCCGCGCGTTGCTGGCCCGCCCCGAGGTGCTGCTGCTCGACGAAGCCACCGCCCAACTCGACGCCCGCACCGAATCCGCCATCACCACCGCCATCCGTCAACTATCTGAACACGGAGCAGTCATCACCATCGCCCACCGCCTGTCCACGATCATCGACGCCGACCACATCATCGTTCTCGACAACGGCACCATCCGCGCCCAAGGCACCCACACCGAACTCCTCAACCAGGACGCCCTGTACCGGGAACTGATTGCAGCACTACGCATCTCAACACTGTCATCTACAGACGCCAAGTGAGTCAACGTTGCCTCCGAGGCCGCGGTATGTCCGATTGAGCAGACCAAGGTCCGGAGCCCACCATGTGTTAGACAGGCGTTATGCATCGGTACACGATCCGCGACGCCAGACCTGACGATGCGCAACAGATTGCTGCCGCTGCGCTCAGCACGCTGTGCGTCATCACTGCAGTAGGTGAAGCATCAGCGACTCCTGAGGCAAAGGAGTGTACAGCGCGTGCCTATAGTGCCGGCAGTTGCCTAGTTGGTCTTCAATTGCCGGGTGTCTCCCCACTTACGTCCGCCGTGCAAGCAGCAATCAGGTCTGGGCGCGGTGATGTCGTAGATAAATTTTCGCGACGACTACCCTCAAACGACGCCGGCAATGCACAACGACGAGAGATTGAGGCGGCAAGAAAGTCGGTCTCAAACACCGTTTACGTAAGCCCCGAGTCCGGCGAAGGCTCGATCAACCGAGCCCCTAAACCAGGCACTATATCCCCACGTGGCGGCAATGACGGTACAGCTAATGGTTACGTGTGGACTCTCCACAAAGAGTACCCAATCGTCCGGATCGTCAGCGGCGGAGGAACGGTCACCCTGGATACCATCGATATCGACTTTCGTCTAGACCTTTACACCTTGAACACGGCGCAATTGTCGCAAGAATTTGAGGCGCGAAACGGAATCGGCACGTTCGGGGTGAAGGATTTCACCTGCCAAGTCAAGATGGATCGGCCAATCCTGCCCGACCCGGTACGCGGAAGTTTTTCTGGATGCATCGGCTCTCCGAAAACCACTCATCTCGGCCCGATCGACTCCCAAGTCTCACACAACTACTACAATGAACCGAACTGGGTCCATATTCGATTTGAGTCGTATGATGGCGAGAAGGGCGTGTCCTTCGGGACATTTGAGTACAAGAGCCAGAATTGGACGAAGAATGGTAGCGGTGACCAGTATTTCTGACGATATGTCGCGTGAACGTCGCCGTAAAGTTGTAGAGGCGGCCGCATGGGCTAGCGAGAACTGGCGGACGGTAGGTGAACTGGTCGCCAGTTCGGACGACGCCGGCGCAGCGGCCGCTGTACTTTCTGAACGGTACGGTTTCGACGCCATGCAGGCCGATGTGTGTCTGTCTGTGAGCTTTCGCCGGCTCACGAAGTCGGATCGAGCTGCGTATAAGAAAGAGTTGGAGGAGCT
Organism: Gordonia phthalatica; assembly: GCF_001305675.1. Classification (NCBI taxonomy): domain Bacteria; kingdom Bacillati; phylum Actinomycetota; class Actinomycetes; order Mycobacteriales; family Gordoniaceae; genus Gordonia; species Gordonia phthalatica. The sequence goes on from NZ_CP011853.1 coordinate 4,130,206, forward strand.
AGACAGGCTGGGACAGACTGGCCAGCCTCGAGAATAACCATCTGGGTCTCAATATCCGGCACGACTCCAATGAACCCGTGCCGTCCGAGCTACGCCGATCGCTCGGACGGCACGGGTTCTGCCGCGCGGGCTACCGGCCCGTGCGACGTTGGAAGGCATCGCGACGGTAATCGGACGCACCTATCAGTCGGTCCTGGAGGCGGCACTGCGTGACGCCGGATACCTCGACGGTCCGTGGACCACCTCTGCCGACCATTAATTGAGTAGCTTCCGGATCGACTGAGACGTCGGGGGCGACGAGAAGGAAGGCCCATCAAAGATGACAGTGCCCGCAATAGGCGCGGCCCGATCCGCGCGGCACCCGACGACGTGAACTACTACCTTCAGCAATCCGATTGCGCCGACTGCCCGAAGACGGGACACTCAGGCTCCACGCTCGCTGCAACCACCTGTTCCATCTCGACGACGAAGTGCAAAACTCGGTCGACGGTCCGACAGACTTGACTAGTGCAGAGAAGACAGTTGGAGCCAGGCGAGCTGTCGCGCTGGCATGGTTGGCTCGATACGGGCACCGGATGCTCTCACCCGCAGGGAGACCCCTTCGGGCGCTGCCGAGTACGGGCGTCCGCAGTTGGGGTCGAGCCGCACCAGGTTGCGTCCATGAAGATGGTGTACGAACCGGACCTGAACGAACTGGCCGGCGTGTCGTAGCCGCACGAAAGACGGTCACCGCGTGATTCTTCGAGAGAGCTACCAACTCGACTCGACGAAAGAGCACGCGATGACCACTGCCCACGATATCGACCTCCGCCAGCTTGTCGAAGGCCGACTCACCGGCGCCAGCCCCGACCTGCTGCGCGAGCTGCTGACGATGTTCATCCACGCCCTGATGAGCGCCGAAGCCGACGCCCTGTGCGGCGCGGGCTACGGCCAACGCTCCGACGAACGCGTCAACGTCCGCAACGGCTACCGGCATCGGGACTTCGACACCCGCGTCGGCACCCTCGACGTGGCCATCCCCAAGCTGCGGCAGGGTTCGTACTTTCCGGACTGGCTGCTGCAGCGGCGCAAACGCGCCGAACGTGCCCTGACCTCGGTCGTTGCGACCTGCTACCTGCTCGGCGTCTCGACCCGAAGGATGGAGAAACTCGTCGACACCCTCGGGATCACCTCGCTGTCGAAGTCCCAGGTCAGCGTGATGGCGAAAGACCTCGACACCCAGGTCGAGGCCTTCCGGAACCGACCCCTCGATCAGGGGCCGTACACGTTCGTCGCCGCCGACGCCCTGGTCCTCAAGGTCCGCGAGAACGGACGGGTGGTCAACGTACACGCCCTGGTCGCGGTGGGGGTCAACGGCGACGGCTACCGCGAGATCCTGGGGCTGGACGTCACCTCCGCCGAAGACGGCGCCGGCTGGCTGACCTTCTTCCGCGGGTTGGTCGCCCGAGGCCTGTCCGGGGTGCAGTTGGTGACCTCCGACGCCCACGCCGGCCTGGTGTCCGCGATCGGCGCCACCTTGCCCGGCGCGTCCTGGCAACGATGCCGGACGCACTATTCGACCAATCTCATGGCGGTGACCCCGAAGTCGTCGTGGCCCTGGGTGAAGACACTGCTGCACTCGGTGTACGACCAGCCCGACGCGGATTCCGTGCACGCACAATACGATCGAGTGATCGATGCCCTCGAAGCCAAGCTGCCGAAGGTCGCCGAGCACCTCGACGCCGCCCGGGTCGACCTGTTGGCGTTCACCGCGTTCCCCAAGCAGATCTGGCGGCAGATCTGGTCCAACAATCCCCAGGAGCGGCTCAACAAGGAGATCCGCCGTCGGACCGACGTGGTCGGTATCTTCCCGGACCGCACCGCTCTGATCCGACTTGTCGGAGCGGTGCTCGCCGAACAGCACGACGAGTGGATCGAAGGCCGCCGCTACCTCGGACTCGACGTACTCGCCCGCTCCCGCACCGACACGCCCACCGACAGCGTCACCGAAGACACCGAGGAGGTGACACCGGCCTTGACCGCCTGACCCACCGACGAGGAATCACGCGACGACGTCGTACACCACCTCACGGGACTTGACCCCGCACCATGTCCACGACGACAGGCCGGGGCGGGGTGAACAGCCGTAGGGTCCGTTGATCGGGCCACGACTCCCACATGCTCGACCTCGATGCCTCCGCCGATCCGCCGGCGGTTCGCTCTATGAAATGTGGATGGGATGCGCGGAACGCTTCCCGTTCGTCCACACATCCCATCCATCGCTCAGCATAACGCACGATCGAACGAATGTGCGAACACGGGTTTGTGGTTCTGGATTAAATCCAGCAGGCGCCTCCAGGGGCCACCCTCCCCCTCCCCCGCCGAATCGCCGACGTGGCAACCGACCAGGACGGGAGGGCGGCAGCGCAGCGCAGCGGAGACTCACCCATTAGCGGCAATACAGCAATACAGCCTTCGTGCCGCGCATCTCGCCTGCATACGTGATGCGTGCACGTGATGCGTGCACGCACCTAGCGGAACGACTCAGCGCACATCAACGAGATCGGGATGGCCTTCACTGGGCACATCAGGAACGTCGGGACTCGCTACGAGGCGCTGGTGGTGCTGCAATCACCACCACAGGACCGCCGCTTCTCCCCTATCCCCCGCATGCATGGGTTCATGGAGCGGCTGACGTTGCAACGTTGTAGCGGTACAACGTTGCAATGTCAGAAGTGTCGAGGGCGACCAGGTTTTCCCTGACTGAGGCCAGCAGCTTCGCCTTCAGCGCGGATCGCGGCGATCACTTCTTCGGGCGACATCTCCGCCATCAGCTTGCGCATCGCGTACCTCGCGATGGCACTCCGGGAGTCGATTCTGGGCTTACTGCGGCGGCCCGCGATGCACACTTCCTCGAGAAAGTCGTCGGTGGCTTCATCGAAGTAGATCGTGCTTGGCCCCACAGTTCGCCCCTTTGTAGTGGTAGCTGGAGGCGCTGCCACTGTTGGCGTCGTCGCCTTCTTCCTCGCCTTCGGGGCCACAGGCTTTGCTGTCGGCCGTGAGGGTGCTGATGTGTCCGCAGCGGGAGCGGGGTCCGAGGAGCGGTTGCCTGCGGTCGCGGCGGGTTCCGCTGGCGCCGCGGAAGTCCTCCCCTCGTTCAGCGTCTCGTTCTCCGTCTTCTGAGCAACAGGGTCGGCCACTAGCTGTGCTGGCGACGGTTCGGCTGGCTTGGGCGCTGGGTGCTTCGCCGGCGGCATTGGCCGGACCCGGGTGCGCTTCTCGCGCTGCCTCATCATGGCTTCGAGACCATTCGCACTCGTACTCATCCGACATACTCCTGAACAAACTTGGCGGTTGCTTCGTACGCCTCGGCGACCGGCTGCAACACTTTGGCGGGTGGATTCTCCGAGGTGATCGCGATTCGCTTCGTCCGACGTTCGACAGCAGTGACCCGAGGGATCGGTGGCCCGACCCGGACCGGGGTGCCCTCCACCGCAGCAGCCAGTCGACGCAGTTCGCCGGCCGGAGGAACGGGCGGAATCATGGTCGGCGAGATAATGAGTGGATAGTCAGGCATGTCGTTGATCAGCTCTTCGGTGGCCGTCAGGTCAAGGTTCCGCAGAGGAGTTGGAACGATGATCGCGTGCGCTACCGTCAATGCCCCGAATGCAGCAGGCGAGATGCCGGGATGCGTGTCCACCACAACCCACTCGGTGTCCCACTCACTCGCCCACCGTTCGAGGGCATCGGCAACAACCTCTTGCTGGGGCATCTGGTCGTAGAGGTCTGGATGCCCCGGCACTAGCCGCGGTTTGCCGTGACCCTTCAGTGGATGGGGTGTCCTGCCATGCGCGAAAGCGTCCAGAATCGGGATTCGTGTCCTCGTCTGCGGCCGATAACCCCACTTGCCGGTGACTCCCCCGCCATCGTGCTCGAAGTCGACCAGGACCGCATCGAGCAGGTAGGCCAACTCGTACGCGCCGGTGCTCTTACCAACCCCTCCCTTCCGGGAGTGGTGCACGACAATTTTCGCCATTGTGGCCCTCCATAGTTAGAACGTTGTAACCGCACAACCCTGTTGAGGGTGTTGCACTAAAGGTGGTCAGTTATGGAGCGTTTCGCGGTTATAGCGGCATACAGTTGTAACTGCACAACCTGGCACCGTTTGAACATTGCAACGTTGGAACCGTACAACGCTGTAACCGGACAACAGTGTGACGCTACAAGGTTGTCACGTCACAACAGCACAACTTTTGCATGGTGAAACGTTGTCCAGTTAGAACTTTCCACGGTTGAAACGCTATAGCGTTTCAATGCTATAGCCTTGTTCCAGGGTAACTCTACAACATTCTAACAGCTTAGCCCTGTAACGCCACAACGTTAAAACGCTGCCACTTTGTAACGTTACAACCCTACTCGGCACCCGAAGCGAGAAGCCCCCTACACGGGCGGGTTTGTAACGTTACAAATGCTCCAGCTACCGTGTTTCGGCCGCCGACATCTGGCCGGCAGGGGAGAGGAAAGGGAGAGAAAACCCGCGTCAGTTGTCGGAGTTCGCATGATCACACGGCGGTGTCATACCGTCGTAGCAACACTGCAGGCCACGAGGGGTTGCGGGTGACGCGGTAGGAGAGCCTGGTGGGGTTGGGGCGGATGATGCTGACGTCGGCGGATCGGACAGAGATCGCGGTCGGACGGCGGGCCGGGATGACGATTACAGCGATCGCCGAGCAGATCGGGCGGGACAAGTCGGTGGTGTCGCGGGAGATCAAACGCAACGCCACCAAGACGGGCGCGTATCAGGTGGTGCACGCCGACACGCAGGCACGGGCGCGTCGGGCCCGTCCGCAGGTACGGGCGATCGATGCGGACTCGGTGCTCGCCGACCGGGTGCGGGCGGATCTGTCGAGATCGCGGACGCCGAGGCAGATCGCGGGACGGTTGAAACTCGAGGCCGAAGTACCCACAGTGGATCCCATGAAGGGTTCGCCGAGCGCGCAGGGGCGCCGTGTGTCGCATGAGTCGATCTATCGGTGGATTTATGCTCTGCCGAAGGGAGAGTTGGCTGCTCAGGGCATCCTGTTGCAGTCCAAGCGGACCACGCGTAAGCCGCGTAAGTCCGTTGGTGAGCGGTCGGCGCGGATTGTGGGCATGGTCAGCATCGATGACCGCCCCGAGACGGCGACCGATCGGCGAGTGCCGGGCTGGTGGGAAGGCGATCTGATCGTCGGGAAAGCTGGCCAGTCCGCCGCGGTGACCCTGGTCGAACGCACGAGCCGGTACACGCTCGTCCTGGGGCTGCCGGACGGGAAGAAGGCGCCCGGGGTCGCTGATGTGCTGATCGATCACCTGCGGGGACTACCGGAGTTCATGCGACAGGGGCTGACGTGGGATCAAGGCACCGAGATGGCCGAGCATGCCAGCGTGACCGTTGCTGCCGAGTTGCCGATCTACTTCGCCCATCCGCGTTCGCCGTGGGAGCGGCCCACCAACGAGAACACCAACGGACTGATCCGTGAGTACCTGCCGAAGGGCACCGAGATCCCGTCCGACCAGCTGTACCTGGAAGCGATCTCCCGCGAACTGAACGAACGGCCACGCCAGTGCCTGGGCTTCTACACCCCGAGGGAGGTCTTCGAACAGTTACTGAAGGAGAACGTTGCTTCGACGAGTTGACACCGCCGAGGCTTCAGGCCTCGTTGCGTGAATGCCCCTGAATCCCCCGAGTCCTGCCACACACTATTCGCTGATAACGCGCAACTCTCGGTGAACACCCTTCCGCTGTCGTTCGTCGAGCGTTTGGCGCTCGGCGTCCCCTTCTCACTGAAGTCAGAATTGTCGTACGCATACATGTCGACCTCATACGCCAGTACTGTCAGCCCTCTCAGTCGCTCGGCGACCTCCGCATCATCGCTGGAATCACCAGACTCGTCGTCCGAGGGATTCAGCGCCGAACTACCGTGGCTACGTAGATCAGCCTTCACCGCGTTGAGCGCGCCCAACGGCAGATCACGAGGGTCAGCCAGCGGACGGGCATCGGTGTCCCCGCACCTCATCGACACCTCCGAGCCGCCGGGCGCCGCAATGTAGTAGACCAGAGTGCGCACTCGCGGATGCTGTGGATCGTTACTTGAGAACGCCAGACTGACTTGCGCGTCGCTCTCCATCGAGAACGACTGAGTAACTCTCAGGGCGAGCTTCTCTCCACCACCGGACGATGCGATCAGAAATAGGCCCCGGCCTCCCGAATCGAACGCCGATCCAGTGACCATCGCCGGTTTGATATACATTCAGAAGGCTGCACCGAGCAGCGCGATCACGACGATGCTGCCGTACAGTTTGACTCGGGCAACACGTCGAGACTCATCAGTCATGCCGACTTCTTTCACTAAGAAGACATTGTCCTGAATCTTACGATGACCAGTACGCAGCCCCAGTCATCCAATCGACCTAAATCCCCGGACCCGAATTCTATTTCTAATTCGAGGAGTTCCGACGAGCGACTCCGTCGAGGACTTCGATGAAACCGTCCGTGGTGCTGTGCCAGGAGAATCCACGTGATCGCTCCTGCGCCGCAGCGCCGAGCGCAGTCCGACGCGCCTCGTCGACGGCCAGGCCCGCGGTGGCCTCGACGAGTCCGTCGACGTCGTCGACCAGCACACCGGTGACCCCGTCGACGACCGAGTCCGTCAGCCCCGCCGAGCTGCGGTAGCCGAGGGTGGGGACGCCGTGCTGCGCCGCCTCGATGACCGCGAGACCCCACCCCTCCTTGCGCGACGGCATCAGGTGCAGGTCCGCACCGGCGAGGATCTCGTGCTTGCGTCGGTCGCTGACGTGGCCGTGGAAAGTCACGCGATCGACGACTCCGTGATCGGCTGCTGCCTCGTGCAACTGCGCCGACCACCAGCCGTCGCCCACCACGTCGAGGTGCACGTCGATCCCGACTGCGGACAGTCGTGCGACCACCGTGAGGGCATCCTCGATCTGCTTGTGCGGAACCAGCCGGGACACCGCGACCAGGCGCAGCCCGTCCCCCAACTCCGCTGCGATCACACCGTCGGGCACCGGATCGATGCCGCCGCGAACCACCGTGATCCGCTCGTGGTCGACGCCGAGGGCGGCGAGCTCCACAGCAGACGGCTCGGAGACGGTGACATAGCGGTCACGTCGATGCACCCACGGTGAGAGCTTCGATTCCACGAACCAGCCGACGCGCGACAGGATCGGACCGGCGACCGGCCACTGCTCGCGATGGCAGTGATGCACCAGCACGACGGTCGGCGCGGTCACCACGAGGCGCGCGAAGAACGGGACGCCGTTCTGGGTGTCGACGACCACGTCGGGCCGGTATCCGGCCAGCCGACCGCGTCCCAGGCGCGCAGCGACGAGCGTGGCCAGGGCCCGCGGGTACACGCTGAGCCGGGTGCCGGCGCGGAGGACCCGAACGCCGTCGCGCATCTGCTTGCGGGGAGCGCCGGGATAGCGGGCGGTCAAGAGGGTGACCCGGGAACCGCGTTCCGCGAGTTCGGCTCCGACGCGTTCCAGGTAGCGTTCACTGCCGCCGCCCTGGGGATGGCCGGTGTCGCGCCAGCACAGCAGCAGGACGTCGGTCGGAGAATTCACTCGGCCCAGGATATGCGACGCTGACACCATGCCGCTTCGCTCCCTGTCGTGGACCCGCACCCCGACGACCGATTTCGCTCGGCACGCGACGCTGCGGCGCGCCGTGCACCTGTTCCGCGAGTTCCGGTACGAGCAGCCCGACCCGGCCCGCTTCTACTCGGCCCTCGCCGACGACACCGCCCTGATGGTGGCCGCACTGCACCCCGAACCGCTCGACGGCGCCGTCGTCCTCGACGTCGGCGGCGGCCCCGGCTTCTTCGCCGACGCCTTCGCTCGGCGCGGTGCCCGGTACTTGTCGGTGGAGCCGGACGCCGGCGAGATGTCGGCCGCAGGCATCGATCAGCGGACCGCCGTGCGGGCTCAGGGCGAGCACCTGCCGTTCCGGACCGGCAGCGTGGACGTCTGCTATTCGTCGAACGTCGCCGAGCACACGCCGACGCCGTGGGCGATGGCCGACGAGATGGTGCGGGTGACGCGCCCCGGCGGGACGATCATCTTGAGTTACACCCTGTGGTGGGGTCCGTTCGGCGGCCATGAGATGGGGCTGACCCACTATGCGGGCGGCCACCGGGCTGCCCGCTGGTACACCCGCAAACACGGGCATCTGCCGAAGAACCTGTTCGGAGTGTCGCTGTTCCCGATCACGGCGGCCGCCGGACTGCGGTGGGCGCGCTCGGTCCGCGGGGCGGAGTTGTCGACAGCCTTCCCGCGATATATCCCCAGATTCGCCTGGCCGGTTGTCCACATCCCGTGGATCCGCGAGGTCGCGTCCACCAACCTCGTCCTGGTGCTTCGCAAACGCTGAGGTCAACGCTGCTTTCTGCGGTTCATTCACAGGGCTGAGATTCATCCACACTGTGGAAATCACATGTGTGTAATTCATGCACACTGTGGATGAATACTGTGGATAACTTGGGCGACGGTCCCGAACGAGTGTTCACGTGCACGATCGTGCACACCACTCCAGCCGTCGACTCTACTCGAAATCATGTTCGATCTCTGAGAACGTGAAAAGCCGGCCGGGAACACCCGACCGGCTTTCTCGCACAGTCACCACGAATCGCGCCGATATCGCCCGTTTTCGCGCAGGACACTAGCTCATCGCGGCAGCTTGCCCGCACAGCGCAGCGGACCGCCGCGGCTGGTGCTGGAGGCGACGAGTTCGTCACCCTGCAGGATGGTGCACGTGACCACACCGCGGACCACCATCGCGGTCATCTCCACCTCGCGGTCGGAGACCGTGGTCCGATTGGACCAGGGCGTACCGGTCGCCGCGACCACCTCGCGGCCGTTGTCGGTGCGGAAGGCCAGCGCCACCACATCGCCCGAACCGGTGAGTTGGTACGTCACCGAACCGGGTTCCGCCGTCGGTCGAGTGTGCTCCGAGGTCGGCGTCGGCGACGCGGTGGTCGTCTCCTCCGTCGTCGCGGTGGTCGGTGTCGTGGTCGTTCCGGTGGTGGTCGCCGCCTGGTCGGAGCCCGGATCGTTCAACTGCTGCCCGAACACCAGGAATCCGACCAGCCCCAGCACGACGACGGCGAGGATCACCACCAGCGACAACAGCACCGTGCGTGTTCGACCGCCGCTGGAATCACTCATGCCGATCACCGTATACCGGACAGCTGCACTGCATCATTCGGCCGTGATCGCTTCCAGCGGACGCGTGCGCGCGGCGGTCACCGCCGGCCACAGCGCGGCCACGACACCGACGACGGCCGCGCCGACCAGCGTGCCGCCGATCAACGCCCACGGAACGACGACGCCGTCCAGGCCCCAATGAGCGAGGGTCCGGACCAGCGGAACGCCGATCGCCAACCCGAGCACCGTGCCCAGCAGGGCGCCGAACACCGCGATGTACGTGGACTCCAGGTAGATGGTGCGCCGCACCTGGCCGCGGCTCATGCCGACGGCGCGAAGCATGCCGATCTCCTGCTTCCGCTCCACCACCGACAGTGCGAGGGTGTTGATGATGCCGAGGACGGCGATCACCAGCGACAGTCCGAGCAGCGCGTACAGGGTGATCATCATCTGGTCGATCTGCGACGAGATGGAGTTCTTGAACTGCGACCGGTCCTGCACCTGGGCGGTGAGGAATTCGGCGGTCGCGTCCTCGAGCTGTGTTCGCAGGTCGTCGGCCTTGACACCCGGTTTCGCGACCACCAGGACGGGGCCGCTGATCCGCTTCATCACGTTGGGGACGAGCTTCTCGTACGAGTCCCAGCCGACCATCATCGAGGCGATGGCCTCGTTGGCGGCGAAGACTCCGGTCACCGTGGTCGGCACCTCGTCGCCGTCGGTGCTGACGAACATGACGTGCTGTCCCAGCTTCCACCCGTTGTCGCGGGCGGTGGTGTCGCTGATCAGCAGGCCGTCGCCCGGCAGTTCCTGCTTGCCCTGCAGGACGTCGATGGAGGCGACGTCGCCGATGTTCCCGCCGTACGGCGAGCTGAGGTAGACGTCGTGGCCGTCGTACTTCGCGGCACCGTAGGCCTGTGCGACGACCTTCTCGGCGCCCTCGGCCTCCTTCACGTAGTCGACCACGGACAGCGGCAGCGGCATGTTGTTGGTGCCGGTCACGACGAAGTCCGCGCGCAGTCCCTTGTCGACGGCGGAGTCGACGGTGCCCTTGAACGACCATCCCAGCGTGCCGATGATGACCACCAGCATCAGGCCGAGGGTGAGCGCGAACGCGGTGGCCGCCGTGCGGCGCGGATTGCGGACCGCGTTGGTCCGGGCGAGTTTGCCGACGGTGCCGAACGGCTTCTCAAAGACGGCGCCGAAGGCGCTGACGACCGGCCGTGAGATGGCGGGTGCGGTGAGGACCACGGCGACGATCGCCAGGACCGCGCCGAGGCCGACGGTCATCGCCGGTCCGGTGCCCTCGCCGAGGCCGCCGATCACCAGCGCAGCGATGCCGAGGACGCCGATGATCGCCCCGATCAGGGTTCGCGTGCGCAGTGAGCCGGCCCCCGGCTCCACGGTGCTCTCCCGCATGGCCTCGACCGGCGGGATCCGTGAGGCGCGGCGCGCCGGGATCCACGCGCTGAGCAGGGTGACCACGACGCCGACGAAGATCGCGGCGCCGATGGCGCCCGCCCCGACCTCGATGCCGTTGGACGGCACGCCCTGCGATTCGGTGAAGGCGATCATCGCAGCCGCGATGCCGATGCCGAGCGCAAGGCCCAGCACACCGCCGATGACGCCGACGATGAGGGCCTCCAGCAGCACCGAGCGTGAGACGTTCTTGCGGCTGGCGCCGATGGCGCGCAGCAGGGCGAGCTCGCGGTTTCGCTGCGCGACGATCATCGAGAAGGTGTTGTAGATGATGAAGGTGCCGACCAGCAGACCGATGCCGGCGAAGGCCAGCAGGATGGTGCGGAAGATCGTCAGGAACTGATCGATGCTCGCCTTCTGGTCCTCGCGGACCTGCTCACCGGTCCGCACCTGGTAGACCTTGTCGAGGTCGATCTTCTGGCCCTGTTGCTCGATGAGCTTCGCCAGGTGAGCGTGCACGGCGTCGCGCAGCTGCGTGTCGGTGACACCGGGTCGTGCGGTCAGATCCACGGTGGCCACATGCTTGCCGTCGGAGAACAGTTTCGCAGCACTCGCACGATCGAACAGGACGCCGACGTAGCCGCCGGTGGACGACGGCATCTCGGTGATGCCGACGACCGTCACCTCCATCGGCTTCGACAGCCCGGCACCGACGACCACCTTGGTCTTGCTGCCGACCTTGAGGTCGCCCTTCGACGCCGCCTCGGAGTTGACGGCGATCTCGCCGCTGCGCTCGGGGGCGCGCCCGTCGACGATGGTCGGCTGCTCGCCGACGGCCGTGTCCGCGGGCTCATAGCTGAGGCCGACGCTGGGGGCGCCGCCGGTCTGGATGGCCCGTCCCGACGCGTCTGCGAGGGTCACCGATCCGGTGTTGCCGGTCGAGAGGCGGTCGATGCCGAGCTGCTTCTTGTTCTTCGTGAGGTCGTCGACGACGGCGTTCGGGATACCCGACGACTGCTGCTCCACGGCGCTGATCTCGACGGAGACGCCCTTGGCGACGTTGTCGAAGATCGAGTTGAACGCACCGCCGACCGTCGAGGTGAAGATGACCGCTCCGGCGACGAAGCTGGTGCCGAGCACCACCGAGAACACCGTGAGGATCAGGCGGAGTTTATGGGACGCAAGGCTCCTCAGGGAGACCTTGCGCATCACAGTCGATGCCATCGATCAGTTCACCCCGCCGGTCTGCTCCGGCGCCCCGCCGTCGGCGGTCTGCTGCGCGGGATCGTCGAGGTTGCGCATCACCTCGAAGACGTCGTCGGCGGTGGGACGCTGCAGTTCGCGGACGATCTGGCCGTCGGCGAGGAAGACCACGCGGTCGGCGTAGGACGCGGCGCGCGGATCGTGCGTCACGATGACGACGGTCTGGTTGAACTCGTCGGTCGCGGCCCGCAGGATCTCCAGCACTTCGGTGGACGAGCGGGAGTCCAGGTTGCCGGTGGGTTCGTCGCCGAAGATGATGTCGGGGCGCCCGACGAGGGCGCGGGCGCAGGCCACGCGCTGTTGTTGGCCGCCGGAGAGTTCGCTCGGGCGGTGCGTCAGCCGCTGACGGATGCCGAGGCGGTCGACGACGGTGTCGAACCATTCGCGGTCCACCTCGCGACCGGCGATGCCCTGGGGAAGGGTGATGTTCTCCTCCGCCGTCAGGGTCGGGACCAGGTTGAAGGCCTGGAAGACGAAGCCGATGCGGTCGCGCCGCAGCTTGGTCATGTCCTTGTCGGAGAGTCCGTCGAGGTTCACGTCACCGATCGCGACCGAGCCGCCGGTGACGGTGTCCAGTCCCGCGAGGCAGTGCATGAGGGTCGACTTTCCCGAACCCGACGGCCCCATGATCGCGGTGAACTCGCCACCGCGGAAGCCGATCGAGACGCCGGCGAGGGCGTGTACGACGGTGTCGCCGCTGCCGTAGGTCTTGACCACGTTGTCCGCGCGTGCCGCGATCATCGCGTGCCTGCCTGCCGGTGCTGTTTGCGTCATGGCATCAACCGTGTCAGACGCGGCCCGCCTGCGCATCAGGGAGTCCCCGGAAACTCCTGTGATCAGGCTGTGAAAATGGCGACACGGAAGACGACAGCGGCCCGACCGGAGAACCGGTCGGGCCGCTTCGCGTCAGTGCGTCAGCCGAGGCGGGTGCGCAGTTCCTGAAGCTGAGCGGTCATCTCGGCGGGGAGCTTGCCCTTGCCGTCGTCGATGAAGTTGAACCACTCCTCGATGGTCGGCAGCTCTTCGCGCCACTCGTCGGCGTTGACTGCGAGAGCCTCCGCGAGGTCGGCCTCGGCGACGTCCAGACCGGTCAGGTCCAGCTCACCCGGGGCGGCGACGGTGCCGATCGGGGTCTCGATGCCCTCGACGTTGCCTTCGATACGGTCGACCATCCACTTCAGGACGCGGCTGTTCTCGCCGAAGCCCGGCCACAGGAAGCGGCCGTCCTCGCCGCGACGGAACCAGTTGACGTAGAACACGGCGGGGAGCTGTGCGCCCTCCTTGTTGCCGATGTCGAGCCAGTGCTGGACGTAGTCGCCGACGTGGTAGCCCATGAACGGCAGCATGGCCATCGGGTCGCGGCGGACGGTGCCCACCTTGCCCTCGGCGGCGGCGGTCTGCTCAGAGCCGACGGTGGCGCCCATGAACACGGCGTGGTCCCAGTCGCGGGCCTGCGTGACCAGCGGGATCGTGGTCTTGCGGCGGCCGCCGAACAGGATCGCCGAGATCGGCACACCCTGCGGGTCGTCCCACTCGGAGGCGAGGGTCGGGCACTGCGACATCGGGGTGCAGTAGCGCGAGTTCGGGTGCGCGGCCTTGTTCTCCGACTCGGGGGTCCAGTCGTTGCCGCGCCAGTCGGTCAGGTGCGCGGGCTTGGGGCCGTCGATGCCCTCCCACCACACGTCGCCGTCGTCCGTGCGCGCGACGTTGGTGTAAATGGTGTTGCCCGCGTCGACCGTCTTCATGGCCGTCGGGTTCGAGTCGTAGCTGGTGCCGGGCGCGACGCCGAAGAAGCCGAACTCGGGGTTCACCGCATACAGGCGGCCGTCCTCGCCGAAGCGCATCCAGGCGATGTCGTCACCGACGGTCTCCGCCTTCCAGCCGTCGAGGGTCGGCTCGATCATCGCGAGGTTGGTCTTGCCGCAGGCCGACGGGAACGCGGCGGCCACGAAGTACACCTTGTTCTCGGGGCTGGTGAGCTTCAGGATGAGCATGTGCTCGGCCATCCAGCCCTCGTCGTGCGCCATCGCCGACGCGATGCGCAGGGCGTAACACTTCTTGCCCAGCAGCGCGTTGCCGCCGTAGCCCGAACCGTACGACCAGATGACGCGGTCCTCGGGGAAGTGCACGATGTACTTCTCGGTGTTGCACGGCCACGGGACGTCTGCCTGGCCCTCGTCGAGGGGGGCGCCGACCGAGTGAAGGCCCTTGACGAAGAAGCCGTCCTCGCCCAGTGCCTCGAGGACCTTGGGGCCGACGCGGGTCATGATGCGCATCGACAGAACGACGTACGCGGAGTCGGTGATCTCGATGCCGAGCTTCGGGTCGTCGGCGCCGAGCGGACCCATGCAGAACGGGATCACGTACATGGTGCGTCCGCGCATGCTGCCGCGGTACAGCTCGGTCATGGTGGCGCGCATCTCGGCGGGCTCGACCCAGTTGTTGGTGGGACCGGCCTGCTCCTCGGTCGCACTGCAGATGAAGGTGCGCGATTCGACGCGAGCGACGTCGGCGGGGTCGGACAGCGCGAGGAACGAGTTGTGCTTGTGCTCCTCGTTCAGCTTGCTGATGGTGCCGGCCTCGACGAGTTCTGCGGTGAGACGGTCCCACTCCTCGTCGCTGCCGTCCGACCACACCACGCGGTCGGGCTGCGTCAGTTCCGCAACCTCGGCCACCCAGGCGATCAGCCCGGCGTGATTGGTGGGGGCGTTTCCGGGCTCGACGCCCGGAATGGTCGCAGCGGTCATGCGGATCTCCTCATCGAAATTCACGGGTGCCTGCGCGCAGTGGCTGTGCGAACGCATACTGGCCACAGGATACGCTCGTTCCCTGCGTCGGGAACCCGGGGGCGACGCAGGGTTGCCTTACTCAACGCGCCCGAGGGCGGTGGGATTCCATTCTCCCCCCGAGTCCTCCAGCTGCCACGCGGCAACTCGCCCATCGGAGCGCAGAACCGACATGCGGTCCACCCGCCCGTCACCGTCCGCGTCGGTCAAGATGGCGCTGAAGCCTTCGATCTCGCTGGTCAGCGAGTCAGCCCGCCCGTCCCCGTCAGCATCGAACTCGGCGGGGCCCAGGTCCCACACCGTGCCATCGGAGTACCACCACAGGTTGTCGTGAGCGTCGGCACCGAGGTCATCCGAGGTGGCATCGGTCACCATCCATGCGGGGACGGGGCTCGGTTCACCGGGTGCCGCAGTGAGACGATCTTCACTCTGTGAGATGGGTTCGTGCTCGAATTCGTCCATCACTTCTCCCCAACGCGCGACGGGCGCGTTCGGTTCCATATCTCTCGGCTGACGTGGGCTTCCGACGCTCCGGCGTGAACGCCGATCCAGTGTTCGACGGCGGCCCGGCGGTGGGCGATCGATTCGACGGCCCACCGGTCGACACCGGCGCGCACCGAGGCCTCCCGTCGCGCCGACACCACCCAGAGCGCGAGGAGCAGCCCCGTGATGATGCTCAGCACCGTTCCGGCGGCACCGAAACCGGCCCACGCGAGGCTCGGCGCCACGATCATGCGACCGATGCCGAACCCCATCGACGCCCCGACGAGCAGGACCATCAGATCCTCGGGTCCGGCTCGTCGGCGCGGCGGCGGCATCGGCGGATCACCTCCCGCGGTCGAATCCGGCGACGGGAGCTGACCGACGGTGCCCAGCCCACACAGTGCTGCGGCCCGCACCTGTGCCAGCCGCTGCAGGAACAGCGCCCGCGACCGCTGCTCCACCCCATCGAGAACCGCAGGCAACCACTCGGTGAAGGTGTCTGCGGCACCGGCCGTCGACGCGTGCCGATGGACCTCGGCGAGGGCCGCGCGGGTCGACGACGCAGCCTCGGCCCGCGCCGCGACGATCCCCGCGCGGAGCCCGGCGAGCCGGTCCGCCCGCACGATGGCGGTCGCTGACCCGGTCGGTCGCCCGGAGACCGTCGGTGGCTGTGTCGGAACCGTCGGGACACTCGTCGGATCCGGTCCGGCCGCGCACCAGGCCGCCAGTTCCGGGATCCCGGAGGCGACGTCGGGCTCGTCGGCCAGTGCGGCGGCGGTCGCAAAGACCGCCAGTCTGCGGTCCGGGTCGAGTCGCCTCCGGGAGGCGGCGAGGGTCCGCGGCCACGCGGGGAAGGCGTCCACGCAGCAGGCGACAAGCGCGGTGGGGAGCCCGGCCGCTGCGAACGCCTCGAGCAGGCGATCCTCCTCCTCGTCCGCCGGCATCGACATGTCGAGCGCGAGGAGAGCTCGGTTCGGCCGGACTGCGAGGCGCCCGATGTCTGCGGGCGCCCCGATGACGACGATGCTCCCCGCCCAGCCACCGCCGCACAGGGCTCGGGCCAGCCGTCCGGGTTCGGCGCCTGCGGTGCCTGCGATCAGCAGGGTCGGGGGCTGTGCTGCCGGGGTCATGACAGCGACTCCGCGAGGAGCCGCTGCTCCATCGCCGCCCGATCGGGACCGCGGGCGGCGCGCAGCCGCAGCTCGAACAGGCGGCGGACACGACGGCCTTCCGCGATCTGACCGGCCGCCCCCGCGATCGGGTCGGCCAGGGCATCGATGCCGCTGCGCGCCCGCAGCATCCCGGTGAGGTCCGCGGCCGTCGCTGCGGGTCGTTCGCCGAGGTCCGCGAACGCCGCGAGGAGGCCGCACCGTCCGAGCCTGCCCATCATGCGTGCGCGGTCTCGCTCGGTCGGATCGTCGCCCGCGAACTCGGCCGCGGCCCGCGGCACCCGCACTCCCGCCTGCTCCCACCGGCGCAGGAGTTCCACGTCGTCGGCGTCGAGGCGGACCGCGGCGAGGAGCCCTGACACCGGGTACACCGGACGGCCGAGTTCCGCCGCCGCTTCGGCGGCGAGCCGCCGCGCGTCGGTGCGGGTGTCAGCCTTACCGGCGACCACCAGCACCGGCGTCGCCGCCGCGTCGATCAACGCGCGGTCCCGGCTGCGGAGCTGGGCGCCGATCACGCGAATCAAGAGATCCGGCGGCACACTCGCGTCACCGATCGTCGTCTCGACGCCGAACCGCTCCCGCAAGGCTGCGGCCATCGTCGTGCAACCGGCACCGGCCAACCCGGAGACGCCGAGCACCACCGGCCGACTCCGCGGCCGGACCGATCGAGACCCGAGTGTGTTGCCGAAAGGCTCTTCCACCCCGTCCACCTCCCCCAAGGCGATTGTTATGAAGTGAACCTACCTCTCGGGTCCGACATAATTCGTCACTCTGGCGAAAGCGGTCAAGAAACTGCCCGTAAAGGCGCGTCCATTGTGATCGAGCAGTGGAAATAGGACACCATGGAGGGGTGAATACCGACGCCGCCGAGGGATCGGCGCCTGATACCGACCGCTCTCGTCTCTATCCGCGAGTCACCAGTTTCCGCTTTCGTCGCGGCAGTCTGACCACCGGACAGCAGCGGAATTGGGCGAATCTGTGGCCGACGCTGGGCCGCGATCTCCGGACCGGCCCCGACCGCGTCGACGAACCCGCTCTGAACGCTCCGGAATGGTTCGGCCGCGAGGCTCCGCTGATCATCGAGGTGGGCAGCGGCACCGGCATCTCGACCGCCGCGATGGCCGAAGCCGAGCCGGAGGCCGATGTGGTGGCCGTCGAGGTGTACCAGCCCGGCTTGGCGCAGCTCATCGGCCTGGTCGACCGCGCGGGTCTGACCAACGTCCGGATGATCCGCGGCGACGCGACCGTCGTCCTGACCGAACTGGTGGAGCCGAACTCGCTCACCGGCGTCCGCGTGTTCTTCCCCGACCCGTGGCCCAAGTCCCGCCATCACAAGCGGCGCTTCCTGCAGTCGGGGACCATCGAACTCATCGCCGATCGACTGAAGCCGGGCGGCGTCCTGCACATCGCGACCGACCACGCGGACTACGCATTGTGGATCGCCGAACTGATGGCCACGCAGAACCCCGACCGTCCGCACGTGGTCCCGCTGACCTTCGATTCACCGATCCTGTTGGAGCGCCCCACCACCAAGTTCGAGGGACGCGCCCAGGTGGAGGGCCGCGAGGTCAACGAGTTCGTCTACGTGAAGCCGCACCCCAAGGCGGCCCGCAGCACCGACAGTGAGGATCAATGATGTCACCGGAGTTCTCCGAATCGATCTCCGGCGTCAGCGGCACGCCGCGCGTCCTGCTGGTGTGGGACGCCCCGAACATGGACATGGGACTCGGCGGAATCCTCGGCGGCCGACCGACCGCCGCGCATCGCCCCCGGTTCGATGCGCTCGGTCGTTGGATCCTCAAGCGCACCGCGACGCTCGGCGCCACGCTCCGCACCGAGGTCGAGCCCGAGGCCACCGTCTTCACCAACATCGTCCCGGGCAGCGCCGAAGTGGTGCGGCCCTGGGTCGAGGCCCTCCGAAATGTCGGTTACTCAGTCTTCGCCAAGCCGAAGCTCACCGACGACAGTGATGTCGACTCCGACATGCTCGACCACATTCAAGTGCGACGTCACACCCCCGGCCTCGCGGGCGTCATCGTCGCGTCGGCCGACGGCCAGGCCTTCCGCGAGCCGCTTCTGGAGCTCGCCGCCGAAGGCGTCCAGGTCGTGGTCATCGGCTTCCGAGAACACGCGAGCTGGGCGCTGACCTGCGACGACATCGAGTTCGTCGACCTCGAGGACATCCCCGGAGTGTTCCGCGAACCGCTGCCGCGCATCAGCCTGGACTCCCTGCCCGACGAGGGCGCCTGGCTCACCCCGTTCCGTCCGCTCAGTGCCTTGCTCAAGTAGCCCGCACCTTGAAAAACCTGCAACGACGTGGGTAAAACCTGAAACGGCGTGGGGTTTTTCTCAGGCAAGCCTGCGACAATCGCACTTCTGTACCCGAAAGTAGGAAGGACACCGGCGTGTTCGGATCCATCGGCTCATTCGTCTATCGGATGCGCTACACCGTCATCGCCGTCCTCATCGCACTGATGGGCGGCCTGGGACTGTACGGCATCAATCTGCCGCAGTACCTGTCCCAGAGCGGATGGTTCGACCCGAACTCGGAGTCGGTCGCAGGCTCCGTCATCGCCGACCAGGCGTTGGGGCGCGACCACAAGTCCGATGTCATCCTGCTGATCACGCCGCCCGACGGCACCAAGGTCGACGACGCCGCGTTCGGCGCGAAGATCGAGAACATCGTCGACGACCTGGTCAAGGAACACCCCGACATCGTCAGTCGCAACAGCGACGACGGGCACCCGGGCATCATCGACCCGTTCGACCAGGGCTCCGCCGGTGCGGGTGCCACGGCAGCGGAGATGAAACAGGAACGGATGTGGACGGCCGACCGAAAGCACGGCTTCGTCTCCATCGGTGTCGCCGGTGACGACGACACTACGATCCTGAACAACTTCAAGACCATCCAACCGTTCTTCGACAATCTGGCCGAACGTTACGACCTGCCCGGCACCGAGTTCCAACTCGCCGGTCTGCAACCGATCGCTGCGGGCATGAGCCAGGGCATGGACGACGACATCCATCGCGCCGAACTCATCGCCCTGCCGGTGGTGGCGCTCATGCTCTTCTTTGTCTTCGGCGGCGTGGTGGCCGCCGTTCTCCCGGTCTTCATCGGCGGTCTGACGATCGCCGGCTCCCTCGGCATCATGAAGGTCCTGGCCCAGCTCACCGAGCTCAACATCTTCGCCCAGTCGGTGGTGACACTGATCGGCCTGGGCATCGCCATCGACTACGGACTCTTCATCGTCAGCCGATTCAGAGAAGAGTTAGCGGAGGGCTATACGGTCGAGGCCGCGGTCAAGAGAACCGTCATGACCGCCGGTCAGACGGTGGTCTTCTCCGCGACGATCATCGTCGCCGCCCTCGCCTGCCTGCTGATGTTCCCGCAGGCCTTCTTGAAGTCGGTCGCTTACGGCGCCCTCGCCTCGGTCTTTCTGGCGGCGATGCTGTCGATCACCGTGCTGCCCGCGATCCTCGCGATCCTCGGCAAACGGATCGACGCGCTCGGCCTGCCGTTCCTGCGGCGCACCAAGACCCGCGAAGAGGTCGAGGCGGGTTTTTGGGGCAAGCTCGCCGGTTGGGTGATGAAGCACCCGGTCAAGACCGCGGCCCCCACGATCATCCTGTTGCTCGCGCTGATCATCCCGTTCGGCAACATTCAGTTCGGCGGCCTGAGCGAGGCCTACCTGCCGCCCGACCACCCGAGCCGCGTCGCTCAGGAGAACTTCGACAAGCAGTTCCCCGCCGAACGCACCGAGGACCTCAAACTGGTCGTCCTCTACAACCAGAACGACCAGGACGCGGCGGCCAAGATCGAGAAGATCGCCGACGAGGCCAACAAGATCCCCGGCTTCACCCGGCCGTTCTCGACGAGCGCCGACGGCGGCGGCATGGACGGCGTCTACGGCGATGAGGCGACCGGCTGGGGTGTCCAGCAGATGTCGGCGGGTCTCGTCGACCGCAACACCGCGGCCGAGGCGATCAAGGAGTTGCGCAGCATCGACGATCAGGGTCTGCACGTCTACGTGGCAGGCACCCCCGCGTTGACGCAGGACTCGATCGACTCGCTGATCTCCCGGCTGCCGTTGATGGCGATCCTGCTGGTGCTGGTGACCGGTCTACTCATGTTCCTGGCGTTCGGCTCCATCATCCTGCCGATCAAGGCGGCGCTGATGACCGCCTTGGGTCTCGGCTCCACGCTGGGCATCCTGACGTGGATCTTCATCGACGGTCACGGTGCGTCGATCGCCAACTTCACGCCCGGTCCGCTGTTCGCCGCGGTGCTGGTCCTGATCATCGCGATCATCTACGGCCTCTCGACGGACTATGAGATATTCCTGCTCTCCCGCATGGTGGAGGCCAGAGCCCAGGGCGCGTCGACCACGGAGGCGATCCGCGTCGGCACCGCGCACACCGGTCGCATCATCACCGCGGCCGCGGCCATCCTCGTGGTCGTGACCGGCGCGTTCGGTCTGTCGGAGATCGTGATGATGAAGTACATCGCGTACGGCATGATCGCGGCGCTGATCCTCGACGCGACGGTGATCCGCATGCTGCTGGTGCCGTCGATCATGAAGCTGCTGGGCGACGACTGCTGGTGGTCGCCCCGATGGATGCAGCGACTGCAGCAGAAGATCGGCCTCGGCGAGACCATCCTCGACGACGACCCGAGCTTGAAGCGTCCCGACTACTTCGATTCGCTGCCCGGCGGAACGTCGGGCGGCGTGGTGGCCGCGGCCGAGGCACCGACCACCGCGATGCGCGCCGTGCCCCCGCGACCTGTCGCCGGCCGCGCCGAACCCACCGGCCGGTGGCGTTCCCTGTCCCGTCAGGACGGCCCCGCCGAGGCGGACAGTGGCCCCGTTCCGACCGCCGACAGCACGCTCGACGAACTGGTAGACGACGTCGTCGAACCGCCGAAGCGGCCCGGCCGTCGCGACTCCGGCCCGGACACCGGCTCATGGAAGCTGGGCCTGAGCGGGGTTCGTCAGACCGCGCCCGAGCAGCGGCCCCAGCCGGCCAAGCCGGAGGCCCCGGCGCCGCGGCCGATCTCCGAGGTCGGTCGCCCGCAGGCAGGGCGACGTCCGGTGGGCGCCCCGGTTCCGCCGCGTCGCGTCCCGTCACCCCGTCCGATGCCGGGACGGTCCGGTCCGATGCCTGCACCTCCGCGTCCGGCTCCTCGACCGGCACCGCAGCCCGAGGCCCGTCCGCAGGCGCCCGCACCGCG
This sequence comes from Gordonia phthalatica, assembly GCF_001305675.1. Classification (NCBI taxonomy): domain Bacteria; kingdom Bacillati; phylum Actinomycetota; class Actinomycetes; order Mycobacteriales; family Gordoniaceae; genus Gordonia; species Gordonia phthalatica. The sequence continues at coordinate 4,151,733 of NZ_CP011853.1, forward strand.
ACCGCAGGCTCCGGTACCGCCCGCTCCGGTCCCGGAGACTCCGGAGTCACCGGTGTCCGCGCGGGAGCTGCGGTCCGACCGAGGCGACGAAGGCAACCAGATCAGCGTGCAGGACCTGCTGCGCCGCAGCCGGGCTCAGCAGCAGCGCCCGGACGACAGCGAATAGGCACTGCTCCACCGGGCGGTTAGGGTGGAACCCATGCCTGACGACGACACCGACCAGGGCGCCGAGGGGGCTCCGGGACACCGGACCGCCTCGAAACCCTGGCGTCGTTGGCTCCGATGGGCGCTGCTCGTCATCGTCGTCGGCGTCCTCGCGACCGAAGCCGTTCTGATCTGGCCCAAGCTGTCACAGGCCTGGGACCAGCTGCGACACCTCCGGTGGGAGTGGGTGCTGGTCTCGATCATCGCCGCGATGCTGTCCATGGACAGCTACGGGCATGTGCAGCGCGTCCTGATGCGGTCGGCGGGCGTCCGGGTGCGGCAGCGCGAATCGCTCGCGGTGATCCTGGCGTCGAACTCGGTCTCCCAGACCATGCCGGGCGGTCAGGTCCTGGCTCCCGCCTTCATCTATCGCGAAAGCCGCCGCTGGGGCGCGACGCCGGTCGTCGCGTCGTGGCAGCTGGTGATGTCCGGGCTGCTCGCCGGTTCCGGCCTGGCCCTCCTCGGACTCGGCGGCGCCCTCCTCGCCGGCGCCAAGACCAGCCCGTTCTCGGTGATCTTCACCGTCTCGATGTTCGTCGTCTTCGTCGCCGTGGTCCAGTACATGGCGAGCCACCCGCAGGCGTTGGAGATCATCGCCGCCCGCCTGCTCTCGTGGTTCAACCGGTTCCGCGACAAGCCGTCCGACCACGGCGCCGACAAACTGCACCAGATCATCACCCAGCTGCAGGCGGTGAAACTCGACCGCCGCAACGCCACCGAGGCCTTCGGCTGGAGCCTGTTCAACTGGATCGCCGACGTCGCCTGTCTGGCAGCCGCCTGTTACGCGGTCGACGCGCACCCGTCCATCCCCGGGCTGATGGTCGCGTACGCGGCGGGCAAGGCGGTCGGAACCGCGATCCCGCTGTTGCCCGCGGGCATCGGCGTCGTCGACAGCGTCATGTTCGCAGCCCTGGTGCAGGCCGGCATGACCGGCGCGGACGCGGTCACCGCCGTCCTCGTCTACCGCATCGTGAGCTACGTGCTCGTCGCCCTGGTCGGCTGGGTCATCATCGCCATCCGCTACCGCGGCCGGTTCAAGTCGGGCCGGAGCCTCGACGACGAGATCGCCGACGACACCACGCAGAAGCAGCCGGCGATCGATCCCGGCACTGCGATGCCCATCCGCCCCAAGCCGGAAGACCCCCGTCCTCCGACCGCCGGAGGCGGCTCGTAGGGCCGGCCTCCTAGGCTGGAGCCATGACCGTTCCTCCGCTCTCCCGCCGCGTCGTCTGGCCCACCGCCTTCGATGTGCTCGCGATCGTCGTCTTCATCGCGATCGGTCGCCGCAGCCACGACGAGTCGGGTTCCGTCACCGGGTTCCTGCACAGCCTGTGGCCGTTCCTCGTCGGTGCCGCCGTCGGCTGGGTGATCGCCGCCGCGGCGACGAGAGACCGCCCTTCGTTCGCTCCGGCCTCCCTGTGGCCCGCAGGCGTGATCGTGTGGGTGTCGACCGTCGTGGTCGGCATGCTGCTGCGCGTCGCCTCCGGCCAGGGCACTGCGCTGACCTTCTGCATCGTCGCCTCGGTCGCGACGGCCGTTCTGCTGCTCGGTTGGCGCGGCGTCGCGCGGCTGGTGAGCCGCACGACGACGTGACCGAACCCGGTCACGTCGTCAGAACCGCTACTTCACGCGGAAGTACTTCTGCAGCACCTGCAGTGCCGCTGTCCCCGACCGATCACCCTCGCAATAGATGACGATCACCGTGCCGCCCTGCGAGCCGACGAACCAGCCGGGCCCCTGCGGGCCGTTGGTGCCGACCAGGGCACGCAGTCCGGGTGCCCCGGTGATGTCGCTGGCGTCGCCGGACTTCGCGGTGACAGCCATCTTGTCGCGGATCTGATTCACGACGGCGGGGTCGAGCTGCCCCAGATCGCCGCCGGCCACCTTGGTCTTGGCCCCGTGGATCACGAAGGGCGCGACCGCACTCTTCTGGCCGTCGGCCGCCCGCTCCAGGGCCACGCCGAGGGCGGCCATGCTCATCATCGACGCGGTGAAATCCTTCGGCCGGTACGCGGCGGCGGCGATGCGCGGCTTCCGGTTCTGCGGGAGGCTCATGCCCGGAACCGTGTACTCCAGGCCGATGCCGAGGGAGTGCAGGGCGGAGTCGACGGTCCCCTTGTCCTTGGCTTTCCCCGCCGCCTCGATGGCGTCGAAGACCGGGTCCAGCGTGCTGCCGACCGGGTAGGCGATGTCGGCGTCGACCTTGTTCTTGGCTGCGGCGTCGTTCTGCGCCATCGCCAGGATTCCGCCGGTCTTGGCGTCGAGAGTCATCATGGTGGCCGGCTGCGCCACTTCGACGACGGCGGCCCCGAGCGCCAACTGCTGGGCCGCATCGACGGTGGTCTTCACATCGGGGGCCGCACCGCCCTGATGTCCCGCCAGCTTCTGCGGCGGTGCGCCGGGCGCCACCAGTTGCACCTGCCAGCCGGCGGTCGCATCGCGGATCGCGTTCCAGTAGTTGGTGATGCCCGCGCTCAACGGGGTCGACAGGCGACGGTCGCTCATCACGAGCATGCCGGTCTTGTTGACGTTGACGCCCGCGATGCGCGACGGGTCCGAATCGACCATCTGCATGTCGGAGTCACGCAGCGTGACCGCGATGATCTCCTGACCTGGCGCGGCGTCCAACTGCTTGTTGATCGACTTGACCGTCACCTTGGGCGCCACGGGGGCGACGGCGGCAGCGAGGGCCCGGACTGTCTTGTCGAGGTCCTTGGTGGTGGCGGGATTGATGGTGATCTCGTTGACCGGTTCCATCTGCATGAACGGTTTGCCGTTGTCCGCGCGGACGGTGGGGGCGGGCTTGGCGTCGGTCCGCACCTCCTGCAGGCGGCCGTCGGCGGTCAGTCCGGTGTACAGCAGACCCGGATCCCACTGGACCTTCCATCCCGACGAGAGTCGCCGCGCCGAGCCCGACGTCTTGGTCTCGAACTCGTGGTCGCCGGACCAATTCCAGGTGGTGGTGAGGCTGAAGGAGGCGCTTCCGTCGCTGTACTCCACCAGGCGCCCGGTCTCGACGGACAACTCCTTGGCGTGCATGCCGGCGAACGTCACCCCGAGCGACTGCGCCGCCTGACTGGGCGAGGTCGTCATGTCGGCGGCACCCTGGGTGTCCTGCCTGCTCATCGCATCAGCGAACGCCTGTACCGCGCGTGAAGCGTCGGTTCCGTCATCGGAGGAGCAGGATGTCATCGCGAGCACCATGGCGAGCACGGCAACGATCGCGGCGGCCCCTCGTGCACCCCGCAAACTCATGGTCCCAATTATCACTCTATTCCCACCCGTTTTGCGCCCCACTGCTTCCTTTCTAGAAACTATGTGGTCACAATCGCACAACGCCGCCTACTACCGCACCCTCCACGCCGACGCGAGGACAATGAGGCACATGAGCAAGTACATCACTCGTTCGGGTGACCGCGCACGGACCACGACCGACTGGCTCGATTCTGCGCATTCGTTCTCTTTCGGCGATCACTACGATCCCGCGAACACCCATCACGGGGTGCTGCTGGTCCAGAACGAGGACATCGTCGTCCCCGGTCAGGGCTTCGACACCCACCCGCACGCCGAGACCGAGATCGTCACGTGGGTGCTGTCCGGGTCGCTGGTCCACCAGGACTCCGAGGGACACTCCGGCGTCATCTACCCCGGACTCGCACAGCGGATGAGTGCCGGCCGCGGGATCCGCCACTCGGAGCGGAACGACGACGCCGAGTCACCGGACGAGCCTGTGCATTTCGTCCAGATGTGGCTGATGCCCGACGAGCACGGCATCGAACCCGGCTACGAGCAGCTCGACATCGCCGGCGAGCTACAGCCCGGGCGGCTCGTCACCGTCGCCTCGGGTTCCCCCGATCACGATTCGGCGATCCGCATCGCGAACCGCAGTGCCACCCTGTCCGCGGCCCGACTGAGCGCCGACCAGCGGGTGACCGTGCCGACCGCCCGCTTCACCCATCTGTTCGTCACGCGCGGTGAGGTGGAGGTGGACGGCGACCGCCTGGCCGCCTCCGACGCCGTCCGGGCCGAAGGCTTCGGCGGCTCGACGATCCGCGCAACCACCGACGCCGAGGTCCTGATCTGGTCGATGGACGCCCGCCTCGGCGAGTGAGCCCGACCCGGCACCGCGATTCGATGTCACTATGGAGGGCGTGACTATCGAGCAGACCTCGGGTCTCGACCTGCAGTGGGTCGACGCCTCCATCCGCGCCGCAGACGATCTCTTCCTCCACGTCAACGGGAAGTGGGTGGACAGCCACCAGATCCCCGACGACCGCAGCATCGACGGCGCCTTCCACGTCCTGCGCGACAACGCCGAAGCCGATGTCCGCGCGATCGTCGAGGAGTGCGCCGACGGGTCGCCGGCTGAGACACCCCCCGTCGCTTCGCTCGCCCCCGAGGCCGGCACCGCCGCCGCCAAGATCGGCGATCTGTACGCGTCGTTCATGGACGTCGACCGCATCGAATCGCTCGGTATCGAGCCGATCGCCGACCAGCTGCGCGAGATCGCCGCCGTCGCCGACACCACCGAGCTGGTCGCGCTGCTCGGCCGGATGCAGCGCGACGGCGTCGGCGGACTTTTCGGCGTCTACGTCGACACCGACTCTCGCCAGTCCGACCGCTACCTCGTGCACGTGGTGCAGAGCGGTCTGGGTCTGCCCGACGAGTCGTACTACCGCGAGGAGAACCACGCGGCCGTCCGCGACGCCTACCGTGCGCACATCGCCGCGATGCTCACGCTGACCGGCGCCGACGACGCCCAGGCGCAGGCCGACGCGATCTTCGCGCTCGAGACGGCCATCGCCTCCCACCACTGGGACGTGGTCCGCCGCCGCGACGCGGAGGCCACCTACAACCTGCGTACGCTCGCCGAGTTCACTGATCTCGCCGCCGGTTACGACGTCGCCGCCTGGCTGGGCGGGATCGGATCGGCCGCGGCGTTCGCCGAGGTGAACCTCGGGCAGCCGTCGTTCATCGAAGGTGCCGCCGCGCTCCTGGCGGCGCAACCGCTGGACGCATGGAAGAGCTGGCTGTCGTGGCGGCTGCTGCGCACTGTCGCGTCGTACCTGCCCGCCGCGTTCGTCGACGAGAACTTCGCCTTCTACGGCAAGACACTGACCGGCGCCGAGGTGATCCGCGACCGCTGGAAGCGCGGCGTCGGCTTCGTCGAGCAGGCGGCGGGCTTCGCCGTCGGCGAGGTGTACGTGCAAAGGCACTTCCCGCCCGAGGCCAAGGCCCGGATGGACGAGCTGATCGGCAACCTCGTGGAGGCGTACCGCCGCAACATCGACGACCTGCCGTGGATGACGCCCGCGACGCGCGCCAAGGCACTCGCCAAGCTCGACAAGTTCACCCCGAAGATCGGCTACCCGGCCACCTGGATCGACTACTCGACCCTCGAGGTGGACCGCACCGACCTGATCGGCAACGCCCGGCGCGCCGCCGCCTTCGACACCGCCCGCGACCTCGCCAAGATCGGGCAACCCGTCGACCGCGACGAGTGGTTCATGACCCCGCAGACCGTCAACGCCTACTACAACCCGGGCATGAACGAGATCGTCTTCCCTGCGGCGATCCTGCAGCCGCCGTTCTTCGACCCGAACGCCGACGACGCCGCCAACTACGGCGGTATCGGTGCGGTGATCGGCCACGAGATCGGACACGGCTTCGACGACCAGGGCGCCAAGTACGACGGCGACGGCAACCTCGTCGACTGGTGGACCGACGACGACCGCGCCGAGTTCGGCAAGCGCACCGCCGCGCTCGCCGCCCAGTACTCGGCGTTCACCCCCAACGGACTCGACGAGAAGTACAAGGTCAACGGCGAGTTCACGCTGGGCGAGAACATCGGTGATCTCGGCGGCCTGTCGATCGCCCTCGTCGCCTACGACGTCGCCCTGGAGAAGTCGGACGCACGGGAGTCGGGAGCAGGGGAGTCGGGAGCAGGGGCCCCGGTGATCGACGGCCTGACCGGCATCCAGCGCGTCTTCTTCAACTGGGCGCAGATCTGGCGGACCAAGACCCGCGACGAGGAGGCCATCCGCCGCCTGTCGATCGATCCGCACTCGCCGCCCGAGTTCCGCTGCAACGGCGTGGTCCGGAACGTCGACGCGTTCTACGACGCCTTCGACGTGGCCCCCGGCGACGCCCTGTACCTGCCGCCGGAGGAGCGCGTCCGCATCTGGTGATGCACCGCGCCCCGCCGACGTGTAAACACGAGTCATGGCATCCCAGCGGTTCGTCCGCATAGCCTTGCCCGCCGCAATCGTCGTTCTCTGGGTCGTGATCGGCGGATTCACCGGCTCTCTGTCGGGCAAGCTGTCGACCGTCACGATCAACGACGCGAGCGCGTTCCTGCCGCAGTCCGCGGAGTCGACGCGGGTCGCCGAGCAGCTGCCCGAGTTCACCGACACCGACTACTTCCCGGCGATCGTCGTCGCCGAGAAGAGCACGCCGATGTCGCCCGCGGATCGCGCCTTCGTGGCCGACGCCGTCGCTCCGCTGGCGGGGACGGCAGGTTTCGGGAAGCAGTTCTCACCCCCGATCCCGTCAGCCGACGGTGAGGCCGTCCAGTTGTTCGTGCCCGTCTCGACGGATGCGAAGCCGAAGGATCAGCTCGCGAAACTGACCGCCGTCCTGGCGAATCCGCCGCCCGGGGTCAGTGTCGCGATCACCGGACCGGCCGCCCAGGCCGCCGACCTCTCCAACGCCTTCGCAGGCATCGACGGCATCCTGCTGCTGGTGGCCGGCGCGGTGGTCCTGCTGATCCTGATCGTCGTGTACCGCTCCCCGATCCTGCCGTTCGTGGTGCTCCTGTCCGCGATCTTCGCGCTCGCCCTCGCATCGGGCGTGGTCTATGGACTCGCGAAGGCCGGCACGCTGGAGTTGAGCGGTCAAAGCCAGGGCATTCTCTTCATCCTGGTGTTCGGCGCGGCCACCGACTACGCATTGCTGCTGGTGGCGCGCTACCGGGAACTCCTGGCCGAGGAACCCGACGCCCGCAGCGCCCTGTGGACCGCCTGGCGCGCCACGCTCCCGCCGATCGCCGCGTCCGCCGCAACGGTGATCCTCGGCGTCCTGTGCCTGCTGCTGTCGGATCTGAACTCCAATCGGAGTCTCGGCCCCATCGCCGCGCTCGGCATCGCCGCGTCGTTCCTCGCGTCCATCACCTTCCTCCCCGCGATGCTCGCGCTGATCGGTCGTGCAGCGTTCTGGCCGCGGGTCCCGCACGGTGAGACCGGTTCGGGTCACCGCATCTGGCAGCGCGTCGCGGTCTTCGTCTCGCACTCGCCACGCAAGGTCTGGGCGGGGACTCTGGTGGTCCTGGCCCTCGGTGCGGCCTTCGCGCCCGCGTTCCGCGCCGACGGCGTCTCCACCGACGACTTCTTCCTGGGTGAGGCGGCCTCCGTCTCGGGATCACAGATGCACGCGCGGCACTTCGACGCCGGCTCCGGGACCCCGACCTGGGTGCTTGTGAACCAGGACTCGTCGACCGCCGTCGCGGAGAAGGTCCGCGCGGTGGACGGCGTCGCCGCCGCCGAGATCCTCACCGGCGACCTCGGCCCAGTGACGCACGAGGGCCGCCAGGCCGTGCAGGTGACGCTGTCCGACGATCCGAACTCGCTGACCGCGCAGGACACCATCGTCGACATCCGCGACGCCGTCCATGCCGTCCCGAACGCCGACGCTCTGGTCGGCGGCGGCACGGCCGTCGACCTCGACACCCGGATCAGCGCCCGGCACGACCGCAACCTGATCATCCCGATCGTGCTGCTGGTGGTCCTGGCCGTGCTGATCGTCCTGCTCCGCAGCCTCCTCGCGCCGCTGATGCTGTTGGCGACGACGGTGCTGTCGTTCGGGACCGCGCTCGGCGTGGCCGCCCTGCTGTTCAACGGTCCGTTCGGCTTCCCGGGCGCGGACCCGGTGGTGCCGCTGTTCGCGTTCGTCTTCCTGGTCGCACTGGGCATCGACTACAACATCTTCCTGATGACCAGAGCTCGCGAGGAGGCGCAGCGGCACGGCACCCGCGAGGGCATGCTCCGCGCCCTCACCAGTACCGGCGGCGTGATCAGCGCCGCGGGCCTGGTCCTCGCCGCCACGTTCAGCGCACTCGCGGTGATCCCGCTGATGTTTCTTGCGCAGGTCGCCTTCCTCGTCGCCTTCGGCGTCCTGGTCGACACCTTGATCGTGCGGTCGCTGCTGGTCCCCGCGCTGACGCTCGACATCGGGCCGCGGATCTGGTGGCCCGGCAGGCCGGATCCCGGACTCCCCTCGGCGACGGCGGAGACACCCGCTACTCGGCCCCGCGCCTGACGACCTCGGCGAAGATCGCGTCCGCCTCCGGCCACTCGGTGTCGGTCGCGTCCCAGCCGCCGACCTCGGTGCGCGCCCAGGCCGCCCAATTCTCGATCGTCTCGGTGAGGTCGGCGACGAGCTTGATGCTGAGTGCGTTGACCGCAGCGCGTCCGGGCATCGCCGTCTCCTCCGCGTCGCCCGCCACCTGGCCGAGATCCCGGCGCGACGCCGCCGCCTGCTCGCCGATGCGCTCGATGTTCCGCCGCAACTGCTCCACGTCGCCCTGCTCCGCGTAGAAGACCCTGATCAACTGTTCGACGTCGAAGCGCCGACCCGCCCCTTCGGTGTCGAGCCACTCGCGCAGCGCGCGCCGGCCTGCGTCGGTGATCGAATACTGCATGCTGCGCCGGTTGCCCGTGCTCGCGGGCGTGGCGACGGCGTAGCCCTGCTCCACCAGCTTCTTCGGAATGTCGTACATCAGCCGCTCAGCGCGCGGCCACACCCACCGCACCGACCGCCTCGCCTGCTTCGCGATCTCGTACGTGGTCCATGGTCGTTCCCACCCACTGATGCCCAACAGTCCGAGCACCGGACGCAGACCGGGCCGTTCCGGAACATCCCCGCCGCCCTCGCCGAGAAGTTCCTCATCCGGGACCACCTGGTTCGCGTGGTCCCGCCGTGGACGCCCGGCCCGCGCGAGTCCGAACTGCATCTGCCCGGAACCCGCTCGCCCCGGACCTCGCACCGGGTGGGCACCCCGGAGTACGACGCGGCCTGCGCGGCGTTCAACGTCGCGGCAGTCCCCGCCCCGGAGCTCGCGGTCGCCGCGGCATCGCTCGCCGATATCCGCGCGGCCGTCCGGTACGCCGCCGAACACGGACTGCCCGTCTCGGTGCACGCGACGGGCCACGGCGCTGCGCGCCCCGTGGACGGCGGACTGCTGATCAACACGGCGGCACTCGACACCGTGCGGATCGACCCCGACCGCCGTACCGCGACCGTCGGAGCCGGCGCCCGCTGGCGCGAGGTGATCGCCGCAGCGGCGCCCTACGGACTGGCACCGCTGAACGGGTCGTCGTCGGACGTGGGCGTGGTCGGCTACTGCCTCGGCGGCGGCATGGGTCCGATGGCGCGGACCTTCGGCTTCGCCGCCGACCACGTGCAGAGCCTGACGATGGTCGACGCCGACGGCGACCTGCGGTTCGTCGACGCCGACCGCGAGCCCGACCTGTTCTGGGCCATGCGCGGCGGCAAGCACCCCCTCGGTGTCGTCACCGAGATGACCGTCGGCCTCGTGCCCGTCGCCGACGTGTACGGAGGCGCGATCTTCTTCCCCGGCGACGACGCACCGACCGTGATGCATGCCTTCCGCGAATGGGCGCCCACCCTCCCGGCCAGCACCACGACGTCGATCTCGCTGCTCCGCCTCCCCGACATCGATCCGGTTCCGCCGCCGCTGCGCGGTCGGCTCAGCGTGCACCTGCGGTACGTGCATGTCGGCGATGACGACACAGGTGCACGACTCCTCGCACCGATGCGAGCCGCCGCGACGCCGATCGCCGACCTGGTCTGCCGCATGCCGTACACCCTGATCGACTCCGTCCATCAGGATCCGACCGACCCGATGCCCGCGTGGGACAGCGGCTGTCTGCTCAGCGAACTGACTCCGGACACGGTCGACGCGATGCTGCAGATCGCGGGCCCCGGTGCCGACGTGCCGCTGGTGCTGGCCGAGTTCCGACTGCTGGGCGGGGCCCTCGGCGAGGAACCCTCGATCCCCAACGCGGTGTCGGGGCGGGGAGCACCGTTCCTGGCCTGCGCGATCGGCCCCTACCCGCCTCCGCTGCGGCAGGCGGTCGACGCCGTCGGCGGCGCCCTGATGCACTCACTGCAGCCCTGGTCGATCGGCGCACAGGCCAACTTCCCCGACCGCGTCGTCGCTCCCGGAGACCCGCACCGGATCTGGCCGCGCGACGTCGTCGACCGGCTCCGCTCCATCGCGGCCGACGTCGACCCGGACCGCCGATTCGCGGCCGCGTGGTGACGTCCGCGCATCGTTTCCGATGAAGCAGGCCACCGCTCCGACGAGCAGCCCGATCACGACACCGACGTCGGGCCGTTCGCCCATCAGAGACCAGGTCAGCAGGGCGGCGATCGACGGGATGACGCCGAACAGCAGCGACACCGCGGCGGCGCCCGCCTGTTTGATCGCGGCCAGGTAGAGACTTGCGGCGATCACCGAGTTCGCGACCACCAGGATCGCGACGGCCCAGAAGGCCTTGGTCGGATCGGTGACGTGCTGCGGCGTGGCGGCGGCGAAGGCCACCGACGGCACCAGCGCCACCGCGACGCCGATGGTGTTGACCGCGATCGGATGCCCCTGGGTCAGGAACCGCTGCTGGTAGACGCCGCCGACGGCGAGACCGACCACTGCCATCACAACCCAGCCGACGGCGGCGTCGACGTGCCCGACCTCGATCACCCGGCCGGCGAACGCCGCGCACACCGCGACGAGCGCCAGGACGACGGCGACCATACGCCGCAGCGACAGCCGTTCGCGCAGCATCAACGACGCCGCCGCGGCCGTGACCACCGGGTTCATCGCGATCACCAGGGCCACGAGGACCGGCGAGACGCCGACGTACATCGCCTGGTAGCAGCCGACGAACTGCAAGCCCTGCGACAGGAAGCCCACGACGACCGCATGCCACGCCTGCACACCGCGCGGCCACTCGAGTCGTCGGACCCGCACGATCACCAGCAGGATCGCCACCGACGCGATGAACCGGCTCACCAGCACGGTGCCGGGAGTCGCGCCCTGGACGGCGAGCGCACCCACCGGGTAGCCGAGAGCGTAGAAGAAGGCGGTCGAGGCACCGAGCGGGAATGACAGTTTCACGAGTCTCATCGTCGGACCGCGACCGCATTCGCGTCCAACGACTTTTCGTTCACTCATTGATTACAGATTCTTATCGAAATACGGCACGGCACCAGGAAACCCCAGGACGATGCCGGCACGATCGTCGCCATCCGCACATGAACGATAAGTGAACGGCGTCGATCGGCGCTACCCTGTTCAGCATGACGCGCACGTTCGACATCACCCCGCTGCGCTCGCTCGCCGCGGTCGCGAGCACCGGCGGCGTGCATCGTGCCGCCGAGTCCCTGCTCATCACCCAGTCGGCGGTGAGCCAACATCTCCGGAAGCTGGAGCGGGAGGCCGGAGTTCCGCTCGTCAGCCGCAACGGCCGACGCATCGCCTTCACCGCCGAGGGCGAGGAACTCCTCTCGCATGCTCGGGCGATCCTGTCCGCACACGACGCCGCCGTCGCCCGCTTCGACAACCGCTCCGACGGCGCGGTGGTGATCGGCGCGGCCCAGAACAGCGCGGCGGTGGTGCTGCCGATCGTGATGAGCCGGCTGCGAGAGCGCTTCCCCGATCGAGAGGTCCGCTTCCACCTGGACCGGAACGCGACGGTCCGATCCATGCTCGACGACGCGCAGGTCGACGTCGCCGTCACCTCCCGGGTCGCGCCCGAGCTGACGGCGCGCACCGACGGCTTCCGCCTGCGGTGGCTGTGGTCGTCGACCGCCGAGCAGCCGCCCGCCGACGCCTCGGTCCCCATCGTCTCGTTCTCCCCTCCGTGCACCCTACGCCAGCCCAGTTTCGACGCGTTCAGCGCCATCGGTCGCCGCTGGCACCTCGCCGCCGAGGTCAACGACCTCGCCACCGGACTCGAAGCCGTCCGGGTCGGCGTGGGCACCATGCTGGTGCCCGTGCTCGACCGGCTGCCCGACGGGACCGTCGCACTGTCGTGCGCGCCGGAGCCGCCGGCGATCCAGCTCGGCGTCGCCTACACCGACGTCACTCGCACGGATGTCAGCGAGACCGTCACGCAGGTCCTCGCCGAGCACATCGGCGTCGACCGCGTCGAGCTCCTCCACAACGCCGCGTTCCCGCGCCCCGCGTAACCGGGTCGCCGCGGCCGAATCCTGCTCCCGCGCAACCGCGAGGGACTAGCGTCACCATCACGAGCCGGACTCAACCCTCGGAAGTGACTCACCGTGACCGCATCCTCGAACTCGACTGCCAGGCAAGGCTTCACCACGCTGCAGAGGGGAGGGATGAACTGGGACTCGTTCCCGCTGAAGCTCTTCACCAAGGGCAACGCCAAGGTCTGGAATCCAGCGGACATCGACTTCTCCCGCGACGCCGCCGACTGGGCGGGCCTCACCGACGATCAGCGCCGCAACGCCACCTACCTGGTCTCACAGTTCGTGGCGGGCGAGGAGGCCGTCACCCAGGACATCCAACCGTTCATGGCGGCTATGGCGTCCGAGCACCGCTTCGGCGACGAGATGTACCTGTCGCAGTTCTGCTACGAGGAGGCCAAGCACGCGCAGGGCTTCCGGCTGTGGATGGACGCCGTCGGGCTGACTGACGACCTGCACCCGTACGTCGCGGAGAATCCGTACTACCGGGAGCTGTTCTACGAGCAGCTGCCGAACTCGCTGCGAGTCCTGCAGACCGATCCGTCGCCCCGGAATCAGATCCGAGCCAGCGTCACCTACAACCACGTCATTGAGGGCAGCCTGGCGTTGACCGGCTACTACGCGTGGAACGTGATCTGTGTGGAGCGCGGCATCCTCCCCGGAATGCAGCAGTTGATCGGTCACATCGCCGACGACGAACGCAGGCACATGGCGTGGGGCACGTTCACCTGCCGACGGCACGTCGCCGCCGACGACACCCTGTGGGACGCGGTCACCGAGCGGATGGGCGAACTCCTGCCCTTGGCGCTCGGGATGATCACCTGGGTCCAGGAGCGGTTCCCCGTGTCCCCGTTCGGGGTCGACAACTCGGTCTTCGCGACCTACGCCGCCGATCGCGCCCAGCGCCGACTCGGTGCGATCGAGTCCGCTCGCGGTCGTGCCGTCGAGGACATCGACGTCGACTACTCCCCCGCGACCCTGGAGGACACGTTCGGAGAGGAGGATCGCGCGTCGCTGGGCGGCTGACCTCGCACGGCCACCGCGTGTCGCCCCGCTTTCACGGCGTGTCGACGAAGGTCGGTTGCTATACGCGTTGGTAGTGCGAGACGACGCGGATCACTTGGCCGCGCCGGCCTGCCACTGCGCCCAGCTCAGCTCCCAGTCGCCGTAGGTGTCCCAGACCGGCAGCGGCGGGCCGCCGGAGTTGGTGATCTCGACGACGTCGCCGAGGCCGAAGTTGTCGAACATCCACTGCGAGTCGGCCGGGCTCAGATTGACGCAACCGTGCGAGACGTTCGCCGCGCCCTGCTGGCCCACCGACCAGGGCGCGGAGTGGACGAATTCGCCGTCGTTGGAGATGCGGAGGTCGTTGTAGACCGTCTCGCGGTAATAGCCGGGATCGCCCTGGCAGACGCCGTACGTGCAGGAGTCCATGATGGTCTGCGCCGCCTTCTCGGAGATCACGTGCGGGCCGTTGTGCGACGGGTTGTTGGGCTCACCGAGGCTCATCGGCATCTGTCGGACCTGCTGCCCGTTGTGGAAGACGGTCAGCAGCTCGGTGGCGCCGTCGGCCTTCGCGATCCACGAGTCGTGGACGGTGTAGTCCATCGCGGTGTCCTCGGCGCCGTAGACGCCGTCGCCCAGATCGACGCCGTAGATGTCGGCCTCGATGTGGATCTTGGTGCCCGGCTTCCAGTAGTCCGGACCGCGGTAGTGGATGTTCTGATCGTCGATCCAGTACCAGGCGCCCGGCTGCGCGGGAGTGGTCGTGATCTTGAGGTGCTTCAACACCTCCGACTTGTTGCTCACCGGTGCGGTGAACTGGAAGACCATCGGTTGTCCGACACCGATGCCGACGCCGCTCACCACGTCCGGCGCCGGGATCACGTTCGCGTAGGCGGTGGACGCCGGCGCAATGGTGGTGACGGTGAAGGTCTTGACGGTCGGCACCTTGTCCTTGTTCACCGCGGTCGCCTTGACGGTGTACGTGCCGCCGTAGCCGAGGTCCTCGGCGGTCGACCAGGTCTTGCCCTTGTCACCGGCCTTGGCCTTCACCTCTTTGCCCTCGGCGTTGGTGACGGCGACAGATGTCAGCGTTCCGCCGTGGGCGTCGACGACGATCGGTGTCGTCGGGTTGATCGCGGTGCCGTTCGCGACCGGAACGGCGATCGTCGCGAGCGGAGCGGGTGGAACGGCGTCATCGCCGCCCGAGCAGGCCGTGAGCACCAATGCCACGGCGAACAGACACGACACCAATGCGGTGATCTTCGAACGACTCACTGTTCTCCCTAGTGATCTCGGCGGCACCAGTCGCCACAGGTCAATTGTCCACCCCGGCAGCCGTCTTCGCCCCTATCGGTTTCCTGTGATTCACCTGGGGGACGACCCGACCACCGCCTCCTCACCCATCACGACCTGCGCATATATCGTCCACACCGAAAGATGTGACGTTCCGAACTCGTCGCGGCGCATCAACGACAAAACCGCCGTACTCACCACAGAATTGCGCGGGACTGTCCAGAAACTAGAACACGTTCTATCGTGGTGGGCATGGACGTTACCTACGAGGCAACCAGACGCGAGATCACCACGGACCAGGGAGTCATTCGCTACCACGAGGCAGGCGCACAGAACGACGCCGTCCTGCTGCTCCTGCACGGCTCGGGACCGGGCGTCAACGGCTGGCGCAACTTCCGCGGCAACCTCGAGTTCTTCGCGCAGACCCATCACACCTACATCATCGAGTTCCCGGGCTTCGGCGTCTCCGACCCCGTCGAAGGCCATCCCGTCCTCACGGCGGGAGCCTCGGTGATCCGCTTCATGGACGCCCTGAAAATCCCGTCGGCCGCGATGATCGGCAACTCGATGGGCGGCGTCGTCGGCATCAACCTGGCGATCAAGCACCCCGACCGCGTCGAGAAGTTGGTGACGATCGGCGGCGTGGGCCCCAACCTGTTCAGCTCCAGCCCGTCGGAGGGCATCCGCCTCCTGCAGGAGTTCACCGACTCCCCCGACCGCGACAAGCTGCTGCGCTGGCTCAACTCGATGGTCTACGACCCCGCCGTCATCACCGACGAACTCATCGAGGAACGCTGGGAGGCCGCGAACGATCCGGCCGCGCAGAAGACCGCCGCCATGATGTACGGCTCCAAGGCCTTCGCGATGATGCAGCAGTTCATGGCGAACTCCGACACCCCGCCCTACTGGGCGATGATGCACAAGGTGAAGTGCCCGACTCTGCTGACGTGGGGGCGCGACGACCGCGTCAGCCCGCCGGACATGTCGCTCGCGCCGATGCGACTGATCCCGGACGCCGAGCTGCACATCTTCCCGAAGTCGGGTCACTGGGTGATGATCGAGGCGAAGGACGCCTTCGAGGCGACGGTCCGCGCGTTCCTGACCCGCTGACAGATCAGGCGCGGGCGGCGATGACCGCGGGGGCCAGCACGGAGGCGAGGTCGTCGGCCACGTCGGAGTCGCCGTCCGCGCCCGGCGGCATCGCGACGTAGCTGAGTGCCATGCGGGCGATCATCCGCGCGATGCGCCCGGCCGTGGCCTCGTCGACCGCGATCCACGATTCGACGAGCATCACCTCCAGGTTGGCGCTGGCCGAGGTGATGATGGGTGCAGCGTCGGTGGTGATGAGTTTGAGCAGGTCGGGCTTCGCCTCACCCGAGAGCAGCGACTGGATCAGCGGATCGTCGGCGGCACCGGCGAAGAAGCGGGTGAATCCGGAGCGGAGGGCGCCTTCGACGTCGTCGACGTTCTCGTCGACGGCGCCCGCGATCTCCGCGGTGAACTCGTCGGCCAGCCGCAGCGCATACGCCTGCGAGAGTCCTGCGCGCGAAGAGAACTCGTTGTAGACGGTCTGCCTGCTGACGCCTGCCTGACGGGCGACGTCGGCCATGGTCACGCGTGCCCAGTCCTTCTCCCGGAGCAGGGTGCGCAGACCGTCGAGCAGCGTGCAGCGCAACAGGTGCTTGCTGGCCTCGGCGAAACTGGTCGGCCGGGCGGTGGTCGGGGCGCTCACACTCTCGAGCCTAGCGCCGTCGCGATTTGCGAGCGGCACTCACGAGCCGCGGCCGCACGTCCGACGGCCACCGCACCGATCACGGAGCCGTCGTCGCCGTGCGTGGTGACCAGCGCATCGCCGTCGGCGAGGGAGCCCTCCACACGGACGTCGTCGGACGCGGTGGGCCAGCCGACCATCTGCACGTTGACGCCGTACTGGATGGTCCAGGCGCGCGGAACCTCGGTGAACGACGGCGCGGGCGTTCCGGCGAAGTCGGCGAGGACCGACTTCGCCACGGCCTTCCCCTGGTCGGTGGCACCGAACCAGTGCTCGCCGCGGCAGGGCTCCCCGGTGCGGAGGTCGGGCAGGGCGGCCACGTCACCCGCGGCGTAGACGCCGGGGACTCCGGTGGCGAGGGATGCGTTCACGACGACGCCGTGCGCGCAGACCTCCGCGCCCGCCGCCTCGGCCAGAGCCGTATCCGGTCGCGCGCCAATCGCCGCGACGACGGTGCCGACCAGCTGGGCGCCGTCGGCCAGTTGGACGCGGCGCGCGTTCGCCGAGTCGGCCGCCGACGAGGTGCGCAGCCACACGCCGTTGTCCAGGTGGAGCTGTGCCAGGTAGTCGGAGACCGCCTGCGGCACCACGCGTCCGACAACGCGGTCGGACGCCTCGACGACCGTCGCGTTCATGCCGTGGGCGGCGGCCGAGGCGGCCAACTCCAGCCCGATGAGGCCACCGCCGATGACGACGAGCCGCTGCGACTGGTTGAGGTCGTCACGGATCGCGAACGCGTCCTCGCGGGTGCGGAGGGTCGGGACCGACGGGTCGAGCCAGCCCGGTCGAATCGGCTGCCCGCCGGTCGCGAGGATCAGTGCCCGGTAGGTGATGGTGGAGCCGTCGTCGAGGGTGACCGTCTGCGCGTCGGCGTCGATGTCGGCGACGCGGACACCGCCGCGGACGTCGATCTGCTTGGTCTCCCAGAAATCCGGCTTCTGCAGGGAGATCCGACCTTCGGTGAGGTCGGCCGCCAGGAGGTCCTTGGAGAGGGCCGTGCGGCGGTACGGCAGACCGGGCTCGGCGCCGATCAGCGTCACAGGTCCGTCGTACCCCTCGGCCCGCAGCGTGGCCGCCGCGGTGACGCCGGCGGTGCCTGCTCCGACGATGACGACGCCGGGTCCGGTCTGCGTGCTCATGAGCGGGCGACCTCGACCATCGTGAAGTCGGCCTTGGCGGCGCCGCAGTCGGGGCAGCTCCAGTCGTCGGGGATGTCGTCCCAGCGGGTGCCGGGCTCGATGCCGTCCTCGGGCCAGCCCTCGGCCTCGTCATACTCGAAGCCGCACTGCTCGCAGCGGAAGAGTTTGAAGTTCATGTCATTCTCCAATCAATTCGAAGTCGACCTTGTCGC
Organism: Gordonia phthalatica; assembly: GCF_001305675.1. Classification (NCBI taxonomy): domain Bacteria; kingdom Bacillati; phylum Actinomycetota; class Actinomycetes; order Mycobacteriales; family Gordoniaceae; genus Gordonia; species Gordonia phthalatica. The sequence goes on from NZ_CP011853.1 coordinate 4,169,645, forward strand.
GAACCCCGCAGTCGGGGCAGGTCCAGTCGTCGGGGATGGCACTGAACGGGGTGCCTGCCGGGAAGCCTTCGCGCGGTGCGCCCTTGGCCTCGTCGTAGATGTAGTCGCAGACCTCGCACTTGTAGGCGCTCATGCCGAGACCTTTCCGTACTTCGCCATCACCTTGGCCTCCTTGCCGGGTTGGATGTTGATCTTGCTGAGGTCGCCGTCGTAGTGGTCGAGGACGCGGTGGTCCATCACCTTGCGCCAGATCGGCGGGAAGTAGGCGAGGGTGATCATGCTGGCGTAACCGCTGGGCAGGTTCGGCGCCTCGTCGAAGCTGCGGAGCGTCTGGTAGCGACGCGTCGGGTTGGCGTGATGGTCGCTGTGGCGCTGCAGGTGGTACAGGAAGATGTTGGTGCAGATGTGGTCGCTGTTCCAGCTGTGCTGCGGGGTGCAGCGGACGTAACGGCCGCGCTCGTTCTTCTGCCGCAACAGACCGTAGTGCTCGAGGTAGTTGACGGTCTCCAGGAGCGAGAAGCCGTAGACGGCCTGGATGGCGACGAAGGGCAGGATCTGCCAGCCGAAGATCGCGGTCAGCGCGCCCCACAGGACGATCGACATGGCCCACGCGTTGAGGACGTCGTTGCTCGGATGGAAGACCGACTTGTCCTGGCGCTTGAGGCGAGTGGCCTCCAGCTCCCACGCGGACTTGAGGCTGCCGTACACGCTGCGCGGCAGGAACGTCCAGAAGTTCTCACCGAACCGCGAGCTCGCCGGATCCTCCGGGGTCGCGACGCGGACGTGGTGGCCGCGGTTGTGCTCGATGTAGAAGTGACCGTAGAAGGTCTGCGCGAGGGTGATCTTCGAGAGCCAGCGTTCCAGGGAGACCTTCTTGTGGCCCAGTTCGTGGGCGGTGTTGATGCCGATGCCGCCCATGGCACCGATCGAGAAGGCCAGGCCGATCTTCGAAGCCAGGCCGAGGCCGCCCTCGATCCCGAGCCAGCTGAGGTCGCTCGCCGTCCAGAGGTAGCAGGCGAAGACGATGCTGAGCATCTGGAACGGGATGTACACGTAGGTGCAGTAGCGGTAGTACTTGTCGTTCTCGAGCTGCTCCATCAGCTCCTCGGGCGGGTTCTGCCCGTCGGGCCCGAAGAAGATGTCGAGGATCGGCAGCAGGACATAGATCAGGATCGGACCGATCCACCACCACACCGGCGAGACGGTGGCGAGCCAGCCGGCGTCGAGTTGATCGGACGCCCAGTTGAACAGTGCGACGAAGCCGGCCGCGAGGAAGACCGCGGTGGGCGGAACCAGGCCGAGCAGCCACAGGTGGCGCTTCTTGTCACGCCATTCCGCAGCCGGGACGGCCGTGCCTTCGTCGATCGTGGGGTTCGCCATGTCAGTCCTCCTAGTCCGGCGAGCTCTTGCTGAACTTGACAGTAGACCGTTGTAAGTCTCTTGTCTATACATTTGAGTTGATTTGTACAGAGTCGCAGGTCACAGCGTCGTCTGGGCGCGTCCTATAATCACTTCCATGCGTTACTCACGATTCGTCGCGATCGGCGACTCGCAGACGGAGGGCATCGGCGACGGAGACGACGAACACGGCTACCGGGGCTGGGCCGACCGCCTCGCCGAACGACTGGCGTCGGACGACCCCGACTTCGGCTACGCCAACCTCGCGATCCGAGGCAAGAACACCCGCAACGTGCTCGAAGAGCAGTTGGAACCGGCGCTCGCCCTGTCACCCGACCTGATCGCCGCGCCGCTCGGCATGAACGATGTCATCGGGCGGGCCGATCTCGACGCCGTGCACGACGACCTCGACCGCATCTACCGGGCCCTCGCCGAATCGGGCGCGACGACCATCGTCTCGACGTTCCCCGACATCTCGGAGATCAATCCCCTGGGCCGGATCTTCCAGGATCGCCTACTGGACATGAACGGAATGATGCGCGACTTCGCCCGCGACTACGGTTTCGTCCTCGTCGACCTGTACGCGGCCCCGGTCCTCCGCGACCGACGGTCGTGGTCGTCCGACCGCCTGCACGCATCACCGTCGGGCCACGCACGGTTCGCGGCCGGCGCCGCTTTTGCGCTCGGGCTTCCCGAATCGTCCGCAGACTGGGGCGACGGCCTCCCACCGCTACCCGAACCGGGCCTCGCGACTCACGTCGTCGACGACGCCCGCTGGTTGGCACAGTGGTTCACGCCCTGGATCGTCCGCAAGATGCGCGGCCGGTCACTCGGCGACGGCCGTCTGCCGAAGCGGCCGACGGTCGAGCCGATCGGCCCGCTCACTCAGCCGACCGAGTAGGCGAAGCGGTGGCCTACGCCGGCAGGCGCCCTTCCGCGACGTCGATCACCCATTGATCCGGCTCCTTGCCGAGTCGCCGCTGCGCGGTCATCAAGGCCATCGCTGCGTAACGTCTCGCACGCGGTGTGTCACCGGCGAGCCGGTAGGCGGCCTTTCGCCGCGCTTCGGCACTCTCCTCCGATCGAGTCATCAGTGCCGCCTCCCGTCAGGTGCCTCAGGTTCACCGACCATCGTACTCGTCGCCTCGATGATCTCGATCTCGCTCGGAGTGATCAACGTCGACGTCGAAAGGGAGAAGAGCAGCGCATATCCTCGCTACTGAGCCTTGGGGCTCCGACTGTCCGACTGCTCCACCGCCCACTGATAACGCTTCCACCACTCGACGCGAGCCTCGTGCTGCAGTCGATGGAATCGGTCGGTCGCCTCCGACCGCTGTCGTTGCCACAGCGTCCCGACGACACCTGCGGTGGCGAGCAGTCCGACGACGAGCGCGACCCATGTCTGGGCCGTCATCGAAGTCGGCACTCAATGAGGTCCGCCGCCTCACCGGCGTCCTGGATATTGCGCAACAACTCCTCTTCCGCCGTCCCGATCGCCCGTTCACAATCCGCGACGGTGCGCAGCAGCGTCGGCACGGTCACCAGGGTCATCGGTGCGGCATCCCGCTGACGGAGTGCATCGCTCAACCATCCGAGCGCGGCGCGCACCTCACCGGCGGCCTCCAGAATCTCCTCGTCGCACAGTCGCGGCGAGAAGCCACCGCGTCCATCGCACCGATCCGGCCAGGCGTTCGGCTGCATCCGATGGCTTCGACTCCGCCCACAGCCACCAGTTCCACACCGGGAGCTCCGCTGCCGCCTTCGTGGCCAGCCTGCAGCGCTCCGTCTCGTCGTCCCGTTTCCGTCCGCTGTGTCTGCGTGACATCCCGTACCTCCCCCTGTCCGGTCCGGCCATCATGGCCCGACCGTGCCGCGGCGGCCAGCACGCAATCCACAGGCTCCGGCATCGCGGCGGATTTCATCCACAGGACGAGTACCGAATGCGTCCACCGTTGATCGGGCCCCGCTGCGGGGCCCGATCAACGGTGGAGAGAAGACCCGCGCAGCGTCACATCGCCAGTGTCAGCGCGAACAGCGGGATCAGGAACAGGAAGGGCACCAGCAGCATCACCAGCATGAGTCCCATGCCGGTGTACTGCTGCGGAGCGGGCCCCATCGCACCGTCGCTGAAAGCCCATGCGGGCGCGCAATACTCCAGTGCCACCGTCGATCCCGGCGCGATGGACACGGTCGCATCGGCCCGGCCCACCTTCGACGGCACCAGATACGGCACGTGAACGTGCACGTGATGTTGTCCGGGAGCCAGCGGGATCCGGTTCGCGCCCCACGCGGCGGACACGCGCTGCCCGTCCACTTCCACCACCGGCTTCAGAAAGTAGAAGAAGAAGCCCAGGGGGAAGAACTTGGTCGTGAGCTCGAGGCCTTCGACGCCGCCGTGCGCAGCCGGAGCACCGTGGACGACTGCGCCCGACACCTCGTCGTCCGCTGCGCTGGAGGCTGGACGCGAGACGGCCGCGACGACGAGCGTCACGACTCCTGCGACGAGAACCGCTGCCAGAAGGGAGATCGTCATCGGCGTCAACCACCAACGGATCATGCCCAATTCGGTGAGTTTCGAATACCCGATGGCGTACCACAGCGACATGAGCACCACACCCGCGAGAGCCGCGAGGCCGGTGACGACGGCGGGTCCTCTCGATCTCCGCGCGACGATCGCCACGACCGCGGAAACCAGGAGAACCGTGCCCGCAATCACTGTCGCCGTCCCGGGCTGGCTCACGAACCTCGACATCGGCACACCGCTGTGGCCGGTCGGCAGCCAGAAGCGGCCACCCCACATGGTCGGCGGCGCGAAGGCGAGGGCGAGAAGCACCACCGCCACCACCGCATCGACGACGAGCACCGCCGTGAGGCTCGCCGACCGTCCCCGATGGTCCGGGAGCTGCGGCGGCGGAAAGCCGGGAGGAAAACCTCCCACCGGCTGCGGCACCATCGCGGGCGGTGCCATCGGCACCGGTTGCGCCGTCCCCCGCTCCACCGCCTGCCGCAGGGCGGCAGCGAAAGCAAGACTCGACGAAAATCGCTGGGTCGGGTCCTTCGCGAGCGCCTGGAAGAACACCTGATCCACAGCGGGCGACAACTCGCGCCGCCGACCACTCGCCGCGGGAATCCGGTCCTGCGCGTGTGCGATCGCGATCGACGCCGGCGTGATCCCGTTGTACGGCTGCGTCCCGGTCAGCGCCGCAAAAGCCACGCACGCCAGCGAGTACTGGTCCGACCGCGGGTCGGCGCTGCCGCCACGCAACTGCTCCGGCGTCGAGAAACTGACCGAATCGAAGGTCACCGCTGCCGGCTGCTCCGCCGCGCCGACCACGACGGTCGCGTCCAGGTCCACCGGGGCGCCGTCGACGTCGGCCAGAACGGCGCGGCCATCGTTCAATCGAACCGTGGCAGGGCTCAACGTCCCGTGAGCCCGCCCCCGCGCCGCGCCCTCGTCCAGGGCGCCTGCGAGATCGTCCACCATCCGCAGCACCTGCGCCGACGGCAACGGACCGCGCGCGAGGACCTCAACCAAACCGACAGAACTCACATCCACTGCCTCATCTAACCAGCAAGCCCCGACGAACCTTTCGGTCCATCGGGGCTTGTCAGTCGAACAGCAGAGTCAGATCACTTCTTGACGAGGTTCTCGTTCGTCAGCTTCTCCACGCCCGCCTCGGCCTTCTCGACCAGCGAGGCCGGCGGCTCGAAGTGAGCGCCGTACTTCGAGGCCAGGTCGCGCGAACGCGCGACGAAGCCCTTCAGGCCGCCCTCGTACTGGTTGATGTACTGGACGACGCCGCCGGTCCAGGCCGGGAAGCCGATACCGAAGATCGAACCGATGTTGGCGTCCTCGACGGAGGTGAGCACACCCTCGTCGAAGCACTTCACGGTCTCGAGGGCCTCGGCGAAGAGCATGCGCTCCTTCATGTCCTCGAACGGGATCTCGGTGGAGCCCGAGTTGAAGTTCTCGCGGACGCCCGGCCAGATGAGGCCGCGCTTGCCGTCGACGTAGTCGTAGAAGCCCGCGCCGTCCTTCTTGGCGGTGCGACCCAGCTCGACCATCTTGTCGATGACCGCGTACGAACCGTGCTGCGGCGGCTCCTGACCGGCGGCGCGGATCGCGTCCTCGGTCTCCTTGCGGATCTTCTGCGGCAGGGTCAGCGTCAGCTCGTCCATCAGCTGCAGCGGCGGGGCCGGGTATCCGGCCTGGCTGCCCGCGTGCTCGATGAACGCCGGCTCGACGCCTTCACCGACGGCCGCGACGGCCTCGTTGATGAAGGTGCCGATGACGCGCGAGGTGAAGAAGCCGCGGCTGTCGTTGACGACGATCGGGGTCTTGCGGATCTGCAGGGTGTAGTCGATGACCTTGGCGAGGACCTCGTCGCTGGTCTTCTCACCGCAGATGATCTCCACCAGCGGCATCTTGTCGACGGGCGAGAAGAAGTGGATGCCGATGAAGTCCTCGGGACGGTTGACGCCCTCGGCCAGGATGGTGATCGGCAGAGTCGACGTGTTGGAGCCGAGAACTGCGTTCGGCTCGACGATGTCCTGGATCTCCTGGAAGACCTTCTCCTTAACCTCGACCGACTCGAAAGCGGCCTCGATCACGAAGTCGACGCCCGCGAAGTCCTTCGGGTCGACGGTCGGGGTGATGCGGGCGAGCAGAGCGTCGCTCTTCTCCTGCGTGGTCTTGCCGCGCGAGAGCGCCTTCTCCTCGAGCTTCTCCGAGTAACCCTTGCCGCGCTTGGCGGCCTCGATGTCGATGTCCTTGAGGACGACCTCGATGCCGGCCTTGGCCGAGACGTATGCGATGGCAGCGCCCATCATGCCTGCGCCGATGACGCCGACCTTCTTGGCCTGGTACTTCTCGAAACCGTCGGGACGCGAGCCGCCGCCGTTGATGTGGTTCAGGTCGAAGAAGAACGCCTTGATCATGTTCTGCGCCACCTGGCCGGTGACCAGCGACACGAAGTAGCGGGTCTCGACCTCGTCGGCGGTGTCGACGTCGACGTACGCGCCCTCGATGGCAGCGGCCAGGATGGCGCGCGGTGCCGGCATGTTGGTGCCCTTGATCTGCTTGCGCAGCAGTGCCGGGAAGGCGGGCAGGTTGGCGGCCACGGCCGGGTTGGTGACGGCGCCGCCGGGCAGCTTGTAGCCCTTGACGTCGAACGGCTGCTGCGCCTCCGGGTTGGCGGCGATCCAGGCCTTGGCGGCCGGGAGCAGCTCGTCGACGGTGCCGACGACCTCGTTGATGAGGCCCATCTCCTTGGCCTTGGCCGGCTTCAGACGCGGGCCCTGCAGCAGGACGCCCATGAGTGCCTGCTGGAAGCCGAGCAGGCGCACGGTGCGGACCACGCCGCCACCGCCGGGGAGCAGGCCGAGGGTGACCTCGGGGAGGCCGAGCTGGTTGCCCTTGACGTCGGCAGCGACGCGGTAGTGGCAGTGCAGCGCGATCTCCAGGCCGCCACCGAGAGCCGCGCCGTTGATGGCCGCGACGACCGGCTTGCCCAGGGTCTCCAGGCGACGCATGACCTTCTTGAGGCCGCGCGAACGCTCGGTGATCTCCTCGGCGATCTCCGCCTTGGTCTTGTCCTTCGGCTGGTTGGTCATGTCCTTGAGGTCGCCGCCGGCGAAGAAGGTCTTCTTCGCCGAGGTGACGACGACACCGGTTATGTCGTCCTTCTCGGCCTCGAGGCGGTCGACGGTCGCGGCCAGCGAGTCGATGAACAGCGAGTTCATCGTGTTGGCGCCCTGGTTCGGGTCGTCCATCGTCAGGATGACGACGCCGTCGGCGTCCTTCTCCCACGCAATCATGTTGTCAGTCATGAGGTAAGTCTTTTCCTTCGTTCCGAGGCGAATCAGAGGCGTTCGATGATGGTCGCGACACCCATGCCGCCGCCGATGCAGAGGCAGGCCAGGCCGTAGCGGCCGCCGGTGCGCTCGAGCTCGTCGAGGACGGTGCCCAGGATCATGGCACCGGTGGCGCCGAGCGGGTGGCCGAGTGCGATGGCGCCGCCGTGGATGTTGGTCTTCTCGTGGGGAACGTTGAGGTCCTTCATCCACTTCATGACGACGGCCGCGAAGGCCTCGTTCAGCTCGAAGACGTCGATGTCGTCGATGGTCAGGCCGGCGCGCTTGAGGGCGAGCTCGGTCGACGGGGTGGGGCCGGTGAGCATGATCGAGGGCTCGGAGCCGATCTCACCGTAGGAGACGATGCGGCCGCGCGGGGTCAGGCCGTTGCGCTTGCCCGCCTCCTCGGTGCCGACCAGGACGAGGCCGGAGCCGTCGACGATGCCGGAGCTGTTACCACCGGTGTGGACGTGGTTGACCTTCTCCACGCTCGGGTACTTCTGCATGACGACGTCGTCGAAGCCCGCCATGTCGGCCAGGCCCTGGAAGGCCGGCTTCAGCTTGCCGAGGCCCTCGACGGTGGTGCCGGGGCGACGGTGCTCGTCGTTGTCGAGCAGGGTGACACCGTTGATGTCCTTGACCGGGATGACGGACTTCGAGAAGTAGCCCTTGTCCCAGGCCTCGGCCGCGCGGCGCTGCGACTCGGCGGCGTAGGCGTCGACGTCGTCACGCGAGAAGCCCTCGATGGTGGCGATCAGGTCGGCACCGATGCCCTGCGGGGCGATGTAGTTGTCGTACGCGGTAGCGGGGTCCATGAAGAGTGCGCCGCCGTCGCTGCCCATCGGCACGCGCGACATCGACTCGACGCCGCCGGCCAGCACCAGGTCGTCGAAGCCCGACTTGACCTTGGCTGCGGCCAGGTTGACCGACTCCAGGCCCGAGGCGCAGAAGCGGTTGATCTGGGTGCCGGGGACGGTCTCGCCCAGGCCCGAGGTCAGTGCGGCGGTGCGCGCGATGACGGCGCCCTGCTCGCCGACCGGGGAGACGACGCCGAGGATCAAGTCGTTGATCTGCTTCGGGTCGAGGTTTTCGTGACGGGCCAGGAGGCCGTCGATCAGACCGGAGACGAGGTCGATCGGCTTGACGCTGTGCAGCGAGCCGCCGCGCTGCTTGCCACGGGGCGTACGGACCGCCTCGTAGATGAATGCTTCGTCGGACACCAGTGTTCCTTTCACACGAACCGAGTATCGAGTACCCCGGAATACTTACACTCCGTAGGCTAACCCGCAATAACGTCTTTGACCATACCTCAAGGTCAAGTTGTTAAATTTTAAACTCCTTTGGGCTATGGTCGGTTCATCATGACAGCCACCCGATCGACGCGACGCACACGGTCACTGGACCGTCGCCGACAGCTCATCGACGCAGCTACGCTGCTGTTCGCCGAGCGCGGCTACCCCCACGTGTCCGTCGCGGACATCGCGCGGAAGGCCGGGGTCAGCGCCCCGACCGTCTACCGCCACTTCGCCGACAAGCAGACCCTGCTGTTCGACGCCGTGCAGACGCGCGTCGACGAGTTGGAGGCGAGCACCGACCGCGCTCAGCTGGAGAGCAGCGAGCATCCGACGGAGGCACTCGCGGTGAGCGTCACCGAGATGTGCATCGCGAACCCGCACGCCACGTCACTGTGGCGGTGGTCCGGCCAGCATCTCTCGGCCGACGAGAACGCCGAGGTGGTCCGCCGCACGCGGACCGCGCTGCGTCGCTGGGCGGCGGCCATCCGCGCCGACCGTCCCGAGCTCACCGAACGCGAGTCGATGTACCTGGCCGGCGCCGTCCTCAGCGTGGTCGGCAGCGGCGCCGGACGCGCCGTCCGCGGCAACGTCGGCGACGTCGAGGCGATTGTCCTGGAACTCGTCCGTCGCACCGCCGCACTCCACCCCGCCGACGCCCTCCCGCCGCACGAGATCCTCGGCCTGCACGACGACGCCCCCACCCGCCGCGACGAGATCCTCGACGCCGCCGCCCGGCTGTTCGGCGAGCACGGCTTCGCGGGCGCAGGCATGGACGAGATCGGAGCGGCCGTCGGCATCACCGGCCCCAGCGTCTACAAGCACTTCCCGTCGAAGATCGCGATCCTGGTGGCCATCAGCCAACGCAGCGCCATGCGACTCGAAGCCGGAGTGATGGCGGCCTATGCGGTGTCGGGCGACCCGGCCGCGCGACTGACCGCCCTGGTGGACCACTACGTCGACGCCGTGACATCGACGCCCGACCTGCTCGTCGGCTTCACCAGCGCCTATGTGCTCGCCGGCGACCCGCAGGCCGCCGAGCTGCTCGCCGTGCAACGTCGCTACGTGGCACGCTGGGTGCACCTGCTGGTCGAGATCGACGCGCGCAGTACCGAGTCCGCCACCCTCGCGGTGCACGCCGCGCTGGCGATCGTGAACGACGCCGTCCGCCTCCCGCGCAGCACACCGCGACCGGAGTTCGCCGCCCGAATGGCGTATCTGATGAAGGGCGTGATGGGCGTTTGAACGACGGCCCTACCTGCTGCGCGACTCGTCGGTCTTGACGCCGATGAGCCCGAACATCGGAGTCGTCACCTTCTCGAGCGCGGCGACGGTCTCGGCCTGACGCTGTGCGAACTCGGCGACGATCAACGACAGCTCCGACTGCGCCTCCGCGAACTTCGCGATGGTCTCAGCCAGTTTGCGCTGCTGAACGATGAAGTCGTGCATCGGCTCGGCGACGACGCCGGCCAGTCCCGTCGCACTGCCCGCCAGTCCGGTGACCGCGCTGCTGAGCTCGGCGACCTGTTTCAGCAGTTCATCGGGGGCGTTGCCGCCTGCGGTCGCGACGGCGCGCACACGGTTGAGGGTCTCACTCGCGACGCGCAGCGCCTGCTCCTGCGATCGCGCGAACAAGCCCACCGGATCGTCGCTCTGCTGCCGAGAACCCTGCTGTCCCGACTTGTTCCGCTCAGCCATGGCAGCAGCGTAACCCGCTGGGGCAGTGCGCGTCCGCGAGTCAGGCGGTCCGAGCCAGCGCTTCCAGCGGATCGGCGTAGATGGCGTCGAGTGCGACGGCGCCTGCAGCCTTCTGCTGGACGGTGATCGCCGACCGGGCGACGCGGACGTCGCGCTGGGTGATGACCGTGGTGGCGCGCAGCGCCTTGCTGACGGCCGGGAGCGCCTCCGGGTAGTCGGTGAAGGCCTGACCGCCCAGGATGACATGATCGGGATTGAAGATGTCCGCGATCAGCGCCACCGTGCGGCCGAGCACCTCGCCGCGCTCGGTGAGGATGGCGTTGGCGACGGTGTTGCCGGTGCGGGCGGCGGCGCGCAGTTCGTCGAGCGAGTGCACGTCGACGCCGGCCTTCTGTGCGGCGTAGAGGATGCCCGAGTCGCTGACCGTCTGCTCCAGACGGCCGGTGTTGTCGGGATCCAGCAGCGTGGTGGGTCCGGTCGGGAAGTGTCCGATGGTGGGCGGACCCGCAGCGGGGGTGTGCACGGCGCCGTCGACGCTGAAGGCGATGCCGACCATCTCGCGGGCGTAGAAGTACAGGAAGTTCTGGTTCTGGTCGCCCGGGTTCACGACCTGCTCGGCGGCGGCCATGGCCTCGACATGCGACGCGACCGACACCGGAAGCTCCAGCGCCTCGGCGATCAAGCGGCCGACGGGCACACCCTGCCAACCCAGACGCGGATGGTCGACGACGCCGCCCTCGGCCACGCGGCCACCGATGGCGACACCGGCCCACAGGAGTCGTTTGCCGACCCAGCGGTCGGCGAACCGGCGAGCGCTGGCACCGACCTGCGCGACGACCTCTTCGGGCGTCGCGGCCTGCGGCGTCGGGATCGAGATGGCACCGGCGACGCGATGCTGCAGGTCGTGGGTGGTGATCGATGTGGCCTGGTAGCCGATGTGGATGCCGACGGTGAGGAAGCCGTCGGTGTTGACCTCGAACGGCACGCGCGGACGACCGACCGCTCCGGGCGGGGTCAGGTCGGCACGCTCACGGATCAGACCGGCCTTCAGCAGGGCGCTGACCTGACGGTTGACCGTGGAGATGGAGAGGCCGGTGATGGCGGCCGCGTCGTCGCGGAACACCGGGCCGGAGACGCGGGCCGCGCGCAGGACCAGGGCCGCCGCCTTGGTGGAGAACTGCAGGCTGGCGGTGGTCACGTGCAGGGGCGCGGGAGTGCGCGTCTTCGTGGCGGCTGCCGCGCGGGCGGCCGGACGAACCGCGCCGATCTTGGCGGTCTTCGACAGAATGGGGAGGTCAAGCGTGGAAGTCATGATATTCGGGTGTCCTGTTGCCTGGGCGTGGCCGCACGGTGGGGCCGCCGCTCGAATGGGCTCGCGCAGATCTGCGTGAGTCGGAGCTGGGTCAGCGCATTCGACGACAACAGAGGACCCGAGCCAGCGGCAGGCGACATCCCAGAGCGGTGGTCACATAGGTGACCTCCGGGACGGCGGAGAGCTGGTTGGTCATAACTACCGAAGTTAGCAAGCACCCTCGGGCGTGGCAAGCTCACCGCAACCGATAGCGTGGAAATGTGACGCCCGCCTCTGCCCTCAACAGTGGTGCGAGCGAACCGGATTCACCTGTCCCGCACGGGCGGCGACACTGCGGAGAGGCACGACGTGGGAGTTCTGTACATCGTCCGGCACGGTCAGGCGCCGTCACACGCCTACGGCCCCGACGCGGCCGCCATCGGCGGCCCCGGCCTCACTGACCTCGGCTTCGCGCAGGCGCGAGCCGCCGGGCAGGCACTGGCGCGCCGCGTGCCGTCGTTCCACGCCGCGTTCTGCGGCGACCTCCCCCGCCAGCGTGCGACCCTCGCCGGAGTCCTCGAGGCCTACCCGGACGCGCCGACGCCGATCGTCGACCCCGACTGGAACGAGTACACGACCCCCGAACTCCCCGAGTCCGACGACATCTATCGCGGGGGCGGCAAACCCTTCCAGGACGCCATCACCCGGGCGCTCGGCGAGTGGATCGACGGCGCCGACACCGGCCCGGAGACCTACGCGACCTATGCGGCGCGCACCCGCGCCGCCGCCGAGCGTGCCGCTGCGGCAGCCGGTTCGGGACAGAACGTGCTGGTGGTGTCGTCGGCCGGTTCGATAACTCAGTTGATCGCGCAGCTGTGGGGCGTCCCCGATCAGGGCTGGCCGGCGATGTCGCGCACGTTCGTCAACACCTCGATCACCAAGATCCTCGTGGGGCGACGCGGCATGACCCTCGTGTCGTTCAACGAGCACGCGCACGTCGCAGGCGAGGAGCTGTTCTCGTATCGGTAGGGCGCCCCGTCAGCTGATCGCGCGCAACCCGGCCGCGATGAAGGCGCCCGTGGCCTCCGCGGCACGTTCGGCACCGGCCGATCCGGACGACCCGCCGGCCAGCGCGCGGTGGGTGATGCCCTCGGCGATCACCCCGAGCTTCAGGTTCGCCAGGCCCAGGTAGAAAGCCCAGTCGCCGAGGTCGGCGCCGGTGGCGTCCACGTACCGCTGGGCGAGGCCGTCGGCATCCGGGTAGCGGTCGCTGGTCCACGCGGCCTCGAAGCCGAGGACCGCGGAGAACACCGGTTCCCGGTACACGCACATCAGGGCGACGTCGGTGAGCGGGTCGCCGAGCGCGGCCATCTCCCAGTCGACGACGGCCGCGACGGAACCGGCGTCGCCCGGAGCGAGGATGGTGTTGTCGATGCGGAAGTCACCGTGCACGATCGAACTCCGGGCCTGCTCGGGCACTCGTTCGGCGAGGGCGGCTGCGAGCCTCTCGACGTCGTCCATCTCGCGGGTCTTGACGATCCCCCACTGCCGCGCCCACAGCTTCACCTGTCGCGCCGCGAAGCCCTCCGGCCTGCCGAACTCGCCGAGGCCGACGGCCGTGTAGTCGACGGAATGCAGGTCGGCGAGGGTCTTCACGAGCGCGTCCGCGCTCGCGGTCACCTCGTCGTCGGAGAGGGCGGCGAGATCATCGACCGACCGGATCACCTGGCCGTCGACGAACTCGACCACGGTGCAAGGCGCGCCGATGTACTGGCCGTCGCGGTCGATCGCGACGGTCCGCGGCACCGGAACGGGGGTGTCGACCAAGGCAGAGGTGACATCCCATTCGCGGTTCATGTCGTGCGCCGACGGTGTGAGGCCGCCCATCGGCGGGCGCCGCGCCACCCAGTGGTGGACGTCGTCGCGGACGTCGAAGGTCAGATTGGATCGGCCGCCGCTGATGAGGTCGATCCGCAGGTCGCCGACCACCTCGACACCGGCGGAGTCCAGCAGTCGTCGCAGATCCGCGTTCGTGAGCCCGGACTGTTCGTTCATCGAATCCTCTCGCATCCCTCAGGCCTCACGCGCTCGACGAGCGCGTCCGACGGCGCGTTTCGCGATGGCCCACCGGTGGACCTCGCTCGGGCCGTCGTAGATGCGGAACGGTCGAAGCTCGTTCGCCAGGCGGGCGAGCGGCAGGTCCTCGGAGACACCGAGTCCGCCGCACATCTGGATCGCCCGGTCGGCGACGCGGGAGAAGGCCTCGGCGCCGAAGGTCTTGGCGATGGACGTCGAATCGGAGGCGTGTTCGCCGAGGTCGAGCTCGTAGCAGGCGCGGACCAGCAGTGCACGGGCCGCGGCGAGATCGATCTCGTTGTCGGCGATCATCTGCTGAATCATCCCGAGGTCGGCCAGACGTCCGCCGAAGCCTTCGCGCCGCTCCACGTAGTCGACGGCGATCCGATGCGCGCGGACCGCGCTGCCCATCCATCGCATCACGTGGGTCATGCGGGCCGGTCCGAGCCGGACCTGCGCGTACCGGTAGCCCTCGTGCGGTGCGCCCAGGACGTCCTCGTCGGGGACGAAGACGTCGGTGAGTCGGACCTCGCAGTGCCCGCCGATCATCGCCTTGTCGGTGGTGTGGACGTGGCGTTCGACGACGATGCCCTCCGTCTCGGCGGGGGCCAGGAACATGGTCACTCCGCCGCGATCGCCGCGCTGCCCCACCGTGCGGGCCATGATGATGAAGAAGGCGGCACCGTCGGCGCCGGTGATGAACCGCTTGAAGCCGTTGATCTTCCAGCCGCCGTCCACCTTGACCGCCGTCGTCGACAGCCCGTTGGGGTCGGCCCCCGCACCGGGGGCGGGTTCGGTCATCGCGAACGCGCTGCGCACGTCGCCGGCGGCGAGCGGAGCGAGGTACTTGACCTTCTGCTCGTCGGTCGCGATGTGCGCCAGCATGTGGATGTTGCCCTCGTCGGGTGCACCGATGTGGAGTGCGATGGGACCGAAGGTCGATGCTCCCGCCGCTTCGAAGACCGGCACGCGGTCGGACATGTTCAGCCCGAGGCCGCCGAACTCGACCGGCGCATGAGGCGCGAAGATGCCTGCGGCCTTGGCCTTGGCATTGAGCTCGCGCCGAATCGTGTCGCCGCCCGCGGCGGTGATGTCGCCCGCGAACTCCTCCTCGACGGGCAGCACCTCGTCGGCGATGAACGTCGCGGTGCGCGCCACCAGGTCCTGCACCTGTGCGCTGTAGGCAAGATCGACAGCCATGAACCCTCCAAGATCGGTACCGAACGAGCGCTCGGTCAGCGCTAGCGTGTCATGTTCGGGCGAAGACCGTCAAGGGTTCGGGGAAATCGTGTGGGTGCGACGCGTTCAGCGGGGACGGTAGTCGACGATCGACCGCGCGAACTCCAGGTTCTGCTTGATCAGCTCGTCGGCACTCATCGGGCCGTCGACCCGGTACCAGGTGGAGACACCGACGCACATGGTCGCGACGGCGCGCGCCGCGCCTTTCGGGGCGGGGGTCATGAACGAGCCGTCGGCCACGCCCGCGGCGACGACGTCGTCGACCATCCGCTGCTGCTTGATGCGGTGCCCGATGTAGACCTCGTGGTACTCGGGGTCCAGGCTGCGGAGTTCGGTGGAGCCGACGAAGGCCTGCTCGCGGCGGTACATGTGAAAGCGCAGCAGCGATTCGACGACGGCGTCGAACCGGTCGACGGGACTGTCCCCCGCTTCGATCAACGCCTCCTCCGACCTGCGGAGGAGATCCTGCATCGTCAGTTCCAGCAGCCCCTGCAGGAGCGACTGCTTGGACGGGAAGTGGTGGTAGAGCCCGGGGACCGAGAGCCCCGCCCGCGCCGCGATGTCGCGGACCGACGTGCCGTGGTACCCGTGCTCGACGAAGGCGTCCAACGCCGCGGCAAGCGGCACCGGCAGGTCGCTTGCGCCGTAGTCGCGCCAGTTCGTCATACAGCTAACTTAGCTTCGGACCCGACGGATCGACGGTCCGACTCTCGGGAAGAAGCATCTGAACGCAGATGCCGACCAGTTCGGCGCGGTCCAGATCGATCAGCCCTTCGGTCCACGATGCGAGCACTCGACCGAGGCCGCCGACCTGAAAATGCGCTGCGGCGAGGGTCTCCTGACCACCGCTGACCTTGGCCACCGCCGGTGCGCTCTGGAAGGTCAGATTGGTGAAGAGGGCGATCATCTCGGCGCGCTTGGCGGCGATCACCGGGCTGCGCAGCGTGTCGGAGAAGATGACGCGCCCCTTGCGCGGGTCGCTCTCGATCACGTCGACGATCGCCTCGACGGCGCCGACGACTTTGCCGCGCGGACTGGATCCCGCGTCGAAGCCGGCGAGAGCACGCTCGGCGATCTGGCCGATGATCAGGTCGTAGGTCTCGGCGACCAGAACGTCGGCGTTGGCGAAGCTCTCGTAGAAGTACCTCGGGGTCAGCGCGGCTCGTGCGCAGATGCCGCGGACGGTCACCGAGCCCGGCTCCGGTTCGGCGAGCATGTCGAGCGCGGCGTCGATCAACGCAGTGCGTCGTCGTGCCACGCGTGCGTCGCCCGACTCGCCGCCGTAGGCGCGCAGGCTCGCCGCATCATCGGAGTTGCTCACACCAGACATCTTGACACCTCGGCCCTCCCGGCGTTCAATCAAAGGGGAAACGAGCGTTATCACTTGTCGAACGGGGAAGTCCGATGACCGCCGAAGCGATCGATCCGCCACCGAGTCACGCGGCATCGCGCCGCACCGAGCTCGACGAGCAGACGGTTCCCGATCTGGACATGATCGGACTGGCCCTCCTCGGCGGGCCGGCCAACGTGATCATGCAGCTCGCGGTGCCCGCGGTCGGCTACGGCGTCTTCGAGAGCAAGGTCGATTCCGGCAACCTGTTCAAGGTGCCGATCAAGCGCACCCGAACCACGCTCGCCTACCTCGCGGTGGCCGCGATGGGCAGCGCCGAGGACCGTCGCCGGTACCGGCAGGCCGTCAACAGGGCGCACACCCGCGTGCGGTCCGACGCCGACAGCCCGGTGAAGTACAACGCCTTCGACCCGAAACTCCAGCTCTGGGTGGCCGCATGCCTCTATCGCGGGTGGGAGGATTCGCAGCGCTTCTTCGGCGACCCGTCGAGGATCACCGAGGAGGCCTACCGCCAGGGCGCCGTCATGGGCACCACCCTGCAGATGGCCCCGGAGATGTGGCCGGCCACGCGCGCCGACTTCCAGAAGTACTGGACCGAGACGGTGGAGGGCCTCGAGATCGACGACACCATCCGCGACTATCTCCTGCGGATCGTGCGCATGGACTTCATGCCCAGACCCGTCGCGCTGGCGATGGGCTGGTTCTCGGAGACCATGACGATCGGCTTCCTGCCGGAGGAGTTCCGCGACAAGATGGGCATCCACCCGTCACCGATGCAGGATCGGGTCTTCCAGGCGCACAACGCGATCGCCCGTCGGGCGCTGCGGGTCCTCCCCCGCCCGCTCAAGCAGTTCCCGTTCAACCTGCTGCTGGCCGACGTCCGGTGGCGGATGCGGACGGGGCGCCCACTGGTCTGAGTGCTCCCACTCACCCCAGCCGCTTCAGCGCGCTCCGGTTGAGGTCGTTGACGTCGCGGTGGCCCGAAAGCCCCAGCGTCAGGTCGAGTTCGCCGATGATGTTCGCGACCGCGTCGCGGGCGCCGTCGGTGCCGTCGAGCGCGAGACCGTACATGTGCGGGCGGCCGATGCAGACGGCGTCGGCGCCTAGCGCGAGGCCTTTGAAGACGTCGGACCCGGTGTAGAAGCCGGAGTCGACGAGGATCTTCATCCCGCGGTCGGATTTCCGCCCGCTCGCTCTGCTCCCGGCGCGGCCGCCGACGGCGTCGACGATGTCGACCAGGGCGTCGGTGGATGAGATGGAACCGTCGATCTGCCGTCCGCCGTGGTTGGAGACGATGATGCCGTCGATCCCCGCCTCGAGGGCGAGGAGGGCGTCGTCGGGGTGCAGGATGCCTTTGAGGACGATCGGCAGCGACGTGCGGTCGCGGAGAGTGGCGATGTCGTCCCAGTTCAGCGACGGCCGCGAGTAGATGTCGAGGAAGGTCTGGACCGCTGCGCGCGGTTCGGGCTTGGTGAGGTTCTCGCGCAGGTCGCCGGGCACGTTGCGCGCGATCGAGAACAGCGTCTTGATGGCGCCGAGCGAGACCTCCGGCTTCTCCGCTGTCGCCGCCTTGAGCCGCTCGCCGACGATCTCCCAGAACGACGGGTCCGACGTGTACTGGCTGATGCCCTCGGCTCGCGCGAAGGGGAGCGAACCCAGGTTCAGGTCCTGCGGCCGCCAGCCGAGCATCGTGGTGTCGAGGGTGACGACGAGCGCCGCGGCGCCCATCTTCTCCGCACGGTTGATCAGACTGGTGACGAGGCGGTCGTCGGTGGACCAGTACAGCTGGAACCACCGCGGCGCGCCGGGCTTCACCGCGTCCATCGCGGCGGCGACGTCCTCCATCGGCGCGCAGCCCTGGTTGGAGAAGATGTACGGGACGCCGAGCTGTGCGGCCGCCTCGCCGATGTGGACGTCGGCGTTCGGGTGCGCGAGGGCACCGGCACCGACCGGCGAGAAGAGCACGGGCGCGTCGAGCTTCTGCCCGAAGAGTTCGGTCTCAAGGTTGCGCTGGGAGGTATCGCGCAGCATGCGCGGAACGATCGCCCAGCGATCGAGCGCGTCGCGGTTGGCGTCCATGGTCCGCCCCTCGCCCGCACCGCCTGCGATGTACGCCCAGCCGCGGCGGCTCATCACCGCTCGCGCGCGGCGTTCGAGTTCCGCGAAGTCCGCAGGCACCGTGGGTTTACGCCCATGGATCCCCGAGGTGTAGATGTCGTTCTGCCGAGCTCTGCCGAAGGCGATCGAAACCATGGTGCCCATTGTGGCCCAGAGCACCGCCGGCACTCCCGTCGGCCGCCGGAATCGGACAGCTGTGGACCCCACGGATCAACGAGTCTGAGAATTGCCTTAACCTAACCTAATTATGATTAGCCTCACCATCATCGCAGCCGAGGCCGGCGGCACGATCCCTCCTGTCCGCCAGATCTTGACCGTGTTCGCCTACTTCGTCGCCCTCGCCCTGAGCATCGGACTCACCCTGACGTTGGCCTTCCTTCTGCCCGGTTACGCGAGAAACAGCCGCGTCGACGCCCGCCTCCGGTCGTTCGCGACACCCATCGGTGTCCTCGCCCTGGTAGCCGGCTACTTCCAGTACGTGCAGCGCATCGTCAAGGCCGACCTCGGCTACTCGTGGACGCAGGCGGTGGTGCCGACCCACGCGCTGGAGTTCCTGCAGATCCCGCGCGCCGAAGGCACCTGGGTGTCGGCCGGCATCATGGGCACCGTCCAACTGTTCGCCTTCGTCGCCCTCGCCGTCATCCTGGTCGGGATCTCCCGCACCACCGGCCGCGCGCTGCCGGTCGCCGGGTTCGCGGTCGCCGTCTTCGCCGCAGCGTGCCCGAGCCTGACCATCGCGACGCTCGAACTCGACGCCCTCGCCAACCGCGAACTCAAGCTCGCGCACATCCTCGGCGGGATGATCTGGGTCGGCGGCATCCTCGTCCTCGCCGCGGCCAGCCTCATGGGGCTGCGCGGTGAGCGGTCCGACGATGACGACGCTTCCACCGCCGGCGCGTGGGACCGGATGTGGTCGCGGTTCAGTCACTGGGCGATGGGCGCGGTGATCGCCGTGACCGTCTCCGGGCTCTGGATGACGTGGACGCACCTCGGCTCGTTCAGCCAGTTCGTCACCACGACGTACGGCCGGTTCCTTCTGGTCAAGCTGCCGCTCGTGGCGTTCATGGTGGCCGCGGGCGCCTACAACGCGCTGGTCCTGATCCCCGGGCTGCGTCGCGCACGACTGTCCGGCGATCAGCGCTCGTATGCACAGCTGGCGCTGGAGCGCTTCCCGCGCGTCGTGATCGGTGAGGCCGTCGCCGCGGGCACGGTCCTGGTGATCGTTCCGTTCCTGACCGGTTCCGCTCGAAAGCAGGCGGGCGGCGCAGCTGCCGGCCCGTTCGACTGGGGAACCTTCGGCATCGGAGCACTCCTGCTCGCGCTCGCCGTCGTGAGCTTCACGACGACGGTCCGGAGTCTGGAGCGCCGCGACCGACGGCTGGTCGGCGTGGCCGCCTGAGTCAACGCGAACTTCGTCCCCCTGAGGAGGGTTGCCGGACATATCGTCGGGGAACCCGGTTCAGGGGGACGAAGTTTTCAACAGCGGGGTTCGGGCGGCGACTGGTGACCGCCCGCGACGTCACTCCTTGACGAGGAAGAAGTAGAAGTGCCGGTCGCGGACGAGCGAGGTCTTACCGTTCATGATGCCCATGAGGGTGACGTCGTCGACGCGCTTGAAGTGGTCGATCACCGGCTGGCCGTCGTAGACCATCGACGCCGTCGACTCGCCGCGGAACTCCACCATCCACGCACTGGCCTCACCTTTACCGATCTCGGTGTTGGAGTAGAGGTTCCCGTCGTCGTCGACGCAGACCATCGGCTTCACGTCGTGCCAGGAGTCGAAGCGTTTGCCGTGCCACTTCACGACGGCCAGCTGCCCGTCCATCGGATGGCCGGACGGGAGTTCACCGCCGCGCCACGCCCCGATGAGTTCGTCCACGCGAACGGTCGGGAGCGCCGCCCAGATCGCATCGAGGTCGGCGGGGTCGCTAACCTCCTGCGACTGCGCACGGCGGAAGAAGTCGGCGACGGCGTCGTCGCGAGTCAGTTGAGACATATGGCCACACTACGTCTCAACCGGCCGGTCGGGTAGCCCTCGCGAGTCGACGATCAGGCGAAGATCATCTCCTCGTCGACCTGGTACTTGCGGGAGTCGATCGCATCGAGGATCAGGTTGTGGCGGACCTGCCACGGCGCGCGGTCGCCGGCTTTCGGCAGTCGGTTCCCCGCGCGCTTCACATAGCCCGAATCCAGTTCCAGCAACGGGTGCGTCTTCGGCGTCGCACCGTTCAACGACGGCATCGCGCGGGTGTAGCCGTTCTCGCGCATGTGCTTGAGGAGTTCGGCGACGGCCTGCGCGGTGAGGTCGATGCGGAGTGTCCACGACGCGTTGGTGTAGCCGACCGCCCACGCGAAGTTGGGGACGTCGTTGAGCATGTACCCGCGGTACGCGTACTTGTCGCCGGGCTGGAAGCTCACCCCGTCGACCGACAGCGACGCGCCGCCCAGCGCCACCAGGTCGAGTCCGGTGGCGGTGACGATGATGTCGGCTTCCAGGTGCCGGCCGGACTCGAGGTCGATCCCGGTCGGCGTGATCTGCTTGATCGTGTCGGTCGCGACGTCGGCCGTGCCCGCCTTGACGGCGCGGTAGAAGTCGCCGTCGGGAATCACGCACAACCGCTGGTCCCACGGCTCGTACCGCGGCTTGAAGTGGGTGTCGACGTCGAATCCCTTGGGCAGCATGCTCATCGCGATGCGACGGAACATCCGGCGTGACAGCTTCGGGAAGGCTCGGCAGAACAGGTACAGCATCATCGTCGCGAGTGCGTTCCGGTATCGCGTGATGTTGTGCGAGACCTGCGGCGGAAGCACTCGCTGGAAGAGCTTGGTGAGACCGTCCTCCCAGGGCAGCGGCATCATGTACGTCGGCGATCGCTGCAGCATGGTGACGCTGCCCGCGGTCGGCGCCATCGACGGGATCAGCGTGACGGCGGTGGCGCCGGAGCCGATCACGACGACGTTCTTGCCTGCATAGTCGAGGTCTTCGGGCCAGAACTGCGGGTGGACGAACGTGCCCTGGAAGTCCTTCTCGCCGGGGAACTCGGGTCGGTAGCCGGCCTCGTATCGGTAGTAGCCGGTGCACATGTAGAGGAAGCGGGTGACGAAGACGGTGGGCTCGCCGTTGACGAGGGCGTCGACGGTCCACAGGTCGACGCTGGTGTCGAAGTCTGCGGAGGTCACGTCGACGTCGAAGACGATGTGCTCCTCGATCCCGAAGTCGTGCGCGGTCTGCTCCAGGTAGTCGCGGATCTCGGCGCCCTGCGCGACGGTCCGCTTCCCGCGCCAGGGGTTCCACGGGAAGCTGAGGGTGAAGATGTCGGAGTCGGAGCGGACGCCCGGGTATCGAAACAGGTCCCAGGTGCCGCCGATCCTGCTGCGGCGCTCCACGATTCGGTAATTCAGTCCCGGGTTCCGCTCGCGCAACCGGTACGCCGTGTCGATTCCGGACAGTCCGGCGCCGACGATCAGGACGTCGAGCGGATCCTGCCTGGTACCACGCTGCTGCACATCACTCATCTCCGCTGGGCCTCCCCTGGCATCGCCTCTTCACTATAATGCGGATCACTCTACAAGTTCGACGGCCCGGCGGGCCGGGGTGCGACTCACCCCGCCGCGCGGCGCGGCGCGGCCTTCTTGGCAGTCGTCTTCTCGGCCCCCGTACTCTTCGCGGCCGTCTTCTTCGCCCCGGTCTTCTTCGCCCCGGTCTTCTTGGCGGCAGACTTCTTCGCTGGTGTCTTCTTCGAGGGCGTCTTCTTGGTCGTCGACTTCGGTTCGGGCTCGGCGGGTTCCTCGTCGACGTCGCGCCCGCGACTCTTGACGGAGGCACGGAGAGCCGCGAGCAGGTCTGCGACCTCGGAGTCGTCGTCGCCCTCGGGCTCGTCGGTCTCCGGGAAGGCCTCACCGCCGCCGGCGCGCGCCTCGATCAGCTTGGCGAGCTCCACCTGGTAGGTGTCCTCGAACTGGCTGGGATCGAAGTCGGAGGCCATGGTCTCGATGAGCGACGCCGCCATGTCGAGCTCCTGGTCACGGATCTCGATGTCGGAGTTCAGGAAGTCGAAGTCGGGGACGCGGACCTCGTCGGGCCAGAGCAGCGTCTGCAGTGTCATGACGCCGTCGATCACCCGCAGCGCCGCCAGCCGCGTCTTGTTGCGGAGGGTGAAGTTGGCGATCGCGAGGCGCTCGGTGGTCTCCAGCGCCTTCGCCAGGAGCACGTACGCCTTCGGCGACTTGGACGACGGCTCCAGGTAGTACGGCTTGTCGAAGTAGATGGGATCCACCTGGTCGATCGGCACGAACTCCAGGATCTCGATCTCGGGACTCTTGCTGACCGGCAGCGACGCGAGGTCGTCCTTGGTGAGGATCACGCGGTCGCCGGACTCGGATTCGTACGCGTTCGCGATCTTCGAGAACTCGACTTCGGTGTCGGTGCCCTCGCGCACGCGGCGGTACCGGATCCGGGCGCCGTCGGCCGCGTCGACCTGGTGCGAGGTCCGGTCGTGACTCTCCGTGGCGGAGTACACCTTGACCGGTACGTTGACCAGGCCAAAGCTCAGATCGCCTCTCCAGATCGAGCGCATGTCGGCCATTGTGCCAGCACCGAGGGAACAATGGCGTGCATGACTCGTTCACAACTCGAGGTCGACGGTCGTCGGATCGCGCTCTCCAACCTCGAGAAGGTGCTGTACCCGGAGACCGGCACCCGCAAGTTCGACGTCGTCGACTACTGCATCCGCATCGCCGACGCGATGCTGCCGCACTTGGCGTCGCGGCCCGTGACCCGCAAACGGTGGCCGGGCGGCACCGAGTCGGCACCCTTCTTCGAGAAGACCCTGCCCGCGGGGACACCCGAGTGGATCGCGCGGTTCACCATCGAGCACTCCGAACGCAAGACCGGCTACCCCGTGGTCCGGTCGGCGGCCGACCTGGTGTGGCTGGCGCAGGTCGCGGCCCTGGAACTGCATGTCCCGCAGTGGCGGATCGACCTGTCGGACGACATCGACCGCCGCACCGACCGGATCGTGCTGGACCTCGACCCGGGACCCGACGTGAGTCTCGACGAATGCGCGCGCGTGGCCGTCGACATCCGCGATCTGCTCGACGACGCGGGGCTGTCGTCGTTCCCGGTCACCAGCGGCAGCAAGGGGATTCACGTGTACGCGCGGCTCTCGACGCTGGTGAAGTCCGAGTCGGCGCGGGCCGTCGCGAAGCAGATCGCGACTGCGATGGCGCAGGCCGCACCGAGGACGGTGACCGCGACGATGGCGAAGGCGCAGCGTGAAGGGCGGGTGTTCATCGATTGGAGTCAGAACACCGCGGCCAAGACGACCCTCGCACCGTACTCGCTGCGCGGGCAGCCGAGACCGTACGCCGCGGCTCCGCGGACGTGGGACGAGCTCGCCGAACCAGGACTGTCGCAGCTTGAGTTCACCGAGGTGCTGGACCGCTACGACGAGGTCGGCGATCTCCTCGCGGGCTTGTCGGGCGAGGTCGCCGCAGTCGCGGTCGACCACGCGGCAGGCGGTAGCGACGTCATCGATCTCGGCGAGTACCGAAAGAAGAAGTCGTCGCGCCGGGCGTCGTCGAAGCCGACACCCGCGCCGCCTGGTCCCACCGAACGGCAGCCCATTCCCTCCGGACTGACGGAACTGCGGCCGATGCTGGCCACCGACGATCCGATCGACGGCCTGGACGACGACTGGGCCTACGAGGGCAAGTGGGACGGCTTCCGCGCGCTGGTCCGGGTGGTGGGTGGTCGCGCCCGGTTGATCTCGCGGTCGGGCAACGACCTGACCGGCGACTTCCCCGAGCTCTCGGTGATCGCCGACTGCCTGGTCCGCGACGGGAAGCCGGTCGACGCCGTGCTCGACGGCGAGATCGTCGCGCTCAACGCCGCGGGCATCTCCGACTTCTCACTCCTCGTCTCCCGCAAGCGCACGTCGGAACCGTACGAGCTCCGCCTGCACCTGTTCGACGTCCTCTATCTCGACGGCGTGGACCTGACCGAGCAGCCGTGGGAGGTGCGGCGCGAGATCCTCGACGCGCTGACCTACTTCGACGGCGAGTCCGTCATCGACATCCCGCCCCTGCTGCCCGGCCCCGCCGAAACCGCCGTCGCCGTCGCCCGGGAACGTGGATGGGAGGGCGTCGTCGCGAAACGGCGTGCGGCCCGGTACGTCAGCGGCCGCCGCAGCCCGGACTGGCGGAAGCAGAAGAACTGGAACAGCGTCGAAGTGGTGATCGGCGGCTATCGTCCCGGCCGAGGATCGGAGTCGAAGATCGGATCACTGCTGGTGGGGGTGCCCGCCGAACGCGGACTGCGGTACCTGGGCCGAGTCGGCACCGGGTTCACCGATGCCGAACTCGACGCCCTGTTGGAGGAGTTGCGGCCGCTCCGGATCAGCATGTGCCCGTTCGTGGACGACATCGACAAGCCCGTCGCAGGCAGTGCCACCTGGGTGCTGCCGAAACTCGTCGCCGACGTCGCCTTCATGGACTGGACGTCCACCGGGCACCTGCGGCACCCCACGTGGCGCGGAATCCGGCGCGACAAACTGCCGGGTGATCTGTAGCGCTCGCTGCGGGCGATCATGCTCCGACGAGAGTCCGGACGTCCTTCGCGGTGGCGTCATCCGTCACTGCTGTGACTGCGACTCCTGTTCGGTGAAGTGCCACGTAGTCGATGAAGGTGTCGATCAGCGCACCTTCCCCCGGAGCGTCGATACCGCTCAGATCATCGCCCGGCTCACCAAGGGCACACTCTTCGCGTACGACTGCAATGAATCGAACTCTTCCGCCAGGTGAAGACACGAAGACGTTCGCAGTGCCTCCAACCTCGCGCAGTCGATCGAACAGCGTCGTGAGAAGTTCATCTCCAAGTGCCACGACGACCTCGACGTGACCGTCATCCGATCGTACAAGGCTGTCATCAAGGTCTCGTTCCCAAGCCGCCACCGAGGACCGCAGTTCAGCCAGGCGCCTATTACGCGTGGCGACGTCCGCAAGAACCTGATGAACCCGCTGGTAGGAGATCCCCAGGGCAGCTGCAATGTCGCGCATCGCAGCTCCGGCGTTCCGCAGAGCAGACACCGCCACCCGTTGTGCCTCGCGAGCTGCGGCGTCGGCATCCTCTGCTGCCGATCGAGCCTTCACCAGATTATCGATCGCGGTGGACAAGTCCTTGGGAAGTTGAATGACGACGGTGATCTCATCGATGGGCCGATCAGTCATCACCTGAACGAGATCTCGTGCCATCTCCTCCACGTCTCGCAGGTGAGGAGTCCAGGTATGACGGTCGACCGCAGGGACGTAGATGGACCAGCCATCGTCGTCTTGATCAACGACAGCAACGTAATCCGTCACTTTTTCCACCAGTCCTTTCCCAGCTTGGGCTCGGCTTCCTTATAGATGTCCTCCGCGTGACGGTTCGGAATCTCTGTGTGACGTCCGACCGGCACACGCAAGCCATCGAGCGAGACGATCGTGTGGCGCCCACCTTCGGTTATTCGGCAGTCGACTCCCGCTTCTTTCGCAGCCTGCCTTAGCGCCTTAATGACGTCCCGCTATTTTGTCACCAAACTAGTCTATCGTTGATTGACTTTTCAAGTCAATCAACGATAGACTGCCGATTCACTCCAGGACGAACACCGGAATCACGCGCGTGGTCTTCTCCTGGTACTCGGCGTAGGGCGGGTACGCGGCGACGGCCAGCTCCCACCAGTGGTCGCGCTCGGCACCCATGGGCAGCTCACGGGCGGTCATCGTCTTGACGGTGTCGCCGTCCTGCACGTCGACCTGCGGGTTGGCCTTGACGTTGAAGTACCACAGCGGGTGCTTCGGCGCACCACCGCGCGAGGCGACCATCGCGTACTTGCCGTTCTCTTCCACGCGCATCAGCGGGGTGTACCGCTTCTTGCCGGACTTGGCACCGGTGGTCGTGAAGAGCACGATCTTCATGCCCATCAGTTCGACGGCGTCGGTGGTGCCTGCCTCGAGGACCTTCTCGGTCTGCTCGCGGACCCAGTCGGTGGGGCTCAGTTCGGGAGTTTCGCTCATGCCGTCGATCGTATGACCGATCGGAAGTCGGTGTCGGGGATCCGCAATCGCTACTGTGGCGATCATGCCTCCGAAACGTCGCAACCTCGGCATCGCGCTCGCGGTAGTGGTGCTTCTGCTCTGTGGCGCGACGGTCGTCGCGGTGCAGGCGGGCGGCGTGAACTTCGTGACGACCTGGTGGAACAACCGCGACCGCGCCTATCCCGACCTCGACACCGCGACGATGAGTCCGACGCAGCGGAAGATCGTCGACGTGACGCGCGCCGAGTTCGACGCCCAACCCGACGGCACCCGCTTCTCCGAGGGCGTCGAGGAGAACTGGTGCGCGGACTTCGTCAGCTGGGTGATGCGTGAGGCGGGCGTCCCGTTCGAGAACCCGCACTCCGGGCACTGGCGGATCCCCGGCGTCTACACGTTGACCGAGTACTACCAGGCTCAGGGCCGGTTCAAGGCCGCCGACTCCGGCTACACACCCAAACCAGGTGACGTGATGCTCTACAAGAAGGGCAGCGCCTTCGGGCAGCACACCAACATCGTCCTCACCTACTCCGACGGCCGCGTCACGACCGTCGGAGGCAACGAGTGGGGCGGGCACGTGACGGTCAACGAGTTCGAGATCCGCGGATATGTGGGGCTGGTCGGCTACGGGGTG
Organism: Gordonia phthalatica; assembly: GCF_001305675.1. Taxonomy (NCBI): domain Bacteria; kingdom Bacillati; phylum Actinomycetota; class Actinomycetes; order Mycobacteriales; family Gordoniaceae; genus Gordonia; species Gordonia phthalatica. The sequence goes on from NZ_CP011853.1 coordinate 4,196,665, forward strand.
CTGCCGTAGCGCAACCACGAACGCCTCATCCAAAACGCCCCAGGCGTCGAGGTTCGCGCAGACTTGAAGTCTGGGCGAAGATCTACGCCTGGGGCGTTCTCGTCGGGAGGGGACCGACGAAGCGGGGGTGATCTCGGGTCAGCTCAAGTGGTGCACCTCCTGCAGTCCGTAGACCGGAGTGTCGAGGCCCTCGAAGCGGGCCTTGAGCTGGAGCGCCAAGTACAGCGAGTAGTGGCGCGACTGGTGCAGGTTGCCGCCGTGGAACCAGAGGCCGGGCTGCTGGGTGGGCTTCCACATGTTGCGCTGCTCGCCCTCCCACGGCCCCGGATCCTTGGTGGTGTCCGAGCCGAGGCCCCACACCTTGCCGACGCGGTCGGCGACCTCCTGGCCCATCAGGTCGGCGGCCCACCCGTTCATCGAGCCGTAGCCGGTGGCGTAGACGACGACGTCGGCCGGGAGCTCGGTGCCGTCGGACAGGACCACCGAGTTCTCCGTCAGGTGGTCGACGCCGCCGTGGGCCAGCTTGATGGTGCCGTCGGCGACGAGCTCGCAGGCGCCGACGTCGATGTAGTAGCCCGAGCCGCGGCGCAGGTACTTCATGAAGAGGCCGGAGTCGTCGTCGCCGAAGTCGAGGTCGAAGCCGGCCTTCTCGAGGCGGTCGTAGTAGTCCTTGTCCTGCTCGCGGATCTGGTCGTACAGCGGGATCTGGAACTGGTGCATGATCTTGTACGGCAGCGACGCGAAGGTCATGTCGGCCTTCTTCGTGGTCATGCCCGACGCCACGGCCTCCTCGCTGTACAGCCCGCCGAGCGCGATCTTCATCAGCGACGCCGACTTCACCACGTGCGTCGACGACCGCTGCACCATCGTGGTGTCGATGCCGTTCTCGACGAGGGCCTTGCAGATGTCGTGCGCCGAGTTGTTGGCGCCGATGACGACGACCTTCTTGCCGACGTAGCCGTCCGGACCGGGGTGCCGGCTGGAATGGTGCTGGTCGCCGGCGAAGACGTCCTGCCCCGGGAAGGTCGGGACGTTGGCCTTGCCGGACATGCCGGTGGCGAGCACCAACTGCGTCGGATGCAGGGTCATCTTCTCGCCCTCGCGGACCACCTCGACGGTCCACTTGCCTGTGGCCTCGTCGTACGACGCCGAGGTGCACTCGGTCTTGCTCCAGTACGGCACCTCCATCACCTTGGTGTAGAACTCGAGCCAGTCGCCGATCTTGTCCTTCGGTGCGAACACCGGCCAGTTGGCCGGGAACGGCAGGTACGGCAGGTGGTCGTACCAGACCGGATCGTGCAGGCAGAGGGTCTTGTACCGGCCGCGCCACTGGTCGCCGGGGCGGTCGGACTTGTCGATGACGATCGACGGGACCCCGAGCTGACGGAGGCGGGCGCCGAGCGCGATGCCGCCCTGACCGCCGCCGATGACGAGGACGTACGGCTGCACGGCCCGGCCGAGCTCGGCCTCCTCGTCCTCCCGCTTCTCCGCCCACGACCGCGGGTCCGGATCGCTGCCGTGCACCGCGCCCATCGGTCGCGAGAAGCCGTTCCGCTCCTCGTGGCCCTTGAGCTCCTGCAGCGTGGTGAGCAGCGTCCACGCGCGGTCGATGCCGTCGTCGTCCTCGCGGATGCGCAGGTGCCCGTCGCCGCGACCGACCGCGGTCTCGAACTCGATGAACGCCTCCGCGACACCGTCGGCGTCGGTCGCATCCTCGGTGCGGGCGAAGCCGCCGGCCGCGGTCTCCTGCTGCCGTTCAGCGAGCATCGCGGTGATCTGCTCGTGACCCTCGACGGTCTTCAGGTTCCAGGTGAACGCGACCAGGTCGCGCCAGTACGAGTCTTCGACGAACAGCGCGGCGACAGCCGCGGGCTCACCCGACGCGAGTGCCGTGTTGAAGCGTTCAAGCCAGGCGTCGACGCGTTCGCTGGGGGTCTTCTCCCCGGTCCCGGCCGGCCGGTCGATGGTCTGCGTCATGGGAGTGTCCTTTCACTGCCGTTGAACAATTGCTGTGACACACAGCACACTCCGACCGGAAGGTGGCAGCAACGGTTGCAGGGGGTTGCAACATCCTTGACCGAACCGACGCGGCGACCGACGCTGGACGCAACACTATGACGCACGACACAGTGAGGGAGATCGGCGATGCATCTGGAAACCGTGGAGCCCGCGATCACCTCCGCCGACGATCCGCGCGAGTTCGCCGCCACGCTGTCGGCCATGTACGACGCGAAGATGTCCGGCAGCCGGATGCCCGCGCACCCGCGCACGGTGATCAGCGAATCGTGGGCGCGCGCCGCCGACGCCGGCGTCGATCCCGACTGCGGCTCCGACGACGATCCCCTGAGCTTCACCGCCGTGCAGCAGCGTCGCGCCGACTCCGGCCTGGCCGGCAGCCTCGACACGATCGTCGGCGGGCTCGGAGCGCTCATCACCGACAGCGACAACCTCGTCATCGTCGCCGACGCGAGCGGCCACGTGCTGTGGCGAGCGGGCGAACATCGCGCGCTGCGCCGCGCCGACCGGCTCAAGTTCTCCGAGGGCGCGTCGTGGGCGGAGAGGCAGGTCGGGACCAATGCGATCGGCACCGCCCTCGCCGCGCGCCGACCGGTGCAGGTGTTCTCCGCCGAGCACTTCGTCCGCTCGCATCACGCCTGGACGTGCACCGCCGCGCCCATCCGCGATCCCCGCACCGGCGAGCTCCTCGGCGTCGTCGACGTCAGCGGTCCCGCGCCGTCGATCCACCCCGCGACCCTCGCGCTGGTCAACTCCGTCGCGCTGCTCACCGAGGCGCGACTGCGGGAGGACCACCGCTCGCAGTTGGACCTCCTGCGCAGCGTCGGTGCCCCGATCGTCAGCCGGGTGGGGCAACCCGCGATGGTGGTCGATCAGCACGGCTGGGTGGCCGCGGTTAATCAGCTGCCCGCCGTCCAGCGGATCGCGGTCACGCGCCCGTTCGCGGCCGGTCGGTCCGTCATCGGCACCTTGGGGCTCTGCGACGTGGAACCGCTGCCGGGCGGATGGCTGCTCCGGACCGCGGACGACGGTCCGCGCGAGCGGAAGGTCGTCGTCTCGGTGACCACCGCGCCCGACGGCACGGCGTCGGTCCACGTCGACTCGGGGGCCGCGGCATGGACCTTCCGCCCGTCGCCTCGGCATCTGCAGATCATCGGCCTGCTCGCCGAGCACCCCGGCGGGCTGACGGCCGCCGAACTCGCGACCAACCTGTTCGGATCCCCCGATCAGACGGTCTCCGCGCGCGCGGAGATGTCACGCCTGCGACGACACCTGCGGGAACTGCTCGCGAGCTCCCCCTACCGCTTCATCGACGCCGTGGAAGTACGCCTGCCGACCCCGTGACACCGCGGCCGGAGTCGACGATTCGGTGACGTGCCGCTGAACACAGCAACACCTCGGACACGATCTGACCTCAGATCGTGTCGTGGTCTAGTGTCGTCACGAGCAGGCGGCGCTAGCCTAGATCAGGAAACGGCCGATGCCCTGAAGGAGTCGCATGTTCGTCGTCGCGCAGATCAGCGACCTCCATTTCAATGGGACCGCTGACCATCGCAAGCGCGTTGCCGCGGTGATGGACTATCTCAACGGTCGGTGCGGCGGCCCGCGGAACATCGACGCCCTCCTGGTCACCGGCGACATCGCCGACGAGGGCCTCCCCGAGGAGTACCGCGAGGCGGCGGATGCGCTCGGCACCGACATTCCCACGCTGATGACCCTCGGCAATCATGACGACCGCACGGCGTTCAACTCCGTCGCGCACGACGCCGAGTGCAGCGAACCGGTGAATTCTGCCCTCAAGCTCGACGGGCTCCTGGTCCTGGCGCTCGACTCCTCGATCCCCGGCCGGTCCGACGGCTACCTGGCGCGCGGAACCCTGGACTGGGCGCGCACGCAGATCGTCGAGGTCGACGCCGGCACGCCGGTCCTCGTCGGTTTCCACCACCCCGCGCTGACCGTCGGCATTCCGTTCATCGACGACCGCTGCCAGCTCGATCCGGCCCTGCTCGCCGAGTTCGTCGCCGAGCATCCGAACATCGTCGGCACCGTCGCCGGACACGCGCACACCCCGGCCGTCACGACGTTCGCGGGCCGCCCGCACGCGATCGCCCCCGGCGTCGCGTCCACACTGAACCTGCCCTTCGAGGGCACGGACGTCGTCAACACGGTGCAGCGGCCCGGCGTGGCCTTCCACCTGATCGACGAGGGGCGGCTGACGACGCACTTCCGCGGCGTTCCGTCGTAACGGCCTCGGTCAGCCGTTCCGCTGCTCCCACGCCGCACGGATCGCCTTTGGTATCCGCCCGCGCTCGGGAACGTCGAGTCCCTGGGTCGTCGCCCACTCCCGGATCTGCTTCGGCGACGCTTCGGGCCCCTCGGCCATGGTCGCGACCACCGCGTCGGTCCCCTTTCGCTGCCCGTACTCGTGCAGCGCGGCGCCCAGCCACCGGTACGACCACTCCTGGGCCAGGCTGCGGTTGTCGCAGAAGACGATGGGGACGTTCGGGAAGCGGATCTGCGCTTCGGCGACGGCTTCCGCGAGCGACGCGCCGCTCGCGTGCTCCTGTTTGAACGCCTGGCTGTACGGCGCCTCCACCACGACCGCCGCGCGGAACAGCTCGGACATCTCGGCGAGGCCGTAGTTCAGTTTTCCGGACAGGAGGCTCGACGCGAGGTCGCCCATGCTCTTGCGTTCGATGCTCGCGATCAGCTCGTCGCCGTCGAACACCCCGTAGTCGCCAACCTTCAGCTTGCGCTTCTCGACGTTGGCCTGCTGGTGGCCGAAGTTCCAGGCGTAGCGCTCGCCGGTGTCGACGACGATGTCGAGGACCGAGCCGTGGGCGCGCGCCGTCGGCAGCGCGACATTCGGTCGGGCCTGTTTCGCGGTCTGGCGCGACTGCCAGAAGATCATCTCTCGTCCGCGCGCCTGCGTGATGACGAACTGTGAGCGGGACTTGCGGGCGCGGTCGACGACGAGGTCGATGGCCGCCCCGCGCTTGCTGACAGACTTCACCGGCAGGGTCTCGACGATCTCCGGATCCGCCGGCCACTCGTCGGCGCGGTGGCAGTAGACCTTGGTCGCTCCGGGCCAGGTGTCGCGCACCTTGAGTACGATGCCTCGCGGCCCGATGGGAATGCGCACCAGGTACGGCAGCGTCGATCCCTCTTCGGGGTTCCGTGCGATCAGGAAATCGTCGGGCACACCGTGAGCCTATCCGCTCACTCCCGTCGACGCGTCTGACGGAACGGTGACACACCACCCTTGCGTTGCGCGAGAATGCAGGTCACGGCGAGCGCTCGGGAGGCTTGAATGCAATCGTGGTCGGAGATCGTTGCTGACTTCGGTCGGAACTGGCCCATCTATGCCACGATGCCCGTGATCGCCGCCCTCATCGGTTGGGGCACCAAGATCGTCGCGATCAAGATGATGTTCCGTCCGCACAAGTTCCGCGGCCTCGGCGTCCTCGGTTGGCAGGGCATCATCCCCAAGCGCGCACCGGAGATGGTCGCCGTCCTGCGCGAGACGCTCACCGGCAGACTCATCTCGTCGTCGGAGATCGTGGCGAGGGTCGACGGCCCCGAGCTGGCGGCGCTGATCGAACGTCCGCTGCGCGCGCAGGTGTCCACGATCGTCCGATCCGTGGCACCGGAGTATCAGCCTGCCGCATGGAATCTCCTGCCCGGACCCGTGCGCGACGCGGTGGTCGAACGCGCGCAGCGCGCCTCGCTCGACGTGGTGGTGGAGATGACGGATGCGCTGACCGAGCACATCGACGACGTCTTCGACCTCCAGGAGATGGTGACGAAGGAGTTCCTCGCCGATCCGGAGACCCTGGAGAAGATGTTCCTGGAGGTCGGTCGCCGCGAGTTCGCCTTCATCCGGCGCAGCGGTCTCGTGTTCGGCTTCCTGATCGGCCTGGTGCAGGTGGCGGTCTGGGCGCTGTTCCACAATCCGTGGGTCATGCCGTTCTTCGGCCTCTTCACCGGTTGGTTCACCGACTGGGCCGCGCTGCGGCTGATCTTCAACCCCAAGGAGCCGACGAAGTACTTCGGACTCATCACCTGGCAGGGCCTGTTCCTCAAGCATCGCATCCCGGTCTCCGAGGAATACGCCGCCCTCATCGCGAACCGCGTGCTGACCTCCGACCGACTGGTGCGGGGACTCTTCGAGGGGCCGCACCGCGACCAGGTGGTCGATCTGGTCGCCGAGGTGATCGAGGACTCAGTGCGCGAGCACCTGGGAAGTATGGAACAGATCGTCCGCGCCGAGGTCGGCGATCTCGGGGGCGTCGACAAGCTCGGGGTCGGCGGACTCACTCTCGGAAATCTGCTCGGCGTCGCATCGGGAACGCTGAGCGGCCCACTCAAGGGGGTCACGGGCATCGGCCTCGATGCCATTCAGGTGGGACCGATGTGCCAGGCTGCGGCGTCCGACCTCGTCGACGCTCTTCCCCGAGTCCTCGAGCCGGCGCAGGACTACCTGGAGAGGGCCCTCGACATCGCGGCGATCCTCGACGAGAAGATGAAGGCCATGACGCCGGAGGAGTTCGAGGGCGTCCTGCGACCGGCCTTCCAAGCCGACGAGCGGACCCTGATCATGGTCGGCGCGATCCTCGGCTTCCTCGTCGGCGAACTCCAAGTACTCCTCGTCGAACACTTCAGTGTCTGACCCGCATCGAATGTTATCTACATCACTACGCATTGCGTAACGATGATGCGATGCGTAATACTTTTATTACGCAACCGCGAACACCTCTCCAGAACCGAAGGAGGCCGTCATGGCCAAGGCAACCACCCCCGCGAAGACCGCCACCAAGTCCACCGTCGCTCCCGAAACGCAGATCACCGACTTCCTCAGTTCCGTCGTCGACTCCACTCGCACCCTGGTCGATGGGCTGCTCGAGTCCGCAGGCGACGTCGAGCGGACCGTCCGCGAGCACGCCGACGATGCCATCGAGAAGCTGACGCCGTCCAGCGACGACATCGAGGCACTGCGCAAGCACGTGAAGAACCTCGCCGAACAGGTGGAGAAGCTCGCCAACCTCCGCGTCTCGACCGACAAGGCCGATGACTCGGCGGAGTAGCCGACGAACCACACCACTCCTCGTCCGGGCAGCAGCCGCTGTCCGGACGAGTCGCGTGCCCCGACCGACTGCGTAGGCTGAGTTCGCCGGACTGCAGTCCCACTCGCACGCCGATCCGCCACTTCCCGAAGGAGCACCCCCTCATGGCCGACGACGATCCGTACCTGATCAAGCGGTATTCCAACCGCAAGCTGTACGACTCCGTGCGCCGCAAGTTCACCACACTCGACGAGGTAGCCAAGCTCCTCGAGTCAGGCGTCCGCATCCTCATCAAAGACCACGACACCGGCGCCGATCGGACCGATGAGGTCCTCGCACAAGTCTTGCGCCGACGTGTTCAGAGCTCCCCCGGGTCGTCCAACCTGCTCGCCGACCTGCTGCGCGGATCGGCCGGCACCGCGGCCGCCGTGGTCGACGGCGCCGCCGGCGAGGTCCTCAGGGCCGCAGGCGTGACCTCGCAGGACACCGCCCGCTCCGCCGCTTCGTCCGAGCCCACCCCGGAACCGACACCGACCCAGACGCCGCCGCAGGCGCAGCCACCCGCCAACGACGCGGCCAACGAGCAGATCGAGCGACAGGAGGCGGAGATCCGCGAATTGCGCGATCAAGTCTCTCAGTTGACCCAGGCGGTGTCCGCGCTGATCGCACATCAGGTGGACGCGGCGGAGAAGAACGCTGACACCGAGTCGTAGCACCCCGGGGTCGCCGCTCAGGAGAGATCCAGATCACATTGATTACGCATTGCATAATTGTCTACGCGATGCGTAAATTCGGTATTACGCAATCGCGTAATGAGGAAACGGAGAATCCCATGAGCACCGCCGCCACCAAGACCACCACCAAGAACTCGGGCAAGACCACCAAGAAGACCGCGAGCAAGAAGACCGCAGCCAAGAAGGTCGCCGCCGCGAAGAGCACCGCTACGAAGAGCACTGTCGCCCGCCCGCGCTTCTCCAGGATCTTGGCGTCGCTGGCCGATGGCACCAAGGACGTCGTCGACTCCGTCATCGACTCGGCCACCGATCTGGAGAACGGCACCGTTCGTCGCGTCGAGCGCCTCCGCGACCGCGTTCTCCCGACCGACAGCGACGTCCAGTCCATCGCCGACACCGTCGTGGAGCAGGTCGAGCGCCTGCCTCTGGTGCGCAAGAGCGCCTGACGCCCCGCCCCCGAAAGCGCTTATGCGGTACTTCCGTCCCACATAGCGGGTCAGAAGTGCGGCCTGAGCGTGCACCGGCCGCCGCACCAGCGGAATCACGGCCGTCGACCGCGGATGGCCGAACCATGTGCCGGTGACCGGCAGCGACCTGTCCGCGGAGTCGTGGTCCATGACCGAACAGGTCCGAACCATCGCCCGCGATCGGATCCGCGGGCACGCGGGCGGCACCGACGCGACGACGCTCCGTGGCGTCCGCATCTGGATCCGAGATTTCCTCGACCTCTGACCGTCACCCGCTCGCACTACCAACGCGTACGACGGCCTGACACCCTCGAATGTCCGATTCTCGGCGCCTATGGGTGGTGGCTGTGCGAGAAACACGTCGGCCCCTCCTCCCGAGCGGGAGAAGGGGCCGATGTGCGGAGAACTACAGCGCGGCGATGATGTCCTCGACACGGTCCTTCGCGTCACCGAACAGCATCTGCGTGTTGTCGCGGAAGAACAGCGGGTTCTGGACGCCGGCGTAACCGGCGGCCATCGAACGCTTGAAGACGATGACGTCCTTGGCGTTCCAGACCTCGAGCACCGGCATGCCTGCGATCGGGGAGCCCGGATCCTCGGCGGCGGCCGGGTTCACCGTGTCGTTGGCACCGATGACCAGGACGACGTCGGTGTTCTCGAAGTCGTCGTTGATCTCGTCGAGCTCCAGCACGATGTCGTACGGCAGCTTGGCCTCGGCCAGCAGCACGTTCATGTGACCGGGCAGACGACCGGCGACCGGGTGGATGCCGAACCGGACGTCGATGCCCTTGGCGCGCAGCTTCGAGGTCAGGTCGGCCACCGGGTACTGCGCCTGGGCGACGGCCATGCCGTAGCCCGGCGTGATGACGACGCTCTTGGCGCTCGACAGCAGCTCGGCTGCGGCGTCGGCCTGGATCTCGCGATGCTCGCCGTAGTCGGTGTCGTCCGACTTCGGGGCCTCGATGCCGAAGCCGCCGGCGATGACGGAGATGAACGAGCGGTTCATCGCCTTGCACATGATGTACGACAGGTAGGCACCCGAGGAGCCGACCAGTGCACCGGTGACGATCAGGAGATCGTTGTTGAGCAGGAAGCCCGACGCGGCCGCGGCCCAACCGGAGTACGAGTTCAGCATCGAGATGACGACCGGCATGTCGCCGCCGCCGATCGATGCGACCAGGTGCCAGCCGAGGAACAGCGCGAGCGCGGTGATGACGGCCAGCAGGATGAAGCCGGTGGTGTCGTCCTTGGCGTCGCGGGCGACGTAGATGCCCGTGAGGACCGCGAAGACGACCAGCGAGCCGACGTTGATGAAGTTCTTGCCCGGCAGCATCAGCGGCGCGGACTTCATCTTGGCCGACAGCTTCAGGTTGGCGACGATCGAACCGGTGAGGGTCACGGCGCCGATGAAGATGCCGATCGCGACCTCGGCCGAGTGGATGCCGATGAGGGCACCGCGGTCGGCGTCGGCGACGCCTTCGAGGTGCGCACCCTGGATGGCGCCGTTCCAGCCGATCAGGACGGCGGCGAGGCCGACGAACGAGTGCAGCAGGGCGATGAGCTCGGGCATGCCGGTCATCTCGACGATCTTGGCCTGCCACAGACCGATGAGCGCACCGACGAGCATGGCGCCGAAGAGCAGCACCAGCGGCAGCCACTTCAGGTCGATCTCATCGAGGTCGAAGATCTTCTCGACGACCAGCGCGATGGTGGCGATCAGGGCGAACGCCATGCCGACGATGCCGTAGGTGAGTCCGCTCTTGGCCGACTCGTGCTTCGACAGTCCCGCGAGGGAGAGGACGAAGAGCAGTGACGCGATGACGTAGGTCGCGATGGAGACTGCAGTGATGGTCATTGGGTCACGCCCCCTTACTGAACATGGCGAGCATGCGGCGCGTGACCGCGAAACCACCGAAGACGTTGATGGAGGCCACCAGGATCGCGATCGTCGCCAGGACCATGACGGTCACGTTGTTCGTCGCGAGCTGCAGCAGCGCACCGACGATGACGACGCCCGAGATCGCATTGGTCACCGACATCAGCGGCGTGTGCAGCGCGTGCGCCACATTGCCGATCACGTAGTAACCGATGACGATCGCCAGCATCAGCACGGTGAAGTGCTCGGGCAGCGGCGCGGGCGCAAAGGCCACGACCACACCGAACAGGATGATGCCGATCAGAGCCAGGCCGACCTTCTTGGCCGGCGACATCGGCTCCTTCGGCTCCGCGACCGGCACCTCGACGGCGGCGGCCTTCGGAGCTGCGGACACCTGCACGGGCGGCGGCGGCCACATGCCCTCGCCGTCCCGGGTCACGGTGATGCCGCGCTGGACGATGTCGTCCATGTCGAGCGTCAGCTCGCCGTTCTTCTCCGGCGTCAGCAGCTTCAACAGGTTGACGATGTTGGTGCCGTACAGCTGCGAGGTCTGCGCGGCCAGACGACCGGCCAGGTCGGTGTAGCCGAGGATGGTCACACCGTTCTCGGTGACGACCTTCTCGTCGGCGACGGCGCCTGCGGCGTTGCCGCCGCTGGAGGCCGCCATGTCGACGATGACCGAACCGTGCTTCATGGCGGCGACAGTCTCCGCGGAGATCAGTCGCGGTGCCGGACGGCCCGGGATCTGCGCGGTCGTGATGACGATGTCGGCGCCTCGAGCCTCCTCGTCGTACATCGACGCCGTCGCAGCCTCCTGCTCGGCCGTCATCTCCTTGGCGTAGCCGTCTTCGGACTTCTCCGCCTCGAAATCGACCTGGACGAACTCGGCGCCCATCGACTGGACCTGCTCGGCCACCTCGGGACGCACGTCGAAGGCGCGGACGACCGCACCCATCGCCGATGCGGCGCCGATGGCGGCCAGACCGGCCACGCCGGCACCGACCACGAACACGCGGGCCGGCGGGATCTTGCCCGCGGCGGTCACCTGTCCGGTGAACATCCGGCCGAACTCGTGCGCAGCCTCGACGACGGCGCGGTAGCCGGCGACGTTGGCCATCGACGACAGCACGTCCATCGACTGGGCGCGCGAGATACGCGGCACCGCGTCCATGGCCAGCGCCGTGACGCCCGCGTTCTGCAGCTTCTCGAGCAGCTCGGGGTTGCGCCCCGGAGCCATCATCGAGATCAGCACGGCGCCGCGGCGCAGACGCGCGATCTCCTCGTCGGTCGGTGCATTCACCTTCACGACGATGTCGGCGCCCCACACCTCCTCGACCGTGCCGATTCGCGTGCCCGCATCGCTGAACGCCTTGTCGGGCTGTTCGGCGAGCTCGCCTGCACCGGCCTGGACGATGACGTCGTAGCCGAGCGTTTGTAGTTGTGCGACCGTCTTGCCGGTCGCGGCGACGAGAGTCTCGCCTGCCTTGGATTCCCGGGGGATGCCGATCAGCATGTCACTGCCTCTCCCACACTCATTGCCTCACCTTGTCTCACAGAACGCGGCACACAAGGATTCGACAACGCGCTGAAGGACACCAGGGCAGAACCCGCCGGGATGTACGGGCGTCATGCCTGAGGCCGGCCAGTGCTTCATCGAACTCGCGCGACACGCCGCAGGAGTCATTAGACCTAGCCTGCTGATGGAAAACGTGGCATGAACTTAGCACGCGGCACCATGCACCCCCGGTGTCGGTTAGCTAGGTCACTTACTCTGGAGTAAGTCGGTTCTAACCCTTGACAACCTGAGCAGCGTGACGGCCCGCGCGTCGTCCGAAGTATGACCCCTCGCCCAGCTGCGTGCCGCTGGAATAGCCTTTTCCGTCCTGCGCGAGGTTCGCCGCGCAGGCTCCCGCGGCATACAGGCCGGGCACCGGCGAGCCGTCTTCGGCGAGGACTTCACCGTCGACCGAGGTCGCCATGCCACCGACCGTAAAGCCTGCGTAGAGGGCTTTTCCGAGGGTCATGTCGAAGGCCGCCCACGGGCCTGTGTCCTGCGGGGCGAGGAAGTCGGCGCTCTTGTGGAAGTCGGGGTCCTCCCCCTTGGCCGCGTACTCGTTGTAACGGTCGAGGGTCGCGGCCAGCGCGGCCCGATCCAGACCGAGTCCGTCGGCCATCTCCTCGACCGTCTCCCAACCGTCGATGAACGGCGCCAACGGAAATTCCGGACGCTGCATGTGGGCTTCGTCGACGATCAGATACGCGGCGTGATCGGTCTGGTCCATCACGAATCCCGACGTGCGGGAGTGATAAGAATCCTCCGCGACGAACCGCTTCGCCTCCTTGTTGACCACCAATCCGGTGAGGAGAATCGACGGCGGATACACCGGCGCGGTGATGAACGCTTGATCCATGTGCTTCAGCTCCGCCCCGACGGAGGCGCCCAATCGGATGCCGAGGCCGTCGTCGAAGGTGTTGCCGAGAGTGAAGGGCTTCTCGGCGAGCTGCGGCACCCACCGGGCGACCATGTCGGGATTCATCACGAAGCCGCCCGCCGCGATCACGACCGACGACGCCTTGATGAACCCGTCCTCGGGGCCGTCCTTCCAGTAGACGCCCGCGACGGCGCCCGCGTCATCGACGACAAGCCGGCGCGCTCCTGTCTCGTACCGGATCTCGACGCCGAGGTCGGCGAGCCGTTTGACGAGCAGCTCGATGACCATGCCCGCGCCGCCCGTGTCGCCGGGGACGGGCACCTTGTGTCCGCGGGGTGCCGGAACGGCCTGTTCACAGAACGGCCACACCTTCTCATTGCCGGTGTACATCAGCCCCTGCGTCTGCGGCTGGATGACGGCCTTCTCCGGGTAGTAGGAGCGCTCGAACTGGAAGCCGAGACCTTCGAGCCAATTGAAATGGTCGACGCTGTCGTCGCAGTAGGCCTTGATCTTCTCCGGCTCGGGTTCCAGCGAGACCGCCGTGAGGTACTTGGCCATCTCCTCGGGGCTGTCGTCGTGGCCCGTCGCCTTCTGCACCGCGGTCCCGCCGCCCAGATAGAAGTGGCCGCCGGCCATGCACGTGGTGGCGCCCGCCGCAGCGGAGCGTTCCAGGACGAGGACGGAGGCACCGGCCGCAGCGGCTTCGGCGGCGGCGCAGCAACCACCGATCCCGGCGCCGATCACGAGCACGTCGACGGTGTCGCTGTAGCCGGTGACGTCGGAGGCGTTGACGATGTCGGGGAGATCGAGTCCACTCATGCCGACCAGCGTAGACCAGAACTAGAACGTGTTCTAGGAACTGAAGTGCAGCGGACCGGCGCACCGACGCCTTCAACTCGAGATTTATTACTTATGAGTCCAGTCCGATTCGTTGACTAACTTTTTATATTTATGAATAATGGCAATCGTGGACACAGCCGACCTCATCCGTTCAGGCGAGAGCTTGGCCGTAGAGTTCAAGCGGGACATCACCGACAAGGAGCTTGCGAAAGCTGTCGCATGCCTGGCCAACGGTAAGGGTGGCACACTACTGATCGGCGTCGATGACGACGGAACCCTGGTCGGCGCAAAACCTCGCCATCCTGGTGAAACTGACCCGAACCGCGTAGCGGCATACATACAGGCCGCCACGGAGCCTGCACTCGCAGTCGCAGTCCGAATCGACATGGTCGACGGGTTCTCCATCATCCGCATCGACGTACCTGTCGCCGATCCCGGCCCCATAGGCACGAAGCTCGGAGTGTTCACGCGGCGAACACTCGACCCCACGGGGCGTCCCGCATGTGTTCCGATGACCCCTCACGAAATCGTCAGCATGGGCATGCTGAGCCGCGGCCAGGATTTCGCGGGCTCGATCGCACTCGGAGCGACTGAACTCGACCTCGACCCGAACGAGTTCGACCGGTTTCGACGGTTCGCTGCGATCGCCGGCGACAGCATCGCCAACCTCACCGACAACGACATCCTGAGAGCACTCGGCTTGGTGCCGCTGACAGCGCCGATCAGCCTGGGTGCCATCCTCCTGTTCGGTACCGGCGAGGCGATATCGCGATGGATCCCCAACGCCGAATGCCTCTTTCAAGACCTTCGGGTCGGCATCGACACCGCAAACGTACGTATCGTCGAACCTCTACTGAAAGCGGCGGAACACATCCAAGCCCTCATCGACGAGCGGAACACCATCACCGAGCTGACTGTCGGCATTCATCGTGTGGAGATCCCACTGATCCCGTCAGTAACCCGTCGCGAAGCCATTGCCAACGCCCTCGTCCATCGTGATTACGCATCACTCGGGCCGATCACTGTTCAGATCACCGACAGCGAGTTCGTTGTCTCCAGCCCAGGAAGCTTTCCGCCAGGTGTCACAGCCACCAACATCCTTGACCAGTCCCGCCCTCGCAGCCCGATTCTCGCGGCCGCTCTGAAACGAGCAGGTGTGGTCGAGCGTCGAGGAAAGGGGGTCAACGACATGTTCGAGCAACAACTGCGGGCCGGCCGCAGCGCCCCCGACTATGCCCGAAGTACCGACGCAGGCGTCATCGTCTCCGTACCACTCGGAAATGCTGACCTCGATCTCGTCCGCTTTCTCCTCACTTGGGAAGATGATCAACAGCACCCGCTCAACCTGGACGAACTCCGGATCGTCCATGAAGTCAAGTCCTCCGGCTCTGCGACCAGCACCGAGGTCACCGAAGCGCTCAACGCGCCGAGCGTGGCCACCAAGACCAATCTTGGACGATTGGTTGAGAAAGGAATCCTGGAGTCACGAGGAACGGGTCGGAGTCGGAAGTACCACCTGACAGCAAGGTTCTACGACCTGGCCCAGGACCGAAACGCCTACGTTCGCGTCAAGGGTGCAGACCCGCTTCAGCAGGAGCGGATGATCCTCGATTATGTGAGCGCCTACAGTTCAATCTCGCGCGCCCAAGCTGCTGAGCTCTGCCAGATCACACCGCCGCAGGCGAGCCGAATACTCAAACAGCTCGCCACCGACGGGCGTCTCGCACTGCGAGGTGAACGGCGCGGCGCTCACTACGTTCTACCCGGCACGCCGCAATAGGACGACTAACGGCCCGCCGGAGTCAGACTCCGACGGGCCGCTTCTCGAGCTTCGACGATCAGGCGGGAACCGCAGCCAGCTCGGCGTCCATGCGCAGCAGGCCGGGCCCGTCCTCGTTGACCATCCTCAGGCGGCCGACCACCTCGCCGACGTTCGCCTCTTCCTCGACCTGCTCGGTGACGAACCAGTCGAGGGTCGGGCGCGACTCGATGTCGCCCTGCGCCTGCGCCGCGAGGTACAGGTTGCGGATCGACAGCGAGATCTCACGCTCAGCGTCGAGTGCGAACTCGAACAGTTCGGTGACGGTGTCGGCCTTGATCGACGGAACCGCGATGTCGCCGATCACCGGGCGGTTGTCGCGAGCGACCAGGTGGTCGATCAGACGGTCGGCGTGGGTCAGCTCCTCGGCCGAGTGCGCCCGCATCCACGAGGCCATTCCGGGAAGGTCACGCAATTCCAGTTCGACGGCCAGCTGGCGGTACAGCATCGCGGAACTGAATTCGCGGGTGATCTGCTTGCCGAATTCGACTTCGAGGTCTTCGTTCATCTTCATTGTTTCGCTCCCCTGGGTAAGAATCATCGGCGATCGCTTCGCCGTCATGACTCCACGGTAGGCATTCGAAACAGTTCTGACCAGCAAGGAAAGGGTCACCACAATAGAATTAGGTTGGGTGCGCCTAAGTTATGGAGACCTTTGTCGATGAGCTCCGTCACCATCTGAAACTCGAATTTTTCGGATGATGCGTGTCGCTATTCTTCTCATCAGTGCGCTGCCTCACCGGAATGGATCCGACAGCACCTGAAAGCCGTCTCGGCCCCGACAGTCGGAACTGCCGGGGCCGAGGATTCACTCCGATCAGCTTCGTCGCGAGCGGAACCCGCGCAGGCGCAGGCTGTTGGCCACGACGAAGACCGACGAGAAGGCCATCGCCAGACCCGCCATCATCGGGTTCAGCAGAGCCGCCGCGGCGAGCGGGAGCGCCGCCACGTTGTAGGCGAAGGCCCAGAACAGGTTGCCCTTGATCGTCGACAGCGTCTTGCGGGAGAGGGCGATCGCGTCGACGACGGCCCACAGGTCGCCGCTGACGAGGGTCAGGTCGCCCGCCTCGATCGCGACGTCGGTGCCGGTGCCCATCGCGAGACCGAGATCGGCGGAGGCCAGGGCCGCGGCGTCGTTGACGCCGTCGCCGACCATGGCGACCACGCGGCCGGACTCCTGCAGCGAGGCGATCGCGGTCACCTTTCCGTCGGGCGTCACGTCGGCGATCACCTCGTCGATCCCGACCTGTACGGCAACATGGCGGGCGGCGCCGTCGTTGTCGCCGGTCAGCAGGACCGGACGCAGGCCCATCCGCTTCAGTTCGGCGATCGCCTCCGCGGAGGTCGGCTTCACGGTGTCGGACACGACGATCACGCCCGCGACCGCATCGAGGTAGGTCACCACGACCGGGGTCGCACCGGCCGCCGCGGCGGCGTCGATCCGCTGCCGCATGCGGTCGTCGAGCGGGACGGGGACGTCGCGCGGGCCGGTGACCGTGACGCGGAGACCGTCGATGAAGGCGGTGACGCCCGCACCGGCCAGGTTGCGGAACTCGGCGGTCCCCGGAAGGTCGAGTCCCAGGTCGGCGGCGCGACGGACCACGGCCTTGCCGATCGGGTGCTCCGAGTTCGCCTCGACGGCGGCGGCCCGCGCCAACAGGTCTGCCTCGTCGACGCCGTCGGCGGGAATCAGCTCGGTCACGGCCATCTCGCCGGTCGTGACGGTGCCGGTCTTGTCGAGCGCGACGGTGTCGACCCGGCGGGTGGACTCCAGCACCTCGGGCCCCTTCAGCAGGATGCCGAGCTGTGCGCCGCGCCCGGTGCCGACCATCAGTGCGGTGGGGGTCGCGAGGCCGAGGGCGCACGGGCAGGCGATGACCAGGACCGAGACGGCCGCGGTCAGCGCGAGGGTCACTCCCCCGCCGACACCGAGCCAGAAGCCGAGCACTCCGACGGCGATCGCGATGACGACCGGGACGAAGTACGCGGAGATCCGGTCGGCCAGCCGCTGGACCTGCGCCTTGCCGGCCTGGGCATCGGCGACCATCTTGGCCATGTGGGCCAGCGCGGTGTCCGCGCCGACGGCCTTGGCCTCCACCTCCAGGCGACCGTGGGCATTGACGGTGCCGCCGACCACGGCGTCGCCCTCGGCGACCTCGACGGGGATCGACTCACCGGTGAGCATCGACTGGTCGACGGCGGACGCGCCGGCGACCACCTGACCGTCGGTGGCGATCTTCTCACCCGGCCGCACCACGAAACGCTCCCCGACCTTCAGGTCGGCGATCGGCACGGTGATCTCGCGGCCGTCGCGAACGACGGTCACGTCCTTGGCGCCGACCTCGGCGAGGGCGCGCAGCGCGTCGCCCGCACGGAGCTTGGAGCGCTTCTCGAAGTAGCGTCCGGCCAGCAGGAAGGTGGTGACGCCCGCTGCGGCCTCGAGGTAGATGTTCGACGACCCGTCGCCGCGGGAGGCGACGAGATCGAATCCGTGGGTCATGCCGGGCACGCCGGCGTCGCCCCAGAAGAGCGCGTAGACCGACCACCCGAAGGCGGCGAGGGTGCCGACCGAGATCAGCGTGTCCATGGTGGTGGTGCCGTGGCGCGCGGTCGCGAGCGCGGCGCGATGGAAGGGCAGGGCGCCCCACACCACCACGGGCGCGGCGAGCGTCAGGGACAACCACTGCCAGTAGGTGAACTGCCAGGCCGGAACCATCGCGAGGACGATGACCGGCACGGTCAGGACCGCGGACACGATGAGCCGCTGTCGCAGGGCGGCGAGTTCGGTCTCGGCGCGCGACGGCGCGGGTGCGTCGTCGTCGCCCACGGGTTCGGCGGACGGCGGGACCACCCGGGTCGCGTCGTAGCCCGCCGCGCGGACCGCGTCGATCAGCGAGTCCGGGGTCACCCCGTCCTCGTACTCGACGTGCGCCTGCTCGGTCGCGTAGTTGACGGTCGCGGTGACGCCGTCGAGTTTGTTGAGCTTGCGTTCGATCCGGTTGGCGCACGACGCGCAGGTCATGCCGATCAATTCCAGATCGACTTCGCGGTCGGCGATCGACTGCGTCATCAGTGCACTCCTTCCTGATCGTGCTGCATCACGGGAGAGTGCGACGGGGCGGGAGCGTCGTCCCAGGGGCCGACGGCCGCGCCGATCCCGAAGGCGGCGCCGAAGACCACCGCGAGTCCGGCGGCGAACGCGGCGATCCGCGCGCCGGGTCTCGCCGAGACGGTCACTGGACCTGGTAGCCGGCTTCGGCGACCGCAGCGCCGACGGCGGCCGGATCGAGCGGAGCGTCACTGGTGATGTCCACGCGGCCGCTGGCCACGTCGACGTCGACCTGCTGGACGCCGGCGATCTCGGAGATCTCTTCGCGGACCGATGCGGCGCAGTGTCCGCAGGTCATGCCGGTGACGGTGATGGTGGTGTTCGCGCTCATGATTCTGGACTCCTCGGTGATGGTGACGGTTCTGGGACGGATCAGGATTTGACGAGTCGGGTGATGGCCTTCATGGCCTCGTCGACTTTGGCCTCGGCGGCCTCGTCGCTCTCCCGCGCGGCTTCGACGACGCAGTGGTTCATATGGTCGTGCAGCAGGCCGAGTCCGACGGACTCGAGCGCCTTGGTCATCGCGGAGACCTGGGTGAGGATGTCGATGCAGTACGCCTCCTCCTCCACCATCCGCTGCAGTCCGCGGGCCTGCCCCTCGATCAGCTTGAGCCGCCTGATGAACTTGGCCTTCTCGGGCAGGTAGCCGTGACCGGCGTGATCGTGGCCCGCGTGATCGTGCGCCGCGGACTGTTCCTTGTCGGTCATCTCGCCTCCTTCGATACCCCCGTTGGGTATCTCGAAGACAGTTCTACTCCGAATTTCGACGCATGTCTACCCCTAGGGGGTATCAATCCTGCGGGTAGCGCGGACTCGGATCAGCGGTTGCGCAAGATGTCGGAGAGACGCGCAAGCGCCTGCCCGACATCCTGCAACGCGGCGGAGACCTCACCGTCTGCTTCCGGCAGCGCGCGGAGCCGATCGGCCGCGTCCTCCACCGCCGACGTCACCGACTCCAGGTCGTCTCCATCGACGGCCAGGCGGCGGCGCGCCGTGGGCACCCCCATCCGGACCGGATCGTCGTTCGAGGAGATCACCTGCACCATCGGCGTGGTCAGCACCGATGCGGCTCCGGGCCGGACCTCCATCCAGCACGAACCGGGCGGCACGTCCTCCGCGGCGGGATCCGGCTCGGCCTCGACGACCGCACCGTGGCGTCCGGTCGTCGGCTCAGTCGAGCGATCACGCTTCGCACGACGACGGCCGCGAGCCGGATCCGGGACCTCCTCGACGTCGATGATCTCGTCGTCCTGCGCTTCGGCGGGTTCGAACCGATCCGGACCAGAAACGACCACCTCGCGGTCGACCGGATTCGCGAGGTGGTGCTCCGCCACGTACTCGCCGCGCGAATCGGGCCACGACGGAGCGACGCTGCGGAAACTCCCCTCCGGGAACGCGAGGAGTTCGGTGTGCGGCAGGTCCTTCAGCGAGGGCATGCCCGCAAAGAGCGCGTCGAGCGACGCCACGCTGATCGACTCGTCCTCGGGAGGCAACGGCGGCAGGTGCGCCGGACCCGCATGGGGACGAGGCGCCGTCGCCCCGACCGGATTCGGCGAGGCGGGTCCGGCGGCGGGCATCCACGGGGGCGCGACGGGCCGAGGCTCCGGCGGAACCGCCTGCGACGGGATCGAGTCTCGTCCGCCATGGCGTCCGACACCATCCGGTCCGGACGGCCTCATCTCATGCCTCCCACTGTCCGCCTGCGCCGGAAACGGCGGTGCCGCGAAGGGCTGCGGCGACGGGTTCGCGGGGAAGTCCTCCCCGAGCGGAGCCGCGTAGCGGTGGTGCCCGCCGTGTCCCGCGAAGAACATGCAGGGAGCGCCGTCGAGCGCCTGCGCGGAGCACTCGAACTCGTCGGCGAGGTTCTGGGCGCCGCGAGCGTAGTCACCCCAGAGCAGCCAGCGTCGTCGACCCGCGTGCTGCTGCGCGCCGTCGGAGGCGTGGGCACCGTCGTGACCTGCCGGAAGCACGCAGGCGACGAGCCAGTCATGGGTCGGAGTCAGCCGCAGCGCGGCGCGTTCCTGCACGGTGGCGACAACCGAAGACCAGCAACCGCCACTGCGCATCGCAACATCACCTTTCCCGGGGAACCTCTGCTGCGACGAGTCTACGGACGACCTCCGACAGAGGCCACACCCTGGCACGTCTCCGATTCAGCCGATCGGAACGGCGGCCACCATCTCGTCGTCGACGAACCGGAAGCGCCGGGGAACGCCGACGGCGGCGGTGTCGGGGAAGTCCGCCCGGTAGTGGCAGCCGCGCGACTCCTCGCGGGCGCGCGCCGCGGCGACCACCGCGCGGGCGGTCAGCGTCAGATTCGCGTCCTCGGCATCGGCCGCCGTGTCCAGTCTCCGAACGGGGGCGGCCTCGAGCAGCGCCGCGACCTCGTCCAGACCGGCCGCCGAACGATCGAGTGCGACCTTCGACGACATCGCGTCTTGAAGGGCCGTGCGATCGCACGCGGGCAGGGCCGTGAGCGACGGGACGTCGCCGATCGGGACCGCGGGCTCGGCGGCCGAGGCGCGAGCCGTCGCCCGGCCCATCACCAAGCCCTCCAGCAGGCTGTTGGACGCCAGCCGGTTGGCACCGTGCAGACCGGTCCGCGCCACCTCGCCCGCCGCGTAGAGGCCGGGAACGCTGGTGCGGCCGTCGCCGTCGGTCACCACACCGCCGCACAGATAGTGGGCGCCGGGGACCACCGGCAACCGTCCGTCGTCGATGCCGAGACCCGACGCGTGGACGCCGGCGGTGACGGTCGGGAATCGCTTCTCGAACTCGGCGACCGGCGAGAGGTCCAGCCAGACGTGCGGGGCACCGGTGCGCAGCATGGCCGCCGTGACGGCGCGCGCCACCACGTCGCGCGGGGCCAGGTCACCGAGCGGGTGCACGCCCTCTGTCACCGAGCGGCCGTCGACGTCGACCAGGACGCCGCCTTCGCCGCGGACCGCCTCGCTGACGAGAGTC
Source organism: Gordonia phthalatica (assembly GCF_001305675.1). Classification (NCBI taxonomy): domain Bacteria; kingdom Bacillati; phylum Actinomycetota; class Actinomycetes; order Mycobacteriales; family Gordoniaceae; genus Gordonia; species Gordonia phthalatica. The sequence continues at coordinate 4,217,985 of NZ_CP011853.1, forward strand.
CGACGACCGCGCGCACCCGGCACGTACAGCATGGTCGGGTGGAACTGGACGAACTCCAGATCGGCCACCTGCGCGCCGGCCCGCAACGCGAGGGCGATGCCGTCGCCGGTGGAGCCCGACGGATTGGTGGTGGCGGAGTAGACGTGTCCGAGTCCGCCGGTGGCGAGCAGCACCGCCGATGCCGCCACCACACCGCGCACTCCGTCCGTCACGTATTCGACGCCGACGGCCCTCCCCTCGGCGAGCAGGATCTGCGTGGCGACGGCGTGATCGAGGACGCGGATCGGCGCCTCCGCGACCGCGGCGGCCAGCGCCTCCTGCACCCGCGCCCCGGTCGCATCGCCGCCTGCGTGGATGATGCGGCGGACGCTGTGTCCGCCTTCGCGGGTCCGCAGGAACCGGCCGTCCGCACCGCGATCGAACTCCGCGCCCCACCCGACGAGTTGCGCGATGGCCGCCCAGCCGTCGGCCAGGATCGGCTCGGTCTCGACCGGATCGGTGAGGCCCGCGCCCGCTGCGAGCGTATCGGCCAGGTGCAGCGCGACCGAGTCCTCGGCGTTGTCGGGCTCGACCACCGCGATGCCGCCCTGCGCGTAAAAGGTGGACGTCGAGTGTTCGACGCCCGACGGCTCCCACGCCCGCCCCTTCGTCAACACGGTCACCGACCGCCCTTCAGCGGCGGCGACGAGCGCGGCGGTCAATCCGGCGACGCCCGCGCCCACCACCACGAGGTCACTGCGATCAGGCTTCGCCATGTCCACTCCCAACGGTTATCGACTTACGATCGAAAACTTTGCGTCGAGAGTACGCCCTCCCCCTCCGGATACCCACCTCACATCGATCGCCGACACGCCGCTGGGTCACCCGGACGGCTGTCGTCGACCGGTGAAAACCGCCTGGTCCATTACAATCTCGAATGGTGATGACCAAGAACGACGAAGAAGGAGCGGCGGTCCGCGACCGTCTGCCCAGGGTGTCTGCGCTCTCGGAGGTCACCCGATTCGCACGGACCGCCGGCCACACCGCATTCGGAACCGGACGACTGGTGACCACGTCGGTCACCGACCTGCTGCACGGCCGTCGGCCCGGAACCGCCACCCTCGCCCACGAACTCCGCCGCACCTTCGAGCAGCTCGGCCCCACCTATGTGAAGCTCGGCCAGTTGATCGCCTCCAGCCCCGGAGTCTTCGGCGCCACCATGGCCGACGAGTTCGAGAGCCTCCTGGACCATGTCGCACCGGCCGACCCCGACGCGATCCGCCGCATCTTCGTCGAGGACCTGGGTGCCGAACCCGAAGAGGTCTTCGCCGAATTCGACATGACGCCGATCGCGTCCGCGTCGATCGCCCAGGTCCACACCGCGACTCTGAAGTCCGGCGACCAGGTCGTCGTCAAGATCCAACGGCCCGGCATCGCCGACCGCCTGGCACCCGACGTCGCGATCCTCGAACGCCTGGCCGGCGTCGTCGAGTTCTCCGAGTACGGCCGTATGCTCAGCGCCCGCTACGTGGTGGAGGACTTCGCCGACGGCCTCGACTCCGAGCTCGACTTCCGCAACGAGGCCGCCACCATGACCGAGTGGTTCGAGTGCCTGCAGCAGGGACCGTTCGGCGATCGCGTCCGCGTCCCGAAGGTGTACGACGAGCTCACCACCGCGCGCGTGATGACCATGGAGCGGATCTACGCCACCCGCATCGACGACGTCCGCGCGGTCCGCGCCGCCGGGCACGACGGCGAAGCGCTCTGCCGCAACCTGCTGCTGTCGCTGCTGGACTCCGCCTTCCACGGCGGCCTGTTCCACGGTGACCTCCACGCGGGCAACGTCCTGGTGGACGACGAAGGCAAGTTGGTGATGCTCGATTTCGGCATCGTCGGCCGGTTCGACGCCCGCACCCGCCGCATTCTGCGTCAGCTGGTCGTCGACCTGATCGTCAAACAGGACTACGACTCCGCCGGCCGCGCCATCTTCCTGCTCGGCGCCGTGCACAAGCCGGGCTCCACCGCCAAGGGCGGCGACGATCTGAAGAAGTTGACGACACCGCTTTCGACCACCGAGATGGCGTCGATGTCGTACACCGACCTGGGACGACAGCTCGCGGCGGTCGCGAAGGCGCACGACGCGCGCCTGCCCCGCGAGTTGGTGCTGGTCGGCAAACAGCTGTTGTATGTAGAGAAGTACATGAAGCTGCTGGCTCCGCGCTGGAAGGCGATCTCCGATCGGGAGATCTACGGCTACATGGCGGGGATCATGAAGGAAGCCGAACGTGATCGCCGCGCCCGAGGCACCGCCCCGCGCGGCACGCCGAGCAACTGACCGACCGCACGATCGCACACCGACCCCGACCTGACTAGGAGACCACCGGATATGAAACGCGCCGCGCTGGCACTGCTCGCCTTCCTCGGTGTCGCGTGCATCGCCGCAGCCATCGCCGTTCCGACGTATCTGGTGCCGAAGCTGAAGGTGGTCCCGCTCGACCTCGACATCACCTCGGTCGCCACCAGCGTTGCCGCCGACGGCGACGCGGGCAACCGCTTCCCGGCGACGATCCTCGACCGCTGCTCCGTCACCGCGAAGAAGGCGGCGACCCTCCAGGCGCATCTGACGCAGCAGCGTCGTTCGGTGATCGTCGACCCGTCCGACGCCGAGCAGGCCACCCTCCAGTCCGGGCAGACGCTGCAGATCGACCGCACGCGCGACGCCAAGGGCAAGGAGCGCGACGTCACGATGGCGCCGGGCGACACCGAGCGCAAATGCGACGACGGCCTCCTGAACGCCACGGTGGACCGCGTGTCGGTGAACCGCAAGAGCGCCGCACCGAACGGCAACGTCAGCTCGCTGCAGACCGACCAGGTCGCCGAGGGCGGCAACGTCGAGGACGCGTCGGTGAAGTTGGAGGACCGCAAGGGCTTCCAGTACAAGTTCGGTTTCGACGTCAAGAAGACCGACTATTACTACTACGACACCACCACGCGTCAGGACGCGATCGCCAAGTTCGTCGAGGAAAAGACGATCAACGGCGTCAAGACCTACCACTTCCGCGCCGAGGTCCCCGAGCGCGATCTGTCCGACCTGCCGAATCCGCAGGGCGAGGCGACGCTCGGCACCATCTTGAACATGCCCGCCAGCTGGTGGGGCATCCGCGGCAAGGGGGTCAAGTCCAAGGACCTCATCACCATGCACCGGTACGGCAAGGCCGTGCGCAACGTGTACGTGGAGCCGACGACCGGCACCATCATCTTCGGTGAGGAGGAGCAGGAGCAGTACTTCCGCTCCCCCGATGACAGCGGCGACCTTCCCAAGGCCGTGAGCGAGTACCGCCTGACCGCGATGCAGGGCAAGTTCGCCTGGAACGACGAGACCGTCGCCCAGCAGGCCGAGCGCGCCGACAAGTACCTCGGCCAGCTGCGGATGGGCGGCGTGATCGTGCCGATCATCCTCGCCGTGCTCGGCGTCCTCATGCTGCTGGCCTGGGCGCTGCTCGTGTGGCGCGGCCGTCGCGGCAAGAACGACGCCGACCCCGAGGCGGCTCCGGTCCCGGAGGGTGACGACGACGGCCAGTCCCAGGCGGCCCCGTCCGAGGAGACCACCGTCCTCCCGCCGACCGCGGCAGCCATGCCGTACGACGCCGCGGACGACGGTCAGACCACGGTCCTGCCGCCGCTGCCCGACGAGTCGTCGACCCAGGCGATCCCGACGGCCTACGACGCACCGACCGCCTACGACGCACAGCAGGACCCGCCGACCGAGGCGTTCCCGCCGTCGCCGTACGCGCGGCCGGAGCAGCAGGTTCAGAGTCCCGCCGACGTCACCGACACCGAGGCCTTCCGCGCACCGGAGGCGCCGTCGGACGGTTTCACGCCGTACACCGCGGAGCCGACCCGGCCGATGCCGGACTTCGACAGGTACAAGCGCGACGAGTAGGGCGGATCCCCGTCCCCTGCCAATCGAGTCATATGGTGACTCGACCAGCGTGTGGACCGCCCCTAGTTCTGCTGCGCCACCGCACGACCGGCCGCGCGACCGGAGAAGATGCAGCCGCCGAGGAAGGTTCCTTCGAGGGCGTTGTAGCCGTGGACGCCGCCGCCGCCGAAGCCCGCGACCTCGCCCGCGGCGTACAGGCCGTCGAAGACCGTGCCGTCGGGGCGCATCACCTGTGAGTCGAGGTTGGTCTCCAGCCCGCCGAGGGTCTTGCGGGTGAGGATGTTGAGGCGCACTGCGATCAGCGGGCCGTGCGCGGGGTCGAGCATCTTGTGCGGCTTGGCGACGCGGACCACCTTGTCGCCCAGGTAGGCGCGGGCGTTGTGGATCGCCATCATCTGCGCGTCCTTGCTGTAGGCGTTGTCCACCTGGCTGTCGCGCGCGGAGATGGTCCGCTCCAGCGACTGCAGGTCGATGTGGCCGCCGCGCCCCAGCTCGTTCATCCCGGCGACCAGGTCGGCGAGGTTGTCGCGGACCACGAAGTCGACGCCGTGCTCGGTGAACGCCGCCACCGGGCCGGGCATGCCCTTCGCGAGCCTGCTCTTGGCGGCGGTCTTCAACGACTTCTCGGTGATGTCGGGGTTCTGTTCGGAGCCCGACAGTGCGAACTCCTTCTCGATGATCGACTTGGTCAGCACGAACCACGAGTAGTCGTAGCCGGTGTCGAGGATCGCTTTCATGCTGGTGTTGGTGTCGAAGCCGGGAAAGTTGGGCGCGGGGAGCCGCTCACCGTTCGCGTCGAGCCACAGGGAGGACGGTCCGGGGATGATGCGGATGGCGTGGTCGGACCAGATGGGATCCCAGTTCTGGATGCCCTCGGTGTAGTGCCACATGCGGTCACGGTTGACGATGTTGCCGCCCGCAGCCTCGGTGATCTCCAGCATCCGGCCGTCCACGTAGTCGGGGACGCCGGCGATCATGAACTTCGGCGGCTCGCCCAGCCGGTCGACGGGCCAGTTCTTGCGCACCAGGTCGTGGTTGTGGCCGATGCCGCCGGAGGTGACGATCACCGCGCCGCCGCGGAGCTCGAAGTCCTTGATCTCGGTGCGCGACGACGGCACGCCGCGCGCCGTGTCGGTCGGCTCCAGGACCCGGCCGCGCACACCGACCGCGACGCCGTCCTCGACGATCAGATCGTCGACGCGGTGCCGGAAGGCGAAGGTCACCAGACCGCGCTTCTCGGCTTCGAGGACGGGTTCGGCGAAGACTCGCATCACCTCGGGCCCCGTGCCCCAGGTCAGGTGGAAGCGCGGGACCGAGTTGCCGTGGCCGTCGGCGAAGCCGCCGCCGCGTTCGGCCCACCCGACGACCGGGGTGAAGCGTAGCCCCAGGTCGTGGAGGTATTGCCGCTTGATGGTCGACGCGAACTCCACATACGCGCGCGCCCACTGGCGGGGCCAGTAATCTTCGTCGTCCCGGTCGAAGCCGGCCGACGCCATCCAGTCCTGCAGCGCCAGTTCGGGTGAGTCCTTGATCCCCAGACGACGCTGCTCGGGACTGTCGACCAGGAACAGCCCGCCGAGCGACCAGAACGCCTGGCCACCGAGGTTCTGCCGGTTCTCCTGGTCGACGACGATCACCGTGCGTCCGGCCTGCGTCAGCTCGTAGGTGGCGACGAGTCCCGCCAGTCCCGCTCCGACGACGATGGCGTCCGCCTGCACCTGCTCCGACATGCCCAGCCTCTCCGCGGACACCGTTGTCCGTCGAATCCGTTGTGGCCCACCCCACAGGCCATCTCACGCCAGAGGATACCCGCGGACACCGTCGCCGCGGAGCGACGGATCCACGAGTTCGGTCGCCGCCCGAACGTCGGGTCGTACCATGCAGGAATGCCCCCGTCCGATCACGCGACCGCCGCGCCGCGCCGCACGCAGGAGCAGCGGTCGTCGCAGACGCGCGCCAAGCTCCTCGACGCGACCATCGACTGCCTGGTCGAGTTCGGTTATGCGGGTACGACGACGCCGCGGATCGCGCAGCGCGCGGGCGTGACCCGGGGCGCCCAGGTGCACCACTTCGGTTCGCGCGACGACCTGATGATCGCCGCCGTGAACCGGCTCGCCGAACGCCAGGTGGTGCGGGCGCTCGCCGAGGTGGAGGAGCTCTCGTCGGAGAATCCGTACGACGCGCTGATGGACCTGCTGTGGGAGTTCCACCAGGGACCGCTGGCGATCGCCGTCACCGAGCTCTGGGTGGCCGGCCGCACCGATCCGCAGCTCGCGTCGGAGATGCGCCGCGTGGAGCCGGTCGTCAATCGAGCACTCTTCGAGGCGATCGCCCGCGTCGCCCCGAACGAGGTGCACCGCAAGGAGATCCGCGACTTCGCGTACACGGCGATGGACGCGCTCCGCGGACTCCAGGTGGCCGGTTACATCGCCGACGATCCGGCGCGGACGCGTCGTCGTTGGGAGCGCGCGGTGAACCAGTTGCGCACCGTCGCAGGCGAGTCCTTCTCCCTCTGACGCACCCGCTGAACTGCGTCTTCCTCGTAGGCCTTCACAACATACACACATGTATGTATGTTGTTCGCGAGGCGGGTTCCATTCCCGCGCAATGACTTCAGAGCCCTGCCACGGAAGGTGCGCGATGGCGAACAAGGTGTATGTGATCGGCGTCGGAATGACGAAGTTCGAGAAGCCCGGTCGGCGGACAAACGACGACGGCTCGCCGTGGGACTACCCCGACATGGCCCGGGAGTCCGGGACGGCGGCGCTGGCCGACGCGGGCATCGCCTACAGCGAGGTGCAGCAGGCGTACGTCGGCTACGTGTACGGCGAGTCGACGTCGGGGCAGCGCGCGCTCTACGAGCTCGACATGACCGGTATCCCGATCATCAACGTCAACAACAACTGCTCCACCGGATCCACCGCGATGTTCCTTGCGGCGCAGGCGATCCGCGGCGGCCTGGCCGACTGCGCCCTCGCCCTCGGCTTCGAGAAGATGCAGCCCGGTTCCCTCGGCACCGTCTGGGACGACCGCGAGCAGCCCCTCGCGAACCACCTCCAAGCGCTCGCCGAGATCTCCGAGGTGCTGTTCCCGCCGGCCCCGTGGATGTTCGGGGCGGCCGGACGCGAGCACATGAAGGAGTACGGCACCACCGCTGAGCACTTCGCGAAGATCGGCCTCAAGAACCACCGGCACTCGGTCAACAACGCGAACTCGCAGTTCCAGGACGAGTACACGCTCGACCAGATCTTGGACTCGCGGATGATCTACGACCCGCTCACCAAACTGCAGTGCTCGCCGACCTCCGACGGCTCGGCCGCCGTCGTCCTGGCGAGCGAGGACTTCGTGGACCGGCATCAACTCGCCGGGCAGGCCGTCGAGATCGTCGGGCAGGCGATGACCACCGACTTCCGCTCGTCGTTCGACGGCACCTGCAAGGGACTGATCGGCCACGACATGAACGTGCAGGCCGCGCGTCAGGTCTACGAGGAGTCCGGCCTGGGCGCCGACGACTTCCAGGTCATCGAGCTGCACGACTGCTTCTCCGCCAACGAGCTCCTGCTGTACGAGGCGCTCGGGCTGTGCGCGCCCGGCGAGGCGGGCCGACTCGTCGACGACGGCGCCACCACCTACGGGGGCAAGTGGGTCGTCAATCCGTCCGGCGGCCTCATCTCCAAGGGCCACCCTCTCGGCGCCACCGGCCTGGCCCAGTGCACCGAACTCACCTGGCAGCTCCGCGGCACCGCGGGCCCGCGCCAGGTGGACGGCGTCACCGCCGCCCTCCAGCACAACATCGGCCTCGGCGGCGCCGCCGTCGTCACGGCGCTCCAGCGCGCCGAACGCTGACCTCCCACCCGATTCCACCCTCTCCCGTCACCCTCAAGGAGCCGAAAGACCATGGGACGCATCGAATTCAGCAAGACCGTCAGCGCCGACCCGGCCGCCCTCTGGACGGTGATGGCCAACCCCGCCACGTGGAGCGACTGGTTCTCGATCCACGAACGCTGGATGGAGGAGCCGCCCGCCACGCTCGAAGCGGGCAGCAGGCTGACCGTCAAGATCCTCATGCTCGGCATGGCGAACAAGCTCGAATGGACGGTCGACGCCGTCGACGCGCCCACCTCCATGACGTTGTCCGGCACCGGCATGGCCGGCGTCAAGGTGCAGTTCGCGTTCACCGTCACCCCGGTCGACGGCTGCAGCGAGATCCAGATCTCCGGAGACTTCGAGGGCGCACTGATCAAGGGAGCCCTCGGCAAGGCCGTCGAGAAGGACGGGCGGAAGCAGCTGGAGAAGTCGGTCACGGCACTCGAGAACCTCGCGCTCGCATGACCGACGCCGCCACCGTCACCGAGTTCGACGACGCCGGCCTGAATGTCTGGAGCGACGACGAGTCCTTCGAGGTCACCGCCGAGCGCATCGCCGAGTACGCGGCCGCCACCAACGACCCGGTTCCGGCGCACCGTGCGGGCGAGGTCGCGCCCCCGGTGTTCGCGATCGTGCCGGTCTTCGACTCGATGCTCACCCCGGTCATCGACGTCGCGCCCGTCGAGATCTTCGGTCGCGTGGTGCACGGCGAGCAGGACTTCCGCTTCCACCGCCCGATCCGCCCCGGCGAGACGCTGGTCTCCCGCGCCCGGGCGATCGGCTACGCGGGAAAACCCAAGGGCAGCACCATCGCGGTGCACGTCGAGAGCCGCGATGCCGCGGGCGAGCTCGTCAACGAGCAGTACCTGACGGCCTACTTCCGCGGGATCGACGCGGGGAGGACGGTCGGCGAGCAGGCACCCGCGCACCGGGTCGACGACGCGGTCCGCTCCGGCGAGCCCGTCGCGGTGGTCGACCAGCACATCGACGACGACCAGACCTTCCGCTACGCCCCGGCGTCGGGTGATCCGGTGCCTCTGCATCTGGACGAGGAGGTCGCGAAGGACGCCGGACTGCCCGGCATCATCGCGCACGGCCTGTGCACCATGGCGTTCGCGTCGTGGGCCGTGCTCACCGAGACCGCTGGCTCGGACGTCGCGCGGATGCGGCGCCTGGCCGTGCGGTTCGCCGGGATGGTCTTTCCGGGCGACGACCTCCAGACCCGGATCTGGCGCACCGGCACCGCCGACGGCGTCACGTCGTACGCCTTCGAGACCGTCCGCGGCGACGACGTGGTGCTGTCCGACGGCGTCGCGGAGATCGCCGACGCCGCATCAGGTTTCGACACGCAGCTCGGCTAGCGCCTCGCCGCGGCTCAACCAGCAAAAACGCTGGTTGAACCGGTCCGGAGCGAAGCGGAGGACCGTGTCGAAACCGCCGCGGGCCGCGTCGAAACCACCCCGCACTTCACAACGAAAGGAACCCCACCCATGGGTGCATTGGACGGAAAGGTCGCCGTCATCACCGGCGCAGGCGGCCGCGAGCACGCGCTGCTCTTCGCCGCCGAGGGAGCGGCGGTGGTCGTGAACGACCGCGGCGGCAGCAACGCGGGCGAGGGCGACGACGTCGGGCCGGCGCAGCAGACGGTCGACGACATCGTCGCCGCGGGCGGTCGTGCGGTCGTCAACGGCAACGACATCAGTTCATGGAACGGCGCGAAGGAACTGGTCGAGCAGGCGATCTCCGAGTTCGGAGCCCTGGACGCCGTGGTGAACAACGCCGGCATCCTGCGCGACGGATTCATCGCCGGACTGTCCGAGTCCGACTGGGACTCGGTGATCGCGGTCCATCTGAAGGGCCACTTCAACGTGCTGCGTCATGCGGCCGAGTACTGGAAGGCGCAGTCGAAGGCCGGCGCCCAGCCGACCGCGGCAGTCGTGAACACGGCGTCGGCGTCGGGGACCACCCTGCCGAACGCCGGTCAGGTGAACTACGGTGCCGCCAAGGCGGCGATCGCGGCGATGACGCTGGTCGCGGCCGACGAGCTCGGCCGGTACGGGGTGCGGGCCAATGCGATCGCCCCGATCGCGCGCACCCGACTCACCCTGGCCACCCCGGGGATGGGCGCGATGATTGCCGCCGAGCACGAGGCGTTGGAGGAGGGCGAGTTCGACGCCTTCAGTCCCGCCAACATCTCGCCGCTCGTCGCCTATCTGGCCTCGGACGCCTGCACCATCACCGGCAAGGTCTTCGCGGTGCAGGGCGGTGCCATCTCCGAGCTGGCGGGCTGGCACGACGTCAAGACCATCGAGACCGAGGGACCGTGGGTGATCGACGACATCGCCGCGCGGCTGCCCTGATCCCCCGACAGACCGCAGGAGAGACATATATCAGTGGTCCGACACCGACCTGATGGTCCGGGACGCCGCCCGGGAGTTCATCGACAAGAACTTCCGACCGAAGGTCGACGAGCTGGAGCACGGAGACCTCCCGCCCTACGACCTGATGCGCGAGCTGTGGTCGCAGTTCGGCCTCGAGGCGATGGCCGGCGAGGCCGTCGACAAGCTCCTCGCCAAGAAGCGCGCCAAAGCGGAGCGGTCCGACGGGCAGGCCGACGCCGCCCGTGACAGGGCCGCCCGCGACACGAAGGAGAAGCGGTCCGGCTCGTCGAATCCGCTCGGCGCGCAGGCGTCGATGGGCGCGGTGCTGTTCAGCGAACTCGCCGGCGTCTCGCTCGGCTCGGTGGCGTCGATCGGCGTCAGCCTGGGCCTGGGCGCAGCGACCATCCTCTCCCGCGGCACCCTCGCTCAGCAGGAACGGTGGCTGCCCGACCTGATGACCCTGCGCACGATCGCGTCGTGGGCCATCACCGAGCCCGACTCCGGCTCCGACGCCTTCGGCGGGATGAAGACGTACGTCCGGCGCGACGGCGACGACTACATCCTCAACGGTCAGAAGACCTTCATCACCAACGGTCCGTACGCGGACGTGCTCGTCGTGTACGCCAAGCTCGACGAGGGCGACGGCGCCGACAAGCGCGACCGCAAGGTGCTGACCTTCGTCCTGGAGAAGGGCATGGAGGGCCTCACCCAGAGCGCGCCGATGCGGAAGATGGGCATGCACTCCTCGCCCACCGGCGAATTGTTCTTCAACGACGTCCGCCTGACGCCCGACCGGCTGCTCGGCGAGACCGAGGACCATCGCAGCGGCGACGGGCGCGACAGCGCGCGCAGTTCCTTCGTCATCGAACGCGTGGGGTGCGCGATCCTGTCGCTCGGCATCATCAACGAGTGCCGCCGCCTGTGCGTCGAGTACGCGACCACCCGGCAGCTGTGGGGGCAGGACATCGGCCGCTTCCAGTTGATCCAGTTGAAGTTGGCCCGGATGGAGGTGGCGCGCCTCAACGTCCAGAACATGGTCTTCAGTGCGCTGGAGCAGATGACGGACGGTCGCATCCCGACGCTCGCCGAGGCCTCCGCCATGAAGCTGTACTCCACCGAAGCGGCGACCGACGTCGCGATGGACGCCGTTCAGCTCTTCGGCGGCAACGGGTACATGTCGGAGTACCGCGTCGAGCAGCTGGCTCGTGACGCCAAGTCGCTGATGATCTACGCGGGCAGCAACGAAATCCAGGTCACGCACGTCGCGAAGGGACTGTTGAACTATTGACACACATCGCCGAATCCGTGTCAGGATGATCGTGTGACCTCCACCGCAGCGTCGTCCCCGTCCACCGCGCCCTCCGCCGAGACCATCACCTGGGGGTCGATGGCCCGCGGCGTCCTCGGCCTGGTCCGCGACCTCCCGCTCCTCGCCCGACAGCGCACATCCCTCCTGATGATCCGCGAGAACCGGCGCTGGAGCATCGGAGCGAAGTTCGCCGACACCGCGGCCCGCCACCCGGACAGCCCGTTCCTCCGCGTCGGCGCGGAGATCCACACCTACGCCGAGTGCAATCGTCGTGCCAACCGGTGGGCGGCGGCGCTGCGCGACCGCGGTGTCCGGCGCGGCGACGTCGTCGCCGTCATGGCGCACAACAGTCCCGAATGCGTCATCGCGATGCTCGCGATCGTGAAGCTGGGCGCCGTGACCGGGATGATCAACTACAACCAGCCCGGCGATGCGCTGAACCACAGCTTCGGCGTCTTGGTGGACGCCAACCGCGAAGCACCGCTGGTCGTGGTGCACGACGCCGAGTGCGGGGAGCTCCTCCCCGGCCTCGATCCCGGCATCGCGATCAACGCGGTCACCTTCGACGGCCTCGACGACGCCGGCGACACGCTCGCGGCGAGGGGACGCCCGGTGGACGAGAACCCGCGGGTGACGAACGAGATCCTCGCGAGCGATCCGGCCTTCTACATCTTCACCTCGGGAACCACGGGGTGGCCCAAGGCCAGCGTGATGAGCCATGGCCGCTGGCAGATTGCGATGAACGGATTCTCCCTGGGCCTGCGACTGCGGCCCGACGACGTCCTGTTCGTGACGCTGCCCTTCTATCACAACAACGCGCTGACGGTCTGCGTCGCGACCGCCATCTCCGCGGGGGCCTGCCTGGCGGTGAGTCCCAAGTTCTCGGCGTCGCGGTTCTGGGACGAGGCGATCGCGAACGAGGCGACGGCCTTCTGTTACATCGGCGAACTGTGCCGCTACCTCCTCGCGCAGCCGCCGAAGCCGACCGACCGCGCGCACTCCGTGCGCCTCGCCGCGGGAAACGGATTGCGACCGGAGATCTGGGACCAGTTCCAGGAGCGCTTCGGCATCGACCGGATCGTCGAGTTCTACGCGGCCAGCGAGTCGAACATCGGCTTCGTCAACATCTTCGATCAGCGCAAGACCGTCGGCTTCTGCCCGCTGCCCTATGTGATCGTCGAGGCCGACGACGACACCGGCCTACCGCGCCGCGGCGCCGACGGCCGCGTCACCAAGGTCGCGAAGGGCCGTCCGGGACTGCTGCTCGGCAAGATCAGTCCGATCGCGCGGATCGACGGCTACACCGATCCGTCGGCCACCGAGAAGAAGGTGGTGCGCGACGCGTTCAAGGACGGCGACCAGTACTTCAACACCGGCGACCTGGTGACCGACCTCGGCTTCCGCCACATCGCCTTCGTCGACCGGCTCGGCGACACCTTCCGTTGGAAGGGTGAGAACGTGGCGACCACCGAGGTGGAGGCCGCGCTCAACGGCACGGCGGGTGTCGTCGAATCGGTGGTCTACGGCGTCGCGGTGGCCGACGCGGACGGTCGTGCCGGGATGGCCGCGATCGTCGTCGACGACGACTTCGATCCGGTGCTGCTGGCCGCCGAACTGCGCAGCCGCCTCCCGGAGTACGCGGTGCCGCTGTACCTGCGGGTGGTCCCCGCACTGACGCAGACGTCCACCTTCAAGAATCAGCGGGTCACGCTCCGCAATCAGGGTTACTCCGACGTCGGCGACGATCCGGTCTACACGCTGATGGCCGACGGTTACACCGAGATGTCCTGATTGTGCCCGGCGCGACAAATTTCACAGCGAGCGGTCGACGGTTATGGATTCGTTACCTGACCGCTGCAAACAGGTCGCGAAACAGCCACGACCAGCATCGAGACCGTCGCGAGCCTTTGCGGCGATGTCCTGAGTCCGATAACCTCACCACTCGTGCGAGGGTACTTTCGGGCCGAACGGCCCGGACCACGCCGCGAGTTCACCCCCGGTGAGACGGGCACGACGAGAACGGGTCGCAGCACGCGGCCGACGAACCGAAGGATCTTTATGCTGAAGAGCGTTGGCAAGCGCTTGCTCGTGGGTGTCGCCGCCATGGCCACCCTCGCGAGCACCGCGGTCGCGGTCGCACCGCAGGCCCAGGCCGCCGGAACCACCGAGTACGTGTACTCGGCCTCGATGCACCGGAAGATTCCGGTGCGGATCATCGATGCGGCGGGCAACAACAACCCGACCCTGTACCTGCTCGACGGCCTGCGCGCCCCGAACAACACCAGCGGCTGGCTGCAGAACACCGACGTCGACCGCTTCATGCTCGGCAAGCGCACCAACGTCGCCATCCCGTTCGGCGGCGGCGGCAGCTTCTACACCAACTGGGAGCGTCGCGACCCGAAGCTCGGCGTCCAGAAGTGGGAGACCTTCCTGACCAAGGAACTCCCAGCGTACATGGCGAAGAACCACGGCAGTGACAACCGCCGCAACGGCATCGCCGGCCTGTCGATGTCCGGCACCGCCGCGCTGAACCTGGCCTCGCGCCACCCGGGCTTCTACAAGGCCGTCGCCTCATACAGCGGCTACCCGACCGTCACCATGCCGGGCTTCACCCAGGGCATCCAGCAGTCGGTGGCCGTCATGGGCGGCAACCCGACCAACATGTGGGGCTTCTACCCCGCCGGTGAGTGGTTCGCCAACGATCCGTTCCTGAGCGCGGGCAACCTCGCCGGGCACTACGTCTACGTCTCGTCGGGCACCGGAGTCGGCAGCAAGTACGACTCGAGCGTCACGCCGGGCAGCGGCAACTTCAACCCGACCAAGTTCGCCCAGATGGTGCCGCTGGAGGTCGCCGCGTCGACCAGCTCGCAGCTGTACATCGCCCGTATGGCGACCGTGCCGGGCGTCCACCTGACCACGCACATCAGCCCCGACGGTGTGCACTGGTGGGACTACTGGCAGGCCCGCTTCAAGCAGTCCTGGCAGACCACCTTCCGGCCCGCGTTCTTCTGATCGCACAGGCTCAGCCGAAGGCCGGCACCCGCTCGGGTGCCGGCCTTCGGCATTGCCGGAGGTCATGTCCCGGTCTATTCCGGGACTCTTCTAACAACGAAAATGTCCGTGCTCGACGCTAGGCTTGTCGTGTGGACTCCGGACAGAACATCCTCACCGACAAGACTCCCTCGGCCCTGTTCCTGGTGCTGACCATCAACCCGGGCGGGGAAGGCGCCGTCCGCGACGCACTCGAAGGCCTCGAAGGCCTCGTGACGACGGTGTCATCGCGGGCTCCGGAAGCCACCCTGACCGCGATCATCAGCATCGGTTCAGACGCCTGGGACCGCCTGTTCTCCGGCCCCCGGCCGGCCGAACTGCATCCGTTCGTCGAGTTGACCGGCGACACCCACACGGCGCCCGCGACGCCCGGCGATCTCCTGCTGCACATCAAGTCCAGCCGCCCCGACCTCGCCTTCGAGGTCGGCCGACTGTGGACCGCCACGCTCGGCGACGCCGTCACGACCGTCGACGAGACCCACGGCTTCCGATACTTCGATCTCCGCGACCTCACCGGCTTCGTCGACGGCACCGAGAACCCCGCGGGCGACGACGCCGTTCAGGTCATCACCGTCGACCCTGACGACGACCCAGAATTCGCGGGCGGCAGCTACGTCGCCGTCCAGAAGTACGTGACCGACTTCCCGTCATGGAACGCCCTCCCCGTCCCCGACCAGGAGAACACGTTCGGCCGGTCCAAACTCGAGAACGTCGAGATGGACGACGACACCAAGCCCTCCAACGCGCACACCGCGCTGACCAACCTGCCCGACGTCGACGGCCAGTCACAGGAGATCTTCCGCGACAACATGCCCTTCGGCGATATCGCAGGAGACGGCGAGAAGGGCACCTACTTCATCGCCTACTCCAAGACGCCGGCGATCACGGAGCTGATGCTGCGCAACATGTTCATCGGCGATCCGGTCGGCAACCACGACCGCCTGCTCGACTTCACCACCGCCGTCACCGGCACCCAGTTCTTCGCGCCGTCCACCGACTTCCTCGCCGACCTGCCCGAGGCGCCGACCGCGCCCTCGGAGGAGCCGACGGAGGATGCGAGCCCGTCCGACGGGTCTCTCGGCATCGGCGCGCTGAAGTAGATCGAACCACCCACCCGCACCAGAGACAGGATCACAACGATGAACAATCTGCATCGCGAGCTCGCTCCCATCTCCACCGCCGCGTGGAAGGAGATCGAGGAGGAGGCCTCCCGGTCCTTCAAGCGCAACGTGGCAGGCCGCCGCGTCGTCGACGTCAAGGGCCCGCTGGGTCTGGACGTCGACTCGGTGACCCGCGGACACCGCACCAAGATCGACTCCCCCGCCGACGGCATCCAGGCCTTCCTGCGGCACACCCAGCCGCTCGTGGAACTCAAGGTCCCATTCACCGTCACGCGCGAGGCCATCGACAACGTGGACCGCGGCGCCTCCGACTCGGACTGGGACTCGGTGGTCCACGCCGCGCGCGAGCTGGCCCTCGCCGAGGACCGCGCGGTCTTCGAGGGATACCAGGCCGCGCAGATCACCGGCATCAACGGGGAGTCCGGCGTCAACAGCATCGCACTGCCCGACGACGTCCGCGACTATCCGGAGGCCATCAGCCAGGCCATCAGCAAGCTGCGGCTGGCATCGGTCGACGGCCCGTACTCGCTGGTGCTCTCCGCCGAGCACTACACGCAGGTCAACGAGACCTCCGACCACGGCAACCCGATCCGCGAGCACCTGCAGCGCATCCTCGTGGACGGCGAGATCGTCTGGGCGCCCGCGGTCGACAGCGGCTTCCTGGTCAGCACGCGCGGCGGCGACTTCGAGCTCGCCATCGGCCAGGACGTGTCGATCGGGTACGACTCCCACGACGCCGACTCGGTGAACCTGTACTTCTTCGAGTCGTTCACGTACCTGACCTACTCCCCCGAGGCCGCCGTCGCCTTGACCTGACGAGACCGGAGTCCCGGCCCCCGGAAACTGCGTCGCGCACCACACTCGCCGCACGTATTCTGAGATCCGTGCTCACTCGCCTGCTGCGGACCTATGTCCTGCGCTATCGCGGCGCCGTCGCCGCGGTCGTCCTCCTGCAACTGGTGTCGACCGCGGCGATGCTGTACCTGCCCACCTTGAACGCCGACATCATCGACTTCGGCGTCGCCCGCGGCGACACCGACTACATCCTCTCCACCGGCGGATGGATGCTGGCGATCTCGTTCGCTCAGATCGTCTGCTCGGTGGCGGCGATGTACTTCGGTTCGCAGGCCGCCCTCGGCGGTGGACGCGACATCCGCCACGACCTTCTGCACCGCGTCAACGGGTTCTCCACCCGCGAGGTCGGCCGCTTCGGTGCGCCGTCGCTCATCACCCGCACCACCAACGACGTCCAGCAGGTCCAGTTGCTCGCCGTGATGGCGATGTCGATCCTGGTGGTCGCACCGATCATGGGTGTCGGCGGCATCGTCATGGGCGTCCGCGTGGCCGCCCCGATCTCCTGGGTCCTCGTGGTGGCGGTCCCCGTCCTCGGCATCGTGATGGGCCTGATCATCTCCCGGATGATCCCCGGCTTCCGCGCCATGCAGACCCGGATCGACGACGTGAACCGAGTGATGCGCGAGCAGATCACCGGCATCCGCGTGGTCCGCGCCTTCGTCCGCGAACGCCACGAAGCCAAGCGGTTCGACGTCGCCAACGATCTCCTGGCCGACGCCTCCCTGCGCGTGGGCCGCATGATGGCGCTGATGTTCCCGACCGTCATGCTCATCACCAACGTCACGCTGGTGGCAGTCCTCTGGTTCGGTGCGCACGCGGTGGACGCCGGCTCGGTGGAGATCGGTGCGCTGACCGCCATGCTCAGTTACGTCATGCAGATCATGATGTCGGTGATGATGGCGTCGTTCCTGGCGATGATGGCGCCGCGCGCCGGCGTCTGCGCCGATCGCATCTGCGAGGTCCTCGACACCGACACCACCGTCACGGCCCCGGCCGACCCGAAGCCCATCGCGGGCGACCCGGCGGTCGTCGCCCTGAACGACGTCGAGTTCCGGTACCCGGGCGCCGACGAGCCCGTCCTGTCCGGGATCTCGTTCACAACGCAGCCCGGCACCGTCACCGCGATCGTCGGCTCCACCGGCTCCGGCAAGACCACCCTGATCAACCTGCTGCCCCGCATGCTCGACGTGACCGGCGGCGCCATCACCCTCGGCGGCACCGACCTCCGCGAGGCCGACCCTGACCGGCTTCGACAGCACTTCGGGCTGGTCCCGCAGCGGCCGTACCTGTTCTCCGGCACCGTCGCCAGCAATCTCCGGCACGGCAAGGCCGACGCCACCGAAGCGGAGATGTGGGAGGCGTTGACCATCGCGCAGGCCGCCGACTTCGTCCGCGCGATGCCGGAGGGCCTGCAGACGGAGGTCGCGCAGGGCGGCACCACCGTCTCGGGCGGTCAGCGACAGCGCCTGGCGATCGCCCGCGCCCTGATCCGCAAGCCGGCGGTGTACCTGTTCGACGACTCGTTCTCCGCGCTCGACCTCGCCACCGACGCGCGCCTGCGCGAGGCGCTGGTACCCGCGACCCGCGAGTCCGCGATGATCGTCGTCGCACAGCGGATCTCCACGATCACGGCCGCCGACCAGATCGTGGTCCTCGACCGCGGCACCGTGGTCGGTCTCGGCACGCACGCGGAGCTGTTGGAGACCTGTCCCACCTACGCTGAGATCGCCGAATCCCAGCTGGCGATCGGAGCGGGCGCATGACGCGCGGCGGACCTCCCGGGGCCACGCCGACCCTGGAGAAGGCGAAGTCGTTCAAGCCGTCGTTGAAGCGACTCGTCGCGCAGCTCGGCGACTACCGCGGCATGATGCTGGTGGTCGTCGGCTCCATCGTCGGTTCGGTGGCACTGACTTCGTACGCCCCGCGCGTCCTCGGTGACGCCACCGACGAACTGTTCAACGGAGTCATCGGCTCGCAGCTGCCGGCGGGCATCACCAAGGACCAGGCCGTCGAAGGTCTCCGCGAGCACGGCCAGAACACCTTCGCCGACATGATCGCGTCGATGAACGTGACGCCCGGCCAGGGTGTCGACTTCGGCGCCGTCGGCCGCATCCTCCTCACCGTCCTGGCCCTGTACCTGGCGTCGGCGGTCCTCGGCTGGCTGGGCGCCTACCTGCTGAACATGGTGGTCGTCGGCACCGTCACCAAGCTCCGCGCGCAGGTGGAGGCCAAGATCCATCGCCTGCCGCTGTCGTTCTACGACGCGTCGGCCCGCGGCGACCTGCTGTCCCGCGTCACCAATGACCTCGACAACCTGTCGCAGTCGTTGCAGCAGACCATCAGCCAGCTGTTGAACTCCCTGCTGATGGTGATCGCGATCCTCATCATGATGTTCACCATCTCCCCGCTGCTGTCGGTGATCGCGCTCGCGACGATCCCGGTCGCCGCCGTCGCGACCGCGATGATCGCGAAACGGTCCAAGCCGCACTTCATCGGGCAGTGGACGTCCACCGGCGCCCTCAACGCGCAGATCGAGGAGGCGTTCACCGGGCACGAGCTGGTGACCGCGTTCGGCCGTCGCGAGCAGGTGGAGGCCGACTTCGACGAGCGCAACGAGAAGCTGTACGCGTCGAGCTGGCGCGCCCAGTTCATCTCCGGGATCGTGATGCCGACGATCATGTTCCTCGGCAACCTGAACTATGTCGCCGTCGCCGTGGTCGGCGGACTCCGCGTCGCCTCCGGTCAGCTCAGTCTCGGCGAGGTGCAGGCCTTCATCCAGTACTCGCGTCAGTTCACGCAGCCGCTCACCCAGATCGGCTCCATGTTCAACCTGATGCAGAGCGGTGTCGCCTCCGCCGAGCGGATCTTCGACATCCTCGACGAGACCGAGGAGGATCCCGATCCGGCGCAGCCCGTGAGCCCGTCGGACGACCGCGGGCACATCGTCTTCGACGACGTCTCGTTCCGCTACCGCGACGACCGCCCCCTCATCGAGAACCTCTCGCTGGAGGCGCAGCCGGGCGACATGATCGCGATCGTCGGCCCCACCGGCGCGGGCAAGACGACGCTGGTGAACCTGATCATGCGGTTCTACGAGGTCGACGAGGGCGCGATCTTCGTCGACGGCGTCGACGCCGCACAGATGACCCGCGACGACCTCCGCGAACGCACCGGAATGGTGCTGCAGGACTCGTGGCTGTTCGGCGGCACCATTTACGACAACATCGCCTACGGCGATCCGTCCGCGAGCCGCGAGGACGTGATGGAGGCCGCGTGGATCAGTCACGTCGACCACTTCGTCCGGACCCTGCCCGACGGCTACGACACGGTGATCGACGACGAGGGCGGCGGCGTCAGCGCGGGCGAACGTCAGCTCATCACCATCGCGCGCGCCTTCCTCGCCAAGCCGACGATCCTGATCCTCGACGAGGCCACCAGCTCGGTCGACACCCGCACCGAGCTGCTCATCGGCAAGGCGATGGCGAACCTCCGCAAGGACCGCACCAGCTTCGTCATCGCGCACCGCCTCTCGACCATCCGCAACGCCGACCTGATCGTCGTGATGGAGGAGGGACGCATCGTCGAGCAGGGGAACCACGACGACCTGCTCCGGAAGCAGGGCGCGTACTTCCGCCTGTACAACGCCCAGTTCACCGAGCCCGCAGAGGAACTCGACGCACCGGTCTGAGGCCGGCCGTTCCTGCGGCCCGCCCCAGGCTCTGGTCGGGTAGCCCCGGGACGAAGTCACGGAGCGTATCGAGGCCGACGCACGCTGGGTCTACCCGCCACCCGAGCGGAGTCAGTCCGCTCCGATACCCGTCGCGATCCGGAGTTCCTCCGCATCGCGACCGTTGGCGGCGTTCATGTCGCAGCGGACCGACCCGTAGCCGCACGGGAGACTGCCGCCGCAGCCGACGGTGCCGTCGGTGTACTGGTGGGCGATCATCTGCCGCCGCACGTCCTGGACGCCGGCGGGGAACCGCGGGGCGCGGCCGTAGCTCGGCACGATGAACCCGATGGACGGCCGGACCCGCCACAGCCCGCGGTCCGCGACGGGATTCCAATAGCCGATGACGCGGCGGGGACGGCCGTCGATGTGCGGGCCGCGCCAGTCGCTGATCCCCCACACCAGGCGGTTGACGCCCGCGGAGTGGTCGCCGACGATCTGCCCGCCCCACGATTCGACGTCGACCATCGACACCACGTCGGGGCGGTTCTCGCCCTGCATCGAGCGATGCACGTCCAGGCAGTCGCGCCAGTTGGGCCGGTAGACGACGTAGACGATCAGGCCGCGCAGCCGCCCGGAGTCGAGCCAGCGGCGCGCGGTGTCCCAGTTGCGGCTCCAGTTGCGGTCGCGGTAGGTGCCGTCGTTGCTGCGGATGGACAGCCACTCGTACGGGTACGAATCGTCGAGCGGCGGCTGCCACTCGGAGATGTCGGCGAAGAGGGTGTCGGTCACGCGCCGTCGCGCAGTTTCTTGGCCGCGCCGGTCGCGAGGGTGTCGGCGATCTCGTTGTACTTGTCGCCGGCGTGCCCCTTCACCCAGCGCCACTCCACCTTGTGCCGCTCCTCTGCCTCGAGGAGGTCTTTCCAGAGGTCTGCGTTCTTGACCGGCTGCTTGCTCGCGGTCTTCCAGCCATTGCGCTGCCAGCCGGAGATCCACTTGGTGATGCCGTTCCGGACGTAGCTGGAGTCGGTGTAGAGGATGACCGTCGACGGCCGCTTCAGCGCGTTGAGCGCCTGAATGGCGCCCATCAACTCCATGCGGTTGTTGGTGGTGTCGGGTTCGGCGCCGGACAGTTCCTTCTCCACGTCGCCGTAGCGGAGGATCGCTCCCCAGCCGCCGGGACCGGGGTTGCCCAGGCATGCCCCGTCGGTCGAGATCTCCACTACCTTCGAGGGGGTTCCGGCGTCGCTCATGACGTACAACGCTACCGGGTGAGGAGATCCCCGTGACCGCTGACCGCATCGTCCTGCTCCGTGCCGTCAACGTCGGCGGCGCCAAGCTGCCGATGGCCCGACTCCGCGAGATCGCCACCGGTCTCGGCGCCACCGACGTCTCCACGTACATCGCGTCCGGCAACCTGCTGTGCACCCCGCCCGACGACCCGGAGGCCTTCGACCGCGCCCTGGAGCAGGCGATCTCCGCCGAGTTCGGCTACTTCCGGGAGGCGATCGGCCGGACGCCCGAGCAGGTCGCCCAGGCCCTGGCCGACTACCCGTTCGGCGACGCCCCGCACGGCCACATCTACTTCCTGACCGGGACACCGGCCCCCGACGCGGCAGCCGCCTTCTGCGCGCAGGACTTCGGCGGCGGCGAACTCCTTCGGGTGATCGGCGCCAACCTGCACATCGACTACCCGGGCGGCGCGGGCGCCACCAAACTCACGCCGGCCAAGATCGCCAAGGGTCTCGGCGTGACCGGAACCGGTCGCAACCTCCGGACGACGGCGAAACTGATCGAACTGGCGCACTGAACTACCAGAATCCGTGGTCGAACAACCGGACATACAATTGTCGCGACTGCAGACGGCAGATTGACGATCACGAACCGCAGAACCGGAGAAGTGGAGTACGAACGATGACCCCCCTGAACCTGATCGTTCTCTACGTCGCGGACATCGACTCGT
Organism: Gordonia phthalatica; assembly: GCF_001305675.1. Lineage (NCBI taxonomy): Bacteria > Bacillati > Actinomycetota > Actinomycetes > Mycobacteriales > Gordoniaceae > Gordonia > Gordonia phthalatica. The sequence goes on from NZ_CP011853.1 coordinate 4,240,121, forward strand.
CCAGGAATTTCTACGCTGCACTCGGGCTGCCCTTCACACAGGAGAAGCACGGCGCAGGGCCCATTCACTATTCCACCGAGTTACCGGGCGGCGCAGTCCTCGAACTCTATCCGCGAGGCGGATCTGCCTCATCGCGGGCTCGACTCGGCTTCACGGTGACCGATCTACCCGCCGCGATCGCCGCACTTCAAGAAGTCACACCCGGAGCACTGCTCAGAGCGCCTGCCGATCTCGCCTACGGGCATGTCGCCGTCGTGAAAGATCCGGATGGCAACAAGATCGAGCTCGTCGCTGCCTGACCGGCAGGAACGCACCGGCCTGATCGAACTCGCCCGCTGAACGGATCTTCAGTGTTCGTTGTGACCACCCGCTGGTCACAACGAACACCGTTGATTCACCGCACGACGACCGCGCTCACACCTCGATGGGCGGGAACAGCTGGACCATCGTGTACTGCCGGTTCCGTCGGGCCGCCCACGAGCTGATCGCGAGGCAGACCGCGGAGATTCCGGCGAGCACCGCGACGGCGATCCACAGGCGCGAGTCGACGCCGCCGCTGATCAGTTGTCGCAGACCGGTGACCGCGTAACTCATCGGATCGTACGGGTGGAACCACTGTGCGGGTTTCGCCGTCGTCTCCACCGGATAGATGCCACCCGACGCGACGATCTGGACCATGAGGAAGGCCAGGGACACCACTCTGCCGACGGCCACCCCCAACACCGCGTTGAACATCTGTATCAACGCCACGAAAGTGCCGGATACCAACAGCATGAACCCGAGCATGCCGAGCGGATGCACCGCATCCAGGCCGACGGCGAAGTGCGCGACGCAGAACATCACGACCACCTGCGCGACGGCCAGCAGCACGGCCGGCCAGTACGACGCCAGCACCGAGCGCAGGCCGCCGAGACCGTTGATCACCGCGCGCGACTGCAGTGGCTTCAGCATCATCCAGATGATGATGGCGCCGATGAACATCGCGAGCGGCAGGAAGAAGGGCGCGAAACCGGTACCGAAGGTCGGCGCCTTGTTGTGGGTGAACGAGCTCAGTTCGACGGGCTGCGACAGGTTGGTCGCGGTGGCCTGCCGCTGCTTGTCGCTGCCGAAGTTCGGTAGCTGCTTCACGCCGTCGGCCAGCCCGGTGGCCAGCTCCTCGGCCCCGGCCGACAGCTGCGGGGTGCCCTGGGCGAGCTCGCCTGCGCCGGTCGCGAGGCGCTCGCTGCCGTCGGTGAGCTGGACCAGACCGCTGTGCAGTTGCGCCGCACCGGTCTGCAGCTGGTTGGCTCCGTCCTGGAGTTCGCCGACCTTACTGGCGAGTTGACCGTTCTCGAGCATGACGAGCGTGGACCGGAGCGGCGAGTTCTTGTCGCCGAGCTGCGCCGACAGCGCGTCGGACTGCTTGGCCAGTCGGTTCACCTCGGCGGTGGTCGACGGGTTCACCCCCTGCGTCTGCAGGAAGTCCTGAACGGGTGCGAGAGCGTTGGCCAGCGCCCGCGCGTTGGGATCGTTGCTGCGTCGGAGGCCTGCGATCACCTGCGACACCGACTGCGCGGCCTGCGACTGCCCGGCGCCGGCGGCACCGATGACGCCGAGGACGTCGGAGAGGTCGGACGAGAGCTTGGCGGCGTCGGCGGCGTACTGCGACGGCTTGAGGCCCGACGCCTGCACGTTGTTCAGCATGCTCTTGAGCGGGACGACGGCCGAGTTGATCCCGCTCGCCAGCTGCGCGGTGCCGTCGGCGAGCTGGGCCGAACCGTCGCGCGCGGTGACCATGTTGGTCGCGAGCTCCTTGGAGCCCGAAGCGAGTTGCTGGGCGCCATCGTCGGCCTTCTTCAGCCCGTCGGCCAACTGCGCGGATCCGTCGGCGGCCTTGTGCAGACCGTCGCCGGCGGTGGTGAGGCCCACCAGGACCTGATCGACGGCCTGACCGCCGATGTTGTCGTTCAGCGCCTGCGTCACCTGCGCGGCGGCGCTCTGGCCGATGACCCCGGCCAGGTAGTTGTTCGCGTCGTTGAACGTGAACTGGATCTTCGCCTTGTGCGGATCCGGGGTGAGCGCCGACGCGATCGACGACGAGAAGTCCTTGGGGATCGAGATCGTGAAGTAGTACTTCCCACTCGCGAGACCGTCCGCGGCCTCACGCGAGTCGACTGCGTGCAGGTCGAGTTCACCCGAGCTCAGCAACTCATCGCGGACCTGCTGTCCGGCGTTCAGCGTCTTCCCGTTGGCCTCCACCGGCTGGTCCTGGTTCACCAACGCGACGGGCACCTTGGCGACCTCGTCGAACGGATTCCAGAACACCCACAGGTACATGGCGCCGTAGAGCAGCGGCATCAGGATCACGGTGAGGATCGCGATGCGCGGCATCGCACCCTTCGAATAGCGTTTCAGCTCGGTGCCGAGCGACATTCCCGCCAGCATCAGTTCTCCCCCTGCACATCAGTGCGGACAATCGGTTCGGTGGCCGCCCCGGCGGGCAGCATCGACGGCACGTCGATCAGCGCGCGATAGCCGAGCGCCGGATCGACGGGATTCACCGTGGTGGTCAGGACGGTCTGGTTGCGGCCCAGTTCGACGAGCCGCGAGATGAGGATCCGATGGTTCTCGTCGCTGGTCACCTGGTCGACGTTGCCGACCACCAGGAACGGCAACGCCTTCGAGTTGGCGAGCGCGACGCGCAGCAGCAGGCCGTCGAGTTCGGACAGCTCCTCCACGTAATCACCGAGCGCGGGCAGCGGCAGGTCGCCGAAGACCGGGCGGCAGATCCGTTCCAGATCGGCTTCGGTCGCCTTGCCGATGATGCGGTACCAGCGGGCGTCCCAGCGGACCTTCTCGGTCAGCAGGTCGACGACGCGCACCGAGGCGTAGACGTCGTCGAGCGCGGACATGCCGGCGAGCGTCGAGACGGCGAAGATGTCCTTGGCCTTGGTGCGACCGAGGACGTCGAGGGTTCCGGCGTTCGGCTTCATGCGTCCGGCGAGGGTCATCTGCAACGCGGTGCGCCCCGCACCGGCCTCGGCGCGCAGGATCGTGAGTCCGCCGGCCGGGATATCCAGATCGAGCGGACCGTAAACCCGCCCCCAGGGGCCCTTCTGCGAGATTCCGCGTGCGACGACGGCCATGGCGTCAGGCGCTGCGTCGTGGTGATCGGTCATGATTCAGCAGCGTAGTCGGGGTGGCACGTCGGTCCCGAGTCGATTCGCCGAACAGTCTGCGAACACACGTTATCAGATTAAGAGTGTCGCCAGTCACCGCCGATGCCGCCGACGGCAGCCGTTCCACACAGATCAACGGTCCCGACCTTCCCATTCACCCTTGCATCGCAATGTTTAACCACTAAGATGTTTAGTGAACATCGATCCACTTGGAGGAAACCGTGACGACGAGCGTCTCGCCCCAGCACCCGTACAGCCCGGCCTTCCGCGCCGGCGACACCGTCTATGTCTCGGGCGCCCTGTCCGTCGATTCCGACTACCAGCCCGTCGACGGCCGCGACGAAGCGCTCGACGCGGCCATCGTCCGCATGACCGAACGCCTGGCCACGGCCGGAGCGGCACTGAACGACGTGGTTAAACTGACGTACTACGTGACTGACCTCTCACTTCGCGAGGAGGCCAACCGCCAGTACGAGCGACTCTTCGCAGTCCCCCGCCCGGCACGGACCTTCCTCGAAGTGAAGGCGCTTCCGTACGGCGCCACCGTGGAGATCGATGCGATCGCCCACGTCGGCCTCGACAAGTAACACGGTCACCGCACCTCGACGGTGCACAACGTTTGCAGGAAGGGGGCGCGCCATGAAGGCGAGCAACGATCAGGACGCCGTCGACGACATCATCGGACAGTGGGGGCAGGAACGTCCGGAGATGGACGTCTCGGCTCTCCATGTGTTCGGCCGACTCCACCGCGCCTACCTCCTCTATCAGTCGTCACTGTCGTCGCTCTTCTCCGAGTACGACCTCAACATGGCATCCTTCGACGTCCTCGCGTCGCTGCGTCGCAACGGCGCCCCGTATCGAATGACGTCGGGCGAGCTCGCCAAGACGATGCTGGTCACCACCGGCGGCGTCACCCTGCGCGTCGACCGACTGGAGAAGGCCGGCCTGGTGGAGCGCAAGCGCGACCCGGACGACCGCCGGATCGTCTACGTCTGCCTCACCACCAGCGGTTTGAGCCTGATCGATCAGACCGCGAGCGCGCACTTCTCCAATGAGTTGCGCCTGCTGCAGGACCTTGACGAGAACGACCAGCGGCAGCTGGCGGATCTGCTCCGTCGGCTGGAGAACTCGATCATCGACGCCGAGACCGATCACGAGGCACACTCGGCCTGACGCGGATCTGTCAGGAACAGTGCGACCGCGAGCCGCTCACAGCGGCTCGCGGTCGCACTGTTTCCACGTGGTCTGTGTCTGCCTGATTCATCTCTTCGTGGTTCATCTCTTCGTGGTTCATCTCTGCGTGGTTCACGACAGACGACTGCGCCCCGTCCTCTCGGACGGGGCGCAGTGATCGTATGCGGCGACCTTCTTCGGGTCAGGCCTCGGCGAGCGCCTTGGCCTGCTCCTCCGCCTGGGCACGGTACATGCGGCGCAGTCGGATCACGCCCAGATCGTGCTGGTACAGGTTCTCCGCCTGGTCCGCGTCGGGAGCCATGCCCTCGAGCATGGCGCGGTCCTGTTGGAGCACGGCCCAGTGCCGCTCCTCCAGCGTGGTCCGGTAGAGGAAGCGCCACACGTCGCGCTCCCAGCCGACCACGCGGCGGTACCGCCAGAAGAAGATCGACGTGGTGCCCTCGTCGATCGGCGTCGCCATGCCGACGATGCCGAACGGGCCGCCGGGGCCGGCGGTGGCCGGGTACGGGATCTCCAGATCCACCCAGTCGACACCGCTGCGGCTGAACTCCACCCAGTCGAAGTTGACGCCGCGCTGATTGGTCTTCTCGAAGAAGAAGCCGCGGTCGGTCTCCCGGATGCGGAAGCGCGCCGACTGCTCTCCGCCGAACATCGAGTGCGATTCGTGGTGCAGGAACGCGCCGTGCATCGGGTCCAGGAGGTTCTCCACGGCGAAGCGCCACGGGGCCTTCCATTCGGTGTAGCAGAGGAACTCCGAGACGCCTTCGTCCGCGAGGGGGTCGGGGACGACGAGAGGGGTGGGTTCGGTCTCGGTGTCGAGGCCGAACCACGCCAGGATCGCGCCGCCGACCTCCTGCACCGGCAGGGCGCGGACGAGTTTCTTGCCCTCGAGATTGCAGCCGGGCATGCCGGGGACCGACAGGACCGTGCCCTCGCCGTCGACCTGGACGCCGTGGTACTTGCAGGCGATGCGATCGCCGAGGTGCATGCCGTGCGACAGCGGAGCACCGCGGTGCGGGCAGCGGTCGGCCAGCATGCGGACGGTGCCGTCGGACTGGCGGTACAGGACCCAGTCCTCACCGAGACGCTTGAGCTTGCGGATGGCGCCGCGCTCCACCCAGCTCGACGGGCAGACGGCGTGCCACTGATCGCGGAGACCGGTTGCGAAAATCTCGTCGGCCGAGAGAGCTCCCGGCTTGTAGACGCGTGCCATTACTGGTCCCCCAATCGTGCGATTTCGGTGGTGAAGGACTCGGCGGTCCACGTCTTGCCGTCGGGCGCGAAGACGCCGGCGGAGTTGAGGCCCTCGACGAGGCCTTCCAGGCTGTGTTCACCCTCGCCGAACACCCCCTCAATGGCGGTTGCGAGCTGACGCTCGTAGGGAGTGGGATCGCCGGTCCGCGTTTGGATCGGCACCATGTACAGACTCATCGCTTTATCTCCTAGAGGTCCAGTACTAATTCGGCTGTTTTGGCTCGCGAAACGCAGATCATCATGGTTTCGCCTGACTCCTGCTCCGCGGAGGAGAGGACGTAGTCGCGGTGATCGGGCATGCCGCAGAGCACGCGGGTCTCACAGCTGCCGCACATGCCTTCGCGGCACGAGTTCGGCACGTCGACGCCCGCGTTCTCCAGGGCGTCGAGGATCGGGATGTCGGGACCCACTTCGACGGTGACGCCGGAGGTCTCGCAGCGGACGGAGATCGGCGAATCGGCCGGCTCCTCCTCGTTCTCGGCGCGGGTCTTGGGCTTGAAGCGCTCCAGGCGGACGGCCTCGCGGTCCCACGCGTCGCAGGTTCCTTCGACGGCGTTCAGCAGCCCCTCGGGACCGCAGGTGTAGACCAGCGTGTCCGGGCGGGGAGTGCCGAGGAGCGCCTTCAGGTCGATGACGCCCTCCTTGTCCTCACTGACCACCGACACGTGGTCGCCGTAGGCGGCGAGGTCGGCGAGGAAGGCCATGGTGTCGCGACTGCGACCGCCGTAGTGCAGCTCCCAGTCGGCGCCGGAGCGCTGTGCGGCCGAGATCATCGGGAGCATCGGCGTGATGCCGATGCCGCCGGCGATGAACACGTACTTGGCGGCGTCGAGGAACTCGAAGTTGTTCCGAGGCAGGCTCACCGACACCAGGTGTCCGGGCCGAAGGGTCTCATGGACGTACTTCGATCCGCCGCGGGTCGACGGGTCGCGCAGCACCGCGATGCGGTACGACGTCCGGTCGGTCGGGTCGCCGCACAGCGAGTACTGGCGGACGATCCCCTTGCCGAGGTGGATGTCGATGTGCGCGCCCGGCTGCCACGCGGGCAGCGTGGCGCCGGTCGACTCCTCGAGGCGAACGGCGATCACACCGTCGGCCTCCCAACGCATCTCCCGGACCACCAGTTCGTAGGTTCCGGTTTCGAGGTTCACGGGTCCTGCTTCGAGGCTCATCGCTCACACCCTCCCAGCCATACTCATTTGCTTTAGTAGTTAATAGTTTAGCACTCAGTTGTTATCGGTGTCACATGAATTCTGAAAAATTTCCTGCGTCACTTTTCTGGTGCTGCTACTTCGGCACGGACACCGGCGGGGTGAACGGCTTCGGCATGGGACCGAACGACGCGAGGTCCACCTCGACCACGACGGGCCCCTGCTTGGCGACGGCGGCGGCCAGCACCTCGTCGGCGTCGGCGATGCTGCCGATGCGCAGGTAGTCGAGACCGATCGCGGCGCTGAGCTGCTGGAAGTCCGGCGTCGCGAGGTCGACGGCGTAGGTGGGGCCGGTGGCGGCCTGCATGTTGCGGAGCACGCCGTAGCCTGCGTCGTTGAAGACCATCAGGACCAGCCAGGGCTTCTCCTGGGCAACCGTCAAGAGTTCACCCAGGTGGACGGCCAAGCCGCCGTCGCCGGCGATGCCGAGCGTCGGATGCGTCTCGTCGGCAAGGGCGGCGCCGATCGCCATGCCCAGGCCCTGACCGATGCCGCCGCCGCGCGGGAAGATGTTGGTCCGCGGATCGGAGAACGGCAGCAGTCGGTTGCCCCACGAGCTCGACGCGATGGTCACGTCGCGCGCGACGGGCGACGAGGCGGGGAACGCCCGGCGCACCGCGTCGCACAGCAGTGCGTGATCGCCGAGGCCCTCACGCTGCGTGGCGCGGACGGCGTTGCGGGTGTCGGTGGCGCGCTGGGTCCACTCCGGATCCACCTGGCCGTCGAACTCGACGGTCGCCAGCAGCGCACCCAGGACGGCGTCGACGTCGGCGACCACAGAGACGGTCGCGTCGAACACCCGGCCGGGAGCCGCGGGGTCCAGGTCCACCTGGACGTGCTGGGCGGGCACCGGGATCGAGTAGTCACCGGTCTCGTTGCTGCGGAAGTGGGTGCCGAGGGAGACCAGCAGGTCGGCGTCGGCGAGCAGTTCCCGACCGCCGGGGGTGGCGCCGTAGTTGCCGATGCAGAGGCGATGGTTCTCGTCGACGGCGCCGCGACCGGAGTTGCTGGTCAGCAGCGGGACGCCCCACCGTTCGATGAGCTCGGTGAGCTGCTTGCCCGCACGCCCGGCGCCGCCGCCCGCCCAGATCACCGGGCGACGCGCCGCGGCGATCGCCGCGCGGATCGCGTCCAGGTCGGTTTCGGAGGGAGTCGGGAGTTCGACGGCCGGCGGGTTCGTCGCCGGCAACACGTCCTGCGCGGCGTACTGCAGGTCGATCGGCCATTCGATGGAGACCGGGCCGCCGCGCGGGGTCAGCGCCCGGCGGACGCCGTCGCGCAGGATCTCCCCCGCCGACGCCGCGTCGGTGATCGTCGCGGCGTGCGCCGAGACGGCCTCGAGCATGCCCAGCTGGTCCTTGGTCTCATGGATGAAGCCGCGCCCGGAACCGAGGTACTGCACCTGGACCTGGCCGGTGATGTGCAGGACGGAGGTGTCGGCGGCCAGCGACTCGACGAGCGATCCGGCGGCGTTGCCCGCACCGGTGCCGGTGCTGGTCAGTGCGCAGCCCAGCCCGCCGGTCGCGCGCGCGTAGCCGTCGGCGGCGTTGACCGCGCCAGCCTCGTGCCGCACGGGGACGAACCGCAGGTGCTTGGCGACGGCCTCGACGAGGGGCAGGTTGTGGACGCTGACGATGCCGAAGACCGTGTCGACACCGGCTTCGCGTAGGACCTCGACGAGCAGATCGCCGCCGTTGGCCTGTGACTTCTGGTTCATGGGAATCTCCGGTGGGGCTGTAGGGCTGATGAAGCGGTTGGGCTGCAGGGTTTCAGTGGACGGGGGTCAGACGTACCGCGAGACGCCGCCGGCCACCTCGACGGTGGTGCCGGTGACGTACGACGACCGCGGCGACAGGAGCATCGCGACGATGCCCGCCACCTCGTCGGCGCGGCCGAACCGGCCGAGCGCGACGCCGCGGTCGGTCACGATGTCGTGCTCCCACTCGGCGAAGGGACGCGGATCCTCGGAGGCGGCGTAGCGCCGCTGCCACTGCCCGGTGTCGATGAGGCCGAGCAGGACCGAGTTGACTCGGACGCGCGGCGCCAGTTCGAAGGACAGGGACTTGCTCAGGTTCAGCAGGCCCGCGCGGGCGGCCGACGTCGCGATCAATCGCGTCTCCGGCTGCCGCGCGAGGACCGCGTTGATGTTGACGATCGACGCCGCGTCCGACCGCCCGAGGTGCTCGCGGGCTGCGTCGATCGTGTTGAGGACGCCGGCGAACTTCAGGTCGAACTCGTCGTGCCAGTCGTCCATGCTGGTCTCCCACAGGGGAGCCATCCGAGAGCCGCCCGCATTGTTGACCAGGCCGTCGAGCCCGCCGAAACGATCGACGGCCCCGCTGATCAGGGCGTCCACATCGGTGCGGCTGCGCACGTCGGCCGCGACGGCCAGGACTCGCTCGCCCGTGTCGGGAGCGACGTCGGAGATCGCGGCCGCCAGCCGGTCGGCATCGCGCGCACAGGTCGCGACGTTGGCGCCTTCGGCCAGCAGTTCGGCGACGGTCGCCAGGCCGACGCCCGAACTGCCGCCGGTGACGACGTAGGTGCGGCCGGAGAGGTGGAGGTCCATGACGGGCTGCTCTCTGTGATGGGGCTAGTGGAAGACGAATCCGCCGTCGATGACGAGTTCCTGGCCCGTGATGTAGGAGGCCTCGTCACCGAGGAGGAAGGCCACCGCGCCGACCAGGTCGGCCGGTTGCTGGGAGCGGGCCAGCGCACGGTTGCGGCGGTACAGGTCGTGCCGGTGCTCGGGCACCTTCTCGGCGGACTCCGATTCGGTGAGGCCGGGCGAGACGGTGTTGACGGTGATCCCGTACTCGCCGAGGTCACGGGCCATCGCGCGGGTCAGTGCCGACACCCCGCCCTTCGACGAGATGTAGTGGCACAGCTTGCCCGAGCCGTACAGCTGCGCGTCGGATCCGATCGTCACGATGCGGCCCTCGCCGGCGTCGATCAGGTGCGGAGCCACGGCCCGACTGACGAGGAACGTGCCGCGCAGGTTCACGTCCAGGACGCGGTCCCATTCCTCGATCGGGAGTTCGTGCACCGCACGACCGCCGACACCGTCGGCCAGGGCCGCGTTGTTGACGAGCCCGTAGACGGGTCCGTCCGCGGCGACGGCCGCGACCATGGCGTCCACCGACTCCGGGGAGCGCACGTCGAGTGCGCAGAACCGGGCGTCGATGCCGTCGGCCACCAGTGCTTCGGTGGCGGCTCGGCCCCAGTCCTCACGGATGTCGGTGATCCACACCCGTGCGCCGTCCTCGCCGACGCGGCGGGCGATCGCCAGGCCGAGGCCGCGACCGCTGCCGGTGACGACGACGGTCCTGCCCTGCAAAGACTTGCGTTCTGGAGTCGACATGGGCGATCAGTCCCGCGTGATGCCGTGCATCACCGAGGTCTCCGGGTAGCTCGGGACCTGCGGCTTGCCGGTGCCGATGATGACGGCGAACAGGGCGGGCTTATCGGAGACGTTCTTGAGGCTGCGCGGGACGCCTGCCGGGACGACGATCATGTCGCGGTAGCCGAGCTTGCGCTTGGCGATCTCGGTGCCGCGGTGCACGGCCACCTCGATCTCGCCTTCGAGAACGAAGAAGGCCTCTTCGGAGTCGAAGTGGGTGTGCTCGGGGCCCTCGGCACCTGCGGGGAGCAGCATGTTCGAGAACGTGAAGCCCTGCGACTTGATGGTGCGGGTGTCGTTCGAGTGGTCACCGGTCGCGCCGGAGCCGACGTAGCGGATCTGGGCGCGGGCGAACTGCTCGCCCGCCTTGGTCTGGAAGCCGAGGGCGTCCCAGTCCTCGTAGCGGCTCTCGCGGGTGAGGATGATCGAATCGGCGTATTCGGCCAGGTCGGCGGTCTGGTAATCCATGACGGAACTCCTTTGATTCTGTGGTTCGGTTCGGTTGACGAGTTGGCGAAGGGTCAGTGGTTGCGGAGGCGCTCGGCGATCTGGATGAACGATTCGAGCCAGGCGTTGAAGGTCTCCGGGGTGTCGCGGTTGGCGAGGTGCCCCGCGCCGCGGAGCATCACGTAGACGGCGCCGGGGATGCCGCCGGCGAGGACCTGGGCCGGTTCGTGACCGGTGATCTCGTCGCGGTCGCCGGCCATGACCAGCGTGATGAGGTCGATGTTCGACAGGTCGCCGGTGTGGTCGGTGGCGGCCATCGATTCGACGGCACTCGCGTACCCGGCCGGGCGGATCGCGGCGAGCATCGCGGCGGCGGCCGCGTCGACGTCCTTCTTGCTCGCGCCCTCACCCACCAGGCGGGCGGCCCGCGCGGCGGCGAACTTCTTCGGGTCGGCGGCCATCTCGGCGGCGCGCTCGCGGATGGCGGCGGCCCCCGCCTCGGTGGCGCCGGAGCCCACCGTCGAACTGCCGAGCACGAGGCCGCGGATCAGGTCGGGTCGGCGGAGCGCGAGGCGGGTGGCGATGACACCGCCCCACGACATGCCGAGCACGTGGGCGCCGCCGGCACCGCAGCGCTCCTCGATGAGGGCGGCGACGCGGTCGGCGTAGTCGTCCATCGACAGCGGTGCGGCGGGGTCCTCGGACTCCCCATACCCGGGTGCGTCCCACGCGATCAGGCGCAGTCGGTCGCCGAGCTCGTCGTACTGCGGATCGAAGGTGGCCGAACTCCCGCCGATGCCGTGCAGCATCACCAGGGCCGGTCCGGTTCCCTCGTCGCGGACCTTCAGTCCGGTGGCCGGTGCGTTCATCGTGCGACTCCCATCAGTTCCGGGTGGCGGTCGAAGGCGCCGGCGTCCGGCACACCCGCCATGTGTGAGCGGACGTCCGCCGACGGCGGTCCCGCGGTCCCCCATGTGTCCGAGAGTTCGGGCACGCGCCTCCACACGCGGCACAGCCAGCGGTCCTCGTCCACCTGGGCGACGCCGGAGGTGTACTCGCAGACCAGGCCCGCCGGGTCGGCGAAGTACGAGAAGGTGTTGTCGCCGGGTCCGTGACGACCGGGCCCCCACAGCGGCAGGATCTTGTTGTGGCGGAGCCTGCCGATGCCGCGCATGAACTGGTCGACGGTCGGCATCTCGTAGGCGACGTGGTTCACCGACGCCCACTCGGCCTGATTGAAGGCGATGCTGTGGTGGTCGGAGTTGCAGCGCAGGAACGCCATCTGATGCTCGGACCAGTCGGAGACCCGCATGCCGAGGACGTCGCTGTAGAACGCGACGGACGCATCGATGTCGACGGTGTTGAGGACGACGTGGGTCACGCCGACCGGCACCGGCTCCTCCTGGCGCAGTGCCGGGACGGCGAGTGCGTCGGCCAGCAGCTGGATGACGCGGCCCTCGTGGTCGACGAAGCTGACGCCGTATCCGGCGGAGATCTCGCCGGTCGGTCCGGGGCCGGCGAGGATCGGGATGTTCCGGGCCTCGAGACGACGGGCCGCCTCGTCCACCTCGGCGGGGGTCGCCACGGCGAAGGTGATCCGTCCCAGGCCGTTGCGATCGGCCTCGGTCAGCTGGAGCACGTGGTGCTCCTGACCGGTTCCGCGGAGCCAGGCTTGACCGTCACCCTGTTCCACGGCCCGCAGTCCCCACACATTGGTGTAGAAGTCGGCGGAGTCGGCGCACGCGGTGGTGCGGAGTTCTACTGAGCGAAGCCGTCGGAGGCTCGCGATCGGCTGGTTCATCGGGTCTCCTCCTAAATCTTTGTGGTTGTTAGTTTAGTGCTTAACTATTTGAATTGTGGAGTTCTGCCGAAATTCGTTCGACGGATTCCCCCGGCGGCGTCAGATGCTCGGCGCCGGCATCACGAGGCGCTCGGCGCCGGCATCACGGGGCGCTCGGCGCCGGCATCACGGGGCGCTCGGCGCCCAGGGGTTCGGGGTATCCGACATGCCGAGGTAGATGCCCTTGGTCCGCGAGTACGCCGCGATCCCCTCGCGACCCTTCTCGGTGTCCAGGCCGCTCTCCTTCACTCCGCCGAAGGGCGTCGAGATGGAGAAGGCCTTGTAGGTGTTGATCCACACGGTGCCCGCCTGGATGCGGTCGGCGAGGCGCAGCGCGCGACGGTAGTCGCGGGTCCAGATGCCGGAGGCGAGACCGAAGACGCTGTCGTTGGCCTTCGCGACGAGGTCCTCCTCGTCACGGAACGGCATCGCGACCAGCACCGGGCCGAAGATCTCCTCCTGGCAGACGCGCGCCGAGTTGTCGAGACCGTCGATGATCGTCGGCAGGTAGTACGAGCCGTCGGCCAGGGCCGGATCGTCGGGCGTCGACCCGCCGCAGAGGACGGTGCCGCCCTCTTCGCGGGCGAGGTCGACATACGCGGCGACGCTGTCACGGTGCTTGGGGTGGACCAGCGGACCGACGCGGGTGGCGTCGTCGAACCCGTTGCCCACGGTCAGCAGCTTGGTGCGGGCCACCAGCTTCTCGAGGAACTCGTCGTACAGGGACTCGGCGACGAACAGGCGGGAGCCGGCGATGCAGCTCTGGCCCGACGAGGAGAAGATGCCGTACATGACGCCGGCGACGGCCTGCTCGATGTCGGCGTCGTCCAGGACCATGGTCGGCGACTTGCCGCCCAGCTCCAGCGACACGGGCATCAGCTTCTCGGCGGCGATGTGCGCGATGCCGCGGCCGGTCTCGGTGCCGCCGGTGAAACTGACCTTGCCGATCCCCGGGTGCCGGACGATTGCGTCGCCGACCACCGAACCGCGGCCCGGCAGCACCGACAGCAGGCCTGCCGGCAGACCGGAGTCCATGATCAGGCGGGCGAGCGCGAGGGACACCAGCGGCGTCCACTCGGCAGGCTTGAGGACCACGGCGTTACCCGCCGCCAGGGCGGGGGCGATCTTCTGCGCGTCGCTGGCGACCGGCGAGTTCCACGGGGCGATGGCGCCGACGACGCCGATCGGCTCGTGCTTGACCCAGGTGACGTAGTCGCCGCGCGAGGTGGTCTTGGCCTCGTCGGAGGTCTCGAGCACCGCCGCGAAGTAGCGGAAGGTGCCGATTGCACTGGCGACCAGGGCCTTGGTCTCGCGGAGCGCCTTGCCGGTGTTGAACGACTGCAGCTCGGCGAGGCGGTCGCCGCCGGCCTCGACGGCGTCGGCGATGGCGTGCAGGTACCGAGCGCGCTGATGCGGGAGCAGGTCTCGCCAGGCGGGGTCGGCGGCGGCTTCGGCTCCGCGGGCGACGGCTTCGTCGACGTCGGCGGCCGAGCACTGCGAGACCTCCTGGAGGACGGTTGCGGTCGCCGGGTTCAGGACCAGCGTCTTCGGGCCATCCGCCTGACGCCACTTGCCTCCGACGAGTGCCTCATCGGGCACGGGGGTGAATGCCGGGATCATTCCGAGATCTCCTCGAGAGTGCGCTCCTTGGTCTCGACCGCGAACAGGGCGACCGTGACCGCTCCGATGCCCGCGACCACCGCGAAGACGACGAACACCCAGCTCAGCGTGCCGTTGGCGAGGATCCAGCCGACGGACAGCGGGCCGATGATGATGCCGAGGCGACCGGCGGCGCCGCCGAATGAGGCGCCCATGGCCCGCATGCGGGTCGGGTACAGCTCAGCGGTGTAGACGTACAGCGCCATGTTGACCGAGAACACGAGCAGTGCGGCGGCGGCCGACCAGCCGAGGACCGCGAGGGCGCTGTTGGTTCCGAAGGCCGCGAGCAGGGCCAGGGTTCCGGTGCAGAGGGCCATGGCGCCGGCGATGCAGATGCGTCGACCGAGGTTGTCGATCAGGAAGGCGACCATGATGCAGCCGACCAGGCCGGCGAGCGTGGTGAAGATGCTGTAGTGCAGCGACGTTCCGACGCTGAGGCCGAAGTGGTTCTTGTACAGGGTCGGCAGCCAGGAGGCGATGCCGTAGTTGACGAAGTACGCACAGAGCCAGATCGTCGAGAGCATCAGCGTGCGACGCAGGTAGACGCCCTCGAAGAGCTCCCGGACGCGAGCGCGAGTCGGGGCCTCCGCCATCAGATCGGTCGGTCGCGGCTCGGGCAGCGGCTGTCCGGTGCGGGCGACCACCTCTCCCTCGATGCGGGCCATCGACTTCTCGGCGTCGTCGAGGCGACCGCGGGCGGCCAGCCAGCGCGGCGACTCGGGCAGGTGATGCAGGGCCGGGACCAGCAGGACGGGCAGGGCGCCGAGCATGAAGAGGACCTCGTAGCCCCAGCGCGGGACGACCCACGAGGAGACGATGGCGGAGACCACCAGGCCGATCGGGAAGATGGTCTCGTACAGGAGGACGAAGCGGCCGCGCTTGTGGGTGCGGGCGATCTCGCCGATGTACGCGGCCGCGACGGGGACTTCGGCGCCGAGGCCGATGCCCTGAACCACGCGCAGGCTCATGAAGACTTCGAGCGAGTTGGTGAACGCCATGATCAGGCTGGTGATCGCGTAGATGACGAGGGCCAGCTGGATGACGTTGAGGCGACCGATCCGGTCGGCCAGCCAGCCGCCGCCGAGGGCGCCCAGCAGCATGCCGATGCCGCCGACCGCGATCACCCAGCCGGTCAGGGCGGAGTTACCGAGGACTCCCCAGTGCCCCGGCAGGTCGGGCAACGAGTAGGCGATCATCAGCTGATCGAAGCCGTCGAAGAATGTCACCGCTCCGACGATGACGCGCGCTTTGATGTGCCAGCGGCTCATGGGGAGCCGCTCCATCCGCGCGTTGATCGCGTCAGCCGAGGGGCTGAGCGTCTGCTGGGTTGTGTTCATCAAGTGTCCTTCGAATCGTGCCAACGAGCCTCTGGGCTGAATATCTCGCTGCTTGATTGTTTAGACCTTAACTGTTTTATGGGTCACATGTCGAGTGTTTTGTGGTGCAGACTTGGTTTAGCCTGTTCAGACGACATTTCGATGTCTAGTCGAGCCCCCGACGCCCGCGTAGTTCAGCGGAGAACGCGTAGTTCCGAACTACGCGTTCTCCGCTGGGTTACGCGACCACGGCCGCCGGGCGCACCCCTACCCGACCACGCCCTCCGCTCGGAGCTCCGTGAGCTCGGCGTCCACGATCCCGAGCACCTCCGACAGCACGTCGGCCGTGTCGCTGCCGAGTTCGACGGCGGCGGCGGTGCCCGTGTACGACGAGTCCCAGCGCGCGGGCGAGTGCGCGGAGATCACCTCACCGATCCCGGGCTGCTCGAGAGCCGCGAGGACCGGGCGGCCGGCGGGACGTGCAGCGAAATCCGCAGCGACGTCGGCGGTGGTCCGATACGGACCCCAGAGCACGCCGGCTGCGGTGAGCTCCTCGCTGACCTGCGCCGATGTGCGCTGCGCGAACCACGGCTTCAGCACGGCCTCGATCAGCTCGCGGTGTTCGTAGCGACCCTCGTCGGTCGTGAGATCGGCATCCAGCGACGCGGCGAGCGCGTCGAAGACGGCGGTGGTTCCCGTCGCGGTGCGGATCGCCGCCCACTGCCGCGGCGTCAGCACGACCACCATCACGCGGCCGCCGTCGGACGCCGCGAAGTCGACGCCGAAGGCACCGTACATGTGGTTGCCGTGCCGGGCGCGCGCACCGCGTTCGGCGGCCTCGGAGTACCAGCCGAGGTTGGCAACGGCCGCCTGCGCCACGTCGGCGAGGGCGATCTGCACGTGCGACCCCTGCCCGGTCCGGTCGCGTCGTCGCAGGGCGGCGAGGACTGCAGTCACCACCTCCTGCCCGCACAGCAGATCCCAGGCGGGCAGCACGTGGTTGACTGGATCGCCGCTGTCGGCGGGGCCGGTCATGGACGCGACGCCGGCGTCGCCGTTCACCGTGTAGTCGACGGCCGCGCCGCCGTCGGCACGACCCTCCACTTTGACCGCGATGACGTCGGGCCGTCGCTCGACGAGCGCCTCGTACCCGAACCAGTTCCGTCCGACGGCGTTGTCGACGACGATGCCGGCGTCGGGACCGGGCGCGGTCGCGAGGGACAGCAGGAGGTCGCGGCCGCGCTCGGACTTGAGGTCGAGTGTCACCGACCGCTTCCCCCGGTTCAGCGAGTTCCAGTACAGGCTGGCGCCGGTCTCCGCGGACAGCGGCCAGCGTCGGTAGTCGACGTTGCCGCCGAGCGGGTCGACGCGGATCACCTCGGCGCCGAGCTGCGCGAGGGCCATGCCCGAGCTGGGTGCGGCGACGAAGCTGGCGAACTCGACGATGCGAACGCCTGCGAGCGGACGGTGTGCGGGATCGGTCATGGGAGGCCTCTGGGGACTGCTCATCGGTTCGGGGTCCGGTCAGATCTTGTTGCGGGCGATGTGCTGCGCGGCGATCACGTTCCGCTGAATCTCATTCGTACCCTCGCCGACGATCATCAGCGGCGCATCGCGGAAGTACCGCTCCACGTCGTACTCCTTGGAGTAGCCGTAGCCGCCGTGCACGCGGATGGCGTCGAGCGCGATCTGCATGGCCGTCTCCGACGCGAACAGCTTGGCCATGCCCGCCTCCAGGTCGGCGCGCTCGCCGCGGTCGAGCTTCTGCGCGGCGTCGAGGGTCAGCAGGCGGGCCGCCTGCTGTTTGGTGGCCATGTCGGCGATCAGGTTGCCGACGCTCTGGTGCTTCCAGATCGGCTTGCCGAACGACTCGCGCTCCTGCGCGTACTTGGTCGCCGCTTCGAGCGACGCCTGTCCGACGCCGAGTGCGCGGGAGGCGACCTGCACGCGCCCGACCTCCAGGCCGCGCATCATGTGTCCCCACCCCTTGTTCGGCTCACCGCCGAGGACCGCGTCGGCCGGGACGCGCATGTCCTCGAAGACCAGCTCGCACGCCTCGACGCCGCGGTAACCCAGCTTGGGCAGCTTCTTGGAGACCGTGAAGCCCTCCCCCGGCTCCACCAGGATCACGCTCATGCCGGTGTGCGCGGGCGACGCAGCACGGTCGGTCAGGCACAGCAGGCCGATCAGCCCGGAATGCGAGGCGTTCGAGATCCACGTCTTGGAACCGTTGATCACGTACCCGGCAGTGCCGTTCTCGCCGGGGACGGGATCGGCGTGCGTCCGCATGCCCTGCAGGTCGCTGCCGCCGCTGGGCTCGGTGAGCGCCATCGTCGCCCGGATCCGGCCGTCGGCCATGGCGGGCAGGTACTTGCTCTTCTGCTCGTCGGTGCCGAAGGTCTTGATCAGGTACGTGATCACCGAGTGGCCGCCGATCGAGCCGGCCAGGCTCATCCATCCGCGCGCCAGCTCCTCGCAGACGCGGGCGAAGCACTCCATGCTGACGTCCACGCCGCCGTGCTCAGCGGGTACCAGCAGACCGAAGAAGCCGAGCTCCTTCATCTGCTCGATGAACTCCTCCGGGTAGACGTCGTCCGCCTCGAACTCCCGCACCCGCGACGCGACGCGCTGGTCGATGAAGTCGCGGACCAGCGCGACCATCTGTTCCTCATCCTTGGTCAATGACATGTGCGTGCGCCTTTCTGTGTGTGACCGCGTGACATGCTCAGTCGCGGCATTCCTGCTGGTGGGCGACTGTTGCCGAGTTCGGTGCGACTCGTATACAGTCCATTTTCTAACAGGTTAATAGAAATTCTTAGCCGGAAGGTCGCCATGTCACAAGTCAGCCCCGAAGATTTCGCCCACATCCTCGACTCGGTCCGCGAGTTCATCGCGACGCGCGTCATCCCTCGCGAACGCGAGATCGCCGACAACGACGCGATCCCCGACGACCTCCGCCAGGCGTGCAAGGACATGGGCCTGTTCGGCTTCGCGATTCCGCAGGAGTGGGGCGGCCTCGGCCTCGACCTCGCGCAGGACGTCGAGCTCGCGATGGAACTCGGCTACACCACGCTCTCGCTGCGCTCGATGTTCGGCACCAACAACGGCATCGCCGGTCAGGTGCTGGTCAACTTCGGCACCGACGAGCAGAAGACCCGCTGGCTGGAGGGCATCGCGTCGGGCGACGTCGTCGCATCGTTCGCACTCACCGAACCCGGCGCCGGATCCAACCCGGCGGGCCTGCGGACCAAGGCCGTCCGCCAGGAGAACGGCGACTGGATCATCGACGGCTCCAAGTGCTTCATCACCAACGCGCCGACGGCGAACCTGTTCGTCACCTTCGCCCGCACCCGACCGGCCGACGAGAACGGCGCGGGCATCGCGGTGTTCCTCGTGCCCGCCGACGCCGAAGGCGTGTCCGTCGCCGAACACGATCAGAAGATGGGCCAGCAGGGGTCGTGGACGGCCGACGTCCACTTCGACGGCGTCCGCGTCCCGGCGTCGGCCCTGGTCGGCGGCTCCGAGGACGTCGGGTACCGGGCGGCGATGATCTCCCTGGCCCGCGGCCGCGTCCACATCTCGGGCCTCGCCGTCGGATCGGCGCAGCGCGCGCTCGACGAATCGCTGCGGCACGCGGCCGTCGCCACCCAGGGCGGCACCCCGATCGGCGACTTCCAGTTGGTGCAGGCACACCTCGCCGACATGCAGACCGGCGTCATGGCCGGCCGGGCTCTGGCGCGCGACGCCGCCGCCAAGTGGGTGTCCGAGGAGGACCGTCGCATCGCGCCGTCCGTCGCGAAGCTGTTCTGCACCGAGATGGTCGGGCAGGTGGCCGACAAGGCCGTCCAGGTGCACGGCGGAAGCGGCTATATGCGCGAGACTCCCGTGGAACGCATCTACCGGGACGTCCGTCTGCTACGCCTGTACGAGGGAACCAGCGAGATCCAACGCCTCATCATCGGCGGGGGACTCGTGAAGCAAGCGAAGAAGGACGCCACCAAATCATGACTCCGACCTCCACCGACCTCGCCCGGACCGCCACCACCGTGCTGTTCGTCCCCGGCGATCGACCCGAGCGCTTCGAGAAGGCGGCGGCCGCGGGCGCCGACCTCGTCATCATCGACCTGGAAGACGCCGTCGCGCACGACAACAAGGTCGCCGCCCGCGGCAACGTGACCGAATGGGTCGCCACCGGTCACCAGTGCGCCGTGCGGATCAACGCCGCCGACACCGGCCACTTCGCGGGCGACGTCGACGCCATCGCCGGTCTCGGTGCCACGATCATGCTGGCCAAGGCTGAATCACCCGACGTGGTGCAGCAGGTGGCCGAGATCTCCGGCTCCGGTGTCATCGCCCTCATCGAGACCGCGCGGGGCATCCTCAACGCCGCGGCGATCGCCGCCGTGCCGGGCGTCGTCCGCCTGGCCGTCGGCACCTTCGACCTCGCCGCCCAGTTGGGCGTCGACCCCACCGATCACGAGGCCATGGCCGCGAGCCGCGGTGCGCTGGTCCTCGCGTCGGCGGCCGCCGGACTGGTCGGCCCGCTCGACGGCGTCACCGCCGCGGTCGACGACCCCGACCGGATCTCCGCCGACGCGGGCTACGCCCGCCGGATGGGCTTCGCGGGCAAGCTGTGCATCCACCCGAAGCAGCTCGCCCCCACCATCGCGGCGTTCGCACCCACCGAGGACGAGGTCGCGTGGGCGCACCGGATCCTCGACGCGGTCACCGAGGAGGAGGAGACCACCGGCGGCGTCGCCGTGGTCGACGGCCAGATGGTCGACAAGCCCGTCTACGACCGCGCCGAGCGGATCCTGCAACGCGCGCAGTAGCGCACCCGAACACACCTATTCAGCAAGGAGCACACACCATGACCGGACTTCTCGCCGGTAAGACCGCCGTCATCACCGGCGGCGCCCAGGGCATCGGCTACGCGATCGCGGAGCGCTTCCTCGCGGAGGGCGCCCGCGTGGTGCTCGGCGACATGAACGCCGAGCAGGTCGCCCAGGCCGCACAGGACCTCGGCGACGACGACGTCGCCCGCGGCATCGTCTGCAACGTGACGTCCGCCGACGACGTGCAGGCCCTCATCGACGGTGCCGTCGAAGCCTTCGGCGTCGTCGACGTGATGGTCAACAACGCGGGCATCACCCGGGACGCGACCATGCGGAAGATGACCGAGGAGCAGTTCGACCAGGTCATCGACGTGCACCTGAAGGGTACCTGGCTCGGCACCCGCACCGCCGCGGCGCACATGCGCGAGCGCGGCAGCGGCGCCATCGTGAACCTGTCGTCCATCTCGGGCAAGGTCGGGTTCGTCGGCCAGACCAACTACTCCGCGGCCAAGGCGGGCATCGTCGGCCTGTCGAAGGCCGCCGCGAAGGAACTCGCCCACCTCGGGGTGCGCGTCAACTGCATCCAGCCCGGTCTCATCCGCACCGCGATGACCGAGGCGATGCCGGAACGGATCTGGGACCAGAAGATGTCGGAGATCCCGATGGGCCGCGCAGGCGAGCCGAGCGAGATCGCCTCCGTCGCCACCTTCCTGGCGTCCGACCTGTCGTCGTACATGACCGGCACCGTGCTCGAAGTGACCGGCGGACGATTGATGTGACCGACTGGCAGCCGCACACCGTCACCACCGACGAGGTCGTCGACGCGGGACGGGTCCGCGCACTGGCACAGCTCTTCGACGACGGCCTGCCCGCCCCGGAGGCCGGCGACCCGCTGCCGCCTCTGTGGCACTGGGCGGCACTGCCCGAGTGGGCCGCGTCGAGTGAGCTCGGCGTCGACGGGCATCCGCGGCGCGGATCGTTCCTGCCGCCGATCGACCTGCCTCGCCGCATGTTCGCGGGCGGCTCGGTGGCGTTCCCGGGGACAGTCCGCGTCGGCGACACCGTCCGCCGCGACTCGCAGGTGGAGTCGGTGACCGAGAAGCACGGGCGCAGCGGCACGCTGATCGTGGTGGTCGTGGCGACGACGCTGTTCGCACCCGACGGGTCGGCTGCCGTCGTCGAGAAGCAGAACCTGATCTACCGGGAGGCGGCGCCCGCCGCGAGCGGCCCGCCCGCCGATCCGGAACCGGCGGCCGCGTTCGTTCCGGTCGGTCCGCCGCTGCAGACCGCGGGCGACGACCGCTGGGACTTCCGCACCGACCCCACGCTCCTGATGCGGTTCTCCGCAGCGACGGCCAACGCGCATCGCATCCACTACGACTGGCCGTACGCCACCCGCATCGAGGGCTATCCCGGCCTCGTGGTCCACGGACCGCTGATGACGATGTCCCTCGCCGAGACCCACCGACTCCGAGCCGACGGCACGCGCATCGCCTCGCTGACGCATCGGAACATGAAGCCGCTGTTCTGCGGCGACCCCGCGCAGCTGGTCTACACCCCGTCCGACGACGGCGCGCACGTCGCACTCATCGGTGCGGCCGGCGACGCCCACACCGCCGTGGAGTTGGTCGTCGCCCCGTGAGCACCGGCCACCGGCTCACTCCGGCTCTCATCTACGCGGCGCTGACCACGTCGGTGGTCAGCTCGCTCGGCATGCTGCTGGTGCCGTCGATCTCCCGCGAACTGCACGTCGGCGTCGGCGCCGCGCAATGGATGCTGACCATCAACCTCATGGTCGGCGCCGTCGCGACACCGATCATGGGACGCCTCAGCGACGGCCGCGGCACCCGGCGGCTGCTGTTGATCTCACTGAGCGTGATCCTCGTCGGCTCGGTGGTGGCCGCGCTGGCGCCGAACTTCGGGATCTTCCTGATCGGCCGCGCACTGCAGGGCCTGTCCTACGGCATCGTGCCGATGACCATCGTGCTCGCCCGGCGCCATCTCCCCAAACCGGTGATCGACCCCGCCATCTCGAGCCTGTCGGTCACCGTCGCGACCGGCCTCGGCATCGGTTATCCGCTGACCGGCGTCATCGCCAGTCTCACCGACTTCCGCGCCGCCTTCTGGTTCGCGGCCGCTTTCGTCGCCACCGCGATCGCCGTCGTCTGGCTACGCGTGCCCACCAACCTCGAGGCCCGCTCCACCCTGAAGTTCGACGTCGTCGGTGCCACCCTGCTCAGCGTGGGACTCGCCGCGCTGTTGACCGCGATCAGCCAGGGACCGTCGTGGGGCTGGGCGTCGGCGGCGACCATCAGCACCGGCGTCCTCGCGGTGATCGCACTGGTCGCCTGGGCCCTGTACGAGCTCCGGAGCAGCCATCCGCTCATCAACCTGCACGTGATCCGGCAGTCGTCCGATGTCCTGCTCGCCAACGCCACGGCGATCGGCCTCGGCGCCACCCTGTACATGAGCCTGTCGATCGCCAGCATCATCGCGCAGGCGAGCCGCGACACCGGCTACGGCATCGCGCTGCCGCTGTTCTGGGCGGGCTTCGTGATGCTGCCGCTCTCAGCGGGCAGCCTCGCCGCCAACCGCTTCGTCCGCAGGCTGAACCCCTCGCTGACCGCGACGATGTTGCCCGTCGGCTCCACCGTGATGGCGGTGTCGGCCGTGATGCTGTGGCTCACCAACGACACCCTCTGGGAGATCCTGCTGGCGATGGCGCTCTTCGGCCTCGGCATGGGCGCCGCCTACGCCGCGATGCCGACCCTGATCACCCGGAACGTCGCGATCTCCGAGGTCGGCAGTGCCGTCAGCTTCAACCAGGTCCTCCGCACCGTCGGTGGTGCCGCGGGCAGCGCGATCGTCGGAGCCATCCTCGCCGCCCACCCCGGCCCCGAAGGCATCGACATCTCCCTCGGCGTGGCCGCCGTCGGCGGGACGGTCGTGTGCGTCGCGCTGATCGTGAACGTGCTGCGGAGCAGCATCCGCCGCACTTGACCAATCGTGAACACGCGTTCACACTGAAACCATGGGTCGTGAACAGCTGTTTACGCACACCGATCCGATCGTCGTCTCGGCGGTCGACAGCTTCGGTCGGCAGGGCTTCGGCGCCCCGTTGCGCGGCATCGCCGCCGACGCGGGCGTCAGCGCGGCGCTGATCATCAAACGGTTCGGATCCAAGGACGGCCTGCACGCCGCGTGCGACGCCTTCGTCCGCGAGTGGATCCGGATCGTGAAGTCGGAGAACATCGACGCCGCCGCTCGGGGGCAGTTCCTCACCGCGATCGTCGACGACGACGAGCAGCTGCCGATGATCGCGTACATCATGCAGTCCGTCCTCGCCGGCGGCGACGTCGGCCGTCAATTCGTCGAAGGCATGATCGCCGACGCGGAGACCTACATGGACCACGCCGTGGAGAAGGGGCTGGCGAAGCCCAGCCGCGACGAGCGCGCCCGCGTCCGCTACCTCGTCACCAGCTCGCTCGGCTCGCTGGTCCTCACCCTCCTGATGGACGGCCGCGCCGACGGAGCCGACCTCGCCGACGCCTTCCGCCGCATGCAACGCGAGACGGCCGTTCCGATGATCGAGCTCTACACCCAGGGACTCTTCACGACTCCCGACGTCCTCGACGACTACCTCCGACTCTTCGACGGGCCGCCGGGCTGACCCGACCCGTCCCCGAATCCACATCCCATCCAAGGAACTCCCACCCAGCAAGGACTCCGCCATGAACATCATCGACATCCACGGTCTGGTGAAGAAGTTCGGCAGCTTCACCGCCCTCGACCGGCTCGACCTCACCGTCGCGAGCGGTGAGGTCCGCGGCTTCCTCGGCCCAAACGGCGCGGGCAAGTCCACCACCATCCGCGTCCTTCTCGGACTCCTGCGCGCCGACGCCGGCGAGGTCCGCGTCTTCGACGGCGATCCGTGGTCCGACGCCGTCGCCCTTCACCGTCGCCTCGCCTACGTCCCCGGCGACGTGACCCTGTGGCCCAACCTGACCGGCGGCGAATGCATCGACTACCTGTCACGGCTGCGTGGCACCCCGAACCCGGCCCGACGCGCAGAACTGCTCGAACGCTTCGAGCTGGACCCGACTAAGAAGTCGCGCACCTACTCCAAGGGCAATCGGCAGAAGGTCGCGCTGGTCGCCGCACTCGCCTCCGACGCCGAGCTGTTCATCTTCGACGAGCCGACCAGCGGCCTCGATCCCCTGATGGAGACGGTGTTCACCGGGTATCTCGAAGAGCTCCGGGCGCAGGGCAAGGCCATCCTGCTGAGCAGTCACATCCTGTCCGAGGTGGAGAAGGTCTGCGACGCCGTGACCATCATCCGTGCGGGCGCCACTGTCGAGAGCGGAACGCTCGCCGAGCTGCGTCACCTCACCCGGTCTCGGGTGCAGGCGGTCGTGACCGCCACCGACGTCGACGCGATCCGCCGGGCACCGGGCGTCCACGACCTCGTCGCGGAGCCCTCCGCGGACGGACTGCGTGTCACGTTCGACGTCGACGACAGCGCCGTCGGCCAGGTCCTGGCGCCCCTCACCGCGCACGGCGTGCGGTCGCTGCAGGTGACGCCTCCGTCGCTGGAAGACCTGTTCCTGCGGCACTACGGGGACTCGGCGTCGCCCGAGGCCGACACCGTCACGGCGGGGCAGCGGTCATGACGGCCGTCCTCGCTCAATCGCGCGCCGTCACCCCGGCGCGCGGGTCGTCCCTCGCCGGAACAGCGACTCTGTGTCGCCACATCCTGCGGCGCGACCGCGTCCGCATGACGGTGTGGCTCGCCTCGGTCACACTGTTCCTCGTCTACTTCATGTTCGCGCTGACCACGGTCTTCGATGCCGCCGCGCTGCAGGGCCGCGCCGCCGTGATGCGCACACCGACCGGAATCATCATGGGCGGCCCCGGATTCGGGCTAGACAATTACACCGGGCCGGTCGCCGTCGCCAACGAGGGCACCGTCTACCTGGTGCTCGCTCTCGCCCTGATGAGCATCTTCCACGTGGTGCGGCACACGCGCGCCGAGGAGGAGTCGGGCCTGGCCGAGCTGGTGCGAGCCAGCGTCGTCGGCAAGCATGCGACCGCGGTCGCCACCATGCTCACGCTCGCCGCGCACCTGCTCGTGATCGGCGTCGTATCCGGGCTCGCGATGGCCGCGGTCGGCAAGGACGCCTCACTCGCCGACTCGCTCGCCATGACGCTCGGCGCGTGCGCGGTGGGCCTGGTGTTCGGTGCGGTGGCGCTGGTCGCCGGGCAGATCAGCGAGCACGCGCGCACGGCGACGGGCATCTCGCTCGGACTGTTCGGCGCCGCGTTCATCGTGCAGGCGGCGGGCAACGTACGCCAGATCGGCGGGTCCGCCCTGTCGTGGTTCTCACCGATCGCCTGGGCGCAGCAGTCGCGTGCGTTCGTCGATCTGCGGTGGTGGCCGATGCTGCTGTCGGTGGTCGCGACGGCGGTCGCGCTGGTACTGGCATCGGTGCTGTCGGCGCGGCGCGACTTCGGCGCAGGCCTCGTCCACGCCCGGCCCGGCAGACCGGAGGCGGCGGCGAGTCTGCGGTCGCCGCTCGCGCTCGCATGGCTGCAGCAGCGCGGTGCCCTGTTCTGGACCACGCTCGGCCTGGCGCTGATGTGGTTCGGCACCGGCACCCTGATGAGCACCATCGACGACATGGTCTCCGGCCTGGTCCGCGACAACCCCGCCTTCGGCGCCCTGTTCGGCGACGACCCCGCCGCCTTCACCTCGGCGTTCGTCGGGACCATGACGCTGTTCCTCGCGATCTGCGCGGCCGCCTATGCGATCGCAATGGCACAGCGCTCGCGCGTGGAGGAGAGCACCGGTCGTCTCGAAGTGGTGCTGGCGACCCCGGTCTCGCGGACTCGATGGCTCGGTGCGCAGGGCACGGTGGCCGCGGGCGGGACGGTCGTGCTGCTGGTGGTCTCGCTGCTCGCGCTGCGGCTCGGCGGCCTCTCGGTCGGCGTCTCAGATCCCGGCCTCGGCGGCTACCTGGCGCTGCTCGTCTCGTACCTGCCCGCGGTGCTGGTGTTCCTCGGACTGGCGGTGGCGCTGTTCGGCTGGGCCCCGCGGGCGATGGGTGCCGCGTGGCTGCTCGTCGCCTACGTGTTCGTCGTCGGGATGTTCGGGCCGATCCTGAAACTGCCCACGTGGCTGCAGGCGGTGTCACCGTTGCACTGGGTGCCGTCCGACGTCGGGACCGTCGAATGGCCCAACGTGCTGGTGTTGGTCGCGGTCGCCGCGGCGCTCGCCGCCATCGGTGTCGCGGGATTCCGGTCCCGGGACATCAGCGGCTGAGCAGCGATTCACCATCGACTTCGGGACATCCGATCACCGACCAGTGGGATTCCGCCCGAGTCGGTTCCTCTTCGGCCGTAGCGTGCGGAGAGGACACCGAACCTGCTCACAGGAGACCGCATGACCTCGATCGTTCCCGCTCGCTACGCCGACCGCCGCTGCGTCGTCACCGGGGCGGGCTCCGGCATCGGCCAGGCCACCGCGCTGCGCATGCTCGCCGAGGGCGGCCGCGTCGTTGCCGCCGACATCAGTGACGCCGGGCTCGCCGACACCGTCGCGAAGGCCGGCGACGTCGGCGACCGCCTCACCACCCTGATCGTCGACATCGGCGACGAGGACTCGGTGAAGGCCGGGGTCGCCTCGGCTGTCGAGACGCTCGGCGGCCTGGACGTGCTGGTCAACGCGGCGGGGATCCTGCGGTCGTCGCACACGCACGAGACCTCACTCGCCGACTTCGAACGCGTCGTCCGGGTGAACCTCTTCGGCACGTTCTTGATGATCCGGGAAGCGCTGCCCGCCCTCATCGCCGCCGACGACGCCGCCGTGGTGAACTTCAGTTCCACCTCGGCGATGTTCGCGCACCCGTACATGGCCGCGTACGCCGCGTCGAAGGGCGCCATCCAGTCGATGACCCACGCGCTGGCCGCGGAGTACGCCAAGCAGGGCGTCCGGTTCACGGCCGTTCAGCCGGGTTCCATCTCGTCCGGCATGACCGACGGCAGCGGTCGCAGCGGCCAGAGCGTGGGTCCCGGTCTCCCCGAGGACGCCGACATGATGCTGTTCGCCAAGCTCGCTCCGGCCCTCGGCCAGGGCTTCGCCGGACCGGAGACGGTGGCCGGTGTGGTCGCGATGCTCGCCAGCTCTGACGGCGCGTTCATCACCGGCACCGAGGTCCGGATCGACGGCGGCACCCACTTCTGACGGGCGAGTCCTGACGGGTCAGAGCCCGAACGACACTCCGGTCAGGTCCTCCGACGCGGCCCACAGCTTCTCGGCGAGCCCGAGGTCGGAGGCCCTGGCCGACCGTCCGGCGAGGGCCGGGTGGCCACGCATCTCGCGCATCTGGTCGGGGCCGACGTACGCACCGCCAGGCAGGTCCTGGCTCGCGGCGAACAGCGCGGGCCAGGCCCCCGCCTCGGCCGACTGCGCGATCACCTTGTTGCCGACGCGGCCGGCGGCGTCGAACAGGGGGTTGCCGGTGCGGGTCTGCAGGTTGGTCGCCGAGTAGCCGGGGTGCGCGGCGAGCGACCGGACGGTCGAGCCCGCCGCGGTGAGTCGTCGCTGCAGTTCCAGCGCGAACAGCAGGTTCGCCAGTTTCGACTGCGCGTACGCTCCGCCGCGGCTGTAGGTGCGTCGCTCCCAGTTCAGGTCGCTGAGCTCGATGGTTCCGCCGCGATGCATGATCGAACTCATCGTGACGACGCGGTCGCGCACATGCGGCAGCAGCAGGTTCGTCAGGGCGAAGTGCCCGAGGTGGTTGGTGCCGAACTGGGTCTCGAACCCGTCTGCGGTGCGCCCCTGCGACACGTTCATGACGCCGGCATTGTTGATGAGGATGTCCAGGTCGCCGGTCCAGGCGTCGGCGAAGGCCCGGATGGAGGCGAGGTCTGCGAGGTCGAGCTGCCGCACCTCGGTCTCACCGCGGATAGCCGTAGCGGCCGCTCTGCCGCGGGTCGGCTCGCGTACGGCGAGAACGACTCTCGCCCCGGCCTCGGACAGTTGTCGTGCCGCCACCTGACCCAGCCCGCTGTTGGCTCCGGTCACCACGACGGTCTTGCCCTCGAAGGACGGGAGATCGGCCGCTGTCCACTTCATCTCGTCATGTGCCATACCCATCATTCGTACACTTCTCAGTCGGCGTCTGCTTCGCCCATCAGCGTCGCGTAGATGGACAGGTCGGTTCGCGGCCCGCCCGGCGTGGTGGCCCCGTACTTGTCGATCTCGGCCTGCAGATCCAGCGGCCGGGTCGGCGGGACGCCCGGGACCAGCTCGTCGGCGACGAACTCGTCGGGCACCAGCCACGTCACCTCGAACTCGATGCCGTCCGGATCTTGCCCGTACAGCGCCTTGGTCGCGGCGTGGTTGGCTGCGCCGGTCAGTGCGCCGGCCGCGGACATCTTCTCCCCCACCGTCACCATGTCGGCGAGGGTCTCCACCTCCCATGCCAGGTGGTACAGCCCGACGGCCCGGTTCGACGGCCGCGTCGACGCCGCCTGGAACAGGCCGAGGTCATGGTCGTTGGCCGAGTTCGCGCCGCGGAGGAACGCCGCGCCCGGGAAGTCGACGGGGAGCTTCACGAAGCCGAGGACCTGCGTGTAGAACTCGACGCTGCGGTCGACGTCGGACACGTACAGCACCGCGTGGTTGAGGCTGCGGATGGACATTTCAGTTGTGCTCCTGGGAGATAGGGGTTCGGGCTGCTGACCATCTTCACTGCCGCGCCCGCAGAACGCACAACGCTGTCCGCGTGGGTGGGATTCCCGCGGGATCAGGCCGCGATCATCGACGCCATCAGGACGTACAGCGCAGTCCCGGAGAAGATGCTCAGCGTCATGCTGCCGCGCCACAGGTGCAGACCGATCGTCACCGCGAGAGCGACCACCACCGGCCCGATGGACGCGAAAGACGACGGCTCGGTGTCGCGGAGCGTGTAGGCGGCGAGGATGACCATGATGCCGACGGGCATGCGGTCGCCGAGGACGGCCAGCGGGCGGCTGTCGCGCAGCGGCGCGAGCATCGCGAACGGCAGCGCACGCAGCAGCCACGTGATCGACGCCGAGATCAGGACGGCGACGAGAATGTAGGTCGGGTCATGCATCGCGGTTCCTCCGCATCGTGACGAGGTGGGTGCCGACCAGCGCCGCGACGAACAGGCCCATCGCGATCACCAGCATGTTCTCTTTCGAGACGACGCCGGCGACGAGCGCGCACCCGAGGGCGAGGATCGGGATCGGCACCGACCGTCGAACCTTGTAGGCCTCCATCCCCAGGACCAGGAACAGTGCGGTGACCGCGAAGTCCAGTCCGACGACGCTCGACGGGATCAGCGTTCCCAGGCCGGCGCCCAGCGCGACCAGGCCGACCCACGCGGCGTGAAACGTGGCCTGAATGCTGATGATCCGCGCACGCGACCAGGTCGCCGACTCCGGGTTCGCAGTCAACGCGTAGGCTTCGTCGGTCAGCGAGAAGGTGCTGTACGCCTTCCATCCGCGGCCGGTGACCCGGTGCAGCGGAAAGGTCAACGCATAGAACACGTGACGGAAGTTCACCAGCAGGCTGCTGACCGCGATCTGCGCGAACGGGGCTGCCGCGGCGAGCATTCCGACGAGGAGGAACTCCAGCGAGCCCGCGTAGACCACCGCGGCGAGCACCGGTCCGAGCCACCACGGCAGACCCGACTTCACCACCAGCACGCCGAGCGCCAGTCCCAGCGGAATCACGGCGGCACACGCGGGAAGGACGATCCGCCACCCAGCAGCCACCTCGCTGCGGGTGTCGCGATCGTCGAGGACTGCGGTCTCGACATCGGTCGTGGTCATGCAGCAATGCTAGGAAAGATCGCTCACGCTTGGGTTGCCACTTCCCGCCGCTAGAATCTCCATATGCGCAATAAACCGACGATTGATGATCTGGATCGGGCAATCATTGCCGAACTCGAGAACGGCGGTCGTCTGAGCAACACCGAACTCGCTCGCCGCGTCGGCCTGACGCCCGCACCGTGCCTGCGGCGCGTGCAGCGGATGGAGCGCGACGGCGTGATCCGTGGCTACCGCGCCGTGATCGACCCGAAGAACGGCGGACGCGGATTCGAGGTGATCGTCGCCATCGACATCGCCGTGAACGACGGCGAGACCATCGAAGACTTCGAGACCGCCGCCACCCGAGTCCCGGAGGTCACCGAGATCCGCCGGATGTTCGGTCAGCCCGACTACTACCTTCGCGTTCAGGTCGCCGACCCGGAAGCGTACGAGGCCCTCGCCGTCGGCGTGCTGTCACGGCTGCCCGCGGTGAACCGACTGCTGTCGCATCAGACTATGCGTCTGGTCAAGGGCTGAGTCCGCATCGAGAATGACGGGCCACTGAGCGGGATCGGACGCCTCCGACAATGCTTTCATCCAGTGTGATGAGAACAGTTGTCCCCGCCCGGGCAGCCCCGCAGACTCAGATCATGATCGAGCAGGAGGCCCTGATATGACTGCCGCACCGTCACTTCGCATCGCCATCGAGTACCCCGACGGACCCGACTCCGCCCGCTGGGTGGAGTTGACCGACGTCGGCAGCCGCGGATCGAAGCGAGTCCGGGCCG
Organism: Gordonia phthalatica; assembly: GCF_001305675.1. Lineage (NCBI taxonomy): Bacteria > Bacillati > Actinomycetota > Actinomycetes > Mycobacteriales > Gordoniaceae > Gordonia > Gordonia phthalatica. The sequence goes on from NZ_CP011853.1 coordinate 4,271,060, forward strand.
CGACGCTGCTCGACGCACAGAAACGCACGGCGACGGCGTCCGACGACGTCTTCGTCGATCTCGACGTCCTCGTCGCCTCCAGCGTCAGCGAGGCCTACGACCGCTACCGGCGGATCCGTCCCGGCTGGCAGCCCGGTGCCCGAGTGCCCAGTCTGGTCCACCCCGGCACGGTCGACACGCTCGCCGGCCTGCTCGCGGACATCGCCGTCACCGGCGTCGCCGACGGCGTCACCCTGACCTCGAGGGACGCCGAGCAGCTCCTCGACCTGATCTACGGCGACCTCGCCGAGCGTCTCGCCGTGCACGGCACCGACGTCCACTTCCGTCCGCGCGACCGGGAGCAGGTCGTCCAGAGGGCCTCGTAGCCGATCCCTCGATGTCGGCGGTCGCCGATATACTTCGCCCGACCGACGATCGAGGGAATCGCATGGGCAAGTGGGTCACAGTTCAGATCGTGGGCGTCGCGCTCTTCGTCATCGGGATTCAGGGCGCGATCCGCGTCCTGGTCGACCATTCCAACCGCGGTCTGGTGTCGTGGATACCGAGCGGATTCGGCGGCGCGCTGACCGCCGACGTCGTACTGGTGGTCGTGGGGTCGGCTCTCGCCTGGCTGGGCGATGTGCGGCGCCGCGAGACCGCCGACGAGCAGTAGCCGGGACACCCCGCGATCATCACCGATCGCCCTCCGGCGCGTCCGGCAGATCCATCTGCGCCAGACGCTTCTGGTCGACGAGCGAGGTGATCGCGACCAGCCGACCGTCGGCGATGGAGCAGACCATGATGCCGAGCGGCTTCCCGCTGCGGCTCCACGAGATGATTCCCGGTCGGCCGTCGACGGAGACTCGGGCCGCCACTGCGTTGGCTCGATGTCCCCGGCGGACCGCATCGACGACCTGATCGGCGCCGGCGCCCACGACGTCCCCGCGCGCGGTGATCCTCCGCCACCGGACGTCGGGGTCCAGGATGTCCAGGAGCCGCTCGAAGTCGCCCGTTCGTGAGGTGTCGAGAAAGGCATCGACCACCTCCCGCTGCTGTCGTCGGGTCTCCACCGGCGGGGCGGCGCCGCGAACCTTGCGTCGCGCTCGGCTCGCCAACATCTTCGCGGCGTCGGGCGTCCGTTCCAGGATCGTCGCGATCTCGGCGAACGGCACCGCGAATGTGTCGTGGAGGACGAACGCCAACCGCTCGTCGGGTCGGAGCGTCTCCAGCACCACCAGCAGCGCCGCCCCGACGTTGTCCGCCATCACCGCGGCGTCCTCGGGGAGATCCTCGTCGGCGGTGATCACGAAGGCCGGATCGCCATCGTCGACCGCGAGCAGCGATTCGCGTCGCGCCGCCCCCGACCGAATCCCATCGATGCAGATCCGACTGACCACGGTAGTCAGCCACCCGGGCAGGTTGGTGATGACGTCGGTGTCACTGCGAGACAACCGAATCCATGCCTCCTGGACGGCATCCTCGGCGTCGGCGCGAGAACCGAGCATTCGATGGGCGATCGCCGTCAACCGGGGCCGTTCCGCGTGGAAGGCGGCGGTGACGTCGTCCTGGTGAGACATCTGTTACCTCTCGTCGATCCACTTCGTCATCAGTCATGACGGTTCACCTCGAATCGACGTAACCACGCAGGAGGTACTCATGAACACCACTCTCTGGATCCTCACGTCGGTGCTCGCCGGCGCGTTCACAATCGGCGGCATCGCCCAGATGACGATGCCGATCGAGAAGTACCGGTCGCTCGCGACCAGTCAGCACTGGGTCGACGACTTCGGCCCCGGAAAGCTGAAGGCGGTCGGCGCAATCAAGACGACCGGAGCCCTCGGGCTGGTCGTGCCCGCCATCGGCGACATCGCCCCGGTCCTCGTGCCGCTCGCAGCGTGCGGGCTCATGCTGTTCATGAGCGGCGCGGCGACGACGCGCCTCCGCTGCAGTGAATGGGGATCGATGGTCGGCGACATGGCCTTCATCGCGCTGTTCGCGTTCATCGCGTGGGGCCGCTTCGATCTCGCTCCGTTCGCCTGAGCCACACGTTCCGACATTCAGCAAATTTTGTTTGCTGAATGTCGAGCGTTCGGCTTACACTTCCTTCAGGAACGGGAACGTCGACGGTGGGGATTTGTGATGGCAGACAAGGCGCGTAAGCACGTCAAGGTCTTGTTTCTGGTGTTGATCGCGACGGTCGCCCTGGCAGCGGCCGTGGTCGCCACGGGCGGCAGCAGCATCCTCCTCGCAGTTCTCGCGACGATGGTTGCCATCGAGTTGCTGACCATAGGGCGGATCGCCGATCGCGGACTCAGCCTCGACTGCACTCCGCGGAGCATCGACGCCGCCTCCGAGGTCGCGCCGCTCAAGCGCGCCGGCGGTCTGCACCGCGCGGCCTGACCGACTTCTCCGACGTCAGGGCAGCGTGTGCCCTGCCGCCGAGAACAGGGCATACCACTCGGGCCGAGTCAGCACCAGGTCCGACCCGGCAGCCGCGTCCGCGATGCGCTGCGGCGAGGTGGTGCCCAGCACCACCTGGAATCCGGCGGGGTGCCTTGTGATCCACGCGGTCGCGATCGCCGTCGGAGTGACGTCGTACTTCGCCGCCAGCCGATCGAGTTCGGCGTTCAGCTCCGGGTGGTCCGGAGAATCGAAGAAGACGCCGTCGAAGAAGCCCTTCTGAAACGGCGACCACGCCTGCAGCGTGATCCCGTGCAGACGGGAGTAGTCGACGACGCCGCCACCGTCGCGGGTCACCGAGTCGTCGTAGCCGATCATGTTCGACGCGAGTCCCTGCGTGAAGATCGGCGCATGCGTCAGCGAGAGCTGGACCTGATTGACGATGATCGGCTGCCGCACAGCGGTTTTCAGCAGGTCGATCTGCCGAGGCGTGTGATTGGAGACGCCGAACTGTCGCACCTTGCCCGCTGCTTCGAGGTCGTCGAAGGCGCGCGCCACCTCCGCCGGTTCCACGAGCGCGTCAGGGCGGTGCAGCAGCAGGATGTCGAGGTAGTCGGTTCCCAGCGCAGTGAGCGAGCCCTCCACCGACGAGACGATGTGCTCGTACGAGTTGTCGTAGTGGAAGACCTTGGGCGCGATGATTCCGCATTTGCTCTGCAGCGTGATCTCCGACCGCTCCGTACCGCTGAGGTTCAGCGCTTCCCGAAAGCGCCGCTCGCAGTGGTGGACGCCGCCGCCCGGATGGTTGAAGCCGTACAGGTCGGCGTGGTCGAAGAAGTCGATCCCCGCCTCCCGCGCCGCGTCGTACAGAGCGCGAATCTCATCGTCACTCTTGTCGGCGATCCGCATCATGCCCGCGATGATGTTGGGCGCCGTCGCACCGCCGAAAGGCACAGTCTTCATCGGTTCTCCTCCGCATCCAGCCGTCGCAGGAAGCGTAGTTGACAGCGAGGACGCACATGCCGCTCCGAGAGTTTCACAGCCGACGCACCACCGCCATCTCAGCAAATCTTATTTGCTACAAGTCGTCCGATCGGCCTACACTCGGCGCGGAGGACTGAACGGACGGTGGGGAAATGAGCCCAATGGATCGACAGCGCAAGAACGTGACGATCGCGCTTCTGCTGTTGGCGGCGACGATCGCACTGACTGCGGCAGTCATCCTGACCGGGGGCGACGACATCCTCGTAGCCGTACTCCTCGGCCTGATTGCTGCCGAGTTGCTTGTGATCGGTCGGATCACCGAGGCGCGGGGCGACAGCGCACTGGCTCCGGACGACGCCGAGTCGGTGAACATGGACGAGGACGCTGTCAGCCGATAGGCGTCGAGGCGGGTCGCGAGACCGCTTGATGTAGGTTCCGCTGAGGTTTGTCAGTCGACGGACGCGCTACCTGCAGGTTTCCATCATGTGTCAGTGAACGATTCCGCGCCAGCCTGTCAGAAAATCCTCCCTCAGAGCTCATTCCATCCACGCCCTTCTCCACAACCTCGTTGAGGAGCCCTCTCATCGCTTCATCACAGTGACGTAACACGTGACCAATCCGTGTCGTGCCCAGAGGATGTGTCACTGCCGCGTGGGACGATGAATGCTGTGGCCGAAGACGAGATCAAGCTGATACGTGACCGCGGATCGATCGAGCCGGGGGAATACGACTGCGAGTGGACCATCGACGGTCAGCAAGTGCGCGGGTACGTCGAACTGCGTGCGGGGCGTCCACCAATTGGCTACGCGCGTACAGAGTTGTTCGACGGCGCGATCCCCAGTCAGCCTGGGCGCTACGCGCGGAGCTACCCCTCGAGCAGCAACGTTCCCGTCGTGCGCGGGTACATCGACAGCCAGATGAAGCACGTGACCTTCTTCGATGTCCGCCTCACCGCCGAGTTCACCGAACGCACCCGCATCGCTGGCGCTGTCGCACTCGTCAGCAATGTCGAGTTGCCGGACGACGTCGCGTTCACGTCGATGACGACTCAAGTCACACAGATCGAGCGGTTCAGCGGTCTTACTCCGATCGACAGTCGCATTGTGTCGGGCGGCGCTCCACGTGAGTTCGGAATCACCACAACCACGATGAAGCGGGAGTGGCGCGGTGAGCAGATGTCGGCGACCTTCTCCTACGGATACCGCAGCATCATCGACCCGTTCATCCTTTCGGTACGTTTCACCCCTTGGATCGAGTTCACCTCGTCTACCCCGATGGACGCGACGACATGGCTTCGCCAGTGGTGCCTCCCGCTGGTCACACTGATCTCCGTTGCGACTGGTGCACACGAGAAGCCAACTCTCGTACGCCTCGCTACCAGCGACGGCAAGGTCACTGCGGCAATCTTCGCCAGCCCGGTATCGCAGGAGCCCTATTACTGCATGAAGGAGTCATCGGACATCCTCGCCTTCACTGCCTCAGACAAGGACTTCTCGCTACCTCAAGTACTGACGTTATTGAACAACCTACGTAATGCAGGGCACCCGCTGATCGTCGGATACAACACGGTCGCTCTCGGAAACGACCAGCATCCCCAAGGCCGGCTCCTCCTACTGCTGCAGTGGCTCGAAGCAAGCTATGGGTTCGACCACCGGTCCGAGTTCGACGCACAGCAGGAGAAGCACACAGCGGAGCGGGACTCGCTGCTCGACAAGCTCAAGACCATGAAAGACAACGGCGAACTGACGTCTCAGGAATGGAAACTGGCCAAACGGATTCCGCGCTTCGCGCAACCAACCCTCAGCGAAGCACTAAGCCACTACTTCAAATTGCACAGCGAGCTCAACGTACGAGCCAAACTGGACCAGTCTACGCTCATCCGCGAGACCATCGCGACAAGCGAAGCAAACAACGTTATCGAAGCTCTAGTCAAGGTGCGGAATGGTCTCTCACACGGCACCTCGACCTACGACGTGTTTCAACTTCTCGAAACTGTCAACAACTTGCACCCGCTTGTCCGAGCCGAGTACCTGCACCTCCTCGGCGGGTCGTTCAACGCACATTCTCTCCGGTAGTGACGACTAATCCGGCGCGTCACAGGTGCGGCACATCGCGCCGGCCTCGGCCCCCCGCTTTCTGCCAACACCCGTTCCGCCATAGTAGGTGGCCAGATCTTGAACCAAGAGACTAGGCCCTGATGAACCGACCGCTGAGATAAGCCCCACAGAGCAAGGTCTCGCGACATTAACGTTCGACCCGAACGCCTGGATACACTACCGAACACACAACCAATGAGGAACCTATGGCCAGCCAACACGATACAGTCAGGGTCAGCGAGAATGACCTCCTTTCAACAAGCGAGATAATCTCCGTATCAGATGGATCTGTAACGTACATCCCAGTCTCTCCCGACCAAGGTAAAATACAGCCCCTGACCCAATTAATTAATGACAGACTATTGGGATCTACATTTCCGAACTTGCAGGCCAAAGGCCGCGGGCCAATTCGTGCATTAACCTGGGGGGTCTCTACGATTGCCGCAGCATCCATCACAGCCGCTTTCACAACCAATTTCATCCATTCCGACTGGTTCCCAGCTTCGGTAATTTCTTTCATTGCTTTTGCCGCTTTAGCGCTTGTTTCCATGTCGACTACCCATGTTTCCCGCATTACAGGACGGAGAGCCTCCTGGATGATGCTACGACCACCATTGATTGTTGCGTTAAATGCGTCTGCAACCGTTCTTGTTGGGCTCGTCGGATCCGCCGAAATAAAAGGAGTCGACACTAGCGCCCTCCGGACGATCATCTTTGCAAATGCGATCATAGTATTCATTCTTTTACTCGCAGCGTGCGCAACAGTACATAAGACCGTGCGCGGACGCCGAGAAAAGGCTAAGGCAGATCTTCTGATACTCTTCGTTGCGGTTGCTCCGGTTTCATCGTGGGCGATTCTTGAGTCTGCCAGCGATAAGGAAGTCAACGAGAACGGGTCGTTGCCAACGCTTGCAGTGGTTGCATTGTTATGGCTTGCACTGCAGTCTATGTTTGTGGCCAGCGCTTCTGGTCGAGACCTTGCTGGTGCCCAGTTTGTCGTTCTGGACGACAAGCCTCAGCGAGGAAATAATGCGGTGCAGGAATCTAATTCTGTTCCGATGAATAAGGAGATTACTGTAGGCACACCTTCTCGCCTCGGTACTGTGGCGGTGGGTGTTATTACGGGCGTTGTGGTAGGCCTGGCGCTGGGGCATGTCAAACATGCTAAATAAGTCGGCGATGTTCTCCGATTGAAAAGAACCGTATCTGTGACCATCGACGAGAATCTAACTGAGGAGAAGCCTGACTCACGTGGAGACTGCCGTATCTGTTAATCTGAGGACGTCAATTTGATCGGCCTGACAGGGCGTTGGACGGAGTGTCGCCCAGATCGATTCCGGGTAGCCGATCGCCAGCGAAGACGGCCTCGTAGGTCTGATATCCAAGACGGTTGTTTTCGCTTGAGGTGAGATGGTCGTGTTCGTGAGAACACTCGAGGTCTCCCGCAATATCGAGGACTAACTCGCTCGCGAACGTGCGACGATGGCTTCCGACCGGCGAGTCTCGACCACCTCATCGGGAGCGTGTTCCACCGCGCAATAGAAGACGGCCGAAAATTCTCGGCAATGGATCAGCCGTCGACTCCGTACGCCATCGCTCTGATAGCCACTTCGAGCTCTCTTGCGAAACCAGCACCGGGTGGCAGCCTTCGAATTGCCCGCGCTGGCGAGACATCGGCGAGGTGCGGGTTCATCCCCTGGAACCTCGCCTGGATCACCCTCTGCGGACTTCCGGTGGCTGCCAGCGACGCCGTAAGCGTCTCAGGCTTGATGGAGACAGGATTTACCGGAAGAGACAATTGTGTCATGTCTCGCCCCATCGAGGCACCCGAAAAGGCTGCGTGACCGTGCCAATTGCATGGTCATCGACACCCCGCGAGGATCCAGAGACCGCGCGCGGCGCGTTGGCTCGGATCGCCAAGCAACTCGATATCAACCCCGGAACCTGTGTAACTGGGTGCGCCGCGTTGACGCCGGCCAGGCTAAAATCCCTGTTGCGATCCGGGACGCAAGAGACAATGATCGCCCACCGGGCGTCGCCGCTCGGCGTTACCGTAGCCTAACCTCGAAATTTCATCGGGGTGATGTCCTGGCCTGTGCGGTTTCGGATTGAGGGCTGCGGGCTGATTATGCCTGTCGGGTACGACAAGGCCGCCGAGCGTCGGTGCGTCCGGGTTCCACATCACCGGAAGTGCAAGTTCTGTCATCTCGTGAAGTCAGGGCCCGGCGGTCGCGTCAGCCGGGTGCCGGGTAGGCGGTCAGCTGATCGAGACCGGCAGCGAGCAGGCCACTCCACGGATGCTGCCGGTCGTACCGAAGCCGGAGTTGTCGGGCGTGACGGGTCAGACGGGCCGCGGTCGCAAACAGTCGCATGCGCAGTTTCTTGGGTTCCCACAGGCGGGCGGCGGTACCGGCCAATGCCAGCATTTGGGTCCAGGCGAGCAGATCGCACGCCACCTCGACCAGGGCGAGCCAGATCTGATTCTGCGCGAACCCTTTCAGCGGAAGGTTAGTCAGGCCAGTATCTTTCGCGATCCGAATACGGTCCTCGCAGCGAGCCCGCCGCCGATGGCGGACCTCCAGATCGGCAAGCTGACCGCCGGTGGTGTTGGTGGCGAACGCGATCAAGCGCCACCCATTGCGGTCGGTGATCCGCAGTTGAGCACCCGGATGCGGCTTCTCACGGCGAACGATGACGCGCATTCCGGCCGGCCACCCCGCCAGGTCCAGGACACCGGTCAGTTCGGCAACATCAGCATTCTTGCGGGGTTCACCATCCGGGTCGTAGGCCGGAGTCCACGCCTGCTTCGGCAACTGGTCGATGAGGTCACCGATCGTCTCGTTCAACGGGAAGCCGACCGAATACGACAAGCGTCGACGGTTCAGGAAGGCGACGAAGTCGTGAGTGCCGCCGGCCGAGTCGGTGCGGATCAAGATCGAGCGGCCCGGCCGAGACCCGGCGCCCGGGACCTGATCGAGAATCTTCTTCGTCAGCGTGATGTGGTCGGCGGCGGTATTGGAACCCGCATTGCCGGGCCGCAGGATCGCCGCGGCGGCCTCACCAGTCCCGTCGGGTCCGTGGTCGATGAATGCCATCAAAGGATGAAACCCGAAGCCCCGCTTATAGGTTGGTTTCGCCTGCTCCTTGTCTGAGTGGGCGGTCACCAACGTCGCATCGATGTCGATGATCAACGGCTTCTTCGCCGATCGTCCATGATCGGGTGCCTGATCACCAGCCAGGGACCACACCTGCTGGCGGGCAGTGGCGCGAGCAGTCCGGATCGCATTCACCGCCCGCTCGGGATCGGCGGCCAGGGTGGTGATCAGGCGTGAGACCGTCGGATCGGAAGCCACCAGACCGAACACGTCGGGGCGACCGCGGAGCATGCTGATGTCGGCCAAACAGTCACCGCCGACGATCAAGCTGGTGGCCAGATCCAACAGGATCTTCGCTGGATCGTGCGTGGCGAGGGGTTTACGCCACGGTGCGAGAGCGGTCCGTAGCGCGTCGGTGAGGCCAGAGAGTTCGGCGGTGCGGGTGGCCAGGACGGTGCCGCCGTGGGTGAGGATCCCGCCGCCGTCGGCGGTGGCCTGAATCTGCGGGTAGAACACGGTAGAGTTCTTCACCAGAAAGGTGCTCCTCGCCTTGCATGTAATTGGAGTTTCGCAACAACAATTATTGCAGGTCAGAGCACCTTTCTTCATGAAATCCGCACGTCAGGCGAATTCAGTGATGAAATTTCGAGGCTAATGAGGCACTAATATCACCAGATGGCCGGAGGTACAGGATGATGACACGCATCCGCCTACTTGCGGCGTCGATGACGCCGCTCCTGGCCATCCTGGCGATCCGAGTCTGGTCCGCACAGTGCCTTGTGTCGGTGATTCTCGCTGGCATAGCGCTAATCTCAGTGGTGAGCCTCATCGGGTTCATGCACGCACGCAAGGGACTCGGAACCAACACCCAGACTCTGGCAGCAGTGGAGGACCAGACGGATCAGATCCCCGCGTACCTGGTCACGTACCTTCTTCCTTTCGTCATCTTAACGGTCTCGGGATGGCTGGATATTGTTGCGTATGCACTCCTCGCAGCGGTCCTTATCCTGGTAATCATCCAGACAGATCTAATCTATGTGCAACCGCTACTACTGATTGCGGGATGGCACCTCTATCGAGTAGATATATCCAATGGATATGGGCGGGAGTACATACTCATAAGTAAGAATAAACTATATCCAGGCCAGAGTGTAGACACCGTCAGCCTGGGCGGCAATTATGCCAAGGTCCTGGAAGTCAAGGAGTAAGAATGAGTAAGACTGAGCCCATAGATTTCAGCCAGTTCCACTTGAGTGAGAACCTAACCATCACAGTCGCATGGAGGTCCGGAAACCGCATCAAGCTCGGAAGGGTTGCAGCAACAGAACAGGTAAGGAGCGAGTTCCTCAATATAATATCGGGAACGGTCGAAAATATCTCGGAACGATCCGCCGAACCCTGGAGCGCAGAGGCAGATATAACTTCCGAAACCTACCTGGTTGCTGATGCAAATAACCTCGGGGATCACCCTGAGCTGGTATCTTCTTTTCAGGGAAGATCCTTATTCGAAGCACTAGGGACAGCAGAGTCGATACCGGTGCTAGATGCCGGGAAACTACCTGCTGCAGACATGACATTCTACGCACTAACCGTTGGTGACATAGGCCATCGAGTGACATTCCTAAGGAGGTCGAACCCTCGACGAGGATTGCGCAAAGGTCGCGTTTACACCAGCTTCAGAGACTCCCTAAGTCAAATCTCTGATCCAGTATTCGCATTTGATTATTTCACTGATATCGTCTTCATCGGAGACAAGGTAATCGTGCTTAGCACAACCGCATTCGGAGCACTGTTTCGAAGCCAGGAAGAGATTCAGGCACAGGTTCCCCGATGGACAGACGAACTAAGCTCTCACGTCCCCATAAGCGAGGACGCAAAAGTTCTAATAATAGACCGAGCTTTGAAGGTAACGAGGATTAGAACTCGTTTGGAGTCCATCGTAACAAGAGGTCACCTTCAGGGGATCGAGACAAGCACCCTCAGAGGGGCGATGAATCTAGTGGGAATGAACCCCGACGAGTTCCTTGATTCTGACGGAAACCTAACTTTGACCGATGACAATGTCGACCGCGCAATCACCTTCCTTAACGAAGATCTGTTCGCGGGGTCGATCACAGAAACACCATTTAGGGCAGATAAGAAGGCCATGGCATAGACGGAACCCCGTCTAGTGTCACGTTTCGTTAATAAGTTTATGGTTTTGCTTTCTTCAAAATTTCGTCAGCGGTCTTTGTCCATACGAACGGGTGCTTGCGGTCGTTCCAGCCGTTGATGAACGCTCGGATCTTCGCGTTGAGGTCCTTGACTGAGGTGAACACGCCTCTCCGGATCGCTTGGCGGTCGATGATGCCGAACCACACTTCGACGAGGTTGAGCCAGGATCCGGAGGTCGGGGTGAAGTGCACGTGCATGTTCGGGTGCGCAGCCAGCCAGTCGCGGACCTCGGCCTTCTTGTGGGTGGCGTAGTTGTCCATCACCAGATGCAACTCCTGGCCGGGGTAGGTGCGGTCGATCTGCTTGAGGAACGACAGGAATTCCTGGTGGCGGTGCCGCGGCTTGACCGCCGCGGTCACCTGCCCGGTCGCGATGTCCAGGGCTGCGAACAGGGTGGTGGTGCCGTGGCGTTTGTAGTCGTGGGTGCGGCGTTCGATCTGCCGCGGCTGCATCGGGAGCATCGGTGCAGTGCGGTCCAGGGCCTGGATCTGCGACTTCTCGTCCACGCACAACACGATCGCGTTCTCCGGCGGCTCCAGATACAAGCCGACGACGTCGGTGACCTTGGCGACCAGTTCCGGATCGGTGGAGAACTTGAACGTCCCCGACCGCCACGGCTGAACGCCGTACTCACGCCATGCACGGGCGACCGTGGCATTCCCGATCCCGAGGTGCCCGGCCAGCAACCGCGACGACCAGTGCGTGACCCCGTACTTGCGCGGCGGCGGCATCAACGTCGCGGAAACGACTTCCGCGTGATCGAGATGCCGTGGGCGACCGGGCCTTTCAGCGTCCAGGAGGCCGTCGAGTCCGTCACGGAGATAGCGGGAACGCCACTTGAGGACCGTCGGCACCGACGTCCCGACAATCTTACTGATCCGCGTGTTGGCCAGCCCCTCGGCAGCCAGGGCCACGATCCGCGCCCGACGCACCAGCCCTGCTGGCGTCGAGGTTGATCTCAACAATCGATCAAGTTCGTCCGCATCGCCATCGCGCAATTCCAGTGCCGGGGCTGGAGAATTCGCCATATCCATATTGTCTCAACCTGGCAACCATATACTAATTAACGACACGCGGCACTAGAGGTTCAGCAGTCGACTCCATGCGCCATCGCTCGAGTAGCCACTTCAAGCTCCCGCGTGAAGCCGGCGCCGGGTGAGAGGCTCCGAATCGCTCTCGCTGGCGAAACGTCGGCAAGGTGTGGGTTCATCCCTTGAAACCACACCTGGATCACCCGCGGTGGACATCCGGCGGGCCCTCTTGACCCCCTTCCTACGAGCCGGCAAGTCCTGCTGGCTCACCGCACGCGGTGAGCTCGTGGCCCGGCGCCCTTCGTTTCGGTGCCACAGTCCGGACTTCGCGCATGTCGATCGTTCGGACAGCGAGGCCGATCTGCACAATGAGATTCACTGTCACGCTGTTACTGGAGAGGTCGTTGACGTGGGTTCTGTGCATGAGGTCATCGAGGCGTTCCGCAAGGAGCGGTCGAACTCCGAGCGGGGTACGAAGTTCGAGGAGCTGATGGTCCGGTACTTCGAACTCGACCCGCTGCTGTCCCAGCAGTACGACGCCGTGTGGCGATGGATCGACTGGCCCGACCGCGACGGCCGACCCGACACCGGGATCGATCTGGTCGCCCGCGAACGTGATACCGGCGAGTTGACGGCGATCCAGTGCAAGTTCTACGAGCCGACCACCACGCTGTCCAAGAGCGACATCGACTCGTTCTTCACCGAGTCCGGGAAAATGCCGTTCACCAACCGGGTAATCATCTCCACCACCGACCGGTGGGGCCGCAACGCCGAGGAAGCCCTCGACGGACAGCGCATCCCCGTCCAACGCATCGGCCTGACGGAGATCGCCGAGTCGCCGATCGACTGGGATATCGCCTGGCCCGACGGCCATCTAGAAGTGTCGATGAGCGAGGCGACCCGCCACGAACCGCGCCCGCACCAGCGTGAAGCGATCGACGCCGTCTTCGACGGCTTCGCTACCGGCGCCGACCGCGGAAAACTCATCATGGCCTGCGGTACCGGTAAGACGTTCACCGCGTTGAAGATCGCCGAACGTACCGCCGCCGACCAGGGCGGGTCCGCTCGGATTCTGTTCGCTGTCCCGTCGATCTCGCTGCTGTCGCAGACCCTGCGCGAGTGGACTGCCCAGACCCAGTTGGATCTGCGGGCGTTCGCGGTCTGTTCGGATACGAAGGTCTCGCGCAGCGCCGAAGACATCGGCTCGGTCGACGTCGCGATCCCTGTCACCACCAACCCGGACACCTTGGCCGGCGAGATGGGGCACCGCAAGCGCGCCAAGGGTCTGACGGTCGTGTTCACCACCTACCAGTCCCTCCCGGTGGTCGCCGCGGCGCAGGCCGAGCACGGTGTCGACCCGTTCGATCTGGTGATCTGCGACGAGGCACACCGCACGACCGGCGTCACCCTCGCGGGCGAGGACGAGTCGAACTTCGTGCGCGTCCACGACGCCGACTACCTCAAAGCCACGCGCCGCCTGTACATGACGGCGACGCCGCGGATCTACGACGACAACGTCAAGGACAAGGCCGCCGAGCACGCCGCCGAGCTCGCCTCCATGGACGATGAGGACGTGTTCGGGCCGGAGCTACACCGCCTGTCGTTCGGGACCGCGGTCGAACGCGGCCTGCTCACCGACTACAAGGTGATCGTCCTGACCGTCGACGAAGACCTCGTCGCCGCCCCCATGCAGAAACAACTCGCCGGCGAGTTCTCCGAGCTCAAACTCGACGACGCCTCCAAGATCGTCGGCTGTTGGAACGGCCTCGCCAAGCGCGCCGGCAAGACGCCTGAGGGCACGGGGTTCGCTCCGGGTGAGGCGCCGATGCGGCGTGCGGTGGTGTTCGCCAAGGACATCGCCGCCTCCAAGCAGGTGTCTGAGGTGTTCCCTGCGGTCGTGGACGCCTATCGTGATCTGCTCACCGAGCACCAGGACGACGGCAGCGATGTCGACTCGACGAATCTGGATCTGCGGTGCGAGGTCCACCACGTCGACGGCACGTTCAACGCGCTCGAGCGGAACGCCGAGCTCGCCTGGCTCAAAGCCCCCGTCCCGGACGGGGACTGCCGTATCCTCACCAACGCCCGCTGCCTGTCCGAAGGCGTCGACGTCCCCGCCCTCGACGCGGTCATGTTCTTGAACCCACGGAACTCGGTGGTCGACGTCGTCCAGTCCGTCGGCCGCGTGATGCGCCGCGCCGAGCACAAGGATTACGGGTACATCATCCTGCCCGTCGCCGTCCCCGCCGGCGTTTCCCCGTCGCAGGCTCTGTCGGACAACCGTCGGTTCAAGGTCGTCTGGCAGGTTCTCAACGCGTTGCGCGCCCACGATGACCGGTTCAACGCCCAGGTCAACTCGATCGCCCTCAACTCGACCTCGGAACTCAAGACCGACCCAGGCAAGGGCTCGTCGATGCTGATGGGCGACCACATCGGCGCCGTCTCCGATGACCACGAATCCCTCGGCGACGGCACCACCCCGCCGGAATCCTCGGACAGCAGCGAGGCGGATGCTCATGCGCGGATGGCGCAGCAGATGGCGTTGTTCTCCCTGTCGGAGTGGCAGGAGGCGATCGTGGCGAAGATCGTCGACAAGGTGGGCACCCGCGCCTACTGGGAAGACTGGGCCGGCGACGTCGCTGACATCGCCGCCACCCTCATCACCCGCATCAACGCCATCCTCACCAGCGCCGACACCACGGTTCAGACCGAGTTCGACAAGTTCCACGACGCGCTGCGCGAGAACCTGAACGACTCGATCAGCCGTGACGATGCAATCAGTATGCTCAGCCAGCACCTGATCACCCGCCCGGTGTTCGACGCGTTGTTCGCCGACCACGACTTCGCCTCCCACAACCCCGTCTCCCGCGTCATGCAACGCATGGTCGACGCCCTCGGCGCATCCGGACTGGAAGCCGAAACCCGCAAACTCGAAGGGTTCTACGCCTCCGTCCGCGTCCGCGCAGCTGAGGTGACCACGGCTGAGGGCAAGCAACAGGTGATCTCCGAGCTCTACGAGAAGTTCTTCCGCATCGGCTTCAAGAAACAGTCCGAAGCACTCGGCATCGTCTACACCCCCGTCCAGATCGTCGACTTCATCCTCCGCGCCGCCGACGACGCCTCCCGCAACGCGTTCGGCCGCGGCCTCACCGACGAAGGCGTCCACATCCTCGACCCCTTCACCGGAACCGGCACCTTCATCACCCGACTCCTGCAATCCGGCCTCATCGACGACGACGACCTTCACCGCAAATACACCAGCGAGCTGCACGCCAACGAGATCATGCTGCTCGCCTACTACATCGCCGCCGTCAACATCGAATCCACCTACCACGCAATCCGCGGCGACCAAGCAACCGAGTACGAACCATTCGAAGGCATCGTCCTCGCCGACACCTTCCAAATGACAGAGAACGGCGACGCACTCGACCTGACCGTGTTCCGGCAGAACAGCGCCCGCGGACAAGCCCAACTCGAAACTCCGATCCATGTGATCATCGGCAACCCGCCGTATTCAGTCGGGCAGACCTCGGCGAACGACCTGAACGCGAACGTCGCCTACCCGACCCTCGACGCCCGGATCGCCGACACCTACGCAGCCAGGTCGACAGCAACCAACAAGAACAGCCTCTACGACTCCTACCTACGCGCCTTCCGGTGGGCCACCGACCGCATCGGAGACACCGGCATCGTCGCGTTCGTCTCCAACGGCGGATGGATCGACGGCAACACCGCCGACGGCATCCGCCTCTCCCTCGCTGACGAATACGACAAGATCTACGTCTACAACCTGCGAGGCAACCAACGAACCGCGGGCG
Organism: Gordonia phthalatica; assembly: GCF_001305675.1. NCBI lineage: Bacteria > Bacillati > Actinomycetota > Actinomycetes > Mycobacteriales > Gordoniaceae > Gordonia > Gordonia phthalatica. The sequence continues at coordinate 4,286,677 of NZ_CP011853.1, forward strand.
AACTGTCTCGTAAAGAAGGTGGCAAGGTCTTCGGCGGCGGTAGCCGGAACACCGTCGCCATCATGATCGCCGTCAAAACCGCAAGCAGCGACACGTTCGACCTCAAGTACCGCGACATCGGCGACTACCTGTCCCGCGACGACAAGCTTCGCATCGTCACCGAGAGCACACTCGCCAACCTCGACTGGCAGACCATCGAGCCGAACCAGCACGGCGACTGGACCAACCAACGCAACGACGAGTTCGAAAGCTGGCCAGTCATCGGAGATAAGAAGGCATCAGGGTCGCAGTCGGTGTTCTCGAATTTCACGCGAGGTCTTGAGACCTCTAGAGACCCGTGGGTATACAGCTACTCCGAGCAGGGGCTCATCTCAAACGTTTGCCAACTAATTGCGAACTACAATGTTCAGATTGAACCATTCTCGAAGTACGCCCAGGAAACTGGCATATCTCGTCCTAACGAGTCGACAGTGAGCCAGTACCTCGCGAAACATCCAAACGGGACTGATCCACAGAAGATCAAGTGGTCACGAAGTCTCCGTGCACATCTTTCCAAGAAGAGGGAGGTTGTATTTGACCAGCGACAGATCGTTCCGAGTTTGTACCGACCGTTCAGCCTGCAACATACTTACTTCGATGCCTATCTGAACCATGAACGTTCACAACTCCCGTCCATGTTTCCGACAGCCCACCACAGGAACATCGGGATTGTTCTAACGGCACCCGCATCACACTTCGAGTTCACTCCGTTCATAACCGATCTCCTACCCAACCTACACCTCCTGGACACCGGACAGTTCTTCCCCCGCTGGACCTACGAGAAGGCAGAACCTAACGTCGACGAACTGAATCTCACGACATCTGGCGACAGCGAAGCTGATGAGTACGGGTACCGCCGCATCGACAACATCACCGACAGCATCCTCGCCCTGTACACCGACGCCATCGGCGGCCAGGTGACCAAGGACGACATCTTCTTCTACGTCTACGGCCTTCTCCACGAACCGGCCTACCGTGCGACGTACGCCGCTGACTTGAAGAAGATGCTGCCGCACATCCCAACCCCCGATTCACGTGAGCGGTTCGAGCAGCTCGCCGCGGCCGGTCGTGTGCTGTCGGATCTGCACGTCGGCTACGAGCATGTCGATCCGTACCCGCTTGATGTTCAGCTCAAGCCGAATGCTGATCCTGCCGATCGGGAGACGTGGCGGGTGACGAAGATGAAGTGGAAGTCGAAGACCGACCACTCGGCGATCGTCTACAGCCCGAAGGTAACGATCGCCGGCATCCCGGAGGAGGCCGAGCAGTACATGCTCGGCTCACGATCCGCGCTCGGATGGATCATCGACCGTTACCAGGTGAAGACCGACAAGGCGTCCGGGATCGTCAACGATCCGAACGACTGGTGCGACGAGCACGATGACCCGACCTACATCGTCGACCTCATCAAGAAGGTCACCACCGTCGCCGTCGAGACCGTCAAGATCGTGAACAGTCTGTAGCCGACGCGCGGGCTCGGCCAGTCACCCGGCCGAGCCCGCGCCCGGCGGCCTATCCCGTCACGCTGTGCGGGCTCGCGCCGCATCGTACCACGCCGCGAACAACTCCTGCGCCGTGTCCGCGAGAGCATCCAACTCGCCGACCTCGACCGGCTCCGACTTCGGACCGAGCGCCCAGTCGTAATAGCCCTGAGCCAACCACCCGTCACCAGGCAGAAACTTCTTCACCAACCCCGACTTGTTCTTCCCGACACCGCTACGCCCATTACTCGCACGCCCAGCACGCAACCGGTACCGGCCGCGATCAACGGCAACCACATCATCACGCAACACCTCGAGATACCGGACCCACCCGGGCGCGACCTCAGCGCGCTCAGCAGACGGGAAATCCGTCCGCGTCGGATCCGTCCCGATCCCGATATGGAACTCGTAGCGAATGTCCTCCACATTCACCGGCATGCCACGACCGACCACCTGGATCTGACCGCGCAACTGCCGCCCATCGGCGAACTCCGGACTCCCGATCGTGATCGCCGACATCCCACTCCCACCGCGATTCACCTCGCACGTCCAGCCAGTACCGAGACGCTCGGCAAGAGACGCAGCGATCGGCCGCAACGCACGCTCAACAGCCACCTTCTGCGCCGGCAGCGCCAGAACGTCCTCCAACCGCAGACGCGAATCGGGGAAACAGTACAGCAACCATTCCCAGGTCACCACAGACGCTCTACTAGCAAAACGCTCCGCATCGCTCTCATGGAGAACGAGCAAGACGAGCTCGTCGACCGCTTCCAGCTCCTTCTCGAACTGCTCCTCGGTGAGCTGGTGATTCACCTTGGCTTCAATCCCGATGGTGCGACCACTCGCCAGATGCACGACGATGTCGAGATTCGCCACACCCTCGCACTCCACACGGTCGACGACGTCGGTGCCCACCTCAAGCAGCACCTCTCGCAAGAACTGAAACGGCGCATGCCGGATCTCCGCAGCCAACGCCCGCGTCAACATCGGCTCGGTCGTGAACAACGCAGTCTCCCTCGTAACCGGAAGACCCCTGCGAGGACTGTCGAGCGTCGGGCACCGATCAGCGGCAGTAGCCCACGGACGAGCATCGATCGCTGCCGCGATATCAAGGATTTCCGGGTGCATTTCAGTCAAAGACTGACCATACGACGTGTGATAGTGGCTGCGCGCAAGGTAGAACGCCCAACCGCGAAGCACATCGATGCCCGCCCACTCCGGAATCGACCCCTCGCGCTCGTACTCCTCGATCACCCTGGCAACGACCGATCCGCGATCCCGGAGATTCTCGTCGAGCCTGGTGTAGCCGTTGTAGGAATGCGCCCATGAGTTGATCTTCTGCCGATCCGAATCCGTCATGGCGACGACAGTACTCAGCAAGTCAGACAACAACACACACAACGGACGAGCCACTTCCCAGCCCAGACACACGAGCGCTCATCGCCCAGGGCGTCTTACCCTCCGCGCTACTGACACCGAGCCCGGAATTCCGACCACCTGGCGGAATATCCGATTTGCGAACTGACACAGAACCCGGAATCCTGAGGCCTCCGGCGGAATGTCTGCTATGCGAACTGACATCGTGCCCGGAATTTCCGGCACCCACCGGAATCATCTCGCCGCTACTGACACACAGCCCGGAAAACACCCCGTTTACTGCCAAATCCACTGACAGCCAACCCGGAAACTGACAAACCTCAGCGGAACCTACACTTGACAGCAGGATGTCGAGATGCAGCGGAGATTAGCAGCGCTACCCCCGGAAGTCTGACAGAACATGCGTGCCTCGATGAGTCGTGTCAATTTTGATTCTCCATGTGGTCGGCCATCCAAGTCACTTTCGGCGAACATTTGGCGTAGATCGATCTCTTGCGGCGCCCATGCAGCGGCAACCCCTCTGCTCTGACGACCGAGCATCGCCTCACACAAGTCAGCATGTCGCACATATGCCAAGTACCATAACGCCAATCGGAGAAAGACTCATAGACAACTGCACAAGCCGGTGCTTTGTCCACGCTATCTTGCTCATCTCCACGAGCTGTTTCGACAGTACCGGAAGAAGAGTCGGGCCCTCGAGCCGATCCTGAACGGCTTCGGGCGTCAGGTGCCGCAGGTGTCCGAAATAGACAAAGTTGTCCGGCGCCTCAACCTCGAGGTTGGAGGCCCGTAGCCGGGGACGCACAACCCAGGCCGCACATAGGACGCTAGCTACTAAGAGGAGGATGCCAACGACGTACCAGACTACGGCCCAGCCCCCAAGGTCATGGAGCACCCGCCCCTCGCCCGACAGCGTGATAACTCCCACGAGGAGCGCGGTCTCAATTGTCAGTGCAAATGGCGCCTTCGTATCGGAGATATTGTCAAGACCTGTGGATGAGGTTGTTTCAGGCGGCCTCCTCTTGCGATGTTGATGGGGTGTCGGATTCGACGAGTTTGCCTTTCTCGAAGGTCTTGCCGGCTCGGACGAGGGCGACGACGTGGGGTGCGTTGAAGCGCCCTGGGTTCCGTTCCGAGTCTCAGCAAGGAGAATCGGAGTATGCCCAAGAAGTTCAGTCCAGAGCTGCGTGAGCGTGCCGTGCGCATGGTCTACGACCGCCAAGCCCGCGAGGGCGGCCCTCGCGCAGCATCGATCCGTGCCGTCGCGCCGCAGCTCGGTGTCGGCACAGAGACGCTGCGGATCTGGTGCAATCGCTACGGCGCCACCGAGCCGGTCGGACCGGGAGAGCCGCTCGAGGAGGAGAATCGCCGTCTCCGGCGGGAGCTCGCCGAGGCGCGACGTGCGAACGAGATCCTGAAGGCCGCCTCAGCGTTTTTCGCAGCGGAACTCGACCGCCCCACGACGAAATGATCGCGTTCGTCGACATGCATCGCGAGAAGTTCGGGGTCGAGGCCATCTGCCGCATCCTCAGTGCGACAGAATGTGGGTTCATCACCTCCCGCGGATACCGCGCTGCCAAGAACAGGCCGGCCTCCGCTCGCAGCGTTCGGGACGAGATGCTGGCGGAGGAGGTGCAGCGGATTCATCAGGCGAACTACAGCGTCTATGGGGTCCGGAAGATGTGGCACGCAATGCGCCACGCAGGATGGAACGTCGGTCGCGACCAGGTCGCGAGGCTGATGAAGATCGCCGGCCTGCAGGGCGTTCGCCGAGGTCGAAAGCCCGTCACCACCTGCTCCGCAGACGGAGATGACCAGCGCCCGGACCTCGTTGAACGGCGGTTCGTCGCGGATCGACCGCAGCAGCTTTGGGTCGCCGACATCACCTACGTCCGGATGCTCTCCGGGTTCTGCTACGTCGCATTCGTTACCGATGTCTTCAGTCGCAGAATTGTCGGCTGGGCGGTCGCGCCCACGCTCCACACGGAGTCTCTGCCATTGCTCGCACTGGAGCATGCACTGCAGTCCACCGGGGTGAGCAGGAACGAAAGCGGATTGATCCACCATTCCGACAGGGGTAGTCAATACGTTTCGCTCGCCTATTCGGACGCTCTGCTCGCCGCGGGAGTTACGGCTTCAGTAGGTACCGTCGGCGATAGCTACGATAACGCGCTGGCCGAGACAGTGAACGGCCTATACAAGGCGGAGTTGATCTACTCCAAGCGGATCTGGGAGTCAGTCAGCGAGGTTGAGCTCGCCACGATGGGCTGGGTCCACTGGTGGAACACCTCCCGGCTCCACGAAGCTCTCGGCTACCGCACCCCGGCGAACGTCGGAGCGACCTACACTCACACCACGACGACCGCGCCCGCGACCGTGTAACCACGGAACGAAACCCAGGGCGCTTCACGTTGACGGCTCGCCATTTCACTTGTGCGGCTTCGATGAGCTTGTAGGCCATCGCCAGTCCCGCGGCTCGGGAGCCGGGTCCCTTGGTCACCTTGGTCCGTAACCGCACGGTGGCGAAGGTCAACTCGATCGGGTTGGTCGTGCGCAGGTGGGTCCAGTGCTCGGCCGGGTAGTGGTAGAACTCCAGCAGCACATCAGCGTCGTCGACGATCTTGGCGACCGCTTTGGGATACTTCGCCCCGTAGGTCTTCTCGAAGGCGGCGATGGCCTTACGGGCGTAGCCGATGTCCTCGGCGTTGTAGATCTCCTGCATCGCTTTGATCGCATTCGGATGGGCCGACTTGGGCAGTGCGGCAAGCACATTGCCCTGTTTATGAAACCAGCACCGCTGCTCTCGGGTGTCCGGGAACACCTCGCGCAGCGCAGCCCAGAACCCCAGCGCCCCGTCCCCGACGGCCAGGTTCGGGGCCGCCATGCCGCGGCGTCGGCACGACCGCAATAGATCGGCCCATGATTCGGTGGATTCGCGGTACCCATCGGCCAGGGCGACGAGCTCTTTACGGCCGTCGGCACGCACGCCGATCATCACCAGCAGACACAGCTTCTCCTGCTCGAGCCGGACTTTGAGGTGGATGCCGTCGACCCAGAGGTAGACATAATCGCTGGTGATGTCGCGGTCGTCGAAGGCGGCCGCTTCCTTCTGCCACTGGCTGGCCAGTCGAGTGATCGTGGCCGCCGATAACCCCGCACCCGAGCCAAGAAACTGCTCCAGCGCCGGCCCAAAATCTCCCGACGACAACCCGTGCAGGTACAGCAGCGGCAACACCGCGCTGACCTCGGGGCTTTTACGTGCCCAGGCCGGGATGATCCCCGACGAGAACCGTTGGCGTTCACCAGTTTCAGGGTCGACCCGTTTGTCGTTGACCCTTGGTGCCCGCACCGGAACCGCACCGGCGGCGGTCATCACCTCCCGCGGGTTGTGGTAGCCGTTACGCACCACCAGCCGGCGCCCATCCTCATCGTGAATCGCCCCGGCGTGTCCGGAGACTCTGTTCGTTGGGAAGGATGGAGTCATGTCAGGAAGTGGGACGAAGAGGTACCCGGCCGAGATGCGTGAGCGGGCGATCCGGATGGTCGCTGAGATTCGGGCTGAGGATGACTCGGAGTGGGCAGCGATGGGCAAGGTCGCTGAGCTACTCGGGATAGGTACGCCAGAAACGGTCCGCAAGTGGTGTCGTCGGGCCGAGGTCGATGCTGGCCAGCGGCCGGGAACAACGACTGAGGAATCGGCCGAACTCAAGCGACTCAGACGCGAGAACACTGAATTGAAGCGGGCTAACGGGACTGCTGCACGTATAGGTGACATCTGATCTGGCTTGCCCGAGGGTGGGCCTGGAAGGATGACTATCGTGCCTAAGCCTTATCCGCAGGAGTTCCGCGACGATGTGGTCCGGGTAGCCCGAGACCGTGAACCTGGCGTGACACTCGCGCAGGTCGCGAAAGACTTCGGGATCCATGAGATGACCCTGGCCAAGTGGATGCGCCGCGTCGCCATCGACGACGGACACAAGCCTGGAACAACGTCGACCGAATCTGCCGAACTGAGAGAGCTTCGGAAGCGGAATCGGTTGTTGGAGCAGGAGAACGAGGTCCTGCGACGGGCTGCGGCATATCTGTCGCAGGCGAACCTTCCGGGAAAAGGCTCTACCCGCTCGTGAAAGAGCTCGCCGCCGACGGAATCCCCGTCACGGTGACGTGCCGGGTACTCAAGCTCTCCAGACAGCCCTACTACCGGTGGCTCAGGGACGCGGTCACCGCGGCAGACTGGGTCGAAGCGGAGCGGGCGAACGCCCTGTTCGACGCGCATCGTGATGACCCGGAATTCGGGTACCGCTTCCTCGCCGATGAAGCCGAAGCTGCTGGTCAGCCGATGAGCGGGCGGACGGCATGGCGGATCTGCTCGGCCAACCAGTGGTGGTCGAGCTTCGGCAAGAAACGTGGGAAGAACGGTAAGAAGCCGGGCCCGCCTGTGCACGACGACCTGGTCGAACGCGACTTCACCGCCGACACACCGGACCAAGTGTGGCTCACTGATATCACCGAGCATTGGACCGACGAGGGCAAGCTCTACCTCTGCGCGATCAAAGACGCCTGCTCGGGGCGGATCGTCGGCTACAGCATCGACTCCAGGATGAAGTCCCGTCTCGCCGTGACCGCTCTGGACAACGCTGTTGCCCGCCGAGAGGACGATGTTTCGGGTTGTATTGTCCATTCGGACAGGGGCTCTCAATTCCGGTCGCGGAAGTTCGTGTCCGCGCTCAACCGACACGGCCTGGTTGGGTCCATGGGCAGAGTCGGTGCCGCCGGCGACAACGCAGCGATGGAATCGTTCTTCGCGCTCCTCCAGAAGGACGTCCTGGACCGGCACCGCTGGAGCACCCGCGAGCAGTTGCGGATCGCGATCGTCACCTGGATCGAACGGACCTACCACCGACGCCGTCGTCAGGCCCGCCTCGGCCGGTTGACCCCGATCGAATACGAGACGATCATCAACACAGCCGCCTCAGCGGCATGACACCGAAACTGTCACCTGGTCGTGCAGCAGTCCCCCGGCTTTATGTTTGCTTTGCGGGGTGGGGTCGGTGGCGGCGTTGGGTGGGAGGGGTCGTTGGCTTTTGGGGCCACCAGCTTGCGTTGCCGAGGAGTGTGGCGATGGCTGGTACCACGATGGTGCGGACGATGAAGGTGTCGATGAGAAGGCCTACGCCGATGATGAGTCCGACTTGGGTCATGATGCCGATGGAACCGGCGATGAGGCCGAACATGCTGGCGGCGAAGATGAGGCCTGCTGAGGTGATAACTGAGCCGGTGTTGGTGACGGTGCGGAGCACTCCGACTCGGACGTTGTGATGTGATTCTTCGCGCAATCGTGAGACCAGCAGCATGTTGTAGTCGGCGCCGACGGCTACCAGGACGATGAACGCTAATAGGGGCACAGGCCAAGCGATGTCGGTGTGGAGTATGTGCTGAAAGATCAGGACGCCTATGCCCAATGCTGCGGTGTAGTTGAGTACGACGGTGCCGAGTAGGTAGATGGGTGCGACCAGTGAGCGCAGCAGGATGATCAGGATGATGCCGACGATGGCCAGGGTGGCCAGGGCCAGGAGGCGGAAGTCGTTGGTGAGCAGTCGTTGCAGGTCGGCGTTGATAGCGGGGAAGCCGGCGACGGAGACGGTGGAGTCGGTCAGGGTGGTGTTGGGTTTTGCGTCGTTGGCGACGGTGGCGATGGTGCTGGCCAGGCGCATGGCGTCCGCGCTGTAGGGGTCGAAGCTTGTCTGGACGGCGTAGCGCACGGTGTGTCCGTCCGGGGAGATGAATTGGCGCGCAACGTCGGCGAATTGCTGGTCAGCGAAAGCATCTTTGGGTAAGTAGAAGCCGGTGGCCGAGTCCGAGCCGCGGGTTTCGCGCGCGGTGGTCTGTAGTTGGGCGGCGAGCGTGGCCATGCCGGCGAGTTGTTGAAGGTTGCTGTCGACGAGTGCAGATACGCCTTCGGCGAGTGTTCGCGAGCCGGCGGCGAGTTGGGAGACCCCGGTCTGCAGTTGGGCGAGTTTGGTTGGCAGGTCTTGGGCCCCGATGGTTCCCAGCGTGGTCTCGAGGGTGGCGACGGTGGCGTTGAGTTGGTTGGTGACCGCGGTGAGGGGGGTGTCCATCTGCGCGAGCTGGGTGGACAGTGTCGTGATCTGGGTGAAGAACCCGCTGTCGCGGAGTGCGGCGAGATCGCGGGCTTGTTGGCGCAGGGTGCTGCATTGGGGTAGTTGAGTGCACAGCGCTGAGTTATCCAGTAATGGGAGCACTGAGGTGATTGTGGCTATGGCGGCTGATGACTGTTCGGCCAGGGCTGCTAGCTGAGGGGCGTTCTGCGCGGCTTGGTCGAGTTGGGGTGCGGCGGCGGTCAGTGTTTGTAGAAGTGGTTGGTATTGACCTATTTCGGCCCCGATGGTGGTGACTTGGTTAAGAATGCCAGCCAGTGGGGTGAGATTGGTGCGGATCTGTATGTCGAGTTGTTCGAGGCCGTCGGCGAGTTGGTCTGCACCAGAACGCAATTGTTCGAGGTCACCTTTGCGGGCTTGGCCCTCACCCACTGAGCCGGCCACCCGATCGCCGATCTGCCCGTTCTGCCAGGAGAGTTGGGCTTGTTCGAGTTTGGCTCCGGTCGGGCGAGTGACACCGACCACACGGGTGACGCCGGGGATCTGCGCAATCCGAGCTGCCATCTGATCAAGGTCGGCAAGTCCGTTGGTTGTTCTCAGATCGGTGGGCGAATCCACGACGACAAATTCCGCGATGGTGATGTCTTGCGGGAAGTGCCGGTTGAGCAGTGCGTAACCTTCGTTGCTGTCGGTGGTTGTGGGTTGACCGTCTCGGTCGTCGTAGGTGATCTGAATGCCCAGCGCGGTGACGCTCAGGATCGTCAATCCGACGAGGCTGACGGCCAGCAACGGCGCCGGGCGGCGTACGACGAGGACCGCGATGCGGTTCCAGTAGCGCCGCGTGAGGTCTTTGCGCGGGGCACCCCACCCCCATCGCGCAGCCCACAGCAGCACTGGCGGCAACAACGTGACGGTGGCGAGGAATCCGATGAGGATCGCCACTGCGCAGGCGGGGCCGAGGGTGGCGAAGACGCTGAGCTGCCCGAAGACCATGGCTAAGAACGCGAGAGCAACAGTGCTTGCCGACGCAAGGATCACCCGTCCGATGGTGGCGGTGGCATCGATGAGAGCGTCGGACGCGGCGGCGCCTTGGCGCAGCCTTTCGTGGTATCTGCTGATCACAAAGACCGAATAGTCCACACCGGCGCCGAGCAAGATGACGGTCATGAACGCAACGGTGAATTGCGAGACTGGCATGCCCAGTTCGCCTAACGCAGACATGACTCCGCGGGCTACGGCGAGACTGATACCGATGACCAGAAGCGGTAGCAACGCAGTGAACACCGACCGATAGACGATCAGCAAGATTATGGCGATCAGCACGACGGTGGCGATGGTGATGACCACCAGATCCTTTTCAGCGGTGACGATTTGGTCGCTGAAGGTCGCTGTTGGTCCGGTCACGTGGACTGTCGTGCTGGTGCCGGTAAAGACCTCTGCTGCGGTCTCGCGGATCGATTCCACAGCGTGGGCCGCCGTCGGCCCGCCGAGGCTGCCGCTGACCCCGACGGGCAAGTACCAGGCTTTGCCGTCTTCGCTGAGCGCTTGTCGGGCAGTGATCGGGTCGGCGAGCAGGTCGCGTACGGCCTGCACATCATCGCGGTCGGCGCGGAGCCGGACCACGAGGTCGTCATAGCGTTGGCGGGCGGGCTCGGTGAGTCCGGCCGGATCTTCCATTGCCACGAACACCGTGGTCTTCGCGCCCTTTTCGTCGAACGCCTCGCCCATGCGATCGAGCGCCTGAAACGACGGCACGCCCTTAGGAATTGGGTCCACCGATTGCTGGCGCACAACTGTTTCCAACTGGGGAAACAGCACAGCCAACACCACGGCAACAGCCACCCAGACGCCCGCTACCAGCGCTTTGTGCGACAAGACGAAGCGTCCCACCTGCCCCAGCGACCGGCTGTACTCACCGCGACCGGTCGATCGCCGAAGCTTCACCACTGCTCACGCATCCATCGCTGCGTTGGCATCGCACACCCTTCGACAAATGAATCAATCGGTATCACTACGCTACAGCATGTAGCGAAAGGAATGGATTGTTCGGCGACGCGGGACTATCGGATCAGCGGCGGTGGGCGGCGAGAAAGTCGTCGACAAGCTGTTCGCAGTCCGCGCCACTCATCGAGCGAAGGCCGGACAGCCGCGCGAAGACCAGCGGGCCCACGAGCTGGGTGATGGCCACGCCGGGATCGAACTCGTCGAGTTCCTTCTGGGCGGCGGCGCTCTGCAACACCTGATCGAACGGTTCCCGGTACTGCGCGATGACACGAGCGCGCAGCGGCGCGAGGGTGTTCTGCTGCTCCCCGGGCTCCTCCGGCACCATCGCCAGCCACGCCAAGGCGGTCAATTGCAGTGGCGCCTGCTCGATCAACGCAGCCTGAGCACGGACCAACCGCACCAAACTGTCGCGGATTGGTCCGTGCGCGTCAGGGACGTCGGCGTGGGGCAACAATCGTTCGAACGCCGCAGCCAACAAATCGGTGGTGCCATCGAAATGCCGGTAAAACGTCGTTCGAGCCACCCGCGACATCCGGGAGACCGCCCCGACCGTGACTGCATCAACCCCGCCGGTCTTCAACAGGGCAGATGCCGCATCAACCAACCGGTTGCGTGAACGAACCAAACGCGGGTCTTTGTCATCCATCACGTCCTTGGACCGAGGACCCGCGTCGCGCCTGGCCGCCATCACCGCACCCACACTCCCATCCCCGAGACTGCTCTCGGGCGCCTGGCGATCTTGGTTCGCACGAAGTGCTACTGATAATAGCGAAAGTCGAGGAGTGTCCGCCGGGCTAGTCGTGCAATTCACCTGTTCGACACCCCGACCCGGCAGGAAGGTCGGCGCCACGGTGCCCGCCTCCGGGGTACCTTCGGCGAAGGGTTGGTAGATCAATTCGGGGCTTGGCGGCAGGGCTGGGGTGGGTACTGCTGAAGGGTGAATCGCCCCGGGTCTGGTGGAGGCTCTGAATCCACGGGAGGATGAGGAGCATGGCAGCACCGAGGAAGTACCCCGACGAGCTTCGGGAGAGAGTCACGAGGATGGCTGTTCAGTCACGGCGCGATCCATCGACGAGGTCGGGCACGTTCCGCCGTGTGGGCGAGCAACTGGGGATCAATCCCGAGACTTTGAGGAACTGGGTTGTGCAGGCCGAGGTCGACGAGGGGCACCGTCCCGGGACCACGACCAGCGAGTCCCAGCGCCTGGTCGAGCTGGAGAAGGAAGTGCGTGAGCTGCGCAGGGCGAACTCGATCCTGAGGTCGGCCTCGGCTTTTTTCGCGGCGGAGCTCGACCGCCCACAGCGTTGATCGTGGAATACATCGACCAGTACAAGCATGAGTTCGGCGTCGAGCCGATCTGTCGGACGCTGACCGCAGCGGGCACGCAGATCGCGCCGAGCACGTACTACGCGTTCAAGACCCGACCACCCTCGAAGCGAGCACTGCGCGACGAGGAACTGCTGATCGAGATCCACCGCGTCCACTCGGCGAACTTTGGCGTCTACGGGGCGAAGAAGGTCCACGCCCAACTGCGTCGCGAGGGCGTCGTCGTCGCGCGCTGCACGGTCGAGCGGCTCATGCGCGTTGCGGGGTTACGAGGGATTAGCCGAGCCAAGGGCCCGCGCACCACGATCTCCGGTCGCGGCCCGGATAGTCGGCCTGACCTGGTCGATCGCGACTTCACTGCAACCGCTCCGAACCAGTTGTGGGTCGCGGACATCACCTACTGCCGCACCTTCGTCGGCTGGGTGTATGCCGCGTTCGTCATCGACGTGTTCTCTCGCCGCGTGGTCGGCTGGCAGCTCTCGAAGTCGCTACGGACCGACCTTGCGCTGGACGCGTTGGAGATGGGCATCTGGACCCGCGATCGCGCAGGCCAGTCGGTCACCGGGCTCACGCACCACAGCGACAAGGGCGTTCAATACGTCGCCATCCGCTACACCGAGCGTCTTGCCGAGGCTGGCGCGGCCGCCTCGGTCGGTTCCACCGGCGACTCATACGACAATGCCCTGGCCGAGGCCTTCAACTCGCTGTTCAAGGCCGAGCTGGTCCGCAACCGCGGGCCCTGGAAGAATATCGACGACCTCGAGATCGCGACCGCGGAATACATCGACTGGTTCAATCACCGGCGATTGCACGGCGAGATCGGCATGATCCCGCCCATCGAGCTCGAGGACACCTATCATCACAACCACCCCGCACCGGTACCCGCCGACGCGGCACTTGCGAGCCTCTGACAAACCCGGGGCGATTCAGTCTTGATCGACCCGCTTGGGTTCGACACCGGAATCCATCTCTGACTCCGCACACCGGAGCACAACGGCCAAGACCTCTGCGACAGCGGGGCCGCTCTGCGCGCTGGCGGGCGGCGAGACGCCCGCCGGGGCGAACGGCAACGTCATCATGCGAATGGCCTCAAGCGTTCCCAGAGGGTCGTAGCCAGCGAACCCCTCGACGAACTGCGTCGCCGCATCATCGATGCGCCGCTCAACCTCCGCTGCAGGGTCGGTCGCTTTCGAGACGTCTGAAAGCAACCCAGCAGTATCGAAGGCGCGCTCCAGCACTACCTGAACGTGTTGGTCGGCGTGCCCGGCTTTAGTAGCGTCCTGGCGGCGCTTCTTGTTCCGCCGTTTTCGGGAGGACTTGGATGCCATCAAAACGGCGCCTTCCCTTTTGCCCACTGCTTGGACCAATCGCCTCGGATGCCGGTGGCGTTGAAGTCACCGAGGTCGGTGGTGGCGAATGGGTTGTCGAGGTAGCGGACCTCGTCGTGCTGGGCGCCACGCGGGTCGACGCGGACGAGAGCGAGGCGGTAACGCGGGGCGGCGTTCTTACCAACCATCACCTCGTTGTGGGTGACGAAGAAGTCGGTCGCTCCTTCGATACGCGCTTTGACCTCGATGCGGTAGGTGTCGCCTTTGGCGTCTGTGGAGAGGATGTCGAAACCGGGATTGTTGAAGGCCTGCTCGACGGGCTTGCGTCCGAGTTCACGTTCACGGGCCATCACCAAGTCGACACCGCGGCGTTCGACCTCTTTGGTCTCCTTCGCGTGGATGGGCGCGGTCGCGGGTAGGTCGGTCTCCAGTATCCCGACGGGGAGCACCAGTGCTGCGGTGACGATGCGTGGTGGCTTGGTCGACATAAGCTGCTGGTGGTCAAGCAGTGCGAGCCTCTTGCGTAGACGGGCGTCGAGTTCGACGGCTTTACGATTCAGGCTCTCCGATGATTCTTTCGGTTTCTCACCGGCGCGTTCCTTTTCCGCCGCGACGGCGGCATCGAGGATGAGGCGGTCGCGTTCACCTTCGAGCCGCTTGATGACCAGGTCACGTGCCTTACTCAACTCCGCGAGGCGCCTCGGCTGAACGTCGTCGAGGTAGTCGGGGAGTTGGTTGGCGATAATCCAGCTCGTGGTTTTGTCTTCAGCACCTGCCAGCCACGGGAGGGTGCGGGCTGTATCGGTGACAGCGTTCTCGGGTGCCGCCACGCAGTCCAGGTAGGGCGCGGGGCCGGCAGGCGTCACGGTGCCGAAGCTGTCGACGTATGCGTAGCCGAAGCGGCGTGCGACGGACTCTCCGGTCGCGTCGGCGACCTCTTCGATCACGCCGACGAGCAGGTGTGTCTCCTCCAGCGTCGAGGAAACCAAGATCGTGCCTCGGTTGAGGGAACCACCGAACTGTCGCACGGACTCGTCCATGACCGCGTCGTGCAGCGGATGATCCGGGGCGAGAAGGTCGGCGCGGCTGAGTTCGTCGGCGTGGACCTTGCCAAGATCGAACGTGACTCGGTCGTACTTGGTTGCGATCGGCCCTGTGCCTGCGGCGCGTATTTGCTGGGGCACGTTCGCGATCTCGTAGCGACCCTGTTCGCGCCTCACGATGCGGCCGCCGAGGCGGGCGAAGGCGGCCTTGAATGCCATCTCGATGTAGTGCGGTTGAAGGCGGCGGGCGCGTGCTTCGTCCATTGCCGCGCGCAGTGCATGCAGGTCGGCCTCGGCCAGGTTCTCCGACGCCAATGCCCGTTCGTCGAGGAGATCCTTGAGTCCATCCCCGACCGACGCGTCGATGACCTCATGCATTTTAGCCTTGACGTCGGGGCGCTCGCCGTGCTGGATGGCATCGAGCAGGAGGTTGCGCAGCGGGGTCTCGGTGAACGCCTCGCCGAGGACGTCGAAGACTTTGCCACCGTATGTCTGACGCATCTGGTCGAGCTTCTCCAGCAGGCGGGTGAAGACTTCACCCTCGCGGGTGTTGGAGGCTACGAGGTTCCAGAGTCGGCAGACCTCTTCTTGGCCGATGCGGTGGATGCGGCCGAAGCGTTGCTCGATGCGGTTGGGGTTCCACGGCAGGTCGTAGTTGACCATCAGGTGCGCGGCCTGAAGGTTAAGCCCCTCTCCAGCGGCGTCGGTTGCGATGAGGATTTGGACGTCGCGGTTCTTGGTGAACTCCTCGGTGATCACGCGCCGCTCACCTCTGCGGACGCCACCGTGGATCGCCTTGACCGAGTCGGGCTTGCCGAGCAAAGAGCCGATCTTGGACTGGAGATAGTCAAGGGTGTCGCGGTGCTCGGTGAAGATGATGAACTTCCGTGGCCAACCGTTCGAATCGGTGACCAGCGCATTGTCCTGGAGGATCGTGGAGAGTTCGGTCCACTTGCGGTCGGTGCCAGCCTCGCGGACCTTCTTGGCGGTCGCAATCAGATCGGCGAGTTCGACAAGTTCTGCGTTGAGCTCCTCGACGGTCTGGGCGGCGGTGGCCGCGTCCATCACGTCTTCCTCAAGCTGCTCCAGTTCTTCGGCGTTGTATTCATCTTCGTCGAAGTCGCCCGAGCCGATGACGTCGTCGGGTTCCTTGTAGGTGCCGTTGAGGATCTCGGTCTTCTTGCGCTCCAGCCGTTCGGTGCGGCGGACGAGGCTCTTGTAGATCGCCTCAGGGCTGGAGGCGAGTCTGCGCTGAAGGACAGTCAGGGCGAATCCGACAGTGTTCTTACGCTTGCCGCCAAGCCTGTCGGCACGGTTCATGCCCTCGCGGACGTAGCGAGTGACGTCCTCGTAGAGGCCCTTCTCCCGCTCGGTCAACTCGTAGGGCACAGTTTCGGCGATGCGTTCAGGGAAGAGCTTCTTACCTTCGAACGTCAGCAGGTCTTCCTTGACCATGCGCCGCATGATTCCGGTGACGTCGACAGACTTCTTCTGCTTGCCCTCGAACCGATCGCGGTCGAGCAAAGTGAGGAAGAGCTGAAAGTCCTCTTCCTTGCCCGAGTGTGGAGTCGCGGTCATCAGCAGGAGGTGGCGGGTAATTTGGCCGAGCAGCTCCCCCAGCAGGAAGCGTTTGGTCTTCTCCAGCTTCCCGCCGAAGTAGTGCGCTCCCATTCTGTGTGCCTCGTCGACGATGATCAGATCCCACTCCGTCTCCTTCAGTTGGGCCTGGAGTGCCTCGTTGCGGGAGAGCTGATCCATGCGTGCGATCACGAGTGGGTTCGTTTCGAAGACGTTGAGGTTGATGTTGGCATCGATGAGCTGGTTGGTCAGCAGGTCGAACCGCAGCCCAAACTTGAAGAACAGTTCGTCCTGCCACTGCTCGACCAGTCCACCGGGAGCGATGATCAGGCACTGCTTGACGTCGTCGCGGAGCAGCAGCTCCTTGATGTAGAGGCCGGCCATGATCGTCTTGCCGGCACCGGGGTCGTCGGCGAGAAGGAACCGAAGCGGGGTCCGCGGTAGGAGTTCGCCGTACACCGCGCGAATCTGGTGCGGCAGCGGCTGCACGTCGCTCGTGGCGACGGCCAGCATTGGATCGAAAAGGCCGGCCAGCGAGATACGTTGGGCCTCGGCGACGAGCTTGAAGTCGCTGGCGGTGGCGTCAAACGCGCGGCTACCGCTGGTGGCGACGCTGAGGTTGTCCTGGTCCTTGCGGAACACAACCTGTTGGCCAAGTCCACCTGAGCCGTTCTGGTAAGTGAGTGCGAGTGCGTCCGTGCCATGCCATTGAGCAGCGATGACAGTGATCACCTCTGCGGGAATGAGACCCTCGACTCGCAGACCGGGCTTCAACTCTTCAAGCTGCACGCGTGGACCTCCTCATTGCCAGCCCTCGAACGCTACCCGCCGATACTGACAGGTTCGCCATCGCCAGGAATTCAACGAGACCAAGCCGAGTGGCATTGCCAGGCCTTCGAACGCTTGCTGAGAAGCTGTCGAAGACTTCGCTGAGGTGCCGCCCGACGCCCGTCACCTCGAGTTCCCATCGGCGAGTTCGCGCAATGCTCGCCCCAACTCCTCCGGAAGCGTGTCACGAAACACCCGATAAGCCGCCTTCGATTGTCGGGTCACCGGCGGCGGCCACGCCGGGCTGGTGTCCAACCCCCCTGAGCAACCTCGCACCACATCCATGTCACCGCGTACGGGAGTGCGGCCGCGCGCCTCCTCGGACTCGCCGACCGCGCCCAATCGGTGAACCACGTGTCGGGCGTACTCGCGAGCTCGATGACTCGTCGCTCGAGCGCCCGAAAATCCCGTCGACGCGATAGTTCCCTCGCTGCCGCGCTGGCGGCTGCCGCGATCTCTGAAGGACTCGCGGCCAGTCGCGTGCTCGCCGCTCGCGATGTCCGTCTGCCAATGTCCGGGTCGAGTTCGATACTCGCTGCAGCAGTGGACCACGTCGACCCTGGCCGTTGTGCGCGCGCAATACACAGGGAGGCGTACAGCCGCCCCGTGCTTTCCTGCGTTGTCAGCATCCCAGCGAAATGACGACGGTAGGTGTGCTCATCGAGGAGTTGAGGGATCGCAGACAGCGGCAGATCGATCAACGCGTCGTGATGATCGATCTGCAGGCCGACATGGCGGCGGGCTGAAAGCACCTGGACCACCAGCCAGCTCAACACCGGACTCTTTGCCGCGCGATTGACGATCCATCCTCTCGGGCCGCCCGGGACGTCCGGGATCAGATCGAACCACTCGGCCAACCGTGCGACGGCGTCCGCACTCTCCGGACTGGACAGAATCCCATCCGCCTCCGCCAGTGCTTCACCGCGGGTGACTGCACTTGTCGGCGGCTGAATACCCCACCGAGGCCCTCGAAGCTCAGTTGTGCGACCAGCGGCTTCGGCTTGGAGATCTCCGGCCCATTCGACGAAACCCCTTGCGCGAGACCGGGATGCGAGGTGAAGTAGAAGAGTGGTTAAGTTTCGGACTTCTGCGAGGTACGCGGGGGGCGCGAGAGCGCCATCGAGAACGCTCGTTTCTTCGCCTTGGATAGCGGCCGTAACCCGTGTTGCGGTCCGAATTGCACCTTCGGATGCAGCCGTCGGTTTCTCTCTCAGGATGGAGTGTCGGCAGGGAGCCGAGAATCCGAGCGGATTCCCGCACGGCTGGTGTTCATCGAGCCGAGGACGCAGCGGACTGTGGTGTCGCGTTCGAAAGCGCCGGCTACATCTTGAACACTCAGCGACCAGGTAGACGCCGTGGTCGGGACACACTGTCGACACCGGTAGCTTCCACGACAGCTGCCAGATTCCGTCGTGCGATAGGCAGAGTGGGCATAGTTGCGTCCCATGCTGCGGGAACCACCCCTGGCAAACGATGGCGCGGTAGCTCGCCCGATCGAGCGGGTCGAAGCCGTCGAGGTTGAGTGGCGCGCCTCCGTCGTAACGCAACAAGGTCGAATTCTCGACGGCCGATGCCCCCAGCCCAGTGAGATCCACTATTCGGCCGACGAGCTCATCGCTAGGCCGGACCAGCATGAAAGCCGTCGAGACCGACGATCCGTCCCGGTTCTCCTTGAGCATGCGGACAAGACTCTTGGTCGTCAGATCGTTCACAAGTGCAATCCGCTCGAGGTACGAATCAAGCGACTCGCGTGGATCGATTGCAACTCGAGCGGGGAGCATTAGCTCAGAGGCTCCATCGCCGTCGCGGTTTGGTAGCGCCCGCAGTGGGCGAGCGACTGGAAGTCACGCGCCCACACGAGTCCGGTCCTCTTCTGAGACTCGGTCCGAATCCACCACACCGAAGTCTCCACTCCCAACCTGACGCACAAGATCTTCGTCGGCGACGCAGATCGCTTCGGCGGCACTGCGGAGGATGAGACGGCCTTCGGGGTTGAGCGCAGCGTCAAATGCTTTCAGGTGTTCGGCGTCTGGCCATGTACGCGGGCTATCACAGGTTGCATCGAACCACATCCAAGATGCGGCGAGCCGGGCGCAGCCATCGAAGTTCCGGGCGGCTGCGGGCAGGGTGCCGACCAGGTCCGGCGGGGCGGCTTCAATCCGTCTTAACGCGTCGCGGCGCTCACGGTAGTTGACGAGCTCGTCGAGGCATAGAGCTCGCGCCAGATTCATCGCATGGGCAATGTCGCTCTCGCGGTGGAAGATCGGAGTCCATTTCGGCCACGCCCCTATGCAAATCGAGTAGCTACCAGCTTTCGTCAGACGGTAGGTCGGCTCGTCGGCAAGGCTCCAATGATCGCGCAACCGAACACATTGACTGAGAAGTAGCGCGACTCTGGAACGCCACAACCACTGGGCGGGGTCGAGCACGAACGGTTCGCCTTCTTGCCGGTAGATCCCTGGGATGTGGTCAAGCGTCAATTGCGTATGGCCAAGCGCCAGCCGCATCAGATCTTCGCCGCGTGGATGGCGGACTGAGCTCTTCGGTAACCGCATGGTCTTGACAGTCTTCGCGCCTGTGCGGAGTACCCGTCGAGTGAAGACCTGCGAATCGGGTATTTCAGAATTCTCTGGTCGGACAGGAGTGGGACGTGGATGTGGAGATACTCGTGGTGTCAGCCACGTTCGCTGTTCTTCCCAGGCCATTGCGATGGCCAGTGCACGAACGGCAGGAGATCGCGGTAGCTCTTCCTCGGACTCGTGACTCGTCGCAAGATCTGCCGTCGCAGTGGTCACCAACTGAGCATCAGCTGGGATCCAGTGTGCAGATCCTCGACTGAGCCGACGAGCCACCGAGGGTAGTTCCGCACGGAGACACTCAAGTCGGTCGAGTGCATCGAAGTCAGTCGTAGATCTGTGTGCAGCGGACGAGACCTCCTTGCAGACCGACAGAATCCGATTGGGAACTCTGGTCAACTGCGCAGTGCCACTACCGGGCATCCCGATGAGGTGCCCGCAGTAGAAGCAGACCGGAGACAGAGCCAAAGCCCACTCTCGCCGTGCCACTCCGTTTGGGGCGCAACGGCAATGCTGACCCCACTCACTTGCCAGCCAGCCTTCCTTCGCGAGCACTCGACTATGGCAGTCATCAAGGGTCATCGCCGAAATGCGCGAGAATGGCTGGCGCGTCAGCGTGGCCAGGTGCCGCAGAATCGGCTCGTAGTCAGACGCTGATCGCGATAACTGACTTCGACCAAGGATCTTGGTGACGGTGGTGCAATTCGCCGTCGCCGCGCGCAATACGAAGGACTCCAGCGATTCATCGTCGGCTGGAATCGGTCGAGCAGGCAGATAGCCGATACGAGGCTCTCGCATGGATAGCCCCCTTCCGTTGTCTGCCGGTGACATCACACCCTGCTCTGCTTGCTGCGGCGCCGAAGATCGATTTCCGCCTCTGCTGCGTGCGCTCGTTTACTGAGGCGGACTTCCTTCAGGTGTTCTGGGTTGATCGTGTGCGTGCCGTCGGCGATCGCTGCAAGTGTCGCAATGCGGAGGAGGCGTGTCGCGTCACCGACGTAGCCCTGAGATCGCTTCCAGATGGGCCCCGCGAGCTGTGAAGTGAGAAGCCCTTCGCTTGCCCGAGGGAGATGCGGAAGGAGATAACCTTCCAGCCCGTAGAGCAGTTGCTGCCACGCGTGTTGCTCCTCCGAAGTCTCGATTCCGTAAGGACTGAAGCTCATTGGCTGGAGGCGGCCGATAAGCTGGGCATCGCTCATGGCTTCACTGGATTCGAGGTCTGTCCCAACCAGAATTAAGCTGGCGTTGAATTCGCCGAGCTCGGTGTTCATGTACTTCACGTGATCGAGGACCTCCCGGCCGCCCTTCCAGTTGGTACGCAGTAGATGGAAGTCGTCGATGAGAAGGGTGCGCACGCCGTGGCGTGCCAATGCCCTGACCGCGGCGGTTGACGTCTGGTGGGCGGCGCCGCTGGCGGATAAGCGGAAGAAGTCAAGGACTTGGGAGTTGAATCCTTTGACCATCGAGCCAGATTGCAGGTTGACCCAAACGACGGGGCATAGGTCTGCGTCGATCGTTGGCTGAGGGTTCCACGTGGGCAGTTCTGCAGGGCCTTTCGGTGCGCCTACGATCCATTCCACGTATTTCCTTGTGGCCCAGCGGCGGACCGCCGTGCTCTTCCCGAGCGTGCTTGCGCCTGTGACCGACGCTATTGCCTTCGCACCGGGGCCCGTTTCAGAATTCTCCTGCACGATCTCAGTGAGTCGGTCTGCGACTGCGCGGGTCTCGGCCGTTTCGACGTAGAGTCCATTCATCCATTGACGCAGCGCATCGACCGCCCGCGAGCGGTCCTCGGATGTCATCCTGTCCCAACCAGCCGACGTGTACAGAGGTGGTTCTGGCAACTCCGTTTTGGTGCAAGCCAAATGCCAAGCGAGAGAGTCCATCAGGAGTCGGCCCGCATCGTCGGCCACGGGACGTCGAGGATGTCCAAGGGAACGTCGTCCTGGGGTGAATCGGTATGGGGCGTCTTGGTGCGTGCTTCGTTGCCGCCCGACTGAGTGGCTTCGTCGCGGGTTGCACCTTGGGCTGCCTGAGCTTCTTCGTGGTCTTTGCGCGATTGTTCAACTCTGCGGTGCGCGGCTGACAGTTTGGCAGTCCAGTCAGTTGGAACGGGCCCAGAGGTGAGTTCCGTGAGCTCGTCGAGGATCTGCCGCTGCGCTGAGCCCCGACTCAGAATGTGGTTGCCGCCGCGTTCGCGGACGCGCCGCCTAACAGCCTGAACGATCGTATCGGTCATCGGCGCGTCAGTGAAGAAAGATCCTCGCCACGCAACGGGGCGTACACGGCCGGTCTCGGGGTGCGGGAACCAGATGCTCGACAAGTCGTGCGGGTCGACAAGAAAGGGAACCTTGTTGTCGTCGTCCCTGAACTGGCCCCGTGCGACATTCCGAAAATCATCGAGCAGCTTGCCGTCGTAGACCATCTCAGCAAACTCGACACCTGCGACTCCGACTGTGCCCCACTTGACCGGAAGCATCTGATAGATCATGTCTGCACGCTGCGGTACGTCGATACGGCCGGTGACGTCGAGCATGATGTCCCAGAGCTCCAAAGGACTGGTGCGAGCGGTGGGCTCACCACCGATAACCAAGCCTGTGTGCCACGACCGGTGGTAGTCCAAGGCGACGAATCGCCGAAGGTGTTCTTCCAGTTCGGCGGCCGTGACCAATGCCTCCTCGGCGACCAATCGACCGCGCTCCGAGGTATTGCGACCTTTGTAGCCGGGGAGCTGTTGAACGGCCCGTTGTAGCGTCTCGTGCCAGCGTTCAACGTGGGGGTTGTCCGTTGGCTTCTTCCCGCGACTGAGCAACAAGTCAATCCCGAAGTCGCGCAGAATCGCGCGGAAGTGATCGGACACGAAGATCGAACCGTGGTCGGCGCGGATCGCGTCCGGCATGACGCCAGGGATGTGGTGCTCTCCTTGAAGCGTAGTGAAATCGGGTGCAACACTTCTGCGCCCAACGTTGACCGCGACATCAGAAGCGTCGACGACTTGGGGCAAACCGGCCCAGCGCCAGTGACTGATGGTGGTGCCCTCCACCATCATCGAGAACGGGCGGCAGATGTCGTAGAGAAGTAGCCCGGCATCGATTCCATCGGCGCTCTTCGGCACCACGCGCAGTGCGAGGACCACTCTGGTGGCGACGTCGATTGCAGTGAGGATTTCGACGCTGAAGGGTCGCCCGAGAAGCGGGTCGTATACGAGGTTGTCCGCCCTCGTGGCGTCGATGGCGACTATTTGCCCAGGCCTGATTGCGGGGAAGTGCTCTTTGCCCGACACGCGCTGTAGCGACCGGCTTCTCTGGGTGCGGGTTGTTGCGCCCGCGCCCCGTTTGAGGTGCGCGAGATACTCTGCCGTCAGACGCTGCGGCGTGGAGACATCCACGTGCCCTGCACGCTTGAGCTCAACCTTGATCCGCCGATCAAGCTCGCTGATGTTGGCGTCCGCCCGATCTCCGTCCAGGGTGGCGAAGACCAACTCAGCAACAGTCCGATAGCGCTCATCGATTCGCTCCCACGTCTGTTCGCGACGCAGGGATCTGGCATCGAGGAGCCCGAGTAGTCCGTCGCGTTTCCATGCACGCACCCAGTTGCGGATGGTGCTGTCGACCGGAGCCGATCGCTTGATCTCACCGTTCGCGATGCGGCGTTGTAGGGCACGATCTCCCACAGCTTCTTGCTGCAACGCGACCGCCATCGCGCGACAGCGCGCCGCCTCGGAGACGCCGAAGCCTTCGCCGAAGGGTGGGCGCGGTTCGCCATCGCGCGCGAGTTCGGCGTGACCGTCCCGGTAGCCGGTCAGTATCTCATGCACGATTTCAAGTTTGTCGAGGGCGGCTCGGCGCGTTTCCTCAGACAGGCCATCCCAGTACGGGCGGAGCGCCGGTCTGATTGGCGCTACATCGCCATCGACCACGACTCGCACCTCTGCGAGTTCGGGCCAATCGACGTGCAAGGAATCGCCGACGCTGGTGCGGAGGTCTACGCCGGCCGCTGATACCGCTGTCACCAGACCGGTTCCCCACTCAGTCAGAAGTCGGCCACCGACCTCAACCACTGTGCGACTTGTGTCCACTACGCCACCAGTCCCGCGCGCACTGGCGTTTCCATCGTCAATCGCTTCGAGAGGTTGGTATCCAGCTCACCGGACCAGACCATGTGCCAGACCACGGCGATGGCCTCCCCGTTTCCGGTATCCAGACGAAATAGGGAGCCCAGAGTCGCGGCGTCGTTACTTGCTTCCTTCCCGATCTCGCCAGCCACCTGGTCATACCAGGAAGGCCTTCGGCGGTAGCCGTGCAGCCACAGAAGGTTTAGGCGTTCTACGCGGTCGAGTCCGTTGAATACCTCGTGACGCCATCCCACATTCGCGCAGGCGGCCTCGACCATTGCGACCTGAAGCTTGAATTTGTCGTCCATCTTGTGCGGCAGGCGTGCATTCCAGAGCGTTACCGCCCGGTGTCGTCAAGGCTGAGTAAGTCGGGCGTGTTTTTCGCCGAGGACGATCCGCCCCGCTTCAGCTGACACGGTTGCGGTATCAGCGCGACGATATCGTTGAGCCGGTCCAGGCGTCGCAAGAGGTCATGCTCGAGGCCCGACTCGAGTTCTAGGTGGTCGCGCATGGTCAGTGAATACGCAGTGACAGGTATGTGCCGGTGACGTTCCGAGGATCGAGGCTTGCGAATCGGAACTACACGTGCGAGATCCGGCGGACCGTCGGACCGCCAGTTCAACACGCGGGACACCTTGTCGCCAGCGAATCGGAACCGCCACGTCACCGCCGCGCGGGAACTCTCGGTCAAGTGACACCTCCGCTTCCGCAGGAATTAGCACCAAATCTAGCAAGAAATCGAGGTCGAAGGGCTACTAAGGGAGCAAGTCGACAATCGGTCAGCGAGGCATTTCGGGTGATAGGCCGACGTCTCCTTCGCCCCATCAGCGGTCCGTGTCGGAAGGCTGCGATAGGTTGCTCCCATGGCCAAAGGCAATCAGGTCGCTCCGTCGACGAAGTTCGAGCAGACGCTGCAGGCATCGGCTCAGCTGCCGGGTGTGCAGATCAACCGGGAGGCCTTCCTCCGCAGAGAGCTGAAGCGATACTGCACCGACGAGCAGATCAAACTCGCTATCGCCACAACACCGGCCGAAGCAGGCGTAACACCTCAAGTGATCGACAAGATCGCCAACAGCGTGATCAAGTTCGAGACCGGCAAGGTGACGACACTTTCCACGGCAGCCGGCATCCCTGGAGGCCTCGCAGCGATCGGCACGGTCCCGGCTGATATCGCGCAGTACTATGGGCACCTTCTTCGCGTCGTCCAGAAGCTCGCCTACATCTACAGCTGGCCGGAGCTCTTCGACGACAGCGCCGACGGAATGGACTCCGCGACCGAAAGCATGCTCACGCTGTTCATCGGCGTGATGTTTGGCGTGAACGCGGCCCAGGCCGGCGTGGCGCAAGTCTCGAAGTTGATCGCAAGTGAAGTGGCCAGGAAGCTGCCGCAGAAGGCTCTCACCAAGGGTGCGATATATCCGGTGGTCAAGAAGGTTGCAGGGCTCCTGGGCATTCAGATGACCAAGCAGGTCTTCGCCAAGAGCGCAGCCAAGGTCGTGCCGCTGGTAGGCGCGGTTGTCTCGGGAAGCCTGACCTTCGTCACGTTCATGCCGATGTCGAAGCGGCTCCAGAAGCACCTCGCAACCCTTCCGCTGACCAAGCCCGGTCACGGAGTCACCGAGCAAGCGTCGAATCCGCCGAGCACATCCCCAAAACCAGCACCAACGTCATCTGCGAATTAGACGAGCTCATCCCACAAGCCAATCGCCGATAGCCTGCCGCCAGCCGCCGGTCACTTCAGCCCCTTCGTCGCCCGGTTTCACCCGCGCACTCGGCGATTTCCAGGAATAGATTCCCCGGCAAAATTAGCAGGAAATCATACCGAAACGCGGGCTACGGGCAACGCTCGCCTGACCATGTTTGCCCTAGTCAGGGCGATTCTTACGCCGTGATCAGGCTTGTTAAACAAGCGGGACCACCTTGCTAATCTTCGCTGCATCTCGACACAGGAAGAACTCAGCCCCGCGCCATGTCCACGAACCGAGACAGGTGGAGTTGATGCGCGACGGTGATCGTGGCCGTCGGACCGTTACGGTGCTTGCCCACGATGATGTCGGCCTCGCCGGCGCGCGGGTCGTCGCGCTCGATGGAATCGGGTCGGTGCAACAGGATGACCATGTCGGCATCCTGCTCCAGGCTGTTGTGGACGGTGATGCCGTCGGCGACGAAGTTGTGCGTGCCGGGAACCGTTGCGTCGAAGACCTCCTGCACACCGACGCTGTCGATCGCGACGATCTTGTCCCAGTACACGTCATTGGTCGCCAGCATCTCGATGTCGGCGTCGTGGAGAACCTTCGCGACTCTGGCGAGGCGAGACCTGCTCGGCGAGCGCTTCCACATCGCCGCACCGCAGAACTGCGTGCCCATCTCCGACGCGAACCCGCGATGCGTCATCCGCTGCTCCGCGAGCAGATCACGGACCCTGTTCCAGACCTCCTGCGGCACCGTGTCGGAGTTGGTGTTCGCGGTGACGTCGGCGAGCTTCTCCAGAACCTCGGCTGCCCCGACGGAACGCTCGCCGTAGACCCCCGCTTCGGTCAGGAACCTCAGCTGCGCCTCGACACCGCTGATGACCACGTGCCAGCACGTGCGGTAGCCCGCTTTGTTCGCCGCTGAGATCCGCGCATACACGCCGAGGCGCGCAAGCAGTTGGACCACGTCGTCGGCGAGACGACGCGATGTCGTCGCATAGTAGATCCGCGCCATGTGCGCCTTGTCGTCCCAGCGGACCGAACCGTCGGTCGCCCACAGATGACTGAGGAAGAGGCCGATCTGCGCGTTGGACAACCCGAAAACAGTTGCCGGGATGAACTTCTCGTAGCTCCGCAAGCCGAAGAGGCCGAGCTCGTCGAGCCATGCGGCGATCGGATTCCGCCGGCCGTGCGTGAGTCGATACGGTGAGGGAAGGCGCAGGGTCACGACACGTGCCTGCGGATGCTCGTCACGCACTGCCGTGATGCCGAAACCGGACGCAGCGGCTCCGACGGCCGCGAGGTTCTGTTCGTCGATGCTCGCATAGCGGATCGGCTGACGCTTGACGCACGAGCCGTCGCCGATCGTGTGCGCAAGCATGACGAGTTCGTGCTCGGCCATCGTGGTGGTCGCGGCCGGCTCCGGGACCGTGTGAGGCGCTGCGATGCGCGACCCCACCGACAGCTCTTCCAACGGAACCCAGCCGTCGACCGTCATCAACGGATGATTTCCCGTCGCTTCGACGACGCGCCCCGAGGCCATCCGAACGCGGAAGACCTCCTTCTCTCCCGTCGAGAACACATTGGTCATCGGTCGCGCGACCATTCGCATGCGTTCGTCCAGGCTCCAGACGAGCGGACGTTCACCGGTCTCAAGCAGTTCACCGATCGTCACCTGCGCTCCGGTGTCGGCACGCAGGATGCGGGTCGACGCAGGCAGGCAGCCAGATTCACGCAGGTCAGAGACTTGCGGCTTCTTATCGGTACGCTGCTCGGGACCACGGTTCAGCTGCGAGATCGCGACCACCGGGACTTCGAGCTCCTTGGCGAGCAGCTTGATCGATCGGGAGAACTCCGAGACCTCCTGCTGTCGTGACTCGACCTTCTTGCCCGAGGTCATCAGCTGCATGTAGTCGATGACGACGAGTTTGAGGTCGTGCTTCTGCTTGAGGCGCCGCGCCTTGGCGCGGATCTCCATCATCGTCAGGTTCGGCGAGTCGTCGATGAACAGCGGCGCATCGGTGATCTCGCCCATGCGGCGCGCGAGGCGGCTCCAGTCGTCGTCGGACATCTTGCCGGAACGCATGTCTCCGAGCTTCACCTTTGCCTCCGCCGACAGCAGACGCATGACGATCTCGGTCTTGCTCATCTCCAACGAGAACATCGCGGACGTGAGCCCGTGGTGGATCGACGCCGACCGCAGCCAGTCCATGGCGAGGGTGGAGTTGTGGGTCGGGATCATCGCTTCGCCCGCCAGGTACAGGTGACGGATGTTGTCGACCTGGACGCACCGGACCGGGACGCTCGGGATCGCCCGCACGGAGACGACGCGACGCGCACGAACGCTGCCGCGGAGCTCCTTGTGTCGCTGCGCCTTGTCGAAGACCGTGAAGACCTCGTCGGGCGCGTTGAGGCGCACCCAGCCGCTGCTGGCGCGACGGAACCGGTAACCGAGGCCTGCGGCGAGGTCGCCGACCACGGACGACATGTGGTTGGTGGCGGCGGGGACGGTGATCCAGCCGTCGTCGTCGACGCGAGCACGCGAATCGAGGATGCCGGCGAGGAGCGCGCGGCGCTGCGAAACCGAGCCGCGGAGGTACTCGTGCGGAATCCGGCCGCCGAGGTCGGTCATCAGCGTCATGACATCGACGGGACCCTCGGCCTCGATGCGAGCGCCGATCTCCGGGTCGTCGTAGGCCATGCCGGCGAGCGCACCGACCGTGTACGGCCCGTACGCGAGGGGCCGGTAGGGCAGTTCGAGCGGCTTGGTGTTGGTGATATTGGCACGACCGCCGTACAGCTGCAGCTCATCGGTGGTGACGACGCGCTGTTCGCCGTCGATCTCGACCGCCCACTGGTGCTGCTCGTCGGCGACGATGACGGCGCCGTCGTCGAACTCCACCTGGAAGCAGGGGCGACGCGTCATCACGTCGGTGGTCTCGACGACGGTGGTCGGACGACCGTCGGGGCCGAGCAGCTTGTCGCCCTTCGCGACGCGGCCCATGGTGGTCCACCCGGTCGGCGTCGGGAGCGGGGTGTCGAGCGAGAGCGCCTTGCCGACACCGGGGCGGGCGGCGACGATGATCATCTGGCCGGGGTGCAGGCCGTTGGTGAGTTCGTCGAGGTCTTTGAAGCCGGTCGGCACGCCGAGCGAGAGGCCGCCGCGCGACGCGATCGAGTCCAGCTCGTCGAGCGTGGGCTGGAGCAGTTCTTCCAGCGCCACGTAGTCCTCGGTGGTGCGGCGTTCCGTGACCTCGTAGATCTCGGCCTGCGCGCGATCGACCACCTCGGCGACGTCCTGGCCGTCGGCACCGGCGTAGCCGTACTGGACGATGCGGGTGCCCGCCTCGACGAGACGCCGCAGGATCGACTTCTCACCGACGATCTCCGCGTAGTAGCCGGCGTTCGCGGCGGTCGGGACCGTCGAGATCAGCGTGTGCAGGTACGGTGCGCCGCCCACTTTGCGGAGCTCGCCCTTGCGCTCCAGTTCCGCGGCGACGGTGACGGCGTCGGCGGGCTCGCCCTTGCCGTACAGCTCGAGGATCGCGTCGTACACGGCCTGGTGCGCGGGCTTGTAGAAGTCGCCCGGTCGAATGCGCTCGAGGACGTCGGCGATGGCGTCCTTCGACAGCATCATGCCGCCGAGAACCGACTGCTCCGCCTGCTGGTCCTGCGGTGGCTGGCGGCCGAACTCCTCGGTCGGCGGCTCCGGAGGCAGATCCGGCTCTCGACCGTGATCGGCATCGTTAGCCACGCACGCACCCCCTACGTCGAACAAGTCCAAATCGCCGGTTTCCAAACGGGAAACCGAACCCTTCAGAAAGGTTAGGGCGAGGAGCTTGCCACTGCCAAACAGGCCCTGTGGATAAACCTGTGGACGGGGTGTGGACAACTTCCGCCGTCGCAGGAGCAAATGTGGACAAGCTTGTGGAGCAGTCACCGATTTCATTGCGGATTCGTGCACTTCTCGCAGGTCATGGCATGTTGACGATATCCACAGAGAATCGATTTCAATTCTCTCGGCGTGTTGCCTTGCGCCACGCCGAGGGCCGCTTTCATGGCGTGTCGACGTCGTCTGGTTCGCCGTTTTCTGATAGACGAAGCGACCCCGATCACATGAACATCGGGAGACGGCCGACCGCCCCGTGTTCCAATGAGTGCATGCGTGCATCGAACCTGGCGCGGGTGGGCGCCACAACGATCGTCCTCATCGTCGCCGCTCTGATCGCGACTCTGATGCCGAGCAGTGTCGGTACCTCCGACGCCGCACCTCCGACCTCGTTCGACCTGTCCGGCTACCGGGCGGTGAACGCGACCCCATACCGTTCGCTCGCGTACGCCGACAACGGCAGGCACTTCTTCCGCACCGGCTCGGTGCTCTGTCAGATCGGCCCCTCGGCGAGCGCGGCAGCCTGCCGCGTGAAGCCGCGGACGGCACCTCCGGGCGTCGTCGGCGTGGCCTTCTCGGGCGAGACCCAGGGCCCCTACTGGGTTCGCCCGCGAACCACCTTCCGCATCGGACCCGCCGGCCGATTCCGCGTCCCGACGCTCAAGGCCGGCAGCCGGATCACCGTCGCCAACGTGACCTGCGCGGTCCCCCGGGCCGGAAAGGTGATCTGCCGCAACTGGAATCGCGGCTTCGCCGTCAGTCGCTCCGCCCATCGCTTTCTGTACCCGCGCGGGGACCGTGCGCACGACGGCAACCCCAAGGTGCGTGCCTGACATCCCTGATGCCCGCAGTTTTCTAACGAAACGGTAGGTTCTAGGGGACAGACGCAACACCCGGAGAGTCCCATGCCTGCTGACAAGACCACCGCCGCCGCTCCTGCCCGCCTCTCGAAGTCCGAGGTCACCCGAGCGCGGATCATCGACGCCGCGGGCAAGGTCCTCTCCGAGACCGGCTATCAGCACACCCGGCTGTCGGCGATCGCGGACGCTGCGGGCATGCAGGCCGGCAGCCTCTACTACTACTTCGAGTCCAAGGACCAGCTCGTCGAGGAAGCCCTCGCCGGGGCCACGCACGCCGTCCACGTTGCCGTGCAGGACGCCATCGATCAGCTGTCCGACGCCACCGCGGGCCAGCGGCTCTTCGCCGCGATGCGCGCCTTCATCTCCACGCGACTGGAGCTCGGCGCCGTCTCGCCCGCCCACATCCGCAACTACCGCGATCTGCCCGACGAGATGCGCGAACGACTCCGCCCCGAGATGGAGGCCGTCTCGAAGCTGTGGAACCGCCTCGTCCGCGACGCCGTCGCCTCCGGCGAGATCCGCGCCGACATCGACCCCGACACGCTGCACCTGTTCGTCTTCCACACCTCCGAGCAGATCGCGAAGTGGCCACCGTCGCAGCGGGAGTCGATCGCGGAGACCACGGACGTGATGTTCCGACTGATGGTCACCGGGCTGACGGGGCCGTAGGGCGTCCCACAGACACGAACGAGGCCGGCCTCCCGAAGGAGACCGGCCTCGTTCTTGGTTTCGCTACGTCAGCTGACGACGGCGAGGCTCAGCTTGGCCTCCACCTTCGGGTGCAGCTTGACGATGACGGGGTACTCGCCGAGAGCCTTGATGTGGCCCTTGGGGAGCTCCACGTTGCGCTTGTCGACGGCGGGGCCGCCGGCGGTGCGGATCGCGTTCGCGACGTCCGCAGCCGAGACCGAACCGAACAGCTTGCCCGAGTTCTGAGTCTTGACGGTCAGCGAGACGTTCTCGAGGCCCTCGAGGGCCTGCTTGATCTCGTTGGCGTGATCGAGGTCGCGCACGGCACGAGCCTCCTGCGAACGACGGATGCCGTCGACCTGCTTCAGCGCGCCGCGGGTGGCGACGATCGCCAGGCCGCGAGGCAGCAGGTAGTTGCGGCCGTAGCCGTCGCGCACCTCAACGGTGTCGCCGGCTTCGCCGAGGTTCTCAACAGCGGCGGTCAGGATCAGCTTCATTGTTCTGTTTCCCTTCCCGCTCAGCGTCCGGTCGACGTGAACGGCAGCAGAGCCACCTCACGCGAGTTCTTCACGGCCACGGCGATGTCGCGCTGGTGCTGCACGCAGTTGCCGGTGACTCGACGCGAACGGATCTTGCCGCGGTCCGACAGGAAACGACGCAGCAGCGCGGTGTCCTTGTAGTCGATGACGGTCTTCTTGTCCTTGCAGAAGGTGCAGGCCTTGGCCTTCGTGACCTTCTCAACGCGGGGCTTGCGGCCCTTTTGCTTTGCCATGTATTGCTCCAGTTAATGGTCTCCGGGTAGCAGCCCGGAATCAGAAAGGTGGTTCGTCGTCCCCGCCGCCGAAGCCGCCGCCCGCTGCGGGCGCACTGCCCCACGGGTCGTCGGCAGGCCGGTTGGCGCTCTGGGGGCGTCCCTGCTGCTGGCCGTAGCCGCCGCCGGAGTTTCCGCCGCCCTGATTGCCTCCGTATCCGCCGCCTTGGTTTCCGCCGAAGTTGCCTCCGCCGCCACCGTTGTTACGGGGCGTGCGGGTCACCTTGGCGGTCGCGTAGCGGAGCGAGGGACCGATCTCATCCACTTCGAGCTCAACCACGGTGCGACGCTCCCCTTCACGGGTTTCGTACGACCGCTGCTTGAGCTTGCCCTGAACCACGACTCGGGTGCCCTTCTGAAGGGACTCGGTCACGTTCTCTGCGGCGTCGCGCCAGATGCTGCAGCGGAGGAACAGCGCTTCGCCGTCCTTCCACTCGTTGGTCTGACGATCGAATGTCCGCGGAGTGGAGGCCACCGTGAAGTTGGCTACCGGTGCGCCGGATGCGGTGAACCGCAGTTCCGGGTCGGCAGTCAGGTTTCCGATGACCGTGATGACCGTGTCCGTCATGAGTCTCCCCTAATCGTGTCGAGGACGCTGCTGTCTGATGTGTCAGTGCGCACCTGTAGTGGTTGACACCACCCTATGTGCCATCACCGACAAATTCAGCGATGAATCCACACCGTCTGCAGCGGCCTCGTGGGCCTGTGGATTACTTGCGCAGGACCTTGGTACGAAGCACCGACTCGTTCAGCTTCAGCTGACGATCGAGCTCGTTCACGGTCGCCGGAGTCGCGTTGAGCTGAACGACGGCGTAGATGCCCTCGTTGTTCTTCGCGATCTCGTAGGCCAAGCGGCGCTTGCCCCAGATCTCGACGTCGTCCACCTTGCCGCCTTCGTTGCGAACAACGTTGAGGAAGGTATCCAGGGATGGGGCGACGGTGCGTTCGTCCAGGCTCGGATCGAGGATCACCATCAGTTCGTAATGACGCATAAGACCACATCACCTCCTATGGGCTTTCGGCCACGGACGTTCCGTGGCAGGAGGGTCGCCTGCGTCGGCAACCTGTCTAAGATACATGACCGCCGGTTGACCTGCGAAATCCCCGTCGACCCGTGACGGCGGAGGTCGGCGGCCTGCATTAGTCTTCTCGCATGCCACCGGCCCGCAATGCCTACGCCGCCAAGCGGCTTCACTTCGGCGAGACGACGCTGATCCTCGTCGTCGCGATGCTGTTCACCGCCGCCTCGTCGGCCCTGGCGTACGCGACGAAGGTCGGCTGCACCACCCCGAGCGAGCCCGGCGCCAAGCGCGAGTGGCTGTTCGGCCAGCGCGGCGACGTCATCCCCTGCTACTCGGACCTGATGACGATGTGGCACGGCCGCGGGCTCGCGAGCCACGTCTTCCCCTACATCCACGGCGGCATCACGCCCGACGGTCACCTGTTCGGCGGCGTCGTCGAGTACCCGGTGCTGTCTGGCCTGTTCATGTGGCTGTCGGGCCTGGGCGCGAACACCGACCGCGAGTTCCTGTGGCACAGTCTGCTGTTCCTCGCACCGTTCGCGTTCATCATCGCGATCCTCCTGGCCCTGATGACCCGCTGGTGGTCGATGCTATGGGTCGCGACCCCGCCGTTGATGCTGTACGCCCTCCACAACTGGGAACTGCCCGTGGTCGCCGCCGCAGTGGCGGGCGTCGCCGTGATGGCGTGGGGCGGCTCCGCCGACCCCGGGACCGGACACCGGCGCTGGTCGGTCCAGACGACGGCGATCATCGCAGCCATTCCCCTCGGCGTCGGCTTCTCGTTCAAGATCTATCCGGGCCTGTTCGTGCTGCCGCTGATGCTGTGGGTCCTGACCCGCGGCGAGGTCGGTGACCGACGCCGCGACCCACGGCGCGGCAGCCTCGACTGGTTGGGTGCGGGATATGTGGCGCTGTCCGCGATCGTCACCGTGGCGATCACCCAGGTGCCGTTCATGATCGCCGGTTACGACGGGTGGAAGGCCGCCATCGACTTCCAGAGTCTGCGGCAGGCCAACCTCTCCACCAACTCGATCTGGTACTGGGGCCTGCGGTTCTTGACCGGCGGCGAGACACCCATCTACAACAGCATCGTCGATGTCGCGTCTCCCCTGCTGATCGTCGTCGCGTTCGCGGTGTCGTGCTACCTCGGCTGGCGCGTCTATCGGCGCGACGGCGCCTTCCCCTGGCTCGGTGTCAGCGCGGCGATGCTGGCGGGTTTCATGCTCTTCCACAAGGTCCACTCGCCGCAGTACACGCTGTGGATCCTGCCCTTCTTCATCCTGCTGCGGGTGCGGTGGTGGTTGATCGCCCTGTACCTCGTGGCGGACACGGTTCTCGACCTGACGATCTTTCACCTGCTCCTCAACTACTCGCCCACCACGCACGGTTGGGTGATCGCCGGTGTCAACATCGGCGTCTGGACGCATGCCGTCATCCTGCTGGTCTTGATCGTGGTGTTCGTGCACGCCAAGCCTCGGGAGCCGCTGGCCTCCTATCTGACCGGGACCGTTCCGTCGCCCGGACCGCTGACTCGTCTTCGTGCGGTCGACGACACCGACGCGCAGAACTGGCTCGGCACGCCGACGCTCGTCAGCGGCCCGATCACCCTCCGTCCGCTGGAACTGTCGGACGCGGAGGACCTCGGAAAAGTCGCGAGCGATGCCGACCTCTACCGCTGGACCAGCGGCGTCCCGCACGACACCGCATCGGCGATCGCCTGGATCCGCTCGGCGTTGACCAACCCCCACCGGATCCCGTTCGCCGTCATCGACGCTGACGGCACCCTCGTCGGTACCACCAGCTTCTACGACGTGGACGCCGCGAACCAGACCCTGGCCGTCGGCTACACGTTCTACAGTCCGGCCGCGATGGGGACCGCCGTCAATCCGGCCGCCAAGCTGGCGCTCTGCGAGTACGCGTTCACCGTCGCCGACGCGGTCCGCGTCGTCTGGCACACGCACGAGGAGAACGCGCAGTCGCGCGCCGCGATCACCAAGCTCGGCGCCGTCGAAGAGGGCCTGCTCCGCAAGCACCGCCGCTTCCGCGGCGGGTGGCGGACCACCGCGCAGTTCGCGATCGTCGACGACGACTGGCCCGCGTCGCGCGAATTGCTGCAGGCGCGGGTCGCGAAATCAGCGACGAAGAGCTGAGCTACCCGAGGCTTCGAACAACTACGTCCCCGTGAGGGCCTACCGAGGGCAAATCGCCCTCGGCGCGCCCTCAGGGGGACGCAGATGTTCGTAGGGCCGAGTAGAACCCCTCAGGCGGCGACTGTCGACCGCGGGGAGCGCAGCAATCGGCCGGACGCGGGAGCATCGTCGTCGCGCCGGACCAGTTGCCACACCACGGCCGCACACAGTCCGACGAGAACGGCGCCGCGCAGCGTGTTCAGCGCGTAGAAGACGTCGGGCGGCAGCCACTTCCGATCGGCGTCCAGGAACAGCGCCATTCGAGGGATCCAGATGAGTGCGTCGAACGTCATCCACGCCAGGACCGCCCGCGGATACGGAACCGCCAGCACCGCGAGGGGCACCAGCCACAGCGACGACTGCGGAGTCCACTCCTTTCCGAACAGCAGGAACCCCGCCACCAGTAGGAACATCAGTTGCGCCAGAGTGGGCTCCACGGTGGCCCGCAGCCCGATGTAGACGACGGTCGCCACCACCGCCACCAGCAGGAGGACGACGAGCCCGCTGATGAGCGACGGCGTCGGATTCCATCCGGTCGCGAGGGAGATCAGCCGGTACAGCGTGTCCGGCTCCACCCCGCGCCCACGCCACGTCCGGTAGGAGGCACCCCACCCGGCCGGGTAGAGGATCAGCAGCGGCAGGTTCACCAGGAGCCAGCCGATCACGGTGGCGCCCACCATCACCCCGAGGTCGCGCAACCGCCGGTTGCGTACGCACAGCACGGCCACCGCGGGGATCAGCAGCAGTGGATACACCGCCGCGGCCGCGGCCAGGCCGGTGAAGAAGCCCGTCCACCCGGGCTTGCCGCGCGACCAGAACAGCATACCGACCGACAGCAGCGCGAGCGGCAGGATCTCGGTGGACGTGCACGCATGGAAGAGCAGGATCGGCGACAGCGCCATCAGGGCGCCCAGCCACAGTCGGCGGCGGTCGGTCATCATGGTCGCCCAGACTGCGAGCAGCCAGAACAGCGACAGCAGCAGCGCACTGATGTTGAAGTAATTGACGACGTCGAGGGTCGACGGTAGTCCGACCGCATCGGCGAACCAGGCCCACCCCCGTGCCGCCTGCGCACTGACGTACATGAACATCGCGGTCAGTGCCGGTTCCGCGAGGTAGGCCTTGACCTCGGCACCGTCGTTGTTCTTCACCATCCAGAAGGTCCGGTACGGGAAGGCGCCCCCGGAGAGGTCGTCGGGCGTCAGCTTGTCGCTGCGATACGACGCGATGAGATCCGAGTAGCACAGGCCGACGAACTGTCGCTGGTTGTCCCAGTTCAAGCGGACCTGCCCGGGTTGGCCTTCGACGGGTGCCTGCTGAATGCACCCGGCCTTGCCGAACCAGCTGATCGACAGTCCGATCAGCGCCATCAGGAAGACGACGCGCAGCGGAGTCCAGAGACGGCTCCGGCCGACTGCCGCGTGGAGTCCCACGGGTCCGCCGATCGTGTCGCTGGCGGTCCGCAACTGCGGGCCGACCCAGGACGGGAGAACGCGGTCGGTGTCGGTTCTCAGATCGGCGGAGAGCGGTTCCGGGGAGTCCGTCGTCGAATCCACTATGTCGTCGGCACCGGTTTCATCGGCGCCATCGGTATCGTCGGTACCATCACCGGATCGTCAGAGGGCTGTCGGCCGCGCGGGCCATTGGCGGCTCCGCCGTTGTTGCCACCGTTTCCGGCCGTCCCGTCACCGGTGCCGGTTCCGTCGCCGCCGCCTCCGGTGCCGTCGCCGGAACCGTCCGTCTGACCGCCGTTGTCACCCCCTCCGTTACCGCCGTTACCACCCCCGAAAGGGATGGTGACTCCCGGGGCGACGACGATGTCGCCGTTCTCGTTGGTTCCGGGCAGTCGCGGACGGTTACGCGGACGCGTCGTCTCGGTGTAGGTGTCGGTCGGGGTGTTGGTGACCGGCGGCGGCTCGTACGGGACGCCCGCCTGTCCGCCGACCGATTCCGGCGTCGGGAACTGCTCGATCGGCTCTCCTTCGAGGGCTCCGTCCATCGCGGCCTTCCAGATCTGCGCGGGGAGTCCGCTGCCGTAGATCATGGCGCCGTTGTAGTTTCGCAGCGCGGTGCCCTTGTCGGTGCCGACCCAGGTCGCGGTCGACAGCTGCGGCGTGTAACCGGCCATCCAGGCGTCCTTGTTGTCGCCGGTGTCGCCGAGCTGGGCGGTACCGGTCTTGGCGGCCGACGGGCGCGCACCGTACGTCGAGTCGTACAGCGAGTTGCCGTTCGAGTACGCCGCGATCGGCTCCATCGCCGCGGTCACGTTGTCGGCGACGGCCGCCGAGATGACGCGCTTGCCCTTGTCCTTCTCGCGCTCGAACAGGACATCACCGGTCGAGGTCTCGACCTTCTGGACGAAGTACGGCTTGTGGTAGATGCCCGACGCGGCGAGGGTCGCGTAGGCCGAGGCCATGTCCAGGACGCGCGACGGGTACTGGCCCAGGACGACGCCGCCCTCTGGGTGACCGTTCTTCTCCTGCAGGGTGTGCTCGATGTTGCCGAAGCTCTCCGCGATGCCCAGCTTGTGCGCGGCGTCGGCGACGGCATCGGCCTTGCCGTTCAGGTCCATCATCAGGCGGTAGTAGACGGTGTTCAGCGACATCTTCAGCGCGGTCGCCAGGTTGCAGGTGCCGCAGGTCTCGCCGTCGGAGTTCTCGATGGTGAGGCCGCCGGGCGCCTGGTACGGGTCGGAGCTGTACCGCTGCGACAGCGGGATGTCCTGCTCGAGGGCCGCGACGAGCGCGAAGACCTTGAAGATCGAACCGGTCTGCAGGCCTGCCGAGGCGTAGTCCCAGCCGGAGGCGTTCTCACCGCCGTAGTAGCCGCGGACGGCACCGGTCGCCGGATCTACGGAGACGCTGGCGGTACGCAGGTTCTTCGGTTCGCCCTCCAACTTGCCGCGCGACGCCGAGACCAGCGCCTTCTGCACCTGCGGGTCGATCGACGTGGTGATCTTCAGACCGGCGGTCTGGATCTCCTGCTCGGAGATGCCCTCCGCCTCGAGTTCCGCGAGGACCTGCCGCTTGATGAGCCCGTTGGGACCGTCGGTGTTGTTGGCCGCGGAGTTGTCCTTGACCTTGGCGATCTTGGGGAACTTCTGTGCGGCGCGATCGGCCTTGCTCAGCGCGCCGGTGGCGACCATGCCGTCGAGGACGTAGTCCCAGCGGTTCACCGCGAGGTCGGGGTTGACGGCCGGGTCGTAGATCGACGGACCGCGGACGACGCCCGCGAGCAGCGCCGCCTGCGAGACGGTCAGCTTCTTCAACGGGATGTTGAAGTAGGCGCGGGCGGCCGCGTCGACGCCGTAGGCACCGCGACCGAAGTAGATGGTGTTCAGGTAGGCCGCCATGATCTGTTCCTTGGACCACTGGCGGGACATCTTGGTGGCGATCGCGAGTTCCTTGAACTTGCGCTTGTAGCTGACCTCGTCGCCGACGATGGCCTTCTTCACGTACTGCTGGGTGATGGTGGAGCCACCGCCCGAGCCTTCACGGCCGGTGATCTTGCCGAGCACCGCGCGGGTGAAGCCGCTGGTCGAGAAGCCGGTGTTGGAGTCGAAGTCACGGTCCTCGGCAGCCTTGATCGCGTCGATCATGGACTGCGGGATGTCCTCGTACTTGACGTCGGTGCGGTTGCCCTCGGGCGGAACGATCTTGGCGATCGTGGTGCCCTTACTGGACAGGATCGTGGCCACCTGGTTCTGCTTCAGGTCGCCAGGCGACGGGACGTCGACGGTGAGATAGGTGAAGAGGAACGCCACCACCACGGCGACGGCGACCAGTGGCACTGCTCCGGCGATCAGACCGAGCACCCACGCCGTGGCCTTCACCGTCGTCGATTTATCCGACGTCGCAGCACCTTTACTGCTGGTCATCGCTCACCCACTCCTCTGCGCTCTCGCGCGGACGAAATCTTCACTCACAACTGTGACGCATGACTGCGGTGCAGCCAACTCTCGTCATGTCACTCGGCGACCCGACGGCGGCGTCGTGCGACGCCTCCGGGCAACCCGGCAACGTACGACTGCACAAGATAGTTCCAACGACAGGTACGGCACACCTCGACGACGTGGACGGTGAACTCGCGCGCTGTGGCGTCGAGCTCTTGGATCTCCGCGACCGATCGCGCTGATCCGTGCATCCGACCGAGGTGTTCGCCGAAGATCCAGGACACCAGCGTGACCTGTTCCTTTCGGCAGATCGGGCAGACCTCGTCGGTCTGCTTTCCGTGGAACTTCGCAGCTCGGACGAGGTAGGTGTCGGCATCGCACACCGACGCGAGGGAGGTTCGACCGGTCCGCACACGCGACAGGCACTCGCGTCGCGCGAGTGCGAAGTCCACGATCTGGCGGTGCACGTTCCCCAGCGTAGACGCGCGGACACCCCGACTCGCCGTGTGATGCAAATCAACCTCGGGACGCTACCGGTCAGTTGCACCCGAGTTATATCGATGCGATACATTGGTCAATGCATCACGGCGCGATAACGCAGCGAAAGGAGGTCGCGTCATGCTCGAAATGGCGATTCTCGGCCTCCTGCTCGAATCGCCGATGCACGGGTATGAACTTCGCAAACGGCTCACCGGCCTGCTCGGAGCGTTCCGCGCCTTCTCATACGGATCGCTGTATCCGACGCTGCGCCGCATGCAGACCGACGGACTGATCGTCGAGGACGAGCCCGAACAGGTCACCGCGACCAAGGTTCGCCGCGCACGTCGCGTCTACCGGCTCACGCCGGCGGGCGAGGAGCGGTTCGCCGAACTCGTCGCCGACACCGGGCCGCAGAACTACACCGACGACGGCTTCGGCGTTCACCTGGCCTTCTTCAGTCGCACTCCCGCCGTCGCGCGGATGCGGATCCTGGAGGGTCGCCGACGCCAGGTCGAGGAACGACGCGAAGGACTGCGCGAACTGATCGGACGGACCACCCGGTCCACCGACCAGTACTACACCCGCCAGATGCACGAACTCAGCCTGGAGACCAGCGAACGCGAGGTCCAGTGGCTGAACAAGATGATCGCCGACGAGGCCTCCGGTTCGGTCGGCTCCCCAGAACATCGCTCCGCGACGCCGGACTCGGCGACGCAGAACGACGCAAGTAAGAACTCGGCGGCACAGCAATCCGCCGTACCGCTGCAACAAGAAGGAGATCCCGACCATGGGTGATACCAACAAAGTGCGCGTAGCCATCGTTGGCGTGGGTAACTGCGCTTCATCCTTGGTTCAGGGCGTGCACTACTACAAGGACGCCGATCCCACCGCTGAGGTCCCCGGCCTCATGCACGTCAAGTTCGGTGACTACCACGTCCGCGACGTCGAGTTCGTCGCCGCGTTCGACGTCGACGCCAAGAAGGTCGGCTTCGACCTCTCCGAGGCGATCAACAACAGCGAGAACAACACCATCAAGATCGCTGACGTTCCGCCGCTGAACGTCCCGGTCCAGCGTGGCCACACCCTCGACGGTCTCGGCAAGTACTACAAGGAGACCATCACCGAGGCCGACGGTGAAGGCGTCGACGTCGTTCAGACGCTGAAGGACCTCGAGGTCGACGTTCTCGTCAGCTACCTCCCCGTGGGCTCCGAGCAGGCCGACAAGTTCTACGCGCAGTGCGCCATCGACGCGAACGTCGCGTTCGTCAACGCCCTGCCGGTGTTCATCGCCTCCGACCCCGAGTGGGCCGAGAAGTTCCGCGCCGCCGGTGTCCCGATCGTCGGCGACGACATCAAGAGCCAGGTCGGCGCCACCATCACGCACCGCGTCATGGCGAAGCTGTTCGAGGACCGCGGTGTCGCTCTGGACCGCACCTACCAGCTGAACGTCGGTGGCAACATGGACTTCAAGAACATGCTCGAGCGTGAGCGTCTCGAGTCCAAGAAGGTCAGCAAGACGCAGGCCGTCACCAGCAACCTGCACGGTTCGCTCGCGAACAAGGTGTACGACAAGAACGTGCACATCGGCCCGTCCGACTACGTCGCATGGCTCGACGACCGCAAGTGGGCGTACGTCCGCCTCGAGGGTCGCGCCTTCGGCGACGTGCCGCTGAACCTGGAGTACAAGCTCGAGGTCTGGGACTCGCCCAACTCGGCCGGCATCATCATCGACGCCGTGCGCGCAGCGAAGATCGCCAAGGACCGCGGCCTCGGCGGCCCGATCCTCCCGGCTTCGGCCTACCTGATGAAGAGCCCGCCCGTGCAGGTCGCCGACGACAAGGCCCGCGCACAGCTCGAAGCCTTCATCATCGGCGCCGACTAGTCGGTAGCGCTCGACCAACGCCCGCCCCGGTCTCTTCCCGGGGCGGGCGTTGTCGTGTCTGCGTACCAGGCGCACATTCCAGGCTGATCGAGTGCCGCCTGCGAGCGCAGCGATCCCTTGTCGGCCAGTCGTCTCATCAGCCGCCGCGCACAGCACGCAGCGCCTCGGCGACGTCCTCGCGCGACGGAGTCCGCGGCTCGAAATCCCGTCGGCGCAAATACTCCATGAAGTCGTCCGGCGGACAGAAGCAATGGTTCTCGACGAGATAGGTCAGCGAATCGTTCCAGATCCATTCACCGTCGGTCCGCAGGCTCAGCGGTAAGACCGGAGCGTCCGAGCCGGCCAGCGGATCGGGCATCTTCTCCGTATTACGGAACACGATGCCACCCGCTTTCAAGTAGGCGACGACGCGATCGGCCTCGGCACGCTCCAGCGGAGCCCGGGAGTCGTCCAACCGCAGTTCACCAGCCGGACCAGTGACGTCTCGCCACGGAGACACCGCTTTCCACTCCGCCATGATCAGGCACCGCCTTTCGGTTTGAAGGTCTTCCATTCTCCAGGTTCACCGGGGACCTGCAGCATGCCGCCGAACATCGATGTCGACTTCGACTCCGCGATCTGGGCTGGGTAGTCCTTACCCAACGGGTTCGGGCTCACTTCCTCGGTCGGCGCTGTCACCTCGACCCCGAGCTCATCGGCGAGTTGTTGCGCGAAACCGTTCGGGTCCTGTCCCGTCTCACACGAGAACAGCCTGATCGGCTCCCCGTTCCACTCCGTCGACTGTTGCACGATGTTCGCGAATTCCGCCGCATCAACGGTGTGGTCGACCCCGTCGGCCCCTGGGACGCTGACGGAATCCGGAGAACCATGCAGGTCCAGCACATATTCGCCCGGGTAGTCGGGGACGTCTGCAGTGCTCGAGAGGATGTCGTCGCCAGGTGCGAAGAATGCTGAGCCGACGTCGGTCTTCGTGTGGGCGGGCTCGAATGCGCCGATGTCGGTGGCATGCTCGACCGCATCTTCAGTTGCGGCCGCCGCAGAGTCCCAGCCCTCGTACACAGTCGCATCCGCGACTTCGTCCGGCATCGTCGGAGTGTCACTCGACGTGGCGAGCTTCTCCGCAACGGAAGCATCGAACACGACTTTCGCATCTGCGCTGTCCGTTGCCAAGGCTTCGGCCTCGAACAATGCCTTGGCCTGCTCACTGGACTGTGCCACCTCCTCGGCCTCGGCCACCAGGTCGGCTTCGTCCGGCGCATCTGCGAGAGCTTCGGCGTCACCGCTGTCGAGTGACCCGACATCTTCCGGCTCCTCGGTGACCTCGTCGAGAGGATCGGGCGAGGCCTCCACCGCATTGTCTTCGGGCTCGTCAGGTACTCCGAACTCGCCGACCTCGTCGGGACTGTCGAATGAACCGGGCTCATCGGTGTCGGCGACAGCATCAGAGGTGGGCAGTTGTTCGTCGAGCGCCGCATCGAGGTCGGCCGGCATCTCGTCGGCCGAGGTCACCGTCTCCTGCGCGTGGGCGACCACGTCCGTTGCCTCGGGAACCTCTTCCGCCGTGTCGTCACCCGCCGGTTTCACGAGGTCCGAAACCTGATCGTCAGGTTCGTCGACAGCCTCGTCGAGCGGGACGTCTGCATCAGCTCCACCGACGTCGGCAGTCTCGCTGTCGAGCGCCTCTGCAGCCGCCACGTCGACGACCTCGTCTTCAGCCCAGTCCTCCGGTGCCGGGTCAGGCGTGTTCACCTCAGGAGTCTCCGCAGCGATCTCCCCCCAGTCCTCGTCGGCGACTTCTGCCGCGTCGCCATACTCAGGGTCCTCCGAGGAGGACACGTCCTCGGCCTCGACCTCATCCCAGCCCGCAGGTTCTGCGTCCGCCGGCACATCACCGAGTTCGGGTATCGGTTCCTCGTCGACGTCGGAAGCTTCGGCAGACCAGTCCTCAGCGATCGCGCTGACATCGGCAGCCGAGGAATCCTCCGCGGGAACCTCTGCCGGCGCGTCGGCTCCCGCGTCGTTGAAACTCGCACCGTCGATGACAGGTTCATCGACGATCGACACGTCCGGTTCGACGAATGTCGCAGGCTCCGGAGAGTCGTAGAGGTCGCTCACCGTTCGGTCTTCACGATCCGGTTCCGCTGATCGATCAGTCGCGAGATCTTCTCCAACGTGGCTCCGCTCTCGCCGCGAGACGCTGCAGAGGCCAGCCCGTCGACTGCCAATTGCAGTTCCCATTCGGTACTGGCTGATCCGGGTACACCCTTGAACGGAGACATCGAAATCTGTTCGGCGACTTGCCGCGCCCGCTTCTTGAGCACCGGATCCGTCTCCTGCGCAGCCACGTTCTGTACGTGAAGTGCCATCCGACGCAGATCCGCGACGGCCGCCTTGTTCTCAGTCGTCAGCGCCGCGTCTCGCTCGGATGTCGACTTCGCAGACATCGCGATGCTGATGAACAACCCCAGCGTCACGATGTCCGCAGCCAGAATCCACTTCCACGAGATCACCGGCACGAGCGCGATGGCCGCGATAATCACCGCGGCCACGAAGTACGGCCACACCAGCAGTTCGTAGCTTCCGGAGTAGACCGTGCTGGCCTCTCGACCCGGGGCCTGGGTCGGGAACCACACCATCACGATGTAGAAGAGCAGGACGAATATCAACGCGATGATGACACCGGGACTGAACAGACTCGCGGGCAGCAGCAGCACGAGCAGGAGACCGACCACAACGGGCGGGATCACGGCTGCCAGCAAGAAGCGTTTCATCACATTCCTCCAATTCGGGTACCGCACTCACCACAGAACTTCGCACCTGGTGCTGCGCCCGCCCCACAGCCGGGACAGGACGCGGCCAGCCGCGTTCCACACTCAGAACAGAACTTCGCCTCCGCCGGCTGCCCAGCACCGCAGTTTCCACACGAGATGGAACCGGATGGAGGAGCGGTCGGCGCAGCGGGCATGAAGTCCGTCGGCACCGAAGCAGCGGGAGGCTCCGGCGCAGACTGCTGGCTCGCGGGCTGTGACGGCGGCACGATGAGATTGCGGGCCATGTCGTCGAAGACGCCGCTGGCGGCCATGCCGAATCCGATGCCGGCACCTGTCGATGCGATTCCGCCAGCGCCCGGGTTATTGGCCAGATCACGGAGAATCTCGGCGGATTGCAGGCGCCCCCAGTCCGCACCGAGGACATCCATCGCGCCCTTGTCACCGAGCGCAGTCTGTATCTTCACCTGACTGTCTGCGACTCCATGCTTGACCTTCATCGCGATGTCGAGTTCGTTCTGCTCGAACT
Source organism: Gordonia phthalatica (assembly GCF_001305675.1). NCBI lineage: Bacteria > Bacillati > Actinomycetota > Actinomycetes > Mycobacteriales > Gordoniaceae > Gordonia > Gordonia phthalatica. The sequence goes on from NZ_CP011853.1 coordinate 4,331,193, forward strand.
GGGCGCGATACGTGTCATCCGGAATATCAATCGCGGCGATGTAGAAGTCGACCATCTCGACGCCGTAGTCGTCGAGCAGAGGCATCAGAGTCTCTTTGATTCCGCCGGCCAACTGGGCCTTCTTGTTCGCGACGTTGAGAATTTCTTCGTTCGCGTTCATGAGGTGATCGGCGATGGCGTCCTTGATGTACTGACTGAACGCCGACCGGTAATAGGAATTGAGTTCCTGGTCCGTCATCTGCCGAACATTGCCGACGAGCTTGATCAAGAACCTCTTCGCGTCGACGATCTGCAAGCTGTACGAGCCGCGGGCCGTGACCTTGGTCGGCACCCGCATGATCGGGTCACGCACCTGGATCGGACTGTCGGTGCCCCACTTCATCTCGAGTCGGTGCACCTTGTTCACAAAGTAGACCTGCGAGGTGAAGACGTTCTTTCCCGAAGACAGCTTGCTGCGGAGCTTGGTCAGGAACGGATGGTTGCGTGTGTCCAACGTGTAGCGGCCACCCTGAAACACCTCCATGGCCAACCCGTCTTGGAAGAAGACGGCTTCTTCAGACTCGTTGACGATCAACTGCGATCGGTCGAAGAAGTCCTCCCCGTCGAATTTCCAGGCGACGACCGAGTTGTCACCCGCGCCCCTCTCGTTCTGGATGACATCAAATACCCGCATTCGATTACCCTTCTCTTACCGCTTGAGCACTGAGGACTGCAGCTTCAAACCCGCTCGGGAGCCGAAGCTCCGTCTCGAATCTGACGAGCCTTAGAAAATACACTCGAATCATGTCCAGAAGCGTGTCGTCGACGTTGGAGTACCTCTTGTCGAGTGATCGAGCATGCGTTCGAATCCTGCGATAGACCGCCCGAACCGTGTCAAGATCCGAAGACACGGTGACATGCGCCCAAAAGATGCGGGACGCGAATTGCCTGGCCACCTCGGAGCGAGTGGCATCCCATTCCGGAATGAGGTCACACTCCGGGAACGGCTTCAGCAATTCCTGGCGAGAATCGAAGTAGCGCAACCTCGACTTCAATCGTTCGTCATCGATGCTGATGCTGATGCCCATTGTCGAGCGGTAGTCGGGCGTCACCAACTCCTCGGCCTCCTCAAGCCGATCATGAAAGAGAAACGCCTCGCCCGGACGCAGGCCACTGAGCCTCCGCACCTGTTCGGCACCCATGTTCATCGAGTTCCCGAGGATCTCTCGATCCTCGGCCTCAACGATGCGAAACGCCAACTTGATGTTGGTCAGTGCGATGACGTCTCCACCGACCTTTCGTGGCGACTGGTCCGCGATCGCGATTCCGACACCGTAGGACCGGATCTCGGCGAGCATGCGTTTCAAAATGCCCTGCGCGACGGCCGCGGGCGACGCGGCACCCTCCTGCCCCGTGTCGGACGCTTCGAAGAGGACGTGTGCCTCCTCCAGAAGCAGCACTTGCCGCAGATCACCCGTACCGACGGTGTTCGCGTTGTGATAGCTCAACTGTTGCAACAGAATCAGTGCGACCCAGAGCGCCTTCTCCGCCGAGTTCTCGATCGCTGACAGCTCGATGAGCGTGGGACGGGTACACAGGTCCTCGACCGGGATGCTCTTGTAGGTGTCGAATACGCGCACCATGCCGGCCAGGCGAACGAGGCCGGCACGCCCGATGTTCGCGGCCTCGCCGGTGTATCCGACTTGGTCGATGGCACTGCGGAAGGCATCAACGAAATCTCTCACGTTCGGCACCGGGTGCCCCACCCCCAGGTCGTCGGAGTCGAGCCATCCGAACTGGGAGTAGAGATTGTCGAGAGCCGCTTCGAACAGTCTGTCGAGCGGGGAGGCCATCGTGACGGCCGCGCCGAATGCACTCTTGAGCACCGTCTTGTGGTTCTCGCTTCGCACCCCTTCGCCTGGCCTGAACGGGTTCATCACCAGCGGCGAAAGCCAACTCTTTCCCGGAGTGAACACCTGCAGATCTGGGATCGACTCGATCAACGCGCGGTATTCGTTCTTCGCCGGCTCAATGACCAGGAACGGGATCTTGTGCTTGTGCCAGAGCGTGTCGAGCATGCCGACGTTGAAGGTGGTCTTACCTGATCCGGGCGTTCCCGTGACGAACATGTGCTTGGTGAGGTCGTTGAGCGTGAAGCCGAGCGGCACCCCGGCACCGGCCGCGCCGATCGCTCCGACCTCGAGGTCGTTGTCGACCACTCCCGCGAGATACGTACGGCTCCGTCGAACCGTGTGGTGCACCCGGAAACCCGCCCCGACGCGGTCCGTACCGAACGGTATGCGAAAAAGCTGGCTCGCTTCCGCGGCCGTTGCCAGCAAGGGAAGGCGACGGGCGGCAGACGGCGTCTCCGCAGGCCACACTCTGCCCGGAGCGGCCGCGTCGACGGCAGCGAAGACCCTCCACGGCAGGGCAGTCTCGTCGAGGCCGACGCCGAGGTTCCCGCTGTCCATCGGGAGTCGCACCACGTCGAAGAATCCACCGTCAACGCTTCCCGCCAGCGCTCCGGTCATCCGACTGGACAACTGCCGTCGACTGCTTGGACGCCCACCGATCACGACGCTGGTCTGGAACACCGACCCTGCGAGCCGATCGGCGTAGTACCCGTATGTCTCGGCGGGACGCTTCGCTGTCGCGAACGACATCCCGGCCATCGAAGGGTCCTGGATGCCCCTCTCTATCGCTCCGAGTCCAAGGGCCACAGTAGACACCAAGTCGGACTCGGCACCGCTGAATCCGTCGACGATGAGCTGGATCGACACGTGCGAACCGGGCGAGTCGACCAGAGTGTCGTACAGGCGATTCAGGTTGATCGCCTCAGCGGGGAACCGGTCGTACACCAGCGCCGCGGGAAGGGCCGCATTGTGAAATTGAACAATGCGCGCGCGACGGACGAGCGCTGAAAGTCCGTCTTCTGATGACTGCGAACGAAGCCTGGCGATGTCGCCGGTCCCCGTCTCGGACACGTCGAACCCGGACCCGACCAAGGCACTGCGGCCGAGGCTGAGCCCGTCGACCACCGCCGCCTCGCTGAGTTCCTCGGTGTCAGCGAGCGCGCGGACGATCAGGAACGTGCGGATCTCGCCCGTGTGGACCTGGCCGATCGCTGGATTGGACACGAAGAGCAGTTCGAGCGCCAAGCTCCCGGCAGATCCGAGCGCATTGTCCAGGCTCGCGATCTCGTCGAGGAACAGGGAGAACTCGTGACGAACGTGCTCTGTCAGATCACCGTCCGGATGCTGCTCCCGAATCACAGATTCCGACGGGATCCGCAGTATCTCGACGGCTTCGACACTTGCACAGCGCGAGTTGCCCAGCTTTCGTGTGTCCATTGACCGCTCTCCGCACGAGACGTTCCTGGGGCAGCCACGGCACCGAGGTCGGCGATGTGACTGCCCCAGGCAGAGTTCGTCCTAGTCCTGACGCTGCTGGATCACCGAGCGAGCAGAAGCGACGGCCTGATGCAGAACTTCGTCGTTGTAGGCCAGGAGCTCAATGGGTTGGCCGCCCGAGTTACGCAGCAGCATCAAGTCCAATCGCACCATTTCGTGCTCGCCGTTCCGGTCGCTTACCTCAAACTCTCGCTCTGAGGTGCTCACCGACACGATGTGCCGGTAGAAGTACTCTTCCGTGCTTCCCGCCCGATCCTGAGGCTTCAGAATGTTGTACCGATGACTGTAGAGGTGAACAGACTTCTCCGAGAAGAGGAGCACGTTCACGATGTTGCCGGCCGTCCGCCAGACACCGTCTTCGCCGCGCTTGCCCACAGACTTGAAGTCCTGGCCCACGAGAACGACCTCTTCGGCGACGAGAGACTCCGGGACCAGACCGAATCGCCTATACGCCTCATCCAGTGCCGGCCGCGCACCAGCGTCGATGACTTCCTGCACTTCGGCATCACTGACCCTGGTGGCGCTCTTGATCTGGTAGATCCAGAAGCCACCGGCCGCGATCACGAGCAGACCGACCAGGATCATCATCGTCGACGAGGCCGCTGCGCCGATCAGGAGCACAACCAGGCCACCCGCGATCGTCTTCACCGCGGGCGAGATGCTCTTGTCCGGTGCGAAATACTTTTCCAACTGGGAGACGTCAACCATTCGTTTCTCTTCCTTAGAGGGATTCCATGCCACTAGTCAAAGGGTGGGGTCCGAACGAGGCACCGCTAGGTCATCGGCGTCTTCGTCAGATCATGAATGAATTGGATGTCTTCTTGAGACACTCCGAACGACGAAGCGACGTCGAACTCTTCTCCCGAGGTCGGCAACTGCCGGATTCGCTTACGTTCGAAGAAGTCTGCCCGAATGAGTCCTGAGAGGTAGTAGAAGGCCCCGCGAGATTCCAGCATCTTCGCCGATTCGAGGTCGTTGAGCGATTCGCGCAGGACATCCATGGATCCGAGCGCCGGACGCTTGCCACCGAGCCGAGCGATCGCCGAGTAGAAGTACGCTTCCGGATTGTCCACGTTGTAACTGATGGCGTCACTGACCTGGACTAACGCCCGAGCATGCTGCCCGAGTTTCAGGAGACAGATGGCGAGCGCGAGCTTGACGTCGGGATCCATTCCCTCTTTCAAGAAGCCCTCGTACGCCTTGACATACTTCGAGACATCGGGACCGGACCAGTCACGAACCGAGGAGAACTGGGTGATCAGAACCGGCCGACCACAGTATTCGCACTCGTTCGCCGACAGTTCGGCGGGTGCGCCACACCCCGGGCAGACGGTGTCGTGGACGATTGCGGCCATTTCGCTTGGTTTCAATCCTTGCTCTATGCACCCGCTGACCATCACAATTTGACGATCCAACGCAGGTGAAAGTGATTCTCAGAACTCTGTGCAGAAATCGCCGCCCCCTACGACGACCACGACTCGACATCTTGCTGACGCAGCATAGGCACGACATTTCTTTTAGGGCAAGACAACTCGGACAGATTACTCCGTCTGGGCGACATCTCGACCAACCCCTGTCCCCAGAAAAGGGGCCAGCCTCTGTGCAGATCGGATCATTCAGCGACTACCCGATCCGATGATTGGATAGGGCTCGAGTATCCAACCGAGTGACTGGCTGGGCCGTGTTGCCTAGTAGGACCCACGCTCGGTTTGTGAATACCGTCCCCGGACCGTATCCCGATCCGAACCGCCACGTGTGTCCGGCAACCGAGCGACAAGGAGCGGGCAGGTAGCTCGCGCGATCGATCGGACCGCCTCGTCGACATCGCCCCGGCCAACGGCTGCGGCCGCGAGCGCCATACAGCACGCGTCCAGCGTCGCCGGCGCCACGTCCTCGGCGAACCTGTCCACCACCTGACGCATGACGTCGACAGTGAGCAGCCCTCCCGCATCATTCGCCACCACACCGTCGATCACCGTCGGCCAATCCTCGTCGGGGAGGCCCTCCAGGCGCTGGGCGAACCCAGCGGACCATGAGCCCTGCTCGTCGCTGTCGGCGCCCACGAGCAGGCTCTGCACGATCACGGCAACAACCACCACTCTGTTCCAGCGAGGGTGATCGTCGGCCGGTATCAAGGCCAACAGCTCTTCCATGCGTTCAGATCCACGATTTCCAGTGCAGCCGAGAAGTGCCGCAGAGGGGACGGTCAAGTCCACACGGACGTCGTACATCGCCTCGCAGAACGGACGCCCCTCCTGGACGACTGCGACATGCGCCCGCCGCGCCAGCGCAGCGATCGCAGTCTGCGCGGAGTCGTCCATCGTCACTCATCAGCCCGGACGCCGAGCGATCCATCGAGTCGCAGCCACCCATCGGACACCATCGCGAGCAGGAGCTGAGCCTTGTTTGCGATCGGTCGGCCGGCAGCCTCATACCGCCGAGCGACGCGCCGATAGTGGGTGCGGACAGTTGATTCGGCGATGTGGTGGTGCGTGGCCGTCTCTCTGACCGTGTCGCCGAGAACGTATGTCGCAAGCACCTCCTGCTCCCGACTCGACACCGTCACCGGTTCGATCGACGGAGTTCCGAGCATCCGGCCCAGGACGGCCCGGATCTCCGTTCCGGCGTTGCCACCGTTCTGCACGAGCCGGGCTGCACCCAACACCGGCCCAGAGTGCGGTCCGTCGACGAGGACGATCACACCCATGCGCGCGAGCACGGCGGGTTCTGCGGCGTTCACCGACTCCGCACCGTGTGCCAGAAGAATCCTCGGAAGTGTCCGCCGCGTCCTCAAGTCGTACGGTTCGACCGCCTCTGCCGCATACCCGAGGGACCTAACCCACGCAGCCGTCGCCTCCCGCTCGAAAGAACTCGGTGACATGACACCGATTGCATCGGTCAGAAGAATTTCGCGCCGCCGAATCGATCGAACAGAGCCGCTCACACTCGGCACGGGTCGCGCCGCACGATCATGCGCCCGGTACCCCGGGCCGTATGCAGCACTCCTACTCGGCACATTCATCATCCACAAGCCTCTCCGCTCTCCCCCAGGAGAAGTCTTCTGCGTCTGGGGGCTCGTTTCAGGTGGGTGGATGCCCTTTCCGACAGCCGATCAGGTTGATCCGCGCATGACGCCGACGCACTCCGTGTGTGATCACGCATGAGAGTCGGGTGATTCGGTAGAATCTGACCAGTGTCCACCGGCCTGCGCATCCTGATCGCCTCACCTCTCGGCCGGATCGTCGCGGCCCCTCTCGAGGCCGGATTCCCCGAAGTGACAGTCACCGTCGCCACCACCGAGTCCGAGTTCGACCGTGCCGTCACCGGTCGTGTCCGCTACGACGTCGTCGTCGCCGACCTCATCTGGAACCAACCGCAGATGGAATGGACTTTCGACGGGCTCGACGCCATCGACCGCCTCCGCGAGGTGGACCGTCTCGCACCGGTGATCCTCGCGACACAGGGGCACACCATGGAGCGCGACCACCTCGACGAGGCACGCCTCCGCCCAGAGGTGTGGGGCGTGTTCCCGAAGTCCGCGGGTCTGCACCCGTTCATGGACTCCATCCGCTCTGTAGCGCTCGGCAACCGCCTGCCGATGGCACCGCCCTCGCACTCTGCCGAACCGTTGTACAGCCATCTGCAGGGACGACGGGGCTCGACGGCCGGCCGCCTCGCCGGCGCGATCGCCGCAGGTCGCGCCAGTGACAACGCTTCCCTGGCGACCGCTGCTCGCGTTTCACCCAGCACCGCCAACAAGGTGACCAGCCACTATCTCGGGCCGATCATGGTCGCGCGCCACGAGCACGACGAATCGCTGCCGCTCACCCAGGGGTCCGTGTACCGCTGGTGCGGCCTGCACGCCCGCTATCTCGTCAGTTGGTGTCGTCGCAACGGCCACGCCGACGTGCTCGACGCCGACGTCTGATCCCAGCCCTGCCCCTCCCCGCCGCGTACGGTTACCCCATGGCAGTTCGGAACCACCAGTGATCCTTCGCATCTTCGGAACATCGGTCGTCATCTCGGTGGCGGCGCTCGTCGCCGCCTATCTGTACGGCGGGACCACGGCGCTCCTCCTGACGCTGATCCTCGGTGTTCTGGAGGTGTCGCTCTCGTTCGACAACGCGGTCATCAACGCGACGGTCCTGCGCCGGATGAGCCATTTCTGGCAGCAGATGTTCCTGACCGTCGGCATCGTCGTCGCGGTCTTCGGCATGCGGTTGGCGTTCCCGCTGGCGGTCGTGTGGATCACCGCGGGCCTCAACCCGGTCGACGCGCTCGACCTCGCGTTGAATCCGCCGACCGACGGCTCCGCGACGTACGAGAGCATCATCCTCGCCGCGCACCCGCAGATCGCGTCGTTCGGCGGCATGTTCCTGCTGATGCTGTTCCTCGGCTTCATCTTCCAGGACAAGGAACTCACCTGGCTCACCTGGATTGAGGAGCCGCTCAAACGCGTCGGCCGGTTGAAGGAGGTGTCGGTCGCGGTGGCCCTCACCGCGTTGGTCATCACCGCAGTGTTCATCGCCCCCGACGACGAGACGTCGACGGTGATGCTCGCCGGCTCACTAGGCATGGTCACCTACATCGTGGTCAGCGGCTTGGGCGACCTGTTCCACGTCGACGAGGAGGGCGAGTCCGACGGACCGTCGGCCCTGGTCCAACTGACCGGCAAGGCCGCCTTCTTCCTGTTCATCTACCTGGAGGTGCTCGACGCGTCGTTCTCGTTCGACGGCGTCATCGGTGCCTTCGCGATCACCGCGGACCCGATCATCATCGCGTTGGGCCTCGGCCTGATCGGCGCGCTGTTCGTCCGATCGCTGACGATCTTCATGGTCCGGCAGGGCACCCTGTCCGAGTACGTGTACCTGGAGCACGGCGCACACTGGGCCATCGGCGCGCTGTCGGTGATCCTCCTGTACTCGATCGGCACGCCGGTCCCCGAGGTGATCACCGGGCTGATCGGTGTCGTGTTCATCGCCGCCGCATTCGTCAGCAGCCTCATCTACCGCCGTCAGGAGTCGGTCGACGCCTGACGGCGCGCGCCCGCCCCGGACTGCGCTCGACCTGATGGATCCGTAGGATCCCGGGGATGGATTCCTCCGCGTCGACCCTGATCGTCGCCTTCCTCGTGTTGGCGGCCCCGGTCCTCACGCGCGCTGTCGCCCGCTGGGTCAAGGTTCCGATCCTCGTCTTCGAGCTGGTGCTCGGCATCATCGCGGGTCCCTCGGTCTTCAACTGGGTTCAGCAGTCCGACGTTCTGGCGAATCTGTCGACGTTCGGCGTGGACATCCTGTTCTTCGTCGCCGGCACGGAGGTCACGCGGTCCGCGATGCACGGTCGGACCGCGCATCGCGCCTGGCTGGGCTGGGTGATCAGCATCGCGGCGGGCATCGGAGCAGGCTTCCTCATCTCCCCCGGTCTGGGTGCCGTTATCATCGGCATCAGCCTCGCGTCGACGGCGCTCGGGACGCTGATGCCGATCCTCCGCGACTCCGGCGTCCTCGGCACGCCGCTCGGCGATTCCGTCGGCGCGATCGGAGTGATCGGCGAGTTCGGTCCGATCTTCGCGATCTCCCTGTTCCTCGGCAGCCGATCCTTCGGTGCCGCGGGCCTGGTCCTGATCGGCTTCGTCGTCGTCGCGGTCCTCGCACTCATCCAGGTGAGTCGGGCCTCGCATCACCGCCTGCACGACTTCGTCGAAGCGACCCTCCACACGTCGGCGCAGTTCGCGGTCCGCGCCGTCATCGCGATCCTCACCCTGCTCGTGTTCTTGGCCAACTTTCTCGACATCGACATCCTGGTCGGCGCGTTCACCGCGGGCATCCTCTGGCGGCTGATGATCCGCGACGCCGACGAGGACACCCGCCAGTCGGTCGAAGCGAAGATCGACGCCGTCGCGTTCGGCTTCCTGGTGCCGATCTTCTTCGTGTACACCGGCATCAAGTTCGACCTTCAGGCGCTGCTGCACGAGCCGCTCGCGATCGCTCTGATCCCCGCATTCCTCGTCGGCCTGCTCGTGATCCGTGGCATTCCATCCATGCTCGCCGCCCCGGAGGGATCGACGTGGTCCGAGAAGATCTCCGTCGGTCTGTTCGGCGCCACCGGGCTGCCGATCATCGTCGTCGTCTCCGAGATCGGCATGCAGCAGGACGTCCTGGACAGCGCGGATGCCGCGATCCTCGTGGGCGGCGGCCTGTTCTCCGTGCTGATCTTCCCGCTGATCGCGGTGTTCCTCCGGGACCGCGCAGCAGCGCCCGCCCGAACCTAACTGGTTTGTTCCCGGTGGAAATCTCTCTCGCCGGACTCAACTGCGTTGGGCAGCGACGAAAGAGAGGCGACCGAACACCTGAGCGCCGTCGCGGCCAGCAGGTCGGGCGACCCAGCCGTCGATATCGCTGAAATCAGGCCGACTGCGGCTGTCCGACGGCGATTTCGGGCTGTCGCAGTTTCGAAATCGATGATCGCTCTCCTCCCGCTGGCCGAATGAATACTCGGTCGGCGGGAGGTGGCCGGTCCCTTCATTGGCCTCTCATGCAGTGGCCAGGTGCCCTCCGGTGATGGCCTTGAGAATGTTGTTGACCAAGGCGTGGAATGCGAATTCGGAAGCGGCACGATCGATTCCACGACTGGTGAATCGCCGGAATCGGAGATTGTGCTTGGCCTGCCCGAACGGTGTTTCGGCGATGTGACTGCGCTGGGAGTACAGCGCTCGACCCTCCTGCGTGGCCAGCTCGTAGGTCATTTTCTCGATCGGCGGAGCATTCTTGGCAGGCGGACTCAACTCGCTGGTGTCGCGCGGGAGCTTGTGTGATTTCGCGGTGGCGATCAACCGTTTGGGGCCGGCCGCGGTGAGGTTGTCTTCGGCGAGGTACCCGGCATCGGCGAGCAGGGTCCCGATCTGAGCAGGGCCGGCCTCATACCCGGGTGGCCGGTGTTCGGTCAGGATCGCGACGGCCTTGACGGCCTTGTCCATCATCGGAATGAACGTCGGCGCATCGATCGGGCCGTCGCCGACGCCGGTGGCGATGATCAGGCCGTCGGAGGTGGTGACGGCCTGGCAGTTGTAGCCCTGCACCCAGCCGCCGCCCCGCAACGGCATCGGCCGCGACTGCGGGTCGGTGATGTTGCCGAGGTTGTCGGTGTTGGCGCGATGCGGTCTACTCGTCGCCCGATTGGTCAATATCCGCTGTTTGTACTCGCGCTGCTTCTGCCGTTCGGCATCCCGGCGGGTCTGCCAGGCGTGGGTTTCCGCGCATGCTTTGGCGAGGCGATCGTAGGCATCACGGACCTTCTTGGTGTCCTCGACCGGCAACGGCGGACGCCCCAACCCACTGGCTGCATGCCGATCGATCTTGGCCTGCTGCCGATCACGAGCCTTCTGCACGCCGGCTTCAGCGACTTCGATACGCATCTCGATCGGCGGGGGCCCAACACGTCGAGAACCGTTGGTCCACTCCTGTTTCCACTGCGTCACGAACTCGGCCCGCTCGGCGTCCTCGGCGGCCCGCTTGGCTTCGAGGGCCTCGAAATCAATGGGCGTGGACTGCTTGTCCTCGGCTGCCTTGTTCAATGCCCGAACATTTTCCAACGCTGCATCGATGCGTTTGAGGCGATCAGATTTGAGCAGCTCGTCGGGAACGGACTGGTTGTCATCGTCGTCGGCGTCGTTGGCCGCATGCTCGGCATCAGCCTCGCGCGCGGCTTTGTTGAGCTTTTCCCGCAAGGCGGCCACCTCTGCCTCGCGGGCCTTCACCAACGATTTCTCGGTGCGGTTCTTCGCCATCGAGGCGTTCGAAGCGATCTTGACCCCGTCCAAGGCGACCACGCCGACCTTGCCCATCCCGAGCTGAGCGCACGCGGCCAGCACCTGCGTGAACAACGCCGGCATCACCGGTGAGGCCTGCGCCCGGAACCGCGCGACCGTCGCGTGATCAGGCGGATCGCCGCCGCAGATGACGCGGAAGGCGATGTCCCGATGGCACAGGCGCTCCAGCTTCCGCGACGAGCGTTCCCCGTGCGCCCACCCCCAGATCAACAGCGTCAGCAGCATGTCCGGGTCGTAGCCGCGGCGCCCGACCCCACCGGTCTTACGCAGCGCATGCAGCCCCGAGGTGTCCAGGCGGTCGACCAGTGAGATCACCAACCAGACCGGATCATCGGCCGGCAACCACTCCCGCATGCTCGGAGGCAACAGAAACTGCTGATCGCGGTCGACCGCCCGATAATCCTTCGCCACACCACCATTATCGCAGGTCAGGACCACATTCTACGCAGATTTACCGACAAACCTCGTAAATCAAACTGCGACAGCCCGATTTTTCCCTCGGCGAGGCGCAGACGGCCTGATTTTGGCAGTAGGGCCTCACTGTCGACTGCGCACGGACGGACGGGGTGGCTGGCTGCACCCTGAGGGAGGTCGCCGCATCATTTGTCGACCAGTGGCACGGGGCAGGCCTCCTCGCCCGGCGAACTGCCGACGTCAGCCTTCTATCACCTGGAATCAATCATCTAGGCACCGACGACCAGCGGCCGGAATCCGCCCAGAGCGGCAGGCCACCCCGGACCGTGCGCGGCCATCGCGGCGACCGCTCCCATGCCGTCGTCGACGAGAAGCCAGTCGATCTCCCCGACCGCCGCGGCCATGCGCCGCCGGAAGGTGTCCCCGTAGAGCGCGTTCCGCATCATTCCCCCGCTCAGGACGACGCGACCCGGACGCGTCGCCGCGCCGATCGCCCTCTCGACGGTGCCGACGAGCTCAGCGATCTGCCGATCGACGATCCCGAGCGCGGCATCGTCACCGGCGGCCGCCGCGTCGCACACTCCGACAGCGAACCGCGCGATCTGCGCCTTCATCTGCGGACCGGCCACCGCGAGCTCGCGGAACCGTCCGATGATTCCAGCGGCGTCGACGTCGTACGTCCGGCAGAAGGCATCGACCAGCGCGGAACATTGATCGTCGTCCGCATCCCGTTTCACGCGGCGGATCCCGTCGAGCCCGATCCAGAACCCGGCGCCCTCGTCGGCGGCGACCCAATCGTGGCCGCCGCGCTGCACGACGCCGCCGGCAGCGGTGCGCATCAAGACGTTGGAGCCGGTCCCGGCGACGATCACCCCGTCCGCATCGTGACCGAGGAACAGCGCGACGGCGTCGTTCACGAAGGTCAGCGTGCTGACGGCTCCACCGAAGGCGTCCGCGACCACGGACTCGGCGGCGGCCCGGTACTCGGCGCGCAGGCTGTCGACGAAGCCGGCGGCGGCGATCACCACGGCGACATCGCTGCCGACGAGCCCGAGACCGCGGTACCGCTCCTCGACCGGCTCCAGGAGTTTGCGAAGAACTGTGCCGATGCGCGACGGTTCCAGGTATCCGGACAGCGATGCCTCGCCGTCGATCCGCGCCCGCTCTTCGCCGTCGACGATCAGCGCGATACGACTGCTGGTTCCGCCGCAGTCGACGACGACGCTGACGGCAACGCCCTCGCCGACTCGTCCCGTTTCCTCCGTCACGGCCCAACCGTACTGTGAGCGCCCGACACAGCGGACGCGGACAGCGGCGTTGGATTCACTGCGGTAACGATCCTGTCGTGAAGCCCCACGACTGTGTAAGCATGGGGAAATGAGCAGCGAACAGTTCGACGCGACACCGGAATTCACCGAGTCGACCGCGCCTGCCGACGGGGAAAAGACCAGCCGCTGGCCGACGATGTCGACCAAGACCAAAGTGATCCTCGGCATCGTCACCCTGTTGGTCGTGGTGATCGGCTACTACATCCTGCAGCGGTTCCTGCCCGAGTGGTGGGCGCGATCGATGTCGACGCGGATCGACGGCAGCTTCGCCACCGGCACGTCGTACGGCCTGCTCTTCGGCGTCCTCGGAGCAGCGGTGCCGCTGGTCCTCGCATTGATCGCGATCCTGCTCATCGGTCGCGGCCCCAAGAGCGTCTTCTCGTGGCTGCTCGGCGTCGTGTCGCTGGCGTTCCTGATACCGAACCTGTTGACGCTCGGCATCGTGATCGGCGACGGCAGCGGCGCGCGGATGGGCCGTAGGCTTCTCGACATCGGCACGCCAGGCTTCCGCGGCGCCACCCTGATCGGCGTCATCATCGGCATCGTGATCGGCGTGGCCATCGACTTCTACCTGCTCGGAAAGCGGCGGGAGAAGAGCAAGCAGGCCAAGATTGCGGCCAAGAAAGAAGCGCCCGCGGAGTGATTCCGCGGGCGGCCACCGACGTCAGCCGCGCAACATGTCGACGAACCTACAGATGTGCATCTGGTGCGCGACGGTCGTCTCGGTGGGCGTCCCGACCGGGTTCTTCACCAACGCCAGATCTGCTTCACCCGCACTGTAGTGGTCGGCATCCCACCGATCCGGGCGGTGGAGCATCACGACGGCGTCAGCGACGCGGGCCGCGGCACCCAAATCGATGAAGTCGGCGGTCGGCCCGGTGTCGTGGACCGACGTCGGCATGCCGCGGAGGTACGCGAACGTGGGGCCGAGCGGTAGTCGTGCCGTCACCAGAACCGCCGCGCTCGCCTCAGCGGCGACGGCCTTGACGTCTCGGAGGCAATCGGCGAACTCGGGCGCATCCAGATTCCGACCGCCCATCAGGTCGGCGCCGTCGACCACCACCAGCCGCGCACCCGCGGCGATCTCGGACCGGACGCGCGCGACGACGCCGGGACCGTCGAGCCGATCCGGACGCACGACCTCCAGCTCGGACTCGCGGAGAAGAGCACCGGCCTCAGCGAGACGAAAGCGATCCTCGTCGACGAGGCCGCCCTCCATCAGCTTCCGGTGGTTCACTCGCCCTTCCGCGCACATCGCACGAACCATCAGATCCTCGGGACGAACGTCGACGGTGACGATGCTCGCCGCCACCTTCTCGTGCACGACGGTGCGACGCACGATCCCCAGCGCGAGGGTCGTGGTTCCGGAACCGCTGGTCCCGGCCACCACGGTGAGGCTGCCGGGGAGCAGACCGCCGGCGAGTGCACGGTCGATGGTCTTGAACCCCGTCGGGATCGGCGTGAGGGTGCGGTCGAGGAAGCCGCTCAGCGTGACCCACGCACGGTCGACCACCGTGTTGCCTGACGACAGCTCTGCCTCCGCGAACACCGCCGTCATGTCGTCCTGATCCATGCCTGCTCCACTCTCCACTGCGACCCGTGATCATGTGACCACGGGGGTACGACATCGTTACCGATCCCGGGACCGGCCCGGTCACCAGTCCGAGAAGTACGACCGCTCGCTGAGGTCGCTGTCGATCTGATGGGGGTCGAGCAGGACCAGCGGCCCGAGCGAGACGAGCAGCAGCTCGACCTCCGCGCGGGCCTCGGCGACCGAGTCCGCGAACTCGGGGTACGGGCCGTCGTCGCTCGCAGCCCACGCGAGGACGCGCCTGCGTTGGATGCGGCGGGCGATGGACTCCATCTCGGACTCCACGCGACGCTTCATCCGCTGATCGCGGATCTTCCGTCGGGTGACGTCGGGGAAATCGTCGATACCTGCCATGTTGTGCTCCTCTCGTTGTGACCATCCGATTTCGGGCAGAGTTCGGCCCCGAAATCATTCAGTGTCACTTGTCGAGAAACACGCTCACGGCGTGGATTTCAGAGAGTAGCCCCGCGGGGCGGCCGACGCAAGGGGCAAAGACGAAACAGCCCGGACCCCCTTCGGGATCCGGGCTGTCGCGTCGATGACTGCTAGTCGACGCCGAAGTCGATGGCCGCGCGGTCGAGCGACTCGGAGGCCGCGTCCTCGGGCTGGCCGCCCGCGATGGCCTGCGCGCCGCCGGCCGAGAGCTCGCCGACCAGATCGGCGGTGGCGCCGCCGACGATGCCGAGCGAGGCGTACTGCTCGAGACGCGAACGGGAGTCGGCGATGTCGAGGTTGCGCATGGTCAGCTGACCGATGCGGTCGGCGGGGCCGAAGGCGGCGTCGCCGACGCGCTCCATCGACAGCTTGTCCGGGTGGTACGACAGCGCCGGGCCCGTGGTGTTCAGGAAGTGGTAATCGTCGCCGCGACGCAGGCGGACGGTGACCTCACCGGTGATGGCGGAGCCGACCCAGCGGACCAGGGCCTCGCGCAGCATCAGGGCCTGCGAGTCCATCCAGCGGCCCTCGTACATGAGGCGACCCAGGCGGCGACCCTCGTTGTGGTAGTTCGCGACGGTGTCCTCGTTGTGGATCGCGTTCACGAGGCGCTCGTAGCCGATGTGCAGCAGCGCCATGCCGGGCGCCTCGTAGATGCCGCGCGACTTGGCCTCGATGATGCGGTTCTCGATCTGGTCGGAGACACCGAGTCCGTGGCGGCCGCCGATCTCGTTGGCCTTGAGGACCAGGGCGACGGCGTCGTCGAAGACCTCGCCGTTGATGGCGACCGGGCGGCCCTGCTCGTAGCGGATGCTGACGTCTTCGGTCTTGACCTCGACGTCGTCGCGCCAGGCGGCGACACCCATGATCGGCTCCACGACGTCCAGGCCGTGGTCGAGGTGCTCGAGGGTCTTGGCCTCGTGTGTGGCGCCCCAGATGTTGGCGTCGGTGGAGTACGCCTTCTCCTGCGAGTCGCGGTACGGCAGCTTGCGCTCGACGAGCCACTGGCTCATCTCGTGGCGGCCGCCGAGTTCGTCGACGAACTGGGTGTCGAGCCACGGCTTGTAGATCTTCAGGTTCGGGTTCGCCATCAGGCCGTAGCGGTAGAACCGCTCGATGTCGTTGCCCTTGTAGGTGGAGCCGTCGCCCCAGATGTCGACGCCGTCCTCCTTCATGGCGCGAACCAGCAGCATGCCGGTCACGACGCGGCCGAGCGGCGTGGTGTTGAAGTAGGTCTTGCCGGAGCTGCGGATGTGGAAGGCACCGCACTGCAGCGCGGCCAGGCCCTCTTCGACGAGGGCGGCGCGGCAGTCGACGAGGCGCGAGATCTCGGCACCGTAGTCGTGTGCGCGACCGGGCACCGAAGCGATGTCCGGCTCATCGGCCTGACCGAGGTCGGCGGTGTAAGTGCAAGGGATGGCGCCCTTTTCGCGCATCCAGGCAACCGCGACAGACGTATCCAGACCACCCGAGAACGCGATTCCGACGCGCTCTCCCTTCGGCAATGAGCTCAGAACCTTCGACATATGTCCAGCTTAAACAGTACTTCCGGCGTTGACGAAACCCGGTCCGATTGCGCGCGTGGAGGTCGGTGCCGCGGACTGCCGCAAAGATCAGCACAACGACGGGCCTCCGAGGGAAGATTGCCCTCGGAGGCCCGTGTCGCGACTGATCTTGGCGGTACTACGCCTCGACCTCGCTGCGGTCGCCGCTCCACAGGGTGTGGAAGCTGCCGGGCTTGTCGACGCGCAGGTAGGTGTGCGCGCCGAAGTAGTCGCGCAGACCCTGGGTCAGTGCGGCCGGCAGCCGCTCGGCGCGCAGCGCGTCGTAGTACGACAGCGACGACGCGAACGCGGGCACCGGGACGCCCGCGGCGGTCGCGGTGATGATGACGCGGCGCCAGCTCTCGACGGAGGTCTCGACGGCGTCGCGGAAGTACGGCGCCAACAGCAGGGCGGGGAGCTCCGGGTTCTCGTCGTAGGCCTCGCGGATGCGGTCGAGGAACTTGGCGCGGATGATGCAGCCGCCGCGCCAGATGGTGGCGAGCTTGCCGGGCTGCACGTTCCAGCCGTACTCCTCGCTGCCCGCCTTGATCTGATCGAAGCCCTGCGAGTAGGCGACGACCTTCGACGCGTAGAGCGCCTTGCGGATGTCCTCGACGAACGCGGCCTTGTCCTCCGGCGTGAAGTCGGTCGACGTCCCGGCGACCAGGCCCTGCGCGCTCTTGCGCTGCGCGGTGGAGCTGGACAGGGCGCGGGCGAACACGGCTTCGGCGATGCCGGTGGTGGGGATGCCGAGGTCGAGCGCGGACTTGACGGTCCAGCGGCCGGTGCCCTTCTGACCTGCGGCGTCGACGATCACGTCGACGAGCGGCCTGCCGGTGGCGGCGTCGACCTGCGAGAGGACCTCGGCGGTGATCTCGATGAGGTAGCTGTCGAGGACGCCGGTGTTCCAGTCGCGGAAGACGTCGGCGATCTCGGTGACGGGCATACCGAGCACGTTGCGCATGAGGTCGTAGGCCTCACCGATCAGCTGCATGTCGGCGTACTCGATGCCGTTGTGCACCATCTTGACGAAGTGGCCGGAGCCGTCGGGCCCGATGTGGGTGCAGCAGGGGACACCGTCGACGTGCGCGGAGATCGACTCGAGGAGCGGGCCGACGGATTCGTACGACTCGGCGGGACCGCCGGGCATGATCGACGGGCCGTTGAGCGCCCCCTCCTCACCGCCGGAGATGCCGGCGCCGACGAAGTTGAGGCCGCGCGCGGCCATGGCGGCCTCGCGGCGGATGGTGTCGGTGTACAGCGAGTTGCCGCCGTCGATGATGATGTCGCCGGGCTCCATCAGGTTCGCGAGGTCTTCGATGACACCGTCGGTGGCGTCGCCCGCCTTGACCATGATGAGGACGCGGCGCGGCTTCTCGAGCGCGGCGACGAACTCCTCCATGGTCTCGGTGCGGATGAAGTCGCCTTCGCTGCCGTGCTCGGCGATGAGCGCGTCGGTCTTGCCGATGCTGCGATTGTGAAGCGCGACGGTGTGCCCGTGGTGCGCCAGGTTGCGGGCGATGTTCGAGCCCATCACTGCCAGACCGGTGACACCGATCTGCGCGAGACGCTGTCCTGCTTCGGCCATGACTCTCCTTGTCCGCCGCCCGCATGTTCGGCGCGCGGCCCGATTCGACAACCAGCTTTCAGTACTACCGGTTCGATTGTCCCTGCATCGGGCGATCGCCGCGACCGGCGGGGTGAGCCCGGCGGGGAATTCCCGCCGAGCTCTCCCCGATCACGTGCCGATCAGTCGTGCGCGAAGCTGATCCTGGGCAGCACCTTCTGCAGCCACCGCGGTGACCACCACGCCGCGCGGCCGGTCAACCGGAGCACGACCGGAAGCAGGACCAGCCGGACCAGGAAGGCGTCCAGCAGTACTGCGACGCCCAGGATCACGCCCATCTCCTTCGGCGGCAGCGGGCCCGAGAGGGCGAAGGTGAAGAACACCGCGACCATCACACCGCCGGCCGCGAAGATCACTCGGCCCGAGTGGGCGACGGCGCCGACCATCGCCCCCTTTGCCGATCCCTCCCTCTCCCAGTGCTCCTTGGCCGACGCCAGCAGGAAGACCGTGTAGTCCATGGCGATCGCGAAGATCATCGCAAAGAAGAACACCGGCGCCCAGGCGTCGAGGAAGCCCTGCGACTCGAAACCGAGGAACGACGCAGCCATCCCCTCCTGGAAGATCAATCGCGCCACACCGAAGGCGGCTGCCGTGGACAGCAGACTCACCAGGGTACCGAGCAGCGAGATCAGCGGGGCTTGCAGCGCGATCAGCAGGAGCAGGAAGCCGAGGATCATCACCACGGCGATGACCAGCGGTGTCGACGTGTCGAGCTGTGACTTCAGGTCCAGGTTCTCCACCGCGGCACCACCGACCAGAGCACCGTCGGGGAGTGCGGCTCGCAGGCTGTCGACTGTGTCGCCGAGCGTCTCATCGGACGGGTCGACGGTCGGCACCGCCTGAATCATCCGCAGGTCCGCGCCGTCGGTCGGCGTCATCGGCGGAAGGACCGCCGAGATGCCCGGTTCCTGTTGCAGGACCCGCTGCGTGTCGGCGACGTCGCCGGCGGGGACGACGATGGACAGCATGCCCGGGGCACCCTCACCGAGTGCGGCCTGGACCTGGTCGTAGCCCACCCGAGCACTCGAATCCTCGGGAAGGACCTTGATCGAGGGCATCGCGGTGGTCAGTCCGAAGAACGGGATCGCCAGGGCCACCAACAGAACCAGGGCGGCTCCACCCCAGCGCAGCGGCTGACGCCATAGACGCTCGGCCCAGCGTTCGAAGAGAGGCGACCGATGCTCGGCCGTCTTCGACCACGGCAACGAGAACTTGTTGATGCGGTGATCGAGCTTCGCCAACACGACGGGCAGCAGAGTGAGCGTGGCAGCGAGAACGAAGAGAACGGAGATCATGATCCCGCCCGCCATCGAGCGGAACGACGGCGACGGTACCAGCATCACCGCCGACAACGACACCAGGACGGTGACGCCGGAGAGCAGCACGGCCTTGCCTGCCGTATCCATGGTCTGCGCGATCGCCGTACTCATCGTCAGTTTCTGCCCCATGCGCGCGGCGCGGAAGCGAACGACGATGAACAGTGCGTAGTCGATACCGAGTGCGAGCGCGAACATCATGGCGAAGTTCATGGCCCAGATCGACACCGGAACCAGGGCATTGACCAGCACCAGCACGCCCGCGGACGCGATCAGTCCGGCCAGCGTCAACAGCAACGGAAGACCCGCGGCCACCAGGGCGCCGAAGGCCAAGACCAGGATGCCGAGCGTCACCGGCCACGAGATCATTTCGGAGGTCAGCATCGCCTCGAGGTTCGCCGAGTTGAAGTCCGACCACAGCACCGACGCGCCAGTCGGGGCGACCGTGACGGCGCCGGTGGACAGGTCCTGCAGCACCGGAGTCAGATCCGTTGCAGCACGGACCATCTCGTTGGTGTCGACACCGGCACCGGCCAGGACGACGCCGGTCTTACCATCCGGGGAGAGCGTCGCACCAGGCATCGGGGCGATCACCTGGCTGATCCGATGGTCGGCCGTGAGCTTTGCAGTGACCTCCGACAGCACGCGCGGTCCGTCACCTTCGGAGAGCGGCCGGTCCGAACTCAGGACCACCTGTATCGCGGACGATGCCTGGCCGCCGAAGTGTTCGACGGCGAGGTCTCGCGCAGCGACCGAATCGGATCCGTCGGCCTGCCAGCCGGCACCCGACAGGTTCTGCTCGACGAAGGGCGCGAAGATACCCAGACCCACCACCAGCAGCGCCCAGACGGCGACGACCCACCGGCCGTGCGCGGTAGCCCAGAGACCGAGCCGCGCCAGCGGCCCATGCCGCCTTCCCGCCGTCGGCGATGGGGCGACGTCCGGCGACTCCGGGACGTCGTCGGTATTCACTGACGTACTCATATCACTCCTCAATCATCCCCCTAGGGGGTTCCTGATGGGCGAACGTAGCATCCCCCTGGGGGGTTGTGCAATAGTGGTGTGACCAGACTCGACAAGGCAAAGGGCCGACGACATGCAACTACCCGACGACGAACTCAAGCCCGTTCTCACCCGACTCCGTCGCGCGCACGGTCACCTGGCGACCGTCATCCGGATGCTCGAGGAGGGCGCCGAGTGCGAAGACGCGTTGACCCAGCTCGCGGCCGTCAACAAGGCGATCGGCCGGGGTGGCTACGCCCTGGTCGCCACCGGTCTGCGGCATTGCCTGATCGAAGAGGGCCCGGACAACGTCGACCAGGCCAAGCTCGAGAAGCTGTTCCTCTCGATGGCCTGAGAGCACACGAAGCGCGCCCCCTCAACCGGTTCCGTTGAGGGGGCGCGATTGGCAGTCTTCCGAGTCAGAAACCTCCGTCGAGGAACTCGGCATAGGCGGGCAGGTCAAGCTGTCCGTGTCCGGACAGTCCGATCACCACGACCTCCTCCTTGTCACTGCCGGCCACATGGGCGGCGCAGGCTGCGATGGCGTGGGTCGATTCCGGCGCGGGGACGATGCCCTGGGTGCGCGCGAAGGTGACGCCGGCGTCGAACGCCGCGTGCTGTGCGATCGCGACGCCCTCGACGTGACCCAACTCGACGGTGTGGCTCAGGGCCGGCGCCATGCCGTGATAGCGGAGGCCACCGGCGTGGATGGGATCGGGCACGAAGTCCATGCCGAGGGTGTGCATCTTGAGCAGCGGCGTGAGGCCCGCGACGTCGCCGTGGTCGTAGCGGTATTCGCCCTGCGTGATCGACGGGCAGGCGGCGGGCTCGGCGGCGACGATGCGCGGGGTGGAGCGACCCTGCAACTTCTCGCGGATGAACGGGAAGGCGAGACCACCGAGGTTGGAACCGCCTCCGGCGCAACCGAAGACGACGTCGGCGCCGCCGGGCTCGACGGCGTAGAGCTGGTCGACGGCCTCGAGACCGATGACGCTCTGGTGGAGGACGACGTGGTTGAGGACGCTGCCGAGGGCGTAGCGGGTGTCGTCGTTCTCAGCGGCCACCTCGACGGCCTCCGACACGGCCATGCCGAGGCTGCCGGTGGTGTTCGGGTCCTTCTCCAGCATCGCGCGGCCGGCCTCGGTGAGGTCGGACGGGCTGGGGTGCAGGGTGCCGCCGTAGGTGCGGATCAGGAAGCCGCGGTAGGGCTTCGAGTCGTATGAGGCGCGGACCTGCCACACCTCGACGTCGAGCCCGAACTGCGCGCCCGCGAACGAGAGTGCGCTGCCCCACTGGCCTGCGCCGGTCTCGGTGGTCAGCTTCTTGACGCCGTCGATGCTGTTGTAATACGCCTGCGGGACAGCGGAATTGGTCTTGTGGCTGCCGACGGGGCTGACGCCCTCGTACTTCACGTAGATGCGCGCCTTGGTGTTGAGCGCCTCCTCGAACTTGCGGGCGCGGAACAGCGGGGAGGGCCGCCACATCTTGTAGATCTCGCGGACGGGCTCGGGGATCTCGATGTACGCCTCGGTCGAGACCTCCTGTGCGATCAGGCCCGAGGGGAACAGCGCGGCGAGATCCTCGGGGCCCACCGGTTCCCTGGTTCCGGGGTGCAGGTGCGGCGGGATCGGCTCGTCGAGCTCGGCAGCGAGGTTGTACCAGTGGGTCGGGACATCGACGGTGACCAGATCGGGGTTGGAAGCGTCAACATTGCTTGTCATGCAGGTCACAGTAATGGGCGACGTATTGTGCGTCACATGACGGGCATCAAGTGGGTGGCGAACGGCACGAGCGGACTCGACGACTTCGCGGCGGTGCCGTGCGACGTGGCTGATCCTGGGCTCGGCGAGCTGACGGTCCGGGTCACCGCGGCCGGGGTGAATCCGGCGGACTTGAAGCACGTCGCGCGGATCACCGACCCGGCGGCCTTCCCGGTCCCGATCGGCTACGAGTTGGCGGGTGTGGTGACGGCGGTCGGCCCGGACACCCGCGCGGCGAGCGGTCGTGTTCGGGTCGGCGACCGCGTCGCGGCGTTCCGCGTGCACGGCGCCTACGCGACGGAGATGACGATTCCCGCGGAGAAGGCCTTCGTGCTCGGCTCCGACGTCCCCGACGACCAGGCGGCCGGCCTGTTGCTGGCGGGGTGCACCGCGGCGGAGATGCTGACACGTTCGGGGGCGCGTGCCGGCGACACGGTCCTGTTCCACGGCGCGTCGGGTGCGGTCGGCGCGATCTTCCTGCAGCTGGCGACACTGAGCGACGTGGCGGTCGTGGGGACGGCAGGACCGGATCGGCAGGACGCGGTGGAGCAGTTCGGCGGGATCCCGGTGGTCTACGGAGACGGGCTCGTCAAGCGGGTGCAGCAGGCCGCTCCCGCACCGGTGGTCGCCGCGCTCGACGCCGCGGGGACCGCCGAGGCCACCGAGGTCTCGCTGAGCCTGGTCGACGACCGCTCGCGGATCATCACCGTCGCCGATCGGAAGGCCGCCGCCGAGCACGGTTTCGTCGCGCTGTCGGGAGCGGCGCCGGCGAGCGCCGCCTATCGCGACGGGGTTCGCGGTGAGCTGCTGAAGCTTCTCGCCACGGGCGAGCTCGTCGTTCCGATCGCCCGCACCTTCCCCCTTGACGACGCCGTCGAGGCGCTGCGCCTGGTGTCGTCGGGCGGAGCACGCGGGAAGGTGGTGCTGGTTCCCTGATGAGGACCGGCGAACTGGCGCGACAGTCGGGCGTGAGCGTGCGGTCGATTCGGTATTACAAGGAACAGGGACTGCTTCACCCCGAACGACTGCCCAGCGGTTACCGGGTCTTCACCGCCGACGACGTGGTGGCGGTACAGCGCATCCAGTCCCTGCTGGCAGCGGGCTTGAGCACGCAGAAGATCGAGCGGGTCCTCCCCTGCCTCCGCCTGCACGACGGGCTCGGGCTCACGTGCCCGGACCTGCTGTCGACCCTCGTCGCCGAACGCGACGGCATGCTGCAGCGGATCGACGCCCTGCGCGCATCCGTCGACGCGTTGGAATCGGTGATCTCCGCCAGCCCTCACCGCTGAGCCGCTCTCGGACTTGACTCTCACACCACTGTGAGGGTTTAGCGTCGGGCGCCATGAGCAAGAGAATCGAATTCGTCGAGTACGGCGGCCCCGAAGTCCTCCGCCGTGTCGACGGCCCGGTCGTCGAGCCGGGCCCCGGCCAGGTGAGGATCCGCACCGAGCTGATCGGTGTGAACCCGATCGACTGGAAGATGACCGCGGGCCATTTCGGCGACGCGCTTCGACGTCCCGCGGTGCCGGGGTGGGCGTCGACCGGCATCGTCGACGCCGTGGGGCCGCGGGTTCGCGCCTTCGCGGTCGGAGATCCGGTGATCGCAGGTCCGCGCGGCGGCTCGTACCGTGAGCACCTGGTCGTCGACGCGCGGCTGGTGGTGCCACGACCCTCGACGGTCAGCCCCGAGCAGGCTGCCGGTCTGCCGTCGTCCGGTGTCGCCGGATACTCCCTGATCCATCACCTCGGCGTGACGGCCGAGGACACCGTGCTGATTCACGGCGCTGCCGGGAGCGTCGGCGCCGCGGCCGTGCAGATCGCGGTCGCGTGCGGTGCTCGGGTGATCCGCACGGCGTCGCCCGCGAATCACGCCTACCTGCGGTCGATCGGCGCGGAGCCGGTCGCCTATGGGCCGGACCTGATCGACGCCGTGCAAGGCCTCGGCGATGTCACCGCCGTCGCCGATGCGGTCGGTGGGCCCGACCCCGTCGCGGCGACGACACACCTGCTCCCAACGATGCGGCGAGCAGTCACCGTCTGGGGCGATCGGTATTCGACGGCCGCGGGCATTCCGTGGGTCGACCATCCCGCCGACGAGTTGGAGCGGACCGTCGAACTCGCAGCGGCCGGCCGACTCACCGTCCGAATCGCCGAGATCCTGCCGCTCGACGACGCCGCGATCGCCTTCTCGCACAGTCGAAGCGGTCACTCACCGGGCAAGATCCTGCTGCGCCCCTGAGCGCGGGAGTAGCCCCTACGGCACCAGGATCGGCAACGCCTTCGGCCGCAGAGACACCGTGACCGGCGATTCGCCGAGGTAGTCGCCGTCGGAATGCACCGGGATCGGACGGTCGATGGAGAATTCGACGCGGGAGCCGGTGATGATCTCGACGTCGTCGCGGTGCTGGTGGGCGCCGCCTGCCTTCGCCTGGCTCATCAGGGCCGCGAGGCTCAGTCGAGGAGATCGTCCGTCGACGATGAAGACGTCGAGGTGGCCGCTGTCGACCGAGGCCGTCGGCACCATCCGGAGGCCGTGGCCGTAGTCGCCGGAGTTGGCGATCACCACGAAGTGCGCCGACATCTCGCGAGACACTCCGTCGACCGACAGCGCGATGCGCATCGGCTTCCACTTGGCGGCGGTCAGCACCGGTGCGACGCGGTAGGCCAGCGGGCCCATCCAGCGGATCTCGTTGATCAATTCGGTGGCCTCGGAGTCGAGTCCCGCGTACACGTTGCCGACGGCGAGCGCGGTGGTGCCGTCGGCGCGGGTCACATCGAGGACGTCGATCCGCCGCACGGTGCCCGCGGCGAGGACCGCGGCGATCTCGGTCGGGTCCGACGGCAGGCCCAGGTGACGCACGAGGTCGTTGCCGCGGCCGGCCGCCGCGATGCCCATCCGGGCGCCGGGAACGGTGAGCACACCGCGCGCGACGTCGCGGACGTGCCCGTCGCCTCCGACCGCGACGGTGAGTGCACCCCGCGCCGCCGAGCCGGCGGCGACATCGGTCGCGTGCTCGGACGACTGCGACTCGATCACCGAGATGTCCGTGGCACCACGGCGTTCCAGTTCGGCGGCGACGGCAGGCCACTGCTGATGCGAGGCGCCGCCACCGGAGATGGGGTTCACCACCGCCGTGATTGGCGGCAGCACGGGAGTGTCGGTCACGGCAGCAGGATCCCCGGGTTCAGGAGCCCGTTGGGATCGAGTGCGTCCTTGACGGCGCGGAGGGCGCTGCGCTGCACGTCGCCGATCTCCTCCAGGTAGGTGCCGCGGTGGTCGGTACCGACCGCGTGGTGGTGCGTGATCGACGCGCCGGCCGCACGGATGGCGGCATTCGCGGCGTTCTTGGCCGCGGCCCACTGCTCGAGCGGGTTCTCGAGCGCCTTCGCGATGACAGTGAAGTAAAGCGAGGCACCGGTCGGGTACACGTGCGAGATGTGGCACATGACGACGGCGGGCGTGCCCTGATCGCCGAGCGCACCGGTGATGGCGGCGGTGACGTCGGCCTTCAGCCGGTCGAGGTTGCTCCAGAAGGTGACGGTCTCCAGGGTCTCGACCAGCGCGCCGGCGTCGAGCAGCGGATCGCGCAGGTACGGGCCGCGGAAGCGGCCGACGCGCCAGGCCTCGCCCGGCTCGGTGCCGAGGGCGGTGCCGCCGAGCTTCTCCAGCTGCGCGGTGACGTAGACGTCGCGGCAGTCGACGTCGGCCTCGTCGCCCTCGAATCCGACAACCATCAGGCAGCCGCCGACGGGGCCGGCGGACGCGGCGCCCGCGCTCGACGGGTTGGCCAGGTTGAGGCCGGTCTCGGCCTCGTCCGAGAGACGCAGGACCGTGGGCTTCACGGCGCTCTGCGCGAGAGTGCGCATGGCGGCTTCGCCGGCGACGAAGTCGGGGAAGTGCCAGCCGTAGAAGCGGCGGACCGCGGGCAGCGGGTGCACGTGGACGCGCACCGTGGTCACGACGCCGAACGCGCCTTCGCTGCCGAGGATCAGCTGACGCAGATCGGGGCCGGCGGCGGACTTGGGCGCGGTGCCGATCTCGGCGAGACCGACGGGCGTCGCGACGGTGAGCCCGACGACCATGTCGTCGAAGCGTCCGTAACCGATGGACGACTGACCCGCCGAGCGCGTGACGGCACAACCGCCGATCGTGGCGCCCTCGTACGACTGCGGGAAGTGCCCGAGTTCGAAGCCGTGCTCGGCGAGGAGGCGTTCGGCCTCCGGGAGACGCGTGCCCGCGGCGAAGGTCGCGATCTGGGAGACCTCGTCGAGGTCGATCAGCCCGGTGAGACGACGCAGGTCCAGGCTGAGGACCGGACGCTCGCGCTCCGGCATCATGCCGCCGGTCACCGAGGTGCCGCCCGAGAAGGGGTTCAGGGAGAGGTCGTGCTGATCGGCGACGGCGAGGACGGCGGCGACCTGCTCCTGCGTGGTCGGCGCGACGACGGCGTCGGGTGCGTCGGTGCCGTCGCCCTCGCGGAACTTCAGCAGGTCGGGAGTCGAGAAGCCGCGCATCCGCGACCG
Source organism: Gordonia phthalatica (assembly GCF_001305675.1). Classification (NCBI taxonomy): domain Bacteria; kingdom Bacillati; phylum Actinomycetota; class Actinomycetes; order Mycobacteriales; family Gordoniaceae; genus Gordonia; species Gordonia phthalatica. The sequence continues at coordinate 4,357,951 of NZ_CP011853.1, forward strand.
TCGGGTGTCGTCGTCGGTGGCAACGGCTGCGCCGGTGCCCTCGAGGGCGGCGAGCGCGTCGGCACCAAGGCGCGTCGCGGGGACGACGACGTCGACGGGGGCGGGCGCGGGCTCGTTGATGCCGAGCATCGTGAGCGCGCCGATCACCGAGTCGGACAGGTGCATCGGGTCGGCCGGGTTGCCCCAGCGGCCGGGTACGAAGTCGACGACCTCGACGGTCGTTTCGCTCTGCGTCATTTCTCGCCTTCCGTTGAGCTTTGCTGATACAGTTATACACATGGTGTCGCAGCAGATCAACGAAGGCGAGAGAGCCTCCTCGAAACGGACGGCCGCGAACGCGATCCCGGAGGACGTGATCCTCGATGCCGCAACGCAATTGATGTCGACCATCGGAATCCGGCGGACCACGATGGCCGACGTCGCGCGTGCCGCGGACGTCTCGCGGGCCACCCTGTATCGGCGGTTCCCCAACGTGGAGGCCATCGCGGCCACCGTCACCACTCGGGAGTTCGAGAAGGTCGTCGCGGGTGCACCGATCGCCGACGGCGTCGTCGATCGCGCATCCCTGGTCCAGACCGTCGTCTACCTGGTTCGGGAAGCCCGCGCACACCCTCTGCTGCGACGGATCATCGAGCTCGATCCGGAGTTCCTGATGCCCTACCTGCTGCACCGCACCGGGCGGACGTCACGCGGACAACTGACCGTCATCGCCGGATTCATCCTCGCCGGTCAGGACGCGGGCGAGATCCGCGACGGCGACGCCCAGCGACTCGCGACCACCGTCCTTCAGATGGCGTGGTCGTTCGCCTTGACCGGCCCGGTGTTCGCCGACGGCGACCTCGGCTCCCTCGACTCCGAACTCTCCGACCTGCTCGAAAGGTACCTGCGCCCATGACCTCGCATATCCCGAACTCCCCGTCCTCGAACCCGGCCGAACTGCTCGCCGCACATCCCGCGGTCGATCCGTCGACGATGCTGTCCGCGGCCCGCCGCACCGCCGATCTGGAGCGCCTGACCGCCTCTCCCTCAGTCGATCTGGTCGTGATCGGCGGCGGCGTCACCGGTGCCGGCGTCGCACTCGACGCGGTCTCGCGTGGCCTGTCCACCGTTCTGATCGAATGCCGAGACCTCGGCTTCGGCACCAGCCGATGGTCGTCGAAGCTGGTGCACGGCGGCCTCCGGTATCTCGCGTCCGGTGCCGTCGGCATCGCGTATGAGAGTGCGGTGGAACGGGATTCGCTGATCTGCCGGATCGCCCCGCACCTGGTCCGGCCGCTCCCACAGGTGGTCGCCCTCCTGCCCGGCATGAAGGCCGCGGACACCGCGCTGACCCGCGTCGGCTTCATGGCGGGCGACGTCCTCCGCATGGCCGCACGCACGCCGTCGTCCACGCTGCATCGCTCGCGCCGGATCGGCGCAGCCGAGGTCGCGGCACTGGCACCGACCGTGCAGCGCGACGGCCTCCGCGGCGGGCTCCTGAACTGGGACGGCCAGCTGAACGACGACGCCCGCCTCGTCGTCGACATCGCCCGTACCGCAGCAGGTTTCGGCGCCACCGTCCTCACCCACGCGAGCGCGAGCGACGTCACCGGCACCTCGGTGCGGGTGACCGACGAACTGACCGGCCAGACCTTCGAGGTGCAGGCCAAGGCGGTCGTGAACGCGACCGGCGTGTGGTCGGCGGAGGTCGACTCCGCCATCGCGCTGCGCCCCAGCCGCGGCACCCACCTGGTCTTCAGCCAGGACACCTTCGGTGGTCTTCGCGCCGGCCTCACGGTCGCGGTGCCCGGCCACTTCGGTCGCTACGTGTTCGCGCTCCCGCAGCCCGACGGCCGCGTGTACGTCGGCCTGACCGACGAGGAGACCTCGGGCGAGATCCCCGACGTCCCGCGGGCCGACGAGAGCGAGATCGACTTCCTGCTCGCCACCATCAACCTCGCGCTCGGCACGCCTCTGACGCGCGACGACATCCTCGGCACCTTCTCCGGCCTGCGTCCGCTGCTCGACTCCGGTGCGGGCGAGACGTCTGACGTGTCGCGCAAGCACGCCGTCCTGACTCGCCCGGACGGCCTGGTCACCGTTGTCGGCGGCAAGCTCACCACCTACCGCCGGATGGCCGAGGACGCCGTCGACGCCGCCCTCGAAGCCTCCGGCCAGACTGCAAACCCCTGCCGCACGCGTACGTTGCCGCTGGTCGGCGCGCCCGCGGGCAAGAACCCGACTGCGGCGCTGGCGCGCGTCGCGGCGCCCGACCGACTCGTCGCCAAGTACGGCACCGAGGCGCCCGCGGTCGTGGCACTCGGCGAGGCCGATCCCGCACTCGCCGAACGCGTGGCCCCCGGAACCGAGATCACCCGCGCGGAGCTGGTCTTCGGCGCGCTGGCCGAGGGCGCCGTCGACGTCGACGACCTGCTGGAGCGACGTACGCGGCTGTCGTTGACGCCTCTGGTCGCGGAGGCTGCCCGGCCGCTGGCGGAGAAGGTGTTCGCCCGGTCCGTGGACTGAGCTCAGTCCGGCAGCATCGGCGTATCCGGCATCGCGCGGCGTCCCACCAGGACGCCGCGCGTCACCGCGCCCTTTCCGAAGCGGGTGCGGAGGGAGTCGATCGCGACATCGAGTTCCCCGGCGTGGTCGTCGCCGTCGAACGGGATGGCCAGCTGGACGGCGCTGTGATCGGACAGGTTGGTCAGCGACAGTCCGATCAGCGTGCAGCCACGCTCGCGGATCAACGGCATCGCCTCGTCGAGCAGACCCCGCGCGGTGGCGAGAATCGTCTCGGTGCCGTCGGTCGGCTCGAACAAGGTGCGGGACCGCGTGACGCGTTCGAAGTCATGGAATCGCAAGCGCAGCACGATGGTTCGGGTCAGGCGGTCGGCTGATCGGAGGCGCCTTCCCAGACCGTCGACGATGGCGACCAGGGTCGCTTCGATGTCGGCTTCGGATTTCACTCTTCTGCCGAGTGCACGTTGGGCCCCGATCGAGCTCCGTCGCTTTCCGGTCGTGACACGACGCGGGTCGTGCGCCATCGCGAGCGAGTACAGGTGGCGCCCGGTGCCGCGTCCGAGCAGCGCGCTCAGCCGTTCCTCGCCGAGCGACGCCATCTGCCCGACGGTGTCGATGCCTGCATCGTGCAAGCGCTGTTCGGTCTTCGCTCCGACACCCCACAGGCGCCGGACCGGCAGCGGGTGCAGGAACTCGATCTCCTTGCCCGCCGTGACGTGCAGCAGTCCATCGGGCTTGCCCGCGGCGCTCGCAACCTTCGCGACGAACTTGCTGGTGGCAACACCCACCGTGATCGGAAGGCCGACCTCGTCGCGCACCCGTTCACGCAACCGCCGGGCGATGGACACCGGTGTGCCGCTGATCTTTCCGAGACCACCGACATCGAGGAACGCCTCGTCGACGGAGATCCCTTCGACGAGTGGCGTGACGTCGTGGAAGATGCCGAAGACGTCTCGGCTGGCCTGCGTATAGGCCTCGAACCGGGGGCTCACCGTCACCGCGCGCGGTGCCAGCGCACGCGCCTCGTGTCCGGGCATCGGACACCGCACACCGAGCGCCTTCGCCTCGTAGCTCGCCGCCACGACGACCCCACCGCCGACGAGCACCGGCTGGCCCCTCAGCGAGGGATCGTCGCGCTGCTCCACCGAGGCGTAGAAGGAATCGAGATCGGCATGCAGAATCGACGCCTGCTGCCGGTTGCCCGCTTCGATCCTCATGGCCGCATGATGCCACTCGGGTACGACATCCTCGCCGCAAAACCCCTCGAAAAGATTTTCGATAAATCCCTTGACCGGGGTGAATAGTTGAGTAATATAGATCACATCATCAAGGAACGTACGAGCGACTTCGAAGGGAGGTTCACCCGATGCCCGCACCGCAGTCCACGCCCTCGTCGGTCGAGCTTCCCGACGACCCCGTCGCCCTGGCTCAGCTGCTGGTGGGCGTCACCGAAGCCCTCCGCACGGCGAACCTCGACGCCCTCACCGAAGACGAGCTGGTCACCGTCGCCGAAACCGCCGAACAGGCCCGCCGCGTCGCAGACGCCGCCGACGCGCAGATCATCACCGCCGTCTCCGACCGCGCCGCCTACCGCAAAGCCGGCTGGATCCGACTCAACCAATTCCTCGGCTTCGGCCTGCGCCTCGCCCCCGGCGAAGTCAAGCGCCGCACCCTGGCCGCCGCCAAGGTCGGGCGGCTGTCCAACCTCCGCGGTGAGGTCCTGGACCCGGTCCTCCCGGCCACCGCGGCGGCCCTGGCCGACGGTGCCGTCTCCGCAGCCCACGTCCTGGTCATCACCGACGTCATGCGGCTGATCCCCGACCGGGTTCCCGCCGACATCGTCGCCGACGCCGAAACCCACCTCGCCCAGGCCGCCCGCACTCTGGCCCCCGACCAACTACGCAAGGTCGGCCACCGCCTCCTGGCCCACCTCGACCCCGACGGCCAGGCCACCGATGAACGCGACCGGCAACGGACCCGCGAACTGACCCTGGCCCACCAGGACGTGCGCCTGATGTCCAAGCTCACCGCCTGCCTCACCCCGCAGGTCCGCGCCAAACTCGACCTCATCCTCACCGCCTGGGCCGCGCCCGGGTTCAACAACCCGGACGACCCCGACTCCCTGCACGGGGCGTGCGATGCCCCCGGCATCGACCCCGCCGCCCGCGAAGCCGCCGCCCAGCGGGACCTGCGCTCACCCGGCCAGCGCAACCACGACGCCCTCGAAGCCCTCCTGGACTTCGCCCTCACCCACCAGGCGCTCGGCGCCCCGGGCAAGCTCTCCAGCTCGCTGGTCATCACCGCCGACCTGACCGACCTCGCCACCGGCACCGGCATCGCCCTGACCGCCACCGGCACCCGCCTACCAGTCAGCGCCCTGGTCGACTTCGCCGCCGACGCCGTCCCCTACCTCGAAGTATTCGCCGGGGCCACCCGCGAAGTCCTCTACCTCGGGCGCGGCAAGCGATTCGCTTCCAAGGCCCAACGCCTGGCCCTGTTCGGCCGCGACCGCGGCTGCACCGCCCCCGGCTGCGACCGCCCCTTCTCCCAGACCGAGGCCCACCACATGCCCGACTGGCAACACGGCGGCCCCACCGACATCGACCACCTCGGCGCCGCATGCGGCGGCCACAACCGCGCCGCCAGCACCGGCCCCGCCCGCTGGGACACCCACATCCTCGACACCCAAGCAGGCGACGACGCCGGCCGCGTCGGCTGGAAACCCGCCGACCGCGACCTCCCGCCCGCGGTCAACCCCATCCACTACGCGGACCTCCCACTCCGCCGGCCACCACCGACCGCAGATCCTCCCACCGGGCGGACCTCCCCAGCGGAGTACCAACTCCTGCACCTGCTCGCAGGCCACCCCGCCACGCCCCTGCGCGCGACGGACCTGCAGTTCCCACCCGCTGCCTGACCACCCCGGTCAGGCAGCGGGCAGGAGCCGTTGCCCGACGATGACATCTGTCATGTCGAACCCGTGCAGAACCCACGCGAAGCGATGACTCGGCGCACTACTGGGTGCCGCCGCATCCGGCGAGAGTTGAAGGCATGAACTCCACGGCACAGCACCCCGACACCAACCGCCCCCGGCCCGAGGCAGGTCTTCGCGACGCCTCCCTCCACGACCTCTTCATGGACTGCTGCCGATTCGGCCCCGCACCGACGCAGTCCCGCGAGCTCTTCGTCCACGCGGTGACCCTCCTGCTGATCGCGATCGTCTTCGTGATCGTGAAGCCCGCCGTCGGGTTCATGATCGCCGCCGTCGTCCTGGTCGCGATCATGTTCGGCATCCGCTGGGCCATCGGCACACGCACCAAGTGGGCCACCCGATGAGCCCGATCATCTCCGCGCGCGGTGTCCATCGCTGGTACGGACACGGCAAGGACGCGTACCACGCGGTCCGGGGCATCGACCTGGACGTGCATCCCGGCGAGGTCTTCGCCCTGCTGGGCACCAACGGTGCGGGCAAGACGTCGTCGCTGGACCTGCTGGAGGGTCTGGCGAAGGTCGACGAGGGCACCATCGAGGTCTTCGGCCTCGACCCCGTCCGTGACCGGAAGTCCGTCCGCCCCGACATCGGCATCATGCTGCAGTCCGGCGGGCTGCCCGCCGAGTTGACGGTCGTCGAGACCCTGCAGATGTGGCGCGGGACGTGCACCCACCCGACGACCGTCGACGACGTTCTCGGCAAGGTCCATCTCGAAGACCGCGCCGACGTGCGCGTCGGCTCGCTGTCCGGCGGTGAGCAGCGACGCGTCGACCTCGCCTGCGCACTCCTCGGGCAGCCCAAGCTGCTGTTCCTCGACGAGCCGACCACCGGCCTCGACCCCGAGAACCGCCGCGCCACCTGGAAACTGCTGTCAGAGCTGAAGGCGTCGGGCGTGACGATGGTCCTCACCACCCACTACCTCGACGAGGCCGAAGAACTCGCCGATCGGATCGCGATCATGCACGCCGGCGAGATCCGCCGGGAGGGCACGCTCCGCGACATCGTCGCCGACCATCCCGCCACCATCTCCTTCGACCACCCCGGCCTCACCCTGCCGCAGCTGTCGGCAGCACACATCGACGCCGGTGCGCGGGTCGAGATCAATACGCACCAGCTGCAGGCACACCTGCTGGAACTGCTGTCGTGGGCGCAGGCCAACAACCTGCACCTCGAAGGCCTGGCCGCCCGCGCCGCCTCGCTGGAGTCGGTCTTCCTCGACATCGCCGACGACAACACGGGCGACGACCAGACGCCCGACACCGCCGAACCGATCGGAGCACTCTCGTGACCACCACGCTGACGGAGTTCCGCCGTCGCCCCCTCGCCGCACTCGCCACCGCCGAGTTCACCCAGTTCCGACGCAACAAGACCCTCGTCGTCACCGCACTCGTCTTCCCGGTGGTGATGCCGCTCGGCATGTTCCTGCTGACCAAGCGGTCCGGCATCACCCCGGAATCAGTCGGCGGCACCTTCGACATGTACGCCCTGTTCGCGCTGATGTTCGTGCAGTTCTACACGGTGCTGTCGTTGGTGACGACCCGTCGCGGCGAAGGCGTCCTCAAGCGACTCCGCACCGGAGAGGCCACCGACTGGCAGATCCTCACCGCCCCGGCCATGCCCGGCGTCGCCGTCACGACCGCCACCGCGATCGTCGTCGCCGCCGTGGTCTACGGCTTCGGCGCGCCCGCACCGGTGAATCCGATCCTGATGGTGGGCGGCCTCGCCGTCGGCAGCATCGTCTTCACCCTCCTCGCCCTCGCCACGAGCGCCTTCACCAAGAACGCCGAGGCCGCACAGATCACGTCACTTCCGGTGATCGCCCTCGCGATGGTCGGGTCGGGCAACATCCGCGCCATCCTCCCGGACCGCGCAGGTGAACTCCTCGGCTACACGCCCTTCGCCGCCGTCAGCGACCTGATGAATCTCGGTGCCGCGGGCAAGACCGCCATCGCCGGAACCGACGCGCCCGCGGCCGACTTCGCCGGGTCGTTCAGCGAGATCGGTCAGCCGGTTGTCACACTGGCGGTATGGACAATCGTCTCGATCGCACTCGTCTACAAGTGCTTCCGCTGGGACGATCGCGGATGACCCTGACGCCGGCCCGCTGGCAGCGTCTGTCCGGGCCGGCGAAGTACCGGATCTACACGCGGGTGACGCTCCAAGGCGTGCTGCTCGGACTCGCGCTCTTCTGGTTCGTCAGTTCACGCGACAGCATCGGCCTGCTCGCCGTGGCCTCCTCGATCGGCGGCGTCATCGCCCTCCAGGGCCGCCCCGAATTGACCGGATCCACCGACCCGGTCCGCGACCGCCGCCTGCTGATCCTCGGCACCCTGATCCTGATCGGATCGTGGATCGCCGGCCTGATCGGCGCCCACACCGGTGCGAGTGACACGGCCCGGATCGTCGGGGTCTTCACGGTCGTCGTCGCCGCGCTCGCGCTGCTGCCGTTCCTCCGTTTCCGCTGGGCGGTCCTCCTCGTCGTCTCCGCCGCCACGACCTTCGGGTACGGCTACGAGAGCAGACCCCTCATCGGCGTCGCAGTTCAGTTCGCGATCGGCGCGTTCATGATCGGCACCACCCTCGCCTCCCTGTGGACGCTGCGGATCGTCGACGGGCTCGACGAGGCTCGTCGCACCGAGGCGCAGTTGAAGGTGGCCGAGGAACGCCTCCGGTTCGGCCGCGACCTGCACGACGTGGTCGGCCGCTCGTTCTCCGCGATCGCTGTCAAGAGCGAGCTGGCGTCACGCCTCGCGCGCAGCCCCGGCAACGCCGAGCGGGCCGCCGCCGAGATGGACGAGGTGAAGGCGCTCGCCGTCGAATCGATGGAGGAGATGCGCACCCTGGTCCGCGGCTACCGCGGCATCGACCTCGCCGCCGAAGTCACCGGCGCCCAGTCGCTACTGGAGGCCGCGGGCTGCACTCTCACGATCGAGGGCAGCCCCGACAGCGTTCCCGCGCGGTTCCACAAGGCCGCCGCCTGGGTGGTCCGCGAGGGCACCACTAACATCGTTCGACACTCGTCGGCCACGACCGCGACGCTCGCGCTCGGCGGTTCCGGACTCACGCTCCGGAACGACGGCGCGCCGTCGACCGTCGGCGAGCGGTCCGGTCTCCGCGGCCTCGCCGACCGTCTGCACGCCGTCGGCGGCACCCTCGACACCCGATCCGACGATCACCACTTCATCCTCGAAGTCCGCTGGGAGAACGCATGATTCCGATTCTGATGGCCGACGACGAGACCATGATCCGCTCGGCCCTCGCCACGATGCTCGGTCTCGAGGACGACCTCGAGGTGATCGCACACGTCGGCTCCGGCGAGGAACTCTTGGACCTGTGGCGACGACGCGTCGACGCCGGCGAGCCGACCGCCGTCGCGGTTCTGGACCTGCAGATGCCCGGGATCGACGGCATCGAGACCGGCTTGAAGGTCCTGGAGCTCTCCCCCGACGCCGGGGTTCTGATCGTCACCAGCCACGGTCGACCGGGCTACCTGAAACGCGCGCTCGCCGGCGGCGTCCGCGGCTTCCTGCCGAAGACCGCATCGTCGGCCACGCTCGCGACGGTGATCCGCACCGTCCACGGCGGCGGTCGCTACGTGGATCCCGAGCTGGCGGCCGAGGCGATCAGCGCGGGCGACTCCGCCCTCACCGCCCGCGAGGCCGACGTCCTCGAATTCGCCCTCGACGGCGCCTCCGTGGAGGAGATCGCCAAGCGGGCCCACCTCTCGCCCGGCACCACGCGCAACTACCTGTCGGCGGCGATGTCGAAGCTGGGCGTCGCCAACCGATACGAGGCCGCGGTGAAGGCGCGCGAGCTGGGGTGGATCTAGCTGACAAGACTCACGTCCTTAGGGACGCCGCGTCAGGCCGTTGGTGACACAAGAACTGCTGCTCCTGGGTCGACATCGGATACGGACGCCAGGATCGGAAGGTCGGCTCCCTCAAGCCCGGCGAGCGCAAGCGCGGCTTGGCCCGACAAGTGCGACGACTTGATCGACTGTCCGTTCGCGATTGCGCTGTAAAGCGCGGCCGCGTAGACAATCGCATCACCGTCGTCGATTGAGTCCGCCATCCCGATTGCAAAGGGGATCCCCTGGCAGACGAGCTCGTCGATCTGTGACGCCGAATTGCATGAGTTCAGCACGACCAAGACAGGCGGATCGTCGGTCGCCTGGATTGCTCGCGCGAACGCCTGCGCTGAGACAACCGCACCTTCGTGATGGGCATCGACCTCGTCTTCGAGCACGATTAGGTCATGGTCGCTGTGCCCGGAGAAGTGCAGGATGTGGGGACGAAACCCGGTGATCCCATCGAGGAGGTCGGCGGCCGTCGCGGCTGGGCGTGCCTCCAAGGCGATCTGGTCACGGTGAAGGGCAGCCCGGACGGCCGCGCTGATGCGCTTCTGCTCTCGCCCGATTCGGAGATCGCCTTCCGACGACGCACCAAGCATCAGCACCCGGAGCTTCTCGGGCTTCGGATCAGGTAGCTGACGCATAACCGCCCGAAGTGCCTGCTCGGCCCCGACGATCCTGGACTCGAAGTCCGCACGTTCGGCCATCACCCGTCGTTCCGCTTGCTGCTGCTCGGTGCGGCGGCGACGCTCCAGTTCGTCGGCTTCAGACTTCTCCGCGCGTGTGAGTCGTCCTTGGATGGTTGACTCTTCCTTTGCATAGCCTGCAGCCTTCTGCTGCCAACGATTGGCTTCCTTGCCGGCCGAGGCGGTGTCCTTCTCCTTCCGCTCGGCCTCCCGCAACTTGCTACGTCGCGTCGACTCGCTTCGCGTCGTCGTTGCGGCGCTCTGCGCCTTGCCCGCCTCCGCTCGCTTCGTGGATTCCTTTGCGCGGTACTCCCCGGCCTTCTTCTCCGCAGTGAGCCGCTGTTCACGCTTTCGTTGCAGCTGCGCTCGATACTGATTGGCACTCACTTGTCTTCCTTTCCTGCGGCTACCGCCGCCATCGGCTTCGATGTCAGGTGCCAGCCGTTGCACTCACGGCATCGGTACGACCGGCACTCTCGCCGCCTGGTCGGTAGACCGGCAGCGATGTCTTCCGCCCGCGAGTTCGTGGCTGCATGGAGGGCCTGCACTGCTGCCAAGTGATCTCGAAAGCGGACCTTGCCACTTGCAGTGCATCGGCTGAGCGGCTGGCGGCTCCGCCTAGACCTGGTTTGGAGATGAGGTGTTCGCTGGTTGTGTCGCACTGGTGCACTCCGTTCCTCGTCCGTGGGGTGGTGGGTACCAACCATTCACCACGCCCGCGCCACCGCATTCGTGATACAACGATAAGCTGGCTTATCAATCCGTCGTTCTATGTGAACCTGCACATGTGTCAACCTAGACGGGTCGATGCGCCGCGTCGGCAACAACAACTCTGAGCGAAGGGAGGAATATGGAAGCGACTGTCACGATGCAGCAGATCGCGGACGTCACCGGCGTCCAGCGGGCTGTCGTCTCCATGTGGCGATCGCGTTACGCCGACGGCGACACGGCGTTCCCGGCACCGGTGAAACGCCGCGGTTCGACTTTCGAGTTCTCAGCATCCCAGATCGCGACATGGCTACAGCTCTCTGAGCTCGGCAACAATCCGCACGCGGCTGCGGACCTCGAATTGCACAGTTCGGTGATGGACGCCGCAGTTGTCGACGCTGAGGCAGCGTCCGCGTTGCTGCTCATCACTGCACGTACCAAGGGGACGGCCCACGACCTCGAGGACATCGAAGCAGCTCACGTCGCCATCGGCATTTCCGACGATCGACTGTTGTCGATCGACGACGTCGCCAACGCTCGTGAGCGCGCAGATCTCGTGCCCGTCGTCGATACACTTTCCGAGGCCGCGTTCGGCGCCGCCAACGTGCTTCCCCACCTAGCAAGTCGCGTTCAGCGGAATACCGAAGCCATCACAGATGAGTTACTGACTTCCGATGGGCGGACTCTACTGGCCTCGATTGTCGCCGAACTCGTCCGGACGAGCGATCGTGTCGTCATCCCTGAAGGCCCCGGCGGTTTGGAGCTGGTCCGCGCGGCCGCCGAGATGCTCAGTGAGGCTGAGCAACCCGTCTATGGATGCGCGGACTCACGATGCGCCTCGCTTGCGGATCGGGTCCAATGGCGCACGCTGCTGGCCGCAGACGCCAGCATCGAGTCCGTCGTTCAGGATTCAGACGACTGGGCTGCAGGGCTCGTCATCGCGCAGTGGGCCTCGGCGACAATGGACGATGCCGACGAGTTCTTCGATTGGCTCGACGACCTGACTCTGCAGATGGGCTCAGGCACACTCCTACTGGTGGGCCCGGCATCCTTGCTGATCGACGACCTGCCGCCGATGAGGACGAGTCGGCGAAGCCTGTTCCTTGGCACCGAAGGGTACGTAGCTCCGCTCCGCTACACCGCACCGCTGACACGTGGACTGCTGCGGTCAGGAAGCCGAAAGCAGCTCGCACTTTGGGTGTTGTCTCGCGCCGAGGACGACGCGTCGGCGGTCACCGTTTATGCGGACCACTCCGAACACAAATTGAACGCGTTCGAGACTCAGACATTGGCGGCCGACATCGCCGCTTCGGTTCGGGGCGACCGCGCGAGTAGCCAGCACGGCTACCTGCGCGGGACCGCCCGAAACTCCGGAGCGATGCTGACACGGGGCGTTATGCGTGTGGCGCCAACCTCGGACAGCAGTCTTGACGGGCGTGAGGTCCACGCACGCGTGTGGGCAGCCGATGATCAGGTCGATGTGCCCGTGCTGCGTGGGATCGAACTTGAAGCCGTCCAACGGGATTCAAAACCGAAGGTTCGGACCTGGCGATCAGCCACTACCGGCGTATCACGGCTGGCAAGAGGCCTGTCGGGACACCAGGTGCCTACGGAACTCATCGCCCCGATGGGCCCTGGGCGCGTGGCGGTGATCGGGCCCGAAGAGTTGCGTGGGGACGCTCTGCTCGATGCCCGCGGGGTCGACCGCCTGGAATTGGAGCGCGCAGCGCCCCGGGCACGATTCACCCATCCGAACGACGTCGTCTATCTACCTACGAAACAACGTGTCGCGATTGTCGACCGCACCGGTGGACACCTGGTCCTGTCTCCGGCGCGGATCGTCCGATGCAGTGACAACATCGAAAGCGATGTCCAGTTAGTTCCCCACATTGTCGCTGAGGACATCACTCAGCAGGCAGGTGCCGACACCGCAGGATGGGTTCTCAGGACAGTACCGACCGGCCAGGTCGAAGGACTGATGCGAGTCCAGGAGAGAATCGAGACCCGCAGAGCCGCCATCGCCGCCGAGGCCGCTGCACTCGATGCCATCCAAAGCGAGCTTGCCCGCGGCGTGGCCGCGGGTGTTTTGACCACACGAATCACACACTCCGGAGCCACGGGCTCCACTGATCAACAGGAGGACTGAGTGGCGAAAGCCAAATCTGACAAGAAGGCGCCATCGTCGGCGAAGGACTTGAAGGACACCCTGTGGAAGGCCGCTGACAAACTCCGCGGGTCGATGGACGCGTCGCAGTACCGCGACGTGGTCCTTGGCCTCGTCTTCCTCAAGTACGTCTCCGATGCCTTCGACGAGCGACGGGACGCGATCCGCGAAGAGCTCGCTGGTGAGTCAGACGAATACATCGGGGAGTCGCTGGAAGATCAAGACGAGTACCGCGCCGAGCGAGTCTTCTGGGTGGCTCCGAAGGCCCGCTGGTCGTTCATCGCGGCCAACGCCAAGGGCATCGCCGCGTCGGCGACGGACGACGCGCAGAGTGTCGGCGACCTGATCGACGACGCGATGCGCACTCTCGCCGAAGAGAACGAGTCTCTCGCCTGCACGCTGCCCACCGTGTACGGCCGCGACAACATGGATCAACGTCGCCTAGGTGAGCTCGTCGACCTGATGAACTCGGTTCAGTTCTCGGGACAGGGAGCCGGCCGCGCACGTGACTTGCTCGGTGAGGTGTACGAGTACTTTCTGGAGAAGTTCGCCAAGGCCGAGGGCAAGCGCGGCGGAGAGTTCTACACACCTGCATCAGTGGTCCGCACCCTAGTGGAGATTCTGGAGCCCACCGAAGGTCGCGTGTACGACCCGTGCTGCGGGTCGGGCGGCATGTTCGTTCAGGCAGAGAAGTTCCTGGAACGGCACCACCAGGATCCGACGAAGATCTCAGTTTTCGGCCAGGAACTCAACGAGCGAACCTGGCGACTTGCGAAGATGAACCTGGCGATCCATGGCATTGACACCCACGGCCTGGGCTCACGGTGGCAGGACACCTTTGCACGGGACATCCATCCGGGAGTGCCGATGGACTACGTTCTCGCCAACCCGCCGTTCAACATCAAGGACTGGGCTCGCCGTGAGGATGACGATCGCTGGCGCTTCGGTGTGCCACCGGTTCGAAACGCCAACTACGCATGGATGCAACACATCTGGTCCAAGCTGTCCCCGACCGGCGAGGCCGGCATTGTGATGGCCAACGGCACCATGACCTCGAACACCGGCGGCGAGGGTGACATCCGCAAGATGATGCTCGAGGGCGACATCGTCTCGTGCATCGTCGCACTCCCCGGCCAGCTGTTCCGCGGCACCCAGATCCCGGTGTGCGTCTGGTTCTTTGCTCGACAGAAGGGCAAGGGCGCCAGCGGATCCCAGGAGCGCAGCCGACAGGTTCTGTTCATCGACGCCCGCCACCTCGGTCACATGGTCGACCGGGTGGAGCGAGCGCTCTCTGACGACGACATCCAGCTGATCGCCAACACCTACCGGACATGGCGAGGCCGCCCGTCCGCAGACGGCGATTACGAGGACGTACCCGGTTTCTGCAAGAGCGCCTCGCTGGAGGAGATCCGTGAAGCCCAGTACGCGCTGAGTCCTGGACCGTATGTCGGAGCTGCGCCAACCCCCGAAGATGCCGAACCGATCGACGACAAGATCGTACGACTGACACAAGAACTGACCGCGGCGCTCGATGAGTCTGTGCGGCTCGACGCAGTGGTGCGGGCAAGGCTTGGTGATCTGAATGCGTAACGTTCGGCTAGGAGATGTCGCGATGGATCGCGGATTGATCGGCGGCCCGTTCGGTTCCGACTTGGTCTCGACCGACTACTCAGAAGCTGGGGTTCCGGTCATCCGAGGGTCAAATCTCCGATCAGGTTCAATTGACGGTGAATTTGCATTTGTCACACCAGATAAGTACAAAGCTGACTTAATCAAGAACACCGCTATCCCACGCGATCTAATATTCACGCAACGCGGCACTCTCGGCCAGGTTAGTATCGTCCCCGACGAGCCCTATGACAAGTACGTTGTTTCTCAAAGCCAAATGCGGCTCCGAGTCGATGAATCCAGGTTTGATCCGCGATACATTTACTACGCATGTACCACCGCAGCTTTTCGGAAGTCGATTCTCGACCACGCAATTACAACCGGCGTTCCCCACACCAACCTGACGATTCTCGCAGATTTGACGATCCCTGCGGTATCGCTGTCCGAGCAGTCCGCAATTTCTCGTGTTCTAGGCGCCCTGGACGACAAGATTTCCGTTAATCGTCGCACTGGCGAGTTGGTGCGCCAGCTACTCGATGCCCGCTGGACTCAGGTACAGCGATCCGCCACGTCAACCGTGGAATTGGATGAGATCGCTCAACTCAACCCCAGGACCATGAGAACAAACGGAGCAACCGCGCCCTTTGTCGATATGAAATCACTACCCCAAGGCGCTCTTCTGATTGACTCCTGGGGAGAACGCGAACCGCGTTCAGGTGCCCGCTTCATCAATGGCGACACACTCCTAGCGCGAATCACCCCCTGTTTCGAGAACGGAAAACTTGCGCTCGTCGACTTCCTTGACTCTGGCCAGACCGGGACCGGATCGACTGAGTTCATCGTGATGCGACCAAAGCCAGGGGTTCCTGCGGTCGTCCCGTTCCTCATCGCGCAATCGTCAGACTTCCGCGACCACGCTGCGAAGACCATGACCGGCACATCGGGACGCCAACGCGTACAAGCATCAGGTCTAGCTGACTACGTTCTCAGCTGGCCCGACAAAGCCGAACTGGATCAGTTCACAGCGTTCGCAGAACCCGTGACATCTCTCCTCGGTCGCCTTCGCTCAGAGAACCAAACCCTCGCCCGCACCCGTGACGAGCTCCTCCCGCTCCTCATGGATGGCCGCATCACGGTGAAGCAAGCCGAGGATAGTGCCGGCGAAGTGCTTTGAACAACCGCGCGGGCCGGTCTGTCCTCAGACCAGCCTCAGTCGGCGCGCCCCATTCGCTTCGGATCCTTCGATCGTCGAGTCCCGGTCCGAGAGCGCCACGTGCAGTTCGACGCCGAACGTCAACGCCCGCACATCGTCGAGCGGGGCGTGCAGATCGGCGGCGATATCCTTCGCGGACACCGCCTTTAGGACTTGGGGGAACACTCGGGACATCTCGTGCGCAGGCATACCGCCGGGCTCACCCGACCGGTATCCCCGACCCGAGAGGTCGATGCACAGCTGGCGGTAGTGCCAGTCGCTGACCCGCCCTGCCTGGTGCAGTGCGCGGGTCAGCGCCATCGCCGACACTTTCAGTCGCGAACGCGCTTCCAGGACTTCGGCCGTTGTCGGATTGCTCCGGATCTGGGTCGGCAACGCCTCCCTTGGCATCAGGAACTCGCTCGCGAACCGGTCCGCCTCACGTTCCTGCGCTGCGTCGTCCAGTGCTTGATTCTCATGCATCACAAGGTGACCGAGTTCATGCGCCACGTCGAATCGCATCCGTTCCGGCGACCGACGACGCGACAGGAAGATGTACGGCACGCCGCCATTCCAGCATGAGAAGGCGTCGACCTCTTCAGCGATCGAGGGCAGCATGTACACGCGCACCCCATGCGATTCGGCGAGTTGGACTGCATTCGGCAACGGCTTGGCACCGAGCGCCCAGTTCCCACGGAGTACACGCGCCGCCAGCTCCGGGGCGTATTCCAGTCGTGGCGGCACCGTGACTTCGGGAAGGTTGAACCGCGCGCTGATCCAGCGGTCGACCTCAATCCCGATCGTCCCGGCCGCAACAGCTGCGGCGCGTTGTCGAGCCCCCGCCCGGCGCGCCGCACGGAAGTTCACATGCCCCGGCTCGATCTCGACGGTGGGCGCGGCGAAGAAGAACTCGGCGGGGAACCCCAGGGCGTCGGCCAGGTCCGCCGCTGCGTGTGCAGGAGCACCGTCGGACTCGTATCGCGTGATACTGCGCGGCGTCACACCAAGAGCTCTGGCGAGGTCCGTTTTGGTGAGGCCCCGACGGGTCCGCGCCAAGGAGATACGTACCGGATCAACGAAGGAGTCAGGAGGCAAGCGTGACATCGAATCCAACATCGCCGCCGCCCACATCTTGCGGGGACACGTCGACAGCGTCGGGGGTGAAGCGTGGCAGCAGAATGCGAACCACCCAACCGTCGATCTGTCCGTCTGTCGACCCTCGGGGATACGACACCTCGACCTGCACCCCGGTTTCACCCCGGTGGTAAACAACGAACCACGCTCCGGACGGGGGCGGATCACTCAGAGTGACGCCGACGGGAGAACCGACGAGGTCGGCGCGAACATAGAGCACCAACTGCCCGTGGAGCGCCGCATCAGTCGCGGGTCCCTTGCGTCGCTGAGCTTTGGGCCCTAGCTCGGAATCCGGATCCCCAGTCGCCGCCGTCCCGCCCAGCACACCCACAAGAATCGTCCGCTCGGCGTTGGCACAGATCGGTCGATTCTCCGCGTCCTCCAACTGCCATCCGTCCCCGACCAGGCCCCGCCGCAAGGTCCCGACGGTCTCAATCCACCGCGACAGCCCCGCAGCGGTACGCGGGTACTCCGGGCCGCTCGCCTCCATCGCACGGCCTTCGCCTCGCTCGACCGCGAGGCGCACCAGATCGATGGTGATTCCGAGTCGGCCAAGGTACTCTTCCGCGTCGTCTTCGCCGACGACGAGAGTCTGCGGTACCTCGTTCTGCCAAGGCTGTGACATGTCAGATCCTCACTGTCTTCTACTCCTCATATTGTTGCACAAAACCAGACAAAACTGAGGTAGGCGCACCATCTCCGAGGTTAGAGGAGGCTTGCACGGAGATTCTGGGCTTCAACTAGCAGCGAGGAATACGCGTGTTTCCCTAATTGATAGCCCCCCTTATCGACGGATCATATGTCACGCAGTCTGAATGTTGGGCACAGTCGAGTCATCGCAACACGACACCAGCGAAACCCACTGAAGGAGAATGCTGACATGGCTGGAATCATGAACGAAGCCGACTGGGAGCAGTGGGCTCTGCACGAGCTCGCCGAGTCCGACTGGCTGCACTGCGAGGGCCGCGATGTCGCCCCAGGCACTGGAGAGCGCGAAACCTGGCGCGACATCATCTTGCGCGGCACCTTGCGCAAGGCATTGCGCAACCTCAACCCCGGGGTCCCCGACACCTACCTCGAGCAGGCGATGGCGGAGATCCTGACGCCCAAGTCGCAGGACGGCATCACCGAGAACTACCGACTGCACGAGTACCTCGTCAACGGGTACCGCGGCATCACCTACGTCGATCACGACGGGCAGGAGGTGACCCCCACCATCCGACTGATCTCCGGCGATCCGGCGCGGAACATCTACCGCGCGGTCAATCAGGTGACCATTCGCAGTCGCGAACACGAGCGTCGCTTCGACATCGTGCTGTACGTGAACGGGCTGCCGATGTCGATCATCGAACTGAAGCAGGCTGCCGCCGCAGGAGCCACCACCGAGGTCGCGTTCAACCAGATCCAGACCTACGTCTCCGAGTTCCCGATGGCTTTCCGGTTCGTCGACTTCGTCGTCGTGTCCGACGGGGTCACGGCGCGCTACGGCACCCCGTTCACCCCGTGGAACCACTTCGCCCCGTGGAACGTCGATGACGACGGCGCGCTGGTCGACTTCGACCACCCCCTCAGCGACGATGAGCCGCTCAACGAGCTCGCGGCCACCCTGTACGGGCTGTACAACACTGAGCGATTCGGCCAACTGCTCCGAGACTTCACGGCCTTCGACGAGACTGATACGGGGCTCCGCAAGCGAATCGCCAAGCCGCACCAGTACTTCGCGGTGACGAAGGCGGTAGCCAGCACGGTCACCGCGGTCGACTCCGACGGCCGTGCCGGCGTCGTCTGGCACACCCAAGGATCCGGCAAGTCGATGGAGATGGAGCTCTACACCGCCAAGGTGATGCGTCACCCGCGACTGGCGAACCCGACGGTGGTCGTGCTGACCGACCGCACCGAACTCGACACGCAGCTCTTCGACGGCTTCAAGGTGTCCACTCTGCTGCCCGAGTCACCGAGAAAGGTCGGGAGTCGAGACGAACTCCGCACCGAACTCACGCAGCGCCGTAGCGGTGGCATCTACTTCACGACGCTGCAGAAGTTCGGACTCACCAAGGACGAGCGCGAATCCGGAAGCGATCACCCATTGCTGTCGGATCGTCGGAACATCATCGTCATGGCCGACGAAGCGCATCGAAGCCACTACGACAACATCGACGGCTACGCCGCTCACCTCAAGCACGCACTGCCGCACGCGTCGCTCATCGCATTCACCGGAACACCGATCGCTGAAGCCGAACGCGATACGCGCAAGGTCTTCGGCGACGACATCGACATCTACGACCTCCACCGTGCCGTCGCCGACGGGGCCACCGTGCCGGTGTCATTCGAACCACGCCTGATCAAGCTCGCACGCGTCGATGGAGTCGACGACGAGCAGATCGATGACGCCGCCGAGGAACTCACCAGCGAGCTCGACGACGCCGACAAGGACCGGATCCAGCAGAGCGTCGCAGTTCTCGACACCATCTACGGTGCGCCCGAACGGCTTCGCGTCCTGGCCGACGACCTCGTCCTGCACTGGGAGACGCGTCGCGAGCTGATGACCCCGTTCATCGGCGGACCAGGCAAGGCGATGATCGTGTGCGCAACCCGCTCAATCGCTGCACGCCTGTACGAACAACTCATCGAACGCAGACCGGACTGGCACGACGACGCCGACGACAAGGGGAAGATCAAGGTCGTCTACACCGCTGCACCCGGCGACACCGCAGAAATCCGGAAGCACATGCGGCGCCCCAGCGCCACCGCTGCGGTCAAGCAGCGGATGAAGGATCCCGACGATGAACTCGAGATCGTCATCGTCAAGGACATGATGCTCACCGGCTTCGACGCCCCCGCGTTGCACACACTGTACGTGGACCGGCCGTTGAAGGGAGCCCTGCTGATGCAGACGCTCGCGCGCGTCAACCGCACGTACCGCGGTAAGCAGGACGGCCTGTTGGTCGCGTATTCACCGCTCGCAGACAACCTCACGAAGGCGTTGAGCGAGTTCACCCAGAACACGTCCGATACCGGTGATCGGATCGTCGGCCAGGACATCGCCGAAGCAGCGATGATCGTCCACACCCTGCTTGCCGAGATCGAGGCGATCGTCGGGTCGGAGTGGCGCGAGACCGTGCGCGCGACTGGCAACTACATGAAGGCCGTCTCCAACGTGACAAGCGCGCTGCGGTCGCCGCTCACGCCGGGAAACAAGGACGACGTGAATCCCGATGCGCGCCCCCTTGCCGACCGTTTCCGAGATCGCGCCGCCAAGCTGGCCAGAGCCTGGTCGATCGCAGCGGCAGCTACGTCCGGCGTAGTCCCGTCGGAGACCGCCGCCGAACTCGAGAAGTCCCGCCCCGAGGTGCGCTTCTACGAGGAGGTGCGCTCGTGGCTCGCCAAGATGGATGCTCAGGACCGCATCAGCCGCGGTGAACCTATTCCTGACGACATCAAACGCCAGCTCGGCGAACTAATCGTAGACTCCGCGACCAGCCCCGGAGTGCTCGACATCTACCGGGAAGCCGGCCTTGCCCTGCCCGATCTCCGCTATCTGACACCCGAGTGGGTCCAGGATGCGCAGTCTGAGAGCAAGGTCCACCTGGCGATCGAGGCATTGAAGACAAGCCTGCAGGATCAGGCTCGGACATCGACAAGCAACAACGACGTTCGCCGGAAGCAGTTCTCTGAGCGCATCAATGCGCTGATGCTGAAGTACACCAACCAGCAATTGACGGCTGCCGAAGTTCTCGCCGAACTGGCGGACTTGGCAAAGGACGTCGTCGCCGAGTCGGAGCGCGGAAAACAGTTCACCCCCCCGCTCACCGACGACGAACTCGCGTTCTACGACGTCGTCCACCAGAACGAGTCCGCCGTCGACGTGATGGGCGATGACGTCCTCGCACAGATCGCCCGCGACCTCGTCGCCACGATGCGCCGCGACACACGTGTGGACTGGACTGTTCGCGAGGATGTGCGCGCCAAATTGCGGACGTCGATCAAGCGACTGCTGCGCAAGTATGGCTATCCGCCAGACCAGCAGTCGGCCGCGATCGTCGAGGTGATGAGCCACATGGAGGCGATGGCACCAAAGATGGCCGAGCAAGGATGAGAAGGATTCGGAGGTCACGGAACACGGTCGACGTGACCTTCGACTTCCGATCCGATACTCCGCCCGGCACTGACCCGGACGCCACGAGTCCAACGCTGCGGAGGTACCACGCTGCATTGTGGAGTCGGCCGCTACCCGGTGGATCGGTATTCACTCTGGAGACGGACCATCGAGGGCGCTATCTGAGCCACACGTCCGAGTTGGGAGACTTCGCCTTGTCCAGCGACACCTGCGTACCGGCATTTCTCGGCTGGAAGCGAATGGAGAGCACTTTGCAGGAGATCCCGTTGCGCCAGCGGCGATCATTCCAGCAGCACCGGTACACAATCGGCAGCATGATGATCTGGCCCAGCACGAACATCAAAGGTGCCGGCACGATCAACGGGATGCGCGGCTTCAACAGTCGCGTTGCTGACAGGCTGGATCTGACGCTCGAATGCGTGCGACGGCACTATAGGGGCGAGGCGAATCCACTCTCGAAGGTGTTGACCGCGAACAGTGCATACTTCGATCTGTTCGATTCGTTCTGTGGATTCATCGAGTTCTTCGAGCTTCAAGACCTCGCGGACCCGAAGACCAACGATGTCCACTTCATGCTGCCGTTCGATGACTTCGATCGACCCGGTCACCCACGAGATGCGGATGAGTACAACATCTACATGCAAGCGGCTCGACGATTCCTCGACGCTCGAAACAAGAGAATCGACAACCTCCGGGTGCAAGTCTGACCTTTGCGATACCGACCGACTTACCCCTCCCGCACCATCCTCAGCACCACGTCGTTCACGTGGTGACCGCCCCCGGCGGGGATTCCGCGTGCCCGGTTCTCGTTGGTGACGACGGTCCAGCCGTCGCCGAGGATCCTGACCATGTCGTCGGGCCAGAGGAAACCCTCGGGACTGCGACCGTGAGCGCGCATCCCCTCGGGGTCGTGCATCACGACGAGGAGGGTGCCACCGGGAGCGACGGCGCCGGCGAGCTTGTGCAGCGTGGCCTCGTCGTCGCTCGCGATGTGGAAGTAGCTGGCGGTGACGAGGTCGTACTGCCGGTCGAAATCATCGACAGTCACGTCGAATGACATCCATGTAATTGTTTCACGTGAATCAGCGGCCTTCGCCCGCTCCAGCGCCACCCGGGAGATGTCGGCGCCGACCACCGTCCAGCCCTGATCGGCCAGCCACCGGACGTCGGCCCCCTCGCCGGATCCCAGGTCGAACGCGGATCCGGGTGCCAGACCGGTGATCTCGGCGATGACGGCCGGGTTGACGTTGGTGGTCCAGAGTCGGTCGGACGTGCGGTAGAGGTCGTCCCACTCGTCGGCGGTGACGGGGTGGACCGGCGCCTGCTGATCGTCGTTCCCGTGGTGTCCGTCGTGACTGTGCTGATGTTCGCTCACCCTTCGACGCTGTCACATCCGCAGACGCCGTGTCCCGGCGCTTTGCGCATATGGCAAGAACGGGCGCGGGTCGAGGGTGCGCGGCACACTGGTGACCATGACTTCGCGCATCCGCATCGGTGTCCAGCTTCAGCCCCAGCACGCTCCCGAGTACGGCCTGATCCGCGATGCGGTGATGCGCGCGGAGAACGCGGGCGTGGACGTCGTCTTCAACTGGGATCATTTCTTCCCGCTGTACGGCGACTCCGACGGCGCCCACTTCGAGTGCTGGACGATGCTCGGCGCGTGGGCGGAGCAGACCTCGCGCGTGGAGATCGGCGCGCTGGTGACCTGCAACAGCTACCGGAACCCCGACCTCCTCGCCGACATGGCGCGGACCGTCGACCACATCAGCGGCGGCCGCCTGATCCTCAGTCTCGGTGCCGGCTGGTTTCAGCGCGACTACACCGAGTACGGCTACGACTTCGGCACCAAGGGCAGCCGGCTCGACGCCCTCGGGGAGGCGCTGCCTCGCATCGAGAGCCGGCTGTCGAAGCTGAATCCGCAACCCGTGCGCGACATTCCGATCCTGATCGGCGGAGGCGGAGAGAAGAAGACGCTCAAGCATGTCGCGAACCACGCCGACATCTGGCATGCCTTCGTCGACGTGGAGACCTACCGCCACAAGTCCTCGGTCCTCGCTCAGCACTGCGCCGATGCCGGGCGTGACCCGGCGGAGATCGAGCGATCTGCGGAGGTGAAGTTCGACGGCGACGTCGACGCCATGCTCGGCTTCGCCGACGAGATCACCGCGGAGGGTGTCACCCTCTTGACCGTCGCGTCGGGTGGCCCCGACTACGACCTCACGGCGGTCGACGCGCTGGTTCGGTGGCGGGATGCGCGAGGCTGAACCGATCCGTGTCGAGTCCCGCGAAGTCATCTGATCGATCGATCAAGGTCGATATAGTCCGATCATGCGACACCTGGCACTATCCCGGAACAGACGTCGGAAGCACGCTCTCCGCGCCGCAGTCGCGGGTGCGGCAGCACTCACCGCGCTGACCCTGCCCGCCGTGCCGCAAGCCCACGCGGGCCCCGCCCCCTGCGTTCCGTTCGGCACCGCGCAGGCGCCGCCGGGCGTCCCGTCGACCGGCGATCGCACCGGGCTGAACACCTTCCCGAGGTACACGGGTACGCACGCGCCGGCGCGCGTCGACATGCGCACGGAGACAACGCAGTTCAACCGCTACTGGGAGTTCGCACTCCTCGACAGCGGCCGCCTGGTGACCCGACCGCGCGCCACCCGGACGTGGCGGACCGTCCGCCTGCCGTCGTGCCTGAGCGGCAAGCTGCGCGCCATCTCGCTCGACGACGACGAGTTGGTCGGCATCGACCGCGCGGGCTGGATCTACACGATGGACAACGTGAATCAGTCACCGCTGCTGTGGAATTGGACGTCGGCCTGGGGCGCGATGCTGTGGACGGCACCCGGCCGCAAGCTCCCCGACGACCGCACAGGCGGCTGGGCGCTGAGCGTCACGTCACCCAGGGACAACCGCGCGTACCTCGACATCGCCGGGCGCGTCCATCCGTCGGGCATGGCCAAGATGACGATGATCCCGGCCCTCACCGGCGACGGCAGCCGCATCACCTACGCCGACCCGTGGCTCCCCAACGACGACAGCTACGAGGTCGGCAGTCCCCTCGGCGGACGCTTCCAGTCGGTGGCGCTCGCCGCGTCGGCGTCGACGATGTTCGTGACGAATCGTTACGGCGACATGTTCACGCGCACCTTCGATTTCGACTCGTCCGGATCGGATTCGGTGTTCTTCCGGTACAGCTGGGAACCACAGACCGGCAAGCCGAGCGCCACCAACCTGATGCAGGAGACGTGGGACCGGTCGACGGCGGCCGTCCAACTCCCCGCACCCGACTGGACCCGCCAGCCCAAGATCCCCGGCGAGATCACCTCGGCGCTGACCGTCGTCTCACCGCGGCCCGGCCCCGAACAGCGCGAGCTCCGCGTCGAGGGACGTCGAGACGGCGCAACCGGCTTCTGGCACAAGGAGCTTCACGCGAAGGCCTGGAGCTTCACCCCGACCGGGACGCCGCTGCAGGGAACCGTTCTGGAGAACTCGGCGACGGACCGCTCCTCGGAGACCCTCGCGGCGCCCAAACCGTGGAACCTGTCCGCGTCGCTCCCGTCACGGTCGGCCGCCGTCGACGCGCAGACGCTGATCGACATCGGTCTCCCCTATTCGGTCGTCGATCCTCGCCTGCTCGACCGGGTGGGGCTGAAGGCCGCACCGTCCGGCTACCGGCTGTCGGTGGCGAACTTCGATCCAGCGGTCACCTCCCGTGCGGCCACCGTCACGACGCGGTCGGGCACCAGAATCCCCGTCCTCCTGCACACCGCCGACGGCATGCGGATGACGCCAGGTCATGTCGGTTTGACGAAGACTCCTCGGCACCTGATCGGTGCGATCGAGATTCCACGCGACGTCTATCGCGCGCGGGCGAACGATCCCGAGGTCCGACGGTTCGTCGACGCGTGGATGCGCGGAAAGCGGATCACTCCGATCACCCTGAGCGCGACGACCACCGACCTGGTGGTGCGCTGACCGTCAGCGGTCCCGCAGCGCCGTCCGTGCCGCTCGATAGCCGCACATGCCGTGCACTCCTCCGCCCGGCGCGGTGGCGGATGAGCAGAGGTACACCCCCGGAACCGGCGTCGCGTGGGGTCGCAGCGACGGCACCGGGCGCGCCAGCAACTGCGTGAGAGTGCTTGCGCCGCAGTTGATGTCACCGCCGATGTAGTTGGGGTTGTGCGCCTCGAACCCCGTCGCGGTGGTGACGATCCGCTCGACGATCACGTCGCGGAAGCCCGGGGCGCAGCGTTCGATCTCGGCAACGATCGGCTCGGTCATGTCGACGTCGCAGCCCGAGGGAACGTGGCAATAGGACCACGCGAGGTGCACGCCGTCGGGCGCACGCGACGGGTCGATGCGCGTCGGCTCCCCACCCAGGATCCACGGGCGGTCGGGCACGCTGCCGGCGTCCACCGCGGCCTCGGTCCCGCGGATCTGCGCTCGGTCCCGAGCGATGTGGAAGGTCGCCGTCCGGGTCGCGGCGTCGGCGACACCGTCGGCCCACGGAATCGGCTCATGCAGAAGGAAGTCGACCTTGCACACGCCGCCGCCGTATCGGTACCGATCGAGCGCCCGCGCATAGCGCGACGGCAGCCGCTCCCCCATGATCTGCGCGAGTGCGCGCGGTGAGACATCGAAGAAGATCTGGTCTGCGCGCGGCAACTCCGCGAAACGAGCTATGTGACAGTCGGTTTCGATGCGGCCGCCCCGCTCGACGACGATCGCGGCGAGCGCATCGGCCACCGACTGCGAGCCGCCCGCGGCGATC
Source organism: Gordonia phthalatica (assembly GCF_001305675.1). Classification (NCBI taxonomy): domain Bacteria; kingdom Bacillati; phylum Actinomycetota; class Actinomycetes; order Mycobacteriales; family Gordoniaceae; genus Gordonia; species Gordonia phthalatica. Next base: position 4,383,675 of record NZ_CP011853.1, read on the forward strand.
GGCCACCCGGGTTCGATCAACATCCCGAGGAGCAGCCCGGCGGCGGTGGAGCCGAGCGACGTGGTCGGCCGCCCGGCGTGAGCCGCGATCGCTGCGAATGCGGTCCGGGTGCGCTCATCGCGGAACGCGCCACGGACGAAGGCGTCGATCGGCGTCAGCGCCGCAGGCCCGAATCCGGCCATGGACAGCGGGTGCGCCGGGATCCCGGGCATGCCGAAGACATCGTGAGCGGCGTCCGCACCGAAGAGCACCCCTCGTCGCCACGCGGCGGCGTCGCGGCCGAAATCATCGGCGATGCGGTCGGTCCCGCGATGAATGCCGAGCCCGTCGTCGGAGTCGAAGACATGCGCGACCGACACCTCCGGGACCAGCCACTCGACGCGGTCGGCCAGGCCGAGTTCAGCGAACGCCTGCGACGAATAGCCGGTCGGATGCACCGCCGCGCACAGGTCGCGACGGATCCCGGCGCCGAACGCCTCATCGGTGCGGGTGCCGCCGCCGATCTGGTCGGCGGCCTCCAGAACCAGCACCGACCGTCCGGCACGTGCCATCACCGCTGCCGCGGTCAGCCCGTTCGGCCCGGCTCCGACGACGATGACGTCCCACCGCTCACTCACGGTCGTCCCCTCCGTCTGCGGTCTCGACCTCGTCGTCTACTCAGACGACAAGACGGGCATCGTTCGAAGCGGCGACACCGCCCCCATGATCGCATCCGATTCGTTACCCACCACGCGGTGGCCGAGGACCTGGAAGTGTCGGAATCACCGACTAGATTGGGTCCATGATCTCTGCGCGCACCCGACGCCCTGCCGGGGCGACCAGTCTCCTCCTGACCGTCGCCGCCGCGCTCGCCGCTCTCGTCACGATCGTCGCCGGTCCGGGCGTCGCGAACGCTCAGGCACCGCTCCGCATGGCGGACCGCATCGTCGACACCGCGGGCGTGTTCAACGAGGCCGACCACGAGAAGCTCGAGACCGCGCTCGACGAGCTCGACAGCAATCGCCACATCCAGATGTGGGTGGTCGTCGTCGACGACTTCGATTCGATGACACCGGCGGCGTGGGCGAACGCCACCACCGACCTCAGCGATTTCGGTGATCGGGACGTCCTCCTGGCGGTGTCGACCAAGACCGGGCAGTACCGGCTCACCGCACCCACTGCGATCGACGATCTCTCACAGGAGGAGATCGACGAGGTCGCGAACGACACCCTGAAACCCGAGCTCGAGAAGAAGCAGTGGGCGAAGGCCGCGGAGAACACGATCACCGGCATCGACGACGCCGCGGACAGCAATTCGCACTTCTGGCTGATCGTCGGCGTCATCGTCGTCGTGCTCCTGCTGATCCTGGCCGGCCTGGTCTACCTCGCCCGCCGCCGGACCGACGACGACCTCGACGACCTGACGCAGCCCGACGAGTCCCTGACCGTCGACCAGCTGACGGAGGAACCGCTCGACGACCTGCACGCGTGGTCACGCGAGGTGCTCGTCGCCACCGACAACGCCGTCCGGACCAGCGCAGATGAGCTCACCGTCGCGATCGACGAGCTCGATGACGCCGCCGTCGCACCGTTCGCCACCGCGTTGGTGGCAGCGCAGAGCGCACTCGCGACGTCGTTCGCACTCCGTCATCGACTCGACACCGAAGACGCCGTCGACAACGAGCAGCGCGCCCTGCTCGTCGAGATCATCACCGCCTGCTCCGATGCCGATTCGCGCCTGGACACGCAGGTGACAGCGTTCGACGCGAAGCGCGACCTCGTCGTCGACGCGAACGATCGGCTCGACGCACTCGCGGACCGGATCGCGGAGACCGCGGCGCGTCTACCCGGGACAGAGGCCACGCTCGCCGGATTGCCCGACGAGCGCGACGTCTCGGCGATCCACGACAACATCGACCTGGCCCGCACTCATCTGCAGTTCGCGGAGGACAGCGTCGACCAGGGCCGTGAAGCCGCCGCTCTGCCCGCCGACCAGCGCGGGCCGGCCGGAGCCGCCATCCGTTCCGCCGAGGTCGCGCTCGACACCGCCGACAAACTGCTCGACGCGGTCGACTCCGCAGACCACGACGTGGACGGTGAACTCGGGATCGCCGAGGCGAAGATCCAGCTCGCCTCGGACTTCATCGACACCCGCCGCGGCGCGGTCGGCGCCCGTGCCCGCACCCTCCTCTCGGTGGCGCAGGACCTGATCGCGACCGACGACGAGGTGCCCGACGCCGACGCACGGCAGGCCGCCGACTACGCGGACCAGACGCTCGACGCCGCGCTCGCCGACGTCGCCGCCTGGCGCGACCAGCAACCGGACGATCCGGCGACCGACGCCGTTCTGACCGGAACCCTGGTCGACAGCGTGCTGCCGGGGTCCCCGAGCGAGGCCGCGTGGCAGCCGGCGGGTCACCTCGGGTACAGCACCGGGGGGCGCAGCCCGGGCTCGTTCGGCGGGTCGTCGACGTCGGGCCGCATCGGCACCGGCGGGCGGTTCTGACCCGAGTACTGCCACGATCAGTCCCCCTGGCGACTCGCCGACCGCACACGCGGAGTGATCTTCGCCATTCTCAGCGGCCGTCTCCCCTGGTCACCACTCCGCGGCACGTCGCCGTCCCTTTTACTTCGTAACCCTAAGTATTAGCCTTATGAACTGTGAGCAACGATTCGACCTACGACCTCGCCTCAGGCCTGCGCCACTCCGTCACCCGCCTGTATCTGACGTTGCGCCGCAACGCCCCGATCAGCGAGCTGACCGCGGCACAGGCCTCGGCGCTCTCGGTCCTCGTCGATCACGGCCCGATGCGGATGGGCGAACTCGCAGAGCGCGAATCCGTCCGCATGCCGACCGCGACCGCACTGGTCGACGGCCTCCTCCGCGAGGGCCTCGTGACCCGCGAACCCGACCCGACCGATCGTCGCGCCGTCGTCGTCGCCACCACAGACAAAGCCGCCGCGCTGATCCGGAACATCCGGACGAGCCGTGACGACACCGTCATCCGGACTCTGGAGACTCTGTCCGACGAACACCGCGCAGCGCTGATGGCGGCCCTGCCCGCCCTGCGCGAACTGCAGACCAGAATGGAGAACGCATGAGCGCCGATGAGCACTCTCTGACAGCGGCCCTCAAGGGCCAACCCCGCACCGTGTGGGTGACCGCGTTCGCCGCGGTCATCGCCTTCATGGGCATCGGCCTCGTCGACCCGATCCTGAACACCATCCGCGAGGCGCTCGGCGCACCGGAGACCAAGCTGACGCTGCTGTTCGGCGTCTACATGGGCGTTCAGGTGGTGGCGATGCTGATCACCGGCTGGGCCGCGTACCGGTTCGGACCCAAGCGAACACTGACGGCAGGACTGGTCTGCATCGTCATCGCCGCCGGCGTCTCGGCCTTCGCGGCGAACATCGACCAGCTGATCGCCCTGCGCGTGATCTGGGGTCTGGGCAACGCGCTCTTCATCGCCACCGCGCTGGCGTTCATCGTCGGCCAAGCCAAGGGCGGCCAGCAGGGTGCGATCCTGCTGTACGAGGCCGCCCTCGGCGTGGGCCTGGCGGTCGGTCCCCTGCTGGGCGCCGTGCTCGGTGAATGGACCTGGCGCGCACCGTTCGCAGGCACCGCACTGTTGATGCTGGCCGGCGCCATCCTGTGCACCATGATGCTGCCCGCCGACGGCCCGCGCGCGCAGCGCCAGTCGGTGAACCTCCTCGATCCGATCAAGGCCCTGAAGAACCGCACCCTCCTGATCAACTCGATCGGCTCCGCGTTCTACACCGGCGCGCTGTTCACCGTCATCGCCTGGTCGCCCATCGCCATGGGTCTGCGCCCGATCTACGCGGGCATCGTCTTCTTCGGGTGGGGCCTGCTGACCGCGCTGGCCGGCGTCTTCATCGGCCCGCGCGTGGCCCAGGCCATCGGTGCCCGCGGGGGCGTCCTCGCCGCCATCGCCGCCTACCTCGTCACCATGGTGATGGCCGCGATCGGCGTCGTCGACCACGAGGTGTGGCTGATCGGCCTGGCGGTCGTGCTCTCCGGCATCCCGTCCGGCGTACTGAACACCCTGTTCACGGGCGTGGCGATGTCCGCCGCCGACAGCTCGACGCCGCGTTCGGTCGCCAGCGCCGGCTACAGCTTCCTGCGCTGGATGGGCGCCGCCGCGTCGGCCATCATGGTCGCCTACCTGGCCCAGTGGTTCGGCATGGCCGCACCGTTCTGGTTCGCCGCGGGCTACTGCGCGATCGCCGTCGCCGCCCTGCTCATCGCCGGCGAGGGCAAGCCCGACGAGCACGAAGTGACTCCCGAAGCCGTTTTGGTCGGCGCCGAGGAGTACTGAACGAAATAGGATCAGCGGTATGCCTACCGCTTTGATCACCGGAGCCAGTCGTGGCGTCGGTGCGCAGATCGCTCGCGCTCTCGCACCGACCCACGACCTTCTGCTGGGTGGCCGCGGCTCCGCGGAGCTCGACGCCCTGGCCATGGAGTTCGACGGTGCCGTGACCCTGCCCGTCGACATCACCGACTACGCCGCGCTGGAGACGGTCGTCGAGACCGTGGACGCGCTCGACGTGCTGGTCCACAGCGCGGGTGTGGCATCGAGCCTGGAGGCCGTCGCCGACACCCCCGTCGAGGAGTGGCGGCACGTGATGGACGTCAACGTGATCGCCGCGGCCGAGCTGACCCGGCTGCTGCTCCCCGCCCTCCGCTCCCGCAGCGGGCACATCGTGTTCCTGAACTCCGGTGCCGGAATGAACGTCCGTGCCAACTGGACCCCTTATGCCGCAAGCAAATTCGCACTTCGTGCGCTCGCAGACGGCATCCGCAACGAAGAGCCCACGCTCCGCGTGACGTCGATCTTCCCCGGCCGTATCGACACCGACATGCAACGTGACATCGTCGCCTTCGAGGGCGCCGACTACGACCCGTCGAAGTACCTGCGGCCCGAGACGGTCGCCGCGGCCGTCGCCAACGCCGTCAACACCCCCGCGGACGCGCACCCCACCGACATCGTCCTGCGCCCGCGGGCATCCCGGAACCGCTGAGTCCAGGCAGAGCTCGTCCGCTCAGACCTGTTTCAGGTCCTCCTGGCTCCACACGGCGCGCATGCTGACGATCTTGCCGTCGTCGTCGAAGACCATGATGTCGACCGGGGTGATCTCGAACTTCGAGCCCGCCACCCCGGTGACCAGCGTGAACTCGAAGACCGCGGTGTCGCCGGCGATCTTGGTCCACTTGAGCTCGGCGTCGCGGCTGTCGAGGCCGGTGATGATGCCGTAGAACTCGACCAGTTCGGCACGCGTGCTGCGAACGGGTGCGCCGATGGGGTCTTCGACGGTCGCGCCATCGGCGTAGAGGTCGGCGATGTCGTCGGCGGTGCCCGAGTTGAGGCCGTCGATGTACGCCTGGACGGTCGCGGCGATCTTGTCCGACAGACCGATCTCCTGCTGCTCAGCAGTCATTTCTTCTCCCTGAATTGGAACACGTTCTAGTTGGGAGGGTAGCAGCGACGCCGGTCTCAGGCGAGGGCCTGCACGAAGTCGTCGGGCTGGCATCATGACGGCATGACCGTGACCCGCTCGATCCTGCTGTTCGTCCTCGCCGCCGTCGCCGAGATCGGCGGCGCGTGGCTCATCTGGCAGGGGATCCGCGAGCACCGCGGTTGGCTGTTCATCGGCGCGGGAGTGGTGGCGCTCGGCCTTTACGGCTTCGTCGCCACGCTGCAGCCCGACGCCGAGTTCGGCCGCATCCTCGCAGCGTACGGCGGTGTCTTCGTCGCCGGATCACTGATCTGGGGCATGGTGGTCGACGGCTTCCGCCCCGACCGCTGGGACGTGATCGGTGCCCTGATCTGCCTCGTCGGCGTCGCCGTGATCATGTACATGCCGCGGGCGCTGGAGGGGTAGGGCGCGGACTCAGTCGAGCCGCGTCCACCCCGCGCCGGTGGTGTACGACGTCGAGATCGTCTTCCTCGACCCGTTCGCCTTGGGCCACTGGATGGTGACGATGGTGGGGCCGAGGTCGAACTTCGCGCCGTCGGACGTCGTGAACTGCATGGAGTTCGGGGTGTCGGTGAAGAACTCGCCGCGCATCGCGACGAACGGTCGGCGCGTGTCGCTGGTGCTCGACGGCTGAGCCCGCGTCCACGCCTTCAGGTAGCGGATGCCCTTGAGGTTCCGGCAGGCGACGAAACGGTTCTCGCCGGTCCACATCATGCGGACTGCGATGTCGCCGCCGTCGCAGCGAACCTCCTTCTGCGCGAAGCCGTTCAGGTCGGCGCCCCACGGCACGGTGCCCTTGGTGGGTGGCGGCGGCAGGGGAGTCTGCGACGTCGGAGCCGCCGTCGAACTCGGGTCGTCCGCCGGGGCATCGCTGCCGCACGCGGTGGTCAGCGCGATCGCCGCTGCGCACGCGAGGAGGCCGGCACCTCGCGATGCCGGCCCCAGCGCTGCACTGATGCGTCTCCTACTTGAGGTCGGCACTGTTCTTGCCCAAGACCTTGCGGGCGATGATCAGCTGCTGGATCTGCTGGGTGCCCTCGAAGATGTCCAGGATCTTGGAGTCGCGCGCCCACTTCTCCAGGAGTTCGGTCTCGGAGAAGGCTGCGGTGGAGCCGATCTCGACGGCCTTGTTGGTGAGCTCGGTGACCATGCGACCGGCCTTCGCCTTGCTCATCGACGCCTCGGCGGAGTTCGGCGTCTTGTTGTCGGCCATCCACGCGGCGCGCAGGGCCAGCATCCACGAGGCCTCCCAATCGGACTCCAGGCGGATGAAGTCGGCGACGGAGGCGTGCTGAGCTGCGGCGGGACGGTCGTAGTCGATCTCGTGACCGGCCTCTTCGAGCATGCGACGCAGCTCCTCGAGGGCGGCACGGCCCAGGCCGACTGCCATCGCCGCGACCACCGGACGGGTGTTGTCGAAGGTCTGCATCACGCCACCGAAGCCCTTGCGGACCTCGATGTCGGGGGAGCCGAGAAGGTTCTCGGCGGGGACGCGGACGTCGTCGAAGACGATGACGGCGGTGTCGGACGCCTTGAGACCCAGCTTCTCCTCGAGGCGGGCGACGGTGACGCCCGTGCTGTTCAACGGCACGACGAAGCTCTTGATGGCGGCGCGGCCGACGCTCTTGTCGAGGGTGGCCCACACGACCACGTGATCGGCGCGCGACCCGGCGGTCACGAAGATCTTCTCGCCGTTGATGACGTACTCGTCGCCGTCGAGCACCGCGGTGGTGGAGACGGCGGCGGAGTCGCTGCCGAAGCTCGGCTCGGTGATGGCCATGGCGGCCCAGACGTCGGCGAAGCGCTCCAGCTGCTCGTCGTTCGCGACGGCGGCGATGGCGGCGTTGCCGAGGCCCTGGTAGGGGATCGACAGCATGAGTCCGACGTCGCCCCAGCTCAGCTCACGTGCGTTGAGCACCGAGCGGATGTTGGCGCCGTTCACGGTCTCACCCTTGTCAGCACCCTTGTCGGCGTCCTTGTCGCCGCTGCGCGCCTGCTTGGCGATCTTGCCGAGTTCGTCGAGTTCCGTGGGGTACTCGTGCTCGGCCTTGTCGTACTTGCGGGAGATGGGCCGGAAGATGTGCTCGGCAGCAAGGCGGGCGCGCTCGACCGTGGAGTTCAGCTTCTCCGGGAGCTCAAGGTTAATAGCCATGACAAAACCTTACTACTGAGTAAGTTACTTGCCAAGCCCCTCCGCCACCGGTTCTCGCACCCGGCTATCGTCGAGGGCGATGAACACCGTGGTCTTTCCTCCCGCCGCCGTCGCGCCGCCGCAGTCGCTGGTCGCCCCGTCCGGGCACTACAACTTCGGCACGTACACCGGCTCCATCCCGACGATCAATCCACTCGACGCCGCAGGCACCGGAAAATTCGTCGGCGCTCGACGTCGCGTGCGAAACCTCGGCCTGAAGGAGTGGGAGGCGTTCCAGCTCGGCGACGACCGCCACTTCGTCCTCGGTGCCGTCTACAACGCGAAAGCCCTTGGGCTGCTGCAGGTTCTGATCGTCGACAAGCAGGCGGCGACCATCAAGCGGTTCGAGACCAAGCTGCCGTCGAACCTGCTCGACGTCGCGCGCGGCCTCGACGGCACCGTGTCGTCGGGGGAGTTCGCGGGCCTGAAGATCGAGATCGGCAATGACCTCTCGGGCCACGACGGCTCTGACGGCGTCCTGACCGTCGACGCGACCCAGCGCGGCACCGCGCTGCGCCCGGAGATGGGTCTGCACATCACCGGCGCCGCAGACCGTGCCGGCCACCTGGTGATCGTGCATCCCTTCGACGACACCAGGGCGCTGTACTCACACAAGGCGATGATGCCCGCCGCGGGCTCCATCGTCATCGACGGCGAGCGTCTCGGTCTGGCCGACGACCGCGGCTTCTTGATCCTCGATGATCATCACGGCGATTACCCGCGGCCGATGAAGTACGACTGGGTGACCGGTATCCGCCGTCGTGAGGACGGCGTCGTCGAGGGCTTCAACCTCACCGACAACCAGATCTGCAATCCCGGGGTGTTCAACGAGAACGCGATCTGGATCGGCGACCAGGTGCACCGACTGCCCGCCGTCACGGTCACGCGGCCCGAGGGCCCGTGGGGGAAGTGGTTCATCCGCGACGAGGCCGGCGCCGTCGACGTCACCTTCACGCCGACCGTCCGGTCGACGCAGCACGTCGGACCGCGCAAGGCGCTCGCCGAGTACTACGCGCCCTACGGCTGGTACGAGGGCACCATCGAGGCCGAGAACGCGTCGCTGAAGGTCGACGGCGTCTTCGGCGTCGGGGAGCAGAAGCGGATCTCGGTGTAGGCGTTGCGGCTGTATCCGCGGGGCGCCCGGTTCGATTCTTCCGCACATTTCCGCGTCCCCGCGCAGTACCGTCGTCCGTATGGACGACACAGCGGAGGGGCCCCCGAGGCGGAAGGAGCGGATGGGTGTCGCGATCGCCATCGGTGTCGCGATCGGCGTCGCGCTGTTCGCTGCGACCGGCAGCGCCGCATGGATCGCGATCGGCGTGGCGGTCGGCGTCGCCTGCGGTGCCGGATGGTCGAAGCAGTGAGCGCAGCGTAACGGCCGGCCATCCGCGTAGTTCGCCGTCAGAAGCGTGGTTCTGAATCCAGCTTCTGACGGCGAGTTACGCGGATGCGGCGGAACGCCCCTACGGGACGATATTCACCATCTTGCCGGGGACGAAGATGATCTTGCGGGGCTCGCCGTCGAGCAGGGCGGCGATCTTCGGATCGGCCAGCGCGGCGGCGACGACCGTCGCCTCGTCGGCGTCGACGGCCACGGTGATGCGGCTGCGCGGCTTGCCCTTGACTGCGACGGGCAGCTCGACGGTGTCCTCGACCAGCCACTTCTCGTCGACCTCGGGGAACGGGCCGTGCGCCAGCGAACCGTCGTGCCCGAGGCGGCTCCACAGCTCCTCAGCGATGTGCGGGGCGAGGGGAGCGAGCATCAGGACCAGGCCCTCGACCGTCTCCCGCGGCGCGCCCTTCGGGTAGTGCTTGGTCAGGAAGTTGGTCAGCTCGATCAGCTTGGCGCCCGCGGTGTTGGTGCGCAGGTTCGCGAAGTCGTCGCGAACGCCCTCGATCGCCTTGTGGAGCGCCTTGTTGGCGTCGTCCGACGGCGCGTCGTCGGTCACGTGGACGGTGCCGGTCTCCTCGTCGACCACCAGACGCCACACGCGCTGCAGGAAGCGCTGCGCGCCGACCACGTCCTTGGTGGCCCAGGGACGCGACTGGTCCAGCGGACCCATCGACATCTCGTAGACACGCAGGGTGTCGGCGCCGTAGTCGCGGGCGATCTCGTCGGGAGCGACGGAGTTCTTGAGCGACTTGCCCATCTTCCCGTACTCCCGGTTGACCTCTTGGTCGTTGAAGAAGTACTTGCCGTCGCGCTCCACGACGTCCGCGGCGGGCACGTAGACGCCGCGCGAGTCGGTGTACGCGTAGGCCTGGATCATGCCCTGGTTGAACAGGCGACGGTACGGCTCGCGGCTGGTGACATAGCCGAGGTCGAACAGGACCTTGTGCCAGAAGCGCGAGTACAGCAGGTGCAGGACGGCGTGCTCCACACCGCCGATGTACAGGTCCAGACCGCCGGGATCGTTCTCGCCGTGGATTGCGGGGCGCGGGCCCATCCAGTACGCCTCGTTGTCCTTGGCGCACAGGGTCTCGTCGTTGGTCGGATCGATGTAGCGCAGCTGGTACCAGGAGCTGCCCGCCCACTGCGGCATCACGTTGGTGTCGCGGGTGTAGGTCTGCGTGCCGCGGCCGTCGCCGAGATCGAGTTCGACGGTGACCCATTCGGTGGCCTTGGCCAGCGGGGGAGACGGTTCGCTGTCGGCGTCGTCCGGGTCGAAGGCGACGGGCTGATAGTCGGCCACCTCGGGGAGCTCGATCGGCAGCATCGACTCGGGCAGCGCATGCGGGGCGCCGTCGGCGTCGTACACGATCGGGAAGGGCTCGCCCCAGTAGCGCTGGCGGGCGAACAGCCAGTCGCGCAGCTTGTACTGCACGGTTCCGGTGCCTGCGTCGTCGGCCTCGAGGCGCTCGATCATGGCGGCCTTGGCGTCGTCGACGGTCAGGCCGTTCAGGAAGTCGGAGTTCACCAGCGGTCCGTCGCCGGTGTACGCGGCGTCGGCGACGCCCTCGTCGGAGCCGATGACCTCGATGAGCGGCAGGCCGAAGGCGGTCGCGAACTCGTGATCGCGGGTGTCGTGCGCGGGGACGGCCATGATGGCGCCGGTGCCGTAGCCGATCAGGACGTAGTCGGCGATGAACACGGGGACGGGCTGACCGTTGACCGGGTTGGTGGCGAAGGAGCCGGTGAAGACGCCGGTCTTCTCCTTGTTCTCCTGGCGTTCGACGTCGCTCTTGGCGGCGATCGACGCGCGGTAGGCAGCGACGGCGCTCTTCGGATCAGCAGCGTTTCCGGTCCAGCGCGGGTCGGTGTCGGCCGGCCATTCATCGGCGACGAGCGCGTCGACCAGTTCGTGTTCGGGGGCCAGGACCATGTAGCTGGCACCGAACAGGGTGTCGGGGCGGGTGGTGAAGACCTCGATGACGGCGGGGGAGCCGTCGACGGCCTCGACGCCCGGGACCGGGAACTTGACCTGGGCGCCGCGCGAGCGGCCGATCCAGTTGCGCTGCATGGTCTTGACCTTGTCGGGCCAGTCCAGCAGGTCCAGGTCGTCGAGCAGGCGGTCGGAGTAGGCGGTGATCCGCATCATCCACTGGCGCAGGTTCTTGCGGAAGACGGGGAAGTTGCCGCGTTCGGACTTGCCGTCGGCGGTCACCTCCTCGTTGGCGAGGACGGTGCCGAGCCCGGGGCACCAGTTCACCAGGGAGTTGCTCAGGTAGACGAGGCGGAACTCGTCGAGGACCTCGCGGCGTTCGACGGCGCTGAGCGCCACCCAGTCGCGGCCGTCCTCCAACTCGCGGCCGTTCTCGAACTCCTCGACCAGCTCGTCGATCGGACGGGCCTTACCCTGCTCCGGATCGAACCAGGCGTTGTAGATCTGCAGGAAGATCCACTGCGTCCACCGGTAGAACTCGAGGTCGGTGGTGGCGACGCGGCGACGCTCGTCGTGGCCGAGACCGAGGCGGCGGATCTGCTGCAGATACCGCTCGATGTTGGCTTCGGTGGTTGTCCGCGGGTGCGTTCCGGTCTGGACCGCGTACTGCTCGGCGGGGAGGCCGAAGGAGTCGAAGCCCATGGTGTGCAGGACGTTCTTGCCGGTCATCCGTTGGTAGCGCGCGAAGACGTCGCTGGCGATGAAGCCGAGCGGGTGTCCGACGTGCAGGCCTGCGCCCGACGGGTACGGGAACATGTCCTGCACGAACAGCTTGTCGTCGGCGTCGGGGCCGTCGCCTCCGGCGTAGGCGGAGAAGTCGCCGGCCAGGGGGCCGACGGGGTTGGGCGCGGCGAAGGTCTGGTTCTGGCTCCAGAACTCCTGCCAGCGCCCCTCGATCTCGCCCGCGGTCTGGGCGGTGTACCGGTGGCCCTCGGTGTCGGCCGGACGCGTCGTCGAATCAGCAGAAGTCACACGACCAGCGTAAATCCTCCCGTGATCGCGATGAAATCAGGCCGTCACCGATGTGGCCCGTGTGATGTCGACCGAGATGGTTAGGGCATTGCTACAGGTGGTCGTAGACTTGAGGCCGTGTCTATCGTGTCTGCCGTCATCGCGGTCTTCGCACTGGTGCTCGCGGTCGGATCGCTGGGAGTCGGCGTCGCCGGCCTGACCGGCGCACTGCGTCGCAATCGATGGGCGGGCGTCCGCTCGCCGGAGACGCTCCGCTCGGACGAGACGTTCGCCGTCGCCAACAAGGTCGCAGCCCCCGGGTACCTCGGTGCGGGCGCGATCCTCGCCGCGACCGGCGTCATCGGACTGCTGGTCGGATCCTGGGGCTTCCTGTTCGCCCTGTTCGGCATCATCGTCGCCCTCCTGGTCGTCTCGGCGGCGGGCGGCCTGGCGCTGCAGGCGGCGCGTGCGATCCCGACTCCGGAGGCCGCCGGCTGCGGCTGCTGCTCGGACTCGGCTGACGACCACGGCTCGGCCGGATGTGCCGACGACTCCGCATCATCGTGCCACACCGACTCCGCCGATCCCGCCGCCGACTGCGGTGAGTCGAGCTGCGGCTCGTGCGCACTGAGCGGCATGTGCCTGGCGGAGGACAACCCGCACAATCACGCCGTCTAGCGGCTGATGAAGAAACTTCTCGATCGTTCACCGGTCGACGGCTTCGTCCTGTCGATCTTCCTGGCCGTCGTCGTCGCAGCGATCTTCCCCGCTCGGGGCACGTTCGCCGACGTCATGGACTGGGTGGTCGTCGGCCTCATCGCTCTGCTGTTCTTCCTCTACGGTGCCCGCCTGCACCCGAGGGAGGCGCTCGACGGCCTCACGCACTGGCGTCTGCACCTGACGATCCTGAGCTTCACGTTCATCCTGTTCCCGATCGTCGGCCTGCTCCTGAGGCCGGTCCTGACGCCACTCGTCGGCGAGCACCTGGCGCAGGGAATCCTCTATCTGACGCTCGTACCGTCGACGGTGCAGTCGTCGATCGCGTTCACCTCCATCGCCCGCGGCAATGTGGCGGGGGCCATCGTCAGCGCGTCGGCGTCGAACCTGATCGGCGTGTTCCTGACACCGCTGCTGGTGGTGTTCCTGATGGGTTCGGGTGCCGGCGTCCACATCACCGGCTCGTCGGTCACGAAGATCGTGCTCGAGATCCTGGTCCCGTTCCTGATCGGTCAGCTGTGTCGCCCGCTGATCGCCGGGTTCATGTCGAAGTACGCGGCGCCGACCAAGTATGTCGACCGGAGTTCGATCATCGTGGTGGTCTACGTGGCGTTCAGCGGCGGCGTGGTCTCGGGCATGTGGTCCGTCGTGAGTGCCTGGGACGTCGTCATCGTCACCGCGGTGTCGATCGTCTTCGTGATCGCGATGCTGTCGGTGACTCGGTGGGTGCCGACCCGGATGGGCTTCAACCGCGAGGACACCATCGCCATTCAGTTCTGCGGCACCAAGAAATCCCTGGCCACGGGTCTGCCGCTGGCCACGGTCATGTTCGCGAGCGGCACGGTCGGCTTCGTGGTGCTGCCGCTGATGATCTTCCACCAGGTGCAGCTGGTGCTGTGCTCCATCCTCGCCAGCCGCTACGAGAAGCAGGCGATCGCCGCCGCCGAAGGCTGATCGGCGTGTCGGGGAACCGAACCCGGCGCTGCTGCGTCCAATCGGTATGGACCCCGCGATCGAGTACTTCTTCGGCACCGGCGACGGCACGCTGCATCGCTGGACCTCGCCCGCCGACCTGAACGTGAGTGGCGACGGGACGCTCGACGCCGTGACCCTCGACTTCGACGGCGACGGCCTCGACGACGATGCGATGTGGGATTCCGACGGCGACGGCGTTGCCGATCTGGTCCTGCTCGACTTGGACGACGACGGCGTCCCCGAGACACGGTTCTCCGACGGTGGTCGTGGCCTGTGGGAGATCGCCGCGGACCCCGACGGGTCCGATCCCGGGAGTCCACCGAGTCTCCGCCAGGATGTCCTCGACACCGACGGCGACGGTGTCCCCGATCTGGTGCTGCTCGACACCGACGGGGACGGTTTCGCCGACGACTATCGGCCCGCCGACGGCTCCGCCACGACCGGCTCCTCGACGAGCGGTTCCGGCGGCGGTCCCTCCGCGCGCTGACCGCGGCGGATCACCCAGACGGTGGTCGCGAAGTAGAGGATCGACCCGGCGACGACGAGGACCGGACTGAAGCCGTCGGCGGGCACCGCCAGCGCCGCGATGAAGATGGCGGCCACGAACGCCGTGTTGAACAGGGCGTCCTGAACGGCGAAGACCTGACCGCGGTAGGAGTCGGGGACGTCGCACTGCATGGCGACGTCGCCGCACAGTTTCACCGTTTGCCCGGCGAGGCCGATCACAGCGGCGGCGATCAGGACGGGGACGGGTCGCACGGTGAGCAGGAGCAGTTCGGCGAAGCCGCCGAGGATCAGCGCGCTGACGATGGTGCCGCGTCGTCCCACCACGCGAATCGAGACGGGCGTGGTGCCTGCCGCGATGAGCGCGCCGACCGCGACGCAGCCGCCGATCAGCGAGATGGCTCGTACGTCGGCGCCGAGTGCGTCACCGAGCTCGGTGTGCCGGACCAGCATCAGGAACATCAGCGTGTTGAGGCCGAAGACCAGCCGGTGCACGCCGATCGCACTGAGCACGATGCCCACGCTGGGGGTGCGGAGGACGGCGCGCAGGCCGTGTTCCAACCCTCGGGCCAGCGAGTAGGCCGCGGTGTGTCCGATGCCGTCGGGATGGTCGGGCCCGAGTTGCCGGGTCTTGAACCCACCGGCCAGCAGCGCCGCTATCAGTCCGAAAACGGCGCCCGCCATCAACGTGGCACCCGAGCCGCCGTTGTCGGCGCCGAAGATCAGCCGCAGCACGGCGGACACTCCCGCCCCGACGGCGAGCATGCCCGCGCCGATCGTCGTGAAGAAGGCGTTGATCTCGACGATCAATGACGGTGGCGTGACGTGCGGCAGGCTCGCCGACAAGCCCGACGCGACCAGCCGACTGCAGCCGGTCACCAGCAGGGCCGAGAGCAGGACCACCGTGTCGGGGGAGCTCGCACTCATCGTCAGCGCCACCAGGAGGATCGCCAGTGCGCGCAGTACGTTGGCCCACAGCAGGA
Organism: Gordonia phthalatica; assembly: GCF_001305675.1. NCBI lineage: Bacteria > Bacillati > Actinomycetota > Actinomycetes > Mycobacteriales > Gordoniaceae > Gordonia > Gordonia phthalatica. The sequence continues at coordinate 4,398,857 of NZ_CP011853.1, forward strand.
CGCGCCGTCGATCCCAGTGATCGAGGAGGGCTCCCGCGAACGGGCCGAGCAGTGAGTAGGGGAGCAGCAGCACCGCGAAGCCGCCGGCGATCGCGAGGGGATCGGTGTGCCGGTCCGGGTTGAAGAGGATCGAGAACGCCAATGCGGCCTGGAAGGCACCGTCGCTCATCTGGGTCAGGAGACGGACGCCGAGCAGTCGGACCAGCCCCGGGGCATGTGTCACCGACCGCAAACTCTTCACCGTCTGAGTTTACGACCGAAGTCGGTCCAGGTGCGGTCGTGATGGCGAGGCTGGTGTCATGATTGAGGGGTGTCCGGTGCCGACTATCTGACCAACCAGCCCGACGTGAGCGCGGGAAGCCTGCTGATCGCTTCCACCGCCCTCACCGGTCCCACGTTCGCCCGCACGGTGATCTACGTGATCGAGCACGACGAGCAGGGAACGCTCGGCGTGGTGCTGAATCGGATGTCCGACGCGGCCGTCTTCAACGTGCTGCCCGCGTGGGCAGAGCTCGCCGCCCAGCCGCGCGCCGTGTTCGTCGGCGGACCCGTCTCGACCTCGTCAGCCCTGTGCCTGGGCGTCGCCAAGACCGGTGTGAACGTCGCCGAACAGCCGAAGCTGCACCAGGTCCTCGGACCCGTCGCGATGGTCGACCTCGACGCCGATCCCGACGAGCTCGCGAACATTCTCACCGGGGTCAGGATCTTCGCCGGGTACGCGGGATGGGACGCGGGACAGCTCGACGACGAGATCGCCGAGGGCAGCTGGATCATCGCCCCCGGTCTCCCGGGGGATCTGCTCACCGAACCGTCGGTCGATGTCTGGCAGCGCGTGCTGAGACGACAGCCGTGGCCGCTGCCGCTGCTGTCGACGTACCCGCTGCGGCCCGAGGAGAACTAGGCCACGGTGCGAGAGGCCACTGCCTCCCGCACCACTTCGCGCCTTGTCGCACCAGTTCTGTCTCCCGCACTCGGTCGCGACTGAGTGCGGGAGACACAAATGGTGCGACTGGTCGACAAGTGGTCACCCGATGCCTGGCCGTGACGGCAATCAGGTGTTCCCTCGCCAGTCTTCCGTCGCCGCCCGAACACAGTTGAGTCCGACGAGAGATCTCCACCGGAAATCATCTGAAGTCGCCCGGCGGCCTTCTCCTGGACGTCCAGGAGAACAGGTCCTTCATCTCCTGGGAGTCGCGCCTGACGAAGACTCCTTCACTGTTGTAGGCGTACGCCCCACCCCACAGGGTCATGTCGAGAGCCACACCCATCACCAGGGCAGCGATGACCCCTGACTGGATTGCAACAGCGATCGCGACGGGGATCGTACTCACGACCACGGCCGCGAAGGCCCACACCAACCGGTTGCGCCGAACGAGTAGGAACGATACCCACAGACCGACGAGGAGGAGTGCGGCCCCGATCAAGATCAGGCTCGAAATGTCCGAATCGACGACGGTGTACTCCGGTTTCGACACCCAGTCTTCGACCTTCACCAGCGCTCCTTCCCGGTGATCACCACACCGTCCAGGCTGGGAATTCCCCGCCTACGCTTTCGCCCGTCTCCTCGCCCGCACCCGCCGGAAGATCAGATAGCAGAACGCCAGGAGTGCGACGGACAGTCCGACGATAAGCGCGACCCGCGCGCCGAGCGTCGCCCCGACGCCGTACGAGACCAGCAGGATGGTGGCGGTCCAGGTGGTGCCGCCGATCGCGGTGGCGATCGCGTACCGGTGGAAGGGCATCGCACGACTGCCCGCGACCAGCGGGGTGATGCTGCGGATGTAGCCGACCCAGCGGGCCGACACGATCGCGACGACGGCATCGCCCGCCTCGGGCGGCCGGTAGCCGGTCCGGTGGGCGTGGCGCGCGACGCGACGCCCGAACCCCGATCGGGAGAAGCGGGGACCGGTCAGACGCCCGAGCCAGTAGCCGGTCACGTCGCCGACGAGCGCGGCCACCGCGCAGCTCACCACCAGCACGACGATGCTGGGACGACCGATGGCGGCGACCACGCCCGCCGCGACGAGGATCGCCTCGCTGGGCGCGACCAGTCCGATCACGGCGACAGCCGTCTCCAGGTAGACGGCACCGCAGGCGATGACATACACCGCCCACGCGGGGGCGGCGTCGATCCACTCGGTGAGGCGAGCGGTCAGATCGTTCACGTGCGGTCGGCCCGGTGGATTCGGCGGTGGTCAGTAACCCATCGTGCGGATCGCGGTCGCGAGCTGATCGAGCTGCTCGCGGCGGACGTCCAGGTGGGGGCTCACGCGCAGCAGCGACTGCTCGCCCGCCAGGGGAGCACGCCACGAGTCTGCGGCCGTCACCAGCAGACCGAGCTCCAGAAGCCGGTCGCGGGCGGCGAGGACGTCGGCGGGCCGCCATCCGGGCGGCGGTGCGAGGGTGACCAGGGCCGACGGCTCGTCGATCGGCTCCATGACCTCCCAGCTGCCGATGCCGTGCAGGCGTTCGCGGGTCATCCGACCGACGGCGGCGAGCTCGCGGTAGGCGTGCTGTTGACCCATGGCCAGGAATTCAGCGACGGCGGTCGACAGGGCGAGCTGGCCGGCGATGAACGACTCCGACGACTCGATCGCGACCTCGACGCGCGAGTCGTCGCGCACGGCGAGGAACCCGACGCCGCGCGGACCGGTCAGCCACTTGCGGGAGGTGCCGTAGACGACGTCGGCGCCGGTGACGGTCGGGACGTGGCCGACGGCCTGCGCCATGTCGACGACGACGGGGACACCCGCGGCGTGCGCCACCTCGACGATCTGCGCGACCGGCTGCACCACACCACTCGCCGATCCGATGTGGCAGACGTGGATGAAGTCCGGCTGCTCGAACTGCAGCATGTTCTCCAGGGAGTCGACGTCGACGTGCCCGTAGACGTCGGCCTCGGGCATCGTGCGGACGGCGTAGTCGCGGCGCTCGAACTCGTCGAGGTTGGGACCGAACTCATTCTTCGCGACCCACACGGTCGGCGAGATCGGCAGCTTCATGCCGTTGAGCAGGCCGCGGAGGGCGGCCCGGGCGCTGTCGCGGAAAGAGATCTCCTCGGGACGGTGCCCGATCAGCGAGCCCAAAGCGCGTCGTCCCTCGTGGAGATCGGCGGCGCGCTCGTCGGAGGCCACGTACGAGCCGGTCTCCGCCTCCCGGATCAGGTGCTGGTGCAGCGTCGCGATGACCCCGGACGACGACCGCCCCGCCGAGGCGGAGTCGAGATGTCCGAGAGCGGGTTCCACGCGCGCTGCATGCCACTGTTCACCGAGTTCGCTGCAGTACATGAGACTCAACCTACCCTTGCGTCCGAAACACGTGCTCAGTCGGCATTCTGCTGCTGCTCCCACCAGGCGCGGAGCGCGGCTTCCGCGTCCTCCCGGCTCATCGGGCCGACGTCGAGCCGCAGGTCCTTGAGGTACTTCCACGCCTTGCCGACGGTCGGTCCGGGCGCCAGCCCGAGCAGCTCCATGATCGCGTTGCCGTCGAGGTCGGGGCGTACGCGGTCGAGGTCCTCGGCCTCCTTGAGGACGGCGATCCGCTCCTCGAGGTGGTCGTAGGTCTGCTGGAGGCGCCGTGCCCGCCGCTTGTTGCGGGTGGTGCAGTCGGCGCGGACCAACTTGTGCAGACGGTCGAGCAGGGGACCGGCATCGGTCACGTACCGACGCACCGCCGAGTCCGTCCATTTCCCGTCGCCGTACCCGTGGAACCGCAGGTGCAGGAAGACGAGCTGCGAGACGTCGTCGACCACCGCGTTCGGGTACTTAAGCTTCCGCATCCGCTTGCGAACCAGCTTGGCGCCGACCACCTCGTGGTGGTGGAAGCTGACCCCGCCGGCCTTCTCGTGCCTGCGGGTCGCGGGCTTGCCGATGTCATGGAGCAGTGCGGCCCACCGGAGGACGAGGTCCGGGTCGCCCGTTTCCAGGTCGATCGCCTGCTGCAGCACCGTGAGCGAGTGCTGGTAGACGTCCTTGTGCTGGTGATGCTCGTCGATCGTCAGCTTCATCCCGGGGATCTCGGGAATGACGAGATCGGCGAGCCCGGTCTCGACCAGCAGGTCGACGGCCTCGATCGGATGCTCCCCGCAGATCATCTTGTCGAGCTCCACCCGGATGCGCTCGACGGTGATGCGTTCGATCTGGCCGGCCATCTCGCGCGTCGCGTCGAGCACCCGGTCCGCGACACGGAAACCGAGCTGGGAGACGAAGCGGACACCGCGCAGCATGCGCAGCGGATCGTCGTTGAACGACGACTCCGGCGCGGCCGGGGTGTCGATGACGCCGAGGAGGAGGTCCCGCATGCCGTCGAGCGGGTCGCAGAACTCCTGCTCACCGCCCGGCAGCAGCTTCACCGCCATCGCGTTGATCCGGAAGTCGCGGCGGATCAGGTCGCCCTCGAGGGTGTCGCCGAAGGTGACGACCGGATTGCGGCTCTGCTGGTCGTAGATGTCCGAGCGGAACGTGGTGATCTCGATGGTCGCGTCGCCCTTGGTGGCGCTGACTGTGCCGAAGTCGATACCGGTGTCCCAGACGGCGTCACCCCACTCCCGCAGGATCTCGGCGATCACCGGCGGTCGTGCATCGGTGGTGAAGTCCAGATCGTTGCCGAGCCGACCGAGCACCGCGTCCCGCACCGAGCCCCCGACCAGGTACAACTCATGTCCCCGGGTGGCGAAACGCTCGGCGAGGGGGACCAGGACGTCGTTGAAGGATGCGAGTGTGGATGCTGCCGCCGCCAGGAGGCGGGTACGCCGCTCCGAGCGGTCGTCGTCGCTCATCGGTGGTCGTGGCGCAGTCTCCATCATGTGATGAGAGACTACCGACTCTCGACCCGCTCAACCTGTTCGGCTAACGGACGGTTACGAGCGGCTAGCATCGGGGTGTGCCCGCTGAACCCTCGCTGCAGCGCCCGGACGTCGATTCCGACGCTCCGGCGGCCGATGGTGCTCAGGGCAAGAACGGGGCTCCCACTAAGAATACTGCCCACCAGCAGGGCGGCGGTAGCGGTCAGCCCGGTCGGAACCGCCGAAACCGTCGCGGACGACGACGGCGCGGCAGGCGATCCGGTCGCGGCAACGCGCAGCAGACCGGCCCCGAGAACAACTCGGGTAAACCCCAGGAGTCCGGCGAATCCCCCGACGGCACGCCCAAGAACGGCGGGAAGAAGCAGCGGTCCGGCAAGAACGGGCAGCCCAAGAACAACGCAGGCAAGCACGGACAGCCCGCAGCCGCCGATCAGCAGGCGAAACCGTCCGACCTCGCCGGCCGTGCCCGACAGGCCGCGAACGAGCTCACATCGTCGCCCGCCTCCATGCCGCGGACTCGTCGCCGTGCCGCACGACGACCCGACGCGGAGCCGACGCCCCGCCTGCACACCGTCCGGGAGACGTCGGCCGGCGGCCTGGTCCTCTCTGACATCGACGCGCCCTTCCCCGAGCTGTCGGCCGCGCTGATCGGTCGGATCGACCGACGCGGCCGGATGATGTGGTCGCTGCCCAAGGGTCACATCGAGACCGGTGAGACCGCCGAGCAGACCGCGATGCGCGAGGTGGCCGAGGAGACCGGCATCGAGGGCACCATCGTCGCCCCGCTCGGGAAGATCGACTACTGGTTCGTCAGTGAGGGCAAGCGGATCCACAAGACGGTCCACCACTACCTCCTGCGCTTCACCGGCGGAGAGCTCTCCGATGCGGACTACGAGGTCAGCGCCGTCGCCTGGGTGCCGCTGACCGAATTGCCTCGCCGACTCACGTATTCTGACGAGCGACGTCTGGCGCGGATGGCCGAGTCGGTGATCGCCGATCTGCAGAGCGACCCTCACCGGTTGGCTCAGTCCGAAGCCTCCTGCCTCCGCACCGAGCCGAACGACTATGAGAAAGCCGCAGCCGCACGCAATCAGCGACGCAACGAACCGCCGCCAGCGCCGAAACCTCGTCGACGTCGGCGGCGGCCGCGTCGCACCGCCGCCGGTGACAGCTGACGCCGTCGCGTCGCGCCGGACACTGCTGCGCCTGACCGTCCTCACGGCGATCTCCATCCTGCTGGCCCTGACGATCGGTGCGGCCCCCGCCGCGCACGCCGAACCGGACTCCCCGGCCTCCTTCGCGACCCTCGGACTCACCGACGTCACACCGACGACGGTCACCGGTTCCACCGGCAAGACCGTCACAGTGCGGGGGAAGGTCGTCAACACGGCGGGCCGACCGATCAGCGACGTGAGCGTGAGTCTGCGTCGGGCGGGCGCCGTCCACGCCTCCTATCAGCTCCGCAGCGCGCTGACCTCGCCGATCAACGAGTACGGCGTCGTCAGCCGCAGCCAGGTCGTCACCGGCACCCTCGGCGTCGGCAAGTCCGCCGACTTCTCGATCGAGGTGCCGATCGACGGACCCGGCGGTCTGGGGTTGCGCAGCGCAGGCGTGTACCCGCTGCTGGTGGACGTGACCGGCAGCCCGCGCGACGTCGGCACACTCTCGATCGCGGAGTCGCGAACCATGATCCCGGTGCTGTCGCTGCCCGCCGATCAGGGGCGCGCCCGCGACTACGTGGACCCGGCGACCGGCGCAGAAGGGGTGCCGCTGCTGGGGCGCGACGGCTCCATCGCGCCGAACACCTCGAGTCCGTCGTCGTTCACCATGATCTGGCCGCTGGCCGCGAGCCCGCAGGAGGCCGCGGGCATCCTCGGCGGCGACACCGCCGACCTGCGACTGATCAGCGACTCCCTGGGCCATTCACTGCAATCCGACGGCCGACTCGGCATGGCGCTGCGCGCCCTGGAGGAGTTGGTGGGCGTCAACGGCGACGCCGCCCCGCCGACGAGCACCCCGGACGCCGGCCCCACTGATCAGCCCGCCGACCCGGTCCGCGACTCCATCTGCCTCGCCGTCGACCCGAATCTCCTGGTGACGGTTCGGCACATGGCGAGCGGCTACCTGGTCAGCAACAATCCCGCCGACCCCGACTCGCCGACCCACGAGGGACAGGGCGCGAAAGCCGCCGCCTCCTGGATCGCGCGGCTGAAGCAGGTGGCGGGACGCATGTGCGTCACGGCGCTGCCCTTCGCACAAGTCGGCCTGGAGTCACTGAGCTCGATCGGGAACGACGACCTCACCGACCGGGCCCTGCTGCGTCCCTACGACACCGTCGACGCCGTGCTGGGCGTCAAGACCGTCCGAGGTCTCACCCTCCCCGCCACCGGAACGCTCACCGACACGGCTCGCGACCTCCTGTCCTCGCGCAGCATCCCCGCCGCAGCCGTCGCGTCCACCGCGCTGGCGCCCGTGCCCGACGACGGTCCGGCCTCCGGGTCCGAGACCGGCCGATACACCGACCACGGGGTCGCACTGCAGACATACGACGTCGCAGTCAGCGCCGCACTCGGCGCCGCAGGCCTGACGCCCGTCGTGCCCGCGATCATGCCCAATTGGCAGCAGCCCGACCTGTCGGACGAGTCCGCAGTCAGCCGCCGCCAGACCGCCGCGGCCGCGCTGACCTTTCCGATGCTCACCGCGCCCGCCCCCTCCGCGGACGACGAACCGTCGGCGCACCACCTGCCGACGACGGGGCGGTCGTCGTTCGTCATGCCGCCGACCTACTGGTCGCCGACCGTCGACGACGCCCGCGTCCTCCGCGAGACGGCCGCGCTGATGCTGTCCTCCGGAACCGCTCGGCCGGTCCCGCTGGCCACCGTGCTCGACGAGATGCCCGCCGCGAAGGCGCCCGGCCGGTTGGAGGTCCCCGGCGACGTGCAGGCCGACGTCGCCGCCGGCTATCCGGTCACCCAGCACGATGCGGAGACCATCCGACAGCGACTCCGCGCCATCGACAAGATGCAGAGCTCGCTCGTCGGCAACAACGACACGGTCACCACACCCGCCGAGTACCTCGCACCGCTGCGCGACGACCTCCTGCGTGCGGTGTCGAGCGCGTCGACCACCGAGACCTCGGTCACGACGGGGGAGCGCAACCAGCGGCTCACCGCCGTCGGCAAGACCCTGCGCAGCATGCAGAACGCCGTGTCGCTGCTCGATCCCAGCGGCCGCTACACGCTGGCCTCCGAACGCAGCCCGCTGCTGCTGGTGGTCCGCAACACCCTGGCGCTGCCGATCCGCGTCCGACTCGACATCGACGCCCCTCACACCCTCGAGATCGGCGACCTCGGCCTCTTCGAGATCCCGGCCGCAGGCACCCGACAGCTGCAGATCCCGACGCACGCCACCAGTTCCGAACCGGCGACGGTGAACATCAGCCTGGTGACCTCCAGTGACATTCCGCTCAGCACACCGATCGAGTTGTCGGTGTACGCGAACGCGTACGGCAAGGGCTTGTTCTGGATCACCATCGGCGCGGCGATCATCCTGATCCTGCTGACGGCCCGTCGACTGTGGCACCGTTTCAGGGGCAAGCCCGATCCGGCCGACGAGGATCGCCCCGAACCCGACGACGAGCACCGCGAGCAGGCGACACTGAGTTACGACGCCAGACTCGCCGCCAGCGCCCGGGTCGGCGACGAGGAGCCGGTCGACCTGGTGATCGAGCGGACTGACCACGACCGGCCCGAGGGGAATGACGGGGAGCGCTCATGAGCGATCGCGAGAGCACGCACGCTGAACCGACGACGGTGGAGCGCGACGACTCCGACGCCGGCATCATGCGGACCGGTGGCTCCATCGCCATCGCGACTCTGATCAGTCGAATCACCGGCTTCATCCGCACCGTTCTGGTGCTGGCCATGCTGGGCGGCGCGATCGCCTCCGCGTTCCAGGCCGCGTACGTGCTGCCGAGCATGATCGCCGAGGTGGTCCTCGGCGCCGTCCTGACCGCGATCGTCATCCCGGTGCTGGTCAGAGCCGAGAACGAGGACGAGGACGGCGGAGCCGGGTTCATCAACCGGATCTTCACGATCACGGTGGTCCTGCTGGGGGTCGCGAGCGTCGTCGCCGTGATCGCCGCCCCGCTGCTGACGATGTTGAACGTCGGCGACGGCCAGGTGAACAGGCCGCTCACCACCGCGCTCGCCTACCTGCTGCTTCCGGAGATCCTGTTCTACGGACTGTCCGCCCTCTTCATCGCGATTTTGAACATGAAGGGCCTGTTCAAACCCGGTGCGTGGGCGCCGGTCTTGAACAACATCATTCAGATCACGACCCTTGCGCTGTACGCCGCGATGCCCGGCGAGATGACGCTCAATCCGGTGAAGATGAGCGATCCGAAGCTCCTGGTCCTCGGCATCGGCACCACGCTGGGTGTGGTCCTGCAGGCAGGCATCCTGGTCCCGTACCTGCGGAAGGTCGGCGTCCACCTCAAGCTCGAGTGGGGCATCGACGACCGGCTGCGGCAGTTCGGCGGCATGGCGGTCGCCATCGTCGGCTACGTCCTGGTCCTGCAGGTGGGCCTGGTGATCACCTACCGGATCGCGGCGCACGCGTCGGCCGACGGCATCTCTGTCTACAACACCCACTGGCAGCTGCTGCAACTCCCGTACGGCGTCCTCGGCGTCACGATCCTGACCGCGATCATGCCGCGACTGTCGCGAAATGCGGCGGCCGACGACACCGAGGCGGTGGTCGAGGACATGTCCCTCGCCACCCGTCTGACCATGATCTCGCTGATCCCGACGGTCGCGTTCATGACCTTCTTCGGCCCGTCGATCGGTGTCGCGATCTTCAACTTCGGCAAGTTCGACGCCGAAGTGGCCTCCCAGCTGGGTTCGGTCCTGGCGTGGGGCGCGTTCACCCTCATCCCGTACGCGATGACCCTCGTGCAGCTGCGCGTCTTCTACGCCCGCGAGGACGCCTGGACGCCGACGCTGATGGTCGTGGGGATCACCGCCGTGAAGGTGGCGTCGTCGTACCTCGGCCCGGTGCTGTTCGACGACCCCGAGCTGATCGTCCGCTGGCTGTCGTTGTCGAACGGCCTCGGCTACCTGGTCGGTGCGATCGTCGGCCAGATCCTGCTGCACAAGCGTCTCGGCGTCACCCGGCTCACCGGCGTCGCCCGCACCACGTTCGTCACCATCGGGGTGTCGGTCGGCGTCGCCTTCGCCGTGTGGTTCGTCTCCGACGTGACCGGCCTGGCGAACATGTCGACGCAGGCGGGCAAGATCGGATCCGTCATCTACCTGGGTCTCACCGCGACGGTGGTGCTCGGCGTCGTCTACCTGCTGCTGGTGGCTCTGAAGATCCCCGAGATGGTGACGATCAGCGGCACCGTGATGCGCCTGGTCGGCCGGTTCATCCCGTCGCTCGCCCCGGCGCCGAAGCCGGAAGCCGACGATCGCGACGCCCGCACGATGACCGTCCAATTCCCGCGGGTCTCCGGCGACGACGGGGTCCCGTATTCTGGTCAGGTAGACGTCCGTCGCCGGTTCGATCGAGGAACCGCGACGTGGCAGGAGTATTCGGTGCTGTCCGGCGGCGCGGTGGGCGAGACGATGGTGATTCCCGTCGTGGGAGGACCTCGGCCGTATCCGCGACCGCAGGGACCAGCACCCCGGCGAGGAGTTCCACCGATGGGTCAGAAGGGCAGCGACACGAGTCGACCGCAGGGTCGGCGCGGTGACGCACCGTCTGGTCCGTCGGACGAGAGGACGCGGGTGATGGGCGCTCCGCGCGGTCCCCGCCTGATCCCGGGCGCCGCCATCGCCGGTGGCCGCTACCGACTTCTGGAGAAGGAGGGCGGCACCCGCGGCCTGGAGTTCTGGCGCGCCAAGGACACCGGACTCGACCGCGAAGTGGGCCTGACCTTCGTCGACCCGGAGCAGAAGGCGCCGCCGATCCGGCCCGGCGACCGCGAAGCCGACCAGGGACCCCTCGCGATCCTGAATCGGACGCGTCGTCTCGGACAGCTGCATTCAGCCGGTGTGGCCCGCGTGCTCGACGTGGTGCGCAGCGCATCCGGCGGCGTCATCGTCACCGAGTGGATCCACGGTTCGTCGTTGAAGGACGTGGCAGCCACCGCGCCATCCGCGATGGGCGCCGCACGTGCCGTCCGCGCGCTGGCCGCCGGGGCCGAGGCCGCGCACCGGACCGGCGCGACCCTATCGATCGACCACCCCGACCGCATCCGAGTCAGCACCGACGGCGACGCCGTGCTCGCGTTCCCCGCTGTACTGCCCGGCGACGACCGCGCAGGCGACGTCCGCGGTCTGGGCGCGGTGCTCTACGCCCTGTTGCTCAATCGGTGGCCGCTCGACGGCGCCACCGGGCGGTCGTTGACCACGTCGGGACCCGCGGTCGGAGGCCTCGCCCCGGCGCAGCCCGACCCGAGGGATCCGACTCGTCCGATCGAGCCGCGGGCGGTGAAGCCGGAGATCCCGTTCGAGATCTCCACCGTGGCGTCGCGCGCGTTGGAGGGCGATCACGGCATCCGGACCGCCGCCACCGTGCAGCACGTCCTCGATCAGGCGACCGTCGTCGACCTCAAGACCGATATGTTGCCGCAGGTCGAGTCGCGGCAGGCCCCGCTCTCGGTGGCGCCGATCTCGCGGACCCGCAAGGAACGGCTGATGGGCGAGGGGGAAGCGGGCAAACGCAACACCGCGCTGCTCGCCGGCGCCGGATTGTTCATCCTGTTCCTGATCATCGCGGTGGTCGTGGCACTGACCAATGTCTTCGGAGGGTCGGACGGCGTCGAGACCGACATCAACTCCATCCTGCCGACGCAGACCAGCAGTGCCGAGCAGAAGCCGGGAACCAGCCCGGACACGCCGACCGCGCCGCCGGTGAGTCTGAAGTCCGCAGCCCTGTTCGACGTGTCCGGGCAGCCGACCGAGTCATCGCCGAACCTCGATCATCTGCTCTCCGGTGAGAGTCCCGCGTGGCGCACCGACGCCTACCGGGGCAGCGCGCAGTTCGGCGGCCTGAAGTCCGGACTCGGCGTCATCTTCACGACGGGTGGCGGCGAGACGGTGAGGTCGGTGACGATCGCGTCACCGACGCCAGGTTTCACCGTCGAACTGCGGACGGCGACCAGTGCGAAGCCGGCAAGTCTCGATCAGACGCGCAAGGTCGGCGGCGGCACCGTAGACGGGTCGTCCACCACCATCAAGGTCGACAACCCCGTTGCCGCTCCGTACTTCATCGTCTGGCTCACCAGCCTGCCGACCGGCCCGAACGGCGACTTCCAGGCGGTGATCTCGAAGATCAGCGCGTCGTGACCGGCTTCTGCGACGTCGCCGCGGGCTGCCAGCCGGGCGGACCGAAGACGTAGCCGAGCTTGGCCCGCAGCGTGGTCGCCGCGCGGACGTCGCGCCCGATGCTCAAGTACTCGTGGGTCTGCAGGCGCCAGATGTTGTAGGTGCCGACGGGTTTGGTGAGTCCGTAGTGGGGGCGGAACGTCTCCTGGCGGAAGGTCCCGAACAGGCGGTCCCACAGGATGAACACGCCCGCGTAGTTGCGATCGAGGTACTCGGGGTCGCTGCCGTGATGGACGCGGTGATGCGACGGCGTGTTCATGACGAACTCCACCGGCCTCCACAGGGTCCCGATCCGCTCGGTGTGCACCCAGAACTGGTAGATGAGATTGAGGGAGTAGACGCCGAAGACCACGCTCGGCGGCACGCCGAGCAGGGGGAGCGGCGTCCACATGATGATGCCCATGCTGCCGTTCCACTTCTGCCGCAGCGCGGTCGCGAAGTTGTAGTACTCGCTGGAATGGTGCGCTTGATGGCTGGCCCACACCAGGCGGACGCGGTGGGAGATGCGGTGCGACCAGTAGAAGAGGAAGTCGAGCGCCACGAAGCCGATCACCCAGGTGAACCACGCACCGGACGGCATCTGCCAGGGTGCGACGTAGCTGAACAGGGCCACGTACGCGAAGAGCGCGAGGAACTTCCAGAACGCCGATGTGCCGATGGAGACCAGGCCCATCAGGAGTGAGGCGCGCGCATCCTTGAACTCGTACGCGCCCTTGGCGGGCCTGCCGTCGGCGTCGTCCTCGCGGTCGAGCTTCCATGCTGCGAACGCCTCGAGCGACAGCATCGTCACGAAGAAGGGAATCGCGACGACGGTCGGCTCCCGCATGGCCTCGGGAAGAAGCTCTAGCATTGACGGCCCTTTCTCGCGGGCGAGGCACGACCTCGTCACTTTTGTGACACATTACCGTGTCAGATGACCGATACCAAGGGGTCTGCGGGGAACGTCGCCACGTAGGATCAGTCTCGATGAGTAACGTGACTGGGGGCCGGACGTACGGGGGCGTGTCCGCGGTCGAGCGGCAGAAGCAGCGACGAAGTGCGCTGGTCGAAGCCGGTTTGGAACTCTTCGGCACCGACGGTTTCCTCAACGTCTCGGTGAAGAAGATCTGCGACGAGGCCGGCCTCACCCAGCGCTACTTCTACGAGTCGTTCCCCGACCGCGTCGCACTGCTCGCCGCCGTCTACCAGCACTGCGTCGACGAGGCTCGCGCGGACACCCTGCAGGCGGCCGCCGCCGTCCTGCAGCGCATGAACGTCACCGACGGTCCGATTCCGCGCGAGGTGATCCCCGCACTCGCCGAAGAGGCCCTCGGCGGCTTCATCAAGAACATCGTCGACGACCCCCGTCGCGCCCGGGTGATCCTCATCGAGGTAGTCGCCGTCGCTCCCGAGATCGAGAAGCTACGGCTCGGCGCCATCCATGACTGGGCCGACCTGATCGGCGGCTTCGCCGGCGGCGGTGAGCCGCTCACGCCCACGCAGCGGCTCGGAGCCATCGGCCTCGTCGGGGCGCTGACCCAATTGCTCGTGGACTGGCAGATGGCCCTGACCAACCCGGTCAGCGAGTCCGCCGGACCGGACTTCTTCCAGGTCGACGCCATCCATCGGGTGGTCACCGAGATGTTCGTCGCGACCTACGATCGGATCTTCGCACCCGAATCCTGAACCGGAGTCGACACCAGGGGCCTGACCGCGGTCACGCCGCCTCGAGGCGATCCCGGATCTGTCGGGTGGCGTCGTCGAGCTCGGCGATCACGAACAGCCATTCCGATCCGTCGCCCAGGGTGACACAGAGACGGTCCCGTTTGCCGCCGGAGAAGAACTTCCCGGTGCCCGGAGCAGTGCCGACGGCAGCGATGAAGGTGAACGCCACCGAGAAGCGGGCGCCCTGGGTTCGCGCCGACTTCGGCTCGAAGACGACGTGCGTTTTCGTCAACTGCAACTCGCCCGGAACCGCGACCCTCCCCATCGATCGTGCGGCACGCCAAGTCGCAAGAGGTTTGTCGTCGGTCATGGGGACAAGCGTAATGGGGGAGTGGAATCACCCGAAGTCGGGCACAGCGGGAGCGGAGTCGACGGTCACCGCGTCGGCGGGCGTCAGGAACAGTGTGCTGATCATTCCGAACGCCGTTCCGAGCACCAGGATCACGAGACTCGCCAGCAACACCCAGAACAGTCCTGCGCTGACATTCTGCTTGAGGAACGACGCCGCCGACATCGCGCCGATCAGGACCGCGGAGGCGATGAAGGCGTACGGGATCGTCGCGGCGAGCACCGCGATCGCAATGGACGCCAGCGGCAGCAGTCCCACCATCCACGCGTTCGACGCTCCCGGTTCCCGGGTCGGCCCACGGTGCGGGCTCGGATTGGCGTTCGACGCGCTGGATCGCGACATGATTCCCCCCGACAGGATCAGCTCCGTGACGACCTATCGGTCGCCGGTGAGAACGCTACGGACGGTGACGGCCGCTCCCAAGCACGCCGCCGGAGTAGCGGTCATCCTCGCAGGTCACCGCTCCGAAAGTTTTCTCCGGACCGGAGAACTCGACGGGGGACCGAGGCCGACAATCGGCCGGTCACGTCTGAGCTTGCGTGTCACAACGAGAAGGGGAACGGCTGCCCGTCCGGCTGAAGTTCCGTCGACGACTTGATCGCGTAAGCGTCCTTCATCACCAACAGTCGGAGGACACGTTCCGAGATCGCCAGATGCTTGTACCTCCCCAGGAAGAAGTCGTCTGACATGAAATCCAGAAGGGACTGCCGGCCGGTTTGGAGGAGCTCGCGCAACTCGGGCGGACCCTGTGGAACCGGCACAAGGAGATCCTGGCGTACTTCGACGTCGGTGTTTCCAACGGGCCGGTCGAAGCCATCAACGGGCGTCTGGAGCATCTTCGTGGTGTCGCTCAGGGTTTCCGCAACCTCGACCACTACATCTTGCGTTCCCTGCTGCACTCCGGTCAGCTCGCCGGCCGCATCAACGCACTCTGAAATCCGAAGAGCCAGATTTCCCAATCCAGCGACGGCACCCCACACCGCCATGGCGGCACTGCGTTGTGCCTTTGGAAAGATGCGGGTGATGACCGCCATGGTCTGCGGTGTCATCAGGGCGGCACCGAACCCCTGGATCGCGCGGGCACCGATCAGCATCGAAATAGTCGTTGACAGGCAACAGGCGAGGGAAGCCGTGCTGAACACGGTCATCCCCAGAAGGTAGAGATTCTTGGGTCCGTACTTGTCACCGAGGCGACCGGTGACCAGCAGGGGCACAGCGAAGGCGAGTAGGTAGGCACTGGTGACCCAGATGACCTGGTTCACATCGGCGTTGAAGTGGTCGAGGATGGCCGGGTTAGCCACAGCGACGATCGTCATGTCGAGCACGATCATGAAGAAGCCGACCACCAGTGCCGTCAACGCCAGCCACGGACTGCGTTGCTTTGGAGCGGTCATACGTGTTTCCTTTTCGTCCAGGTCGATTCGACTAGTTCTCAAGGAGAACGGTGTTCTCCGAGGGGTCCGCGCGGGTTGTTCGGAAGCTGTTCACGGGGCATCACGGTCGGGGTATCCGAAGCAGATCGCCGCGATGACCGCGCGGTCATCGTCGATGCCGAAGTGCTCGTGCAGGAACGGCGAGTATGCCGCCGCAGCTGCTTGTGGGGCCGCGGCCAGTCCTCGTTCCTGGGCTGCGAGCAGAAACGTTTCGATGTAGAGACCGCAATCGACGGCACCGTAGGTGCCCAGGTCGGCTGGACTGGTGATGATGGCGACGTGGGTGCGTCGAAGAATTCGAAGTTGCGCATGAACTGTCGGTTGCGGCCATCGTGGTCGGTCTTGGCGATCCCGAGGCTGTCGTAGAGTGCGTAGCCGCAGTCACGCCGACGTTGCAATCGGTGATGAGAGGAAGGTGAGGATGAACCCAACCCGCCAGAGACCCAACGTCCGCACATCACGCTGTGCAAAACACGTACGCGAAATGCCGGTTTATCCACAGCTTGGGTCAAATTATCCACAATGTCCCAAAAACACCCAATCCGGCATGTGGAATTGCCTATGGTCGTCGACATGACTCGGGGGACCATCGCAGCCGTCAGCGACGCCGACCTGCTGCGCACATACATCAGCGGTGACCAGAGCGCTTTTCGCCAGCTCTACGAACGTCACCGAGACCACCTCTGGGCCGTCGCCGTGCGCACCACCGGAGATCTGGACGACGCCGCCGATGCCATCCAGGACGCCTGGATGGCGATACACCGGACGGCGACCTCGTATCGCGCCGATGCGTCAGTATCCAGCTGGATGCATAAGATCGTCGTGAACTCGTGCCTCGACCGGCTCCGTCGGATCCGCACCCGAGAGACGCTGCCGCTCGTCGAACACGAGTCGACCGTGTTGGCCGACGAGACCGACCACACGGTGGAGGTCGACGTCTCCCTCTCGATCGGCCACGCGCTCGACGTCCTCCCGTCCGATCAACGGGAGGCAGTGATCCTGGTCGACTATTTCGACTACTCGATCACCGACGCCGCATCGATCCTCGGCATCGCAGTCGGAACCGTGAAGAGTCGGTGCCACCGCGGCCGGAAGAAGCTCGCCATGGTGCTCGAGTACCTCCAAGACGACTATTGATCCGGTGCTCCCGAGACTCCTGATATCCGTCGATCGAGTGACTCTCCGCTCAGCATGGCCGAAGCTGTTCACCGGCGGCCACGTCTCGTTACCCTGGACACGGACATCAAGTCCTCGCCCAGCAGACGGAGTAGGAGGCGTGAGAGAGCATGGACGGATTGAACACCCGAACCTTCGACCTCGGGCTGCCTGAACCTCCGTACTCCACAGAAGTACTGGCCGAGTTCCACGCCGGAACCCTCGATCCCGTCACCGAGGAGCATGTACGACGACGCCTGCCGGAGGATCCTCACGCCGCCGACGTCCTCGCGGCCCTCGATCGCGTCCGCGCAGATCTCCACGCCCTCCGCCAGTCGACCCCGCCGATGCCCGACGCCGTCGCTACCCGTCTCGATGCGCTGATCGACGGACTCACCGCCGAGTAGTCGCAATCGACACGGGTGTGGACCCGGCCACCGTCCTGAGCCGTCGGGAACATCGGGCAATACTGTGGTGTTGACTGATGCGTCTGCCTTTCGACCTGATGAGTCTGTCGGGCAGGCGGACACCGCGACCACGGAGGATTGATGACCGACACCGATAACCAGATCCACGACATCATCATCGTCGGATCGGGACCTGCCGGCTACACGGCGGCGATCTACGCTGCACGGGCCGAGCTGTCGCCTGTCGTGTTCGAAGGCATGTCGTTCGGCGGCGCCCTCATGACCACCACCGAGGTCGAGAACTTCCCCGGCTTCCAGAAGGGCATCCAGGGCCCGGAGCTGATGGACGAGATGCGCGAACAGGCCATCCGCTTCGGCGCCGACCTCCGCATGGAGGACGTCGACGCCATGCGGCTCGAGGGCGACATCAAGGAGGTCGAGGTCGGCGGAGAGGTCCATCGTGCTCGTGCCGTCATTCTCGCCATGGGTGCCGCGGCCCGCTACCTCGGCGTCCCGGGGGAGCAGGAGCTCCTCGGCCGCGGAGTGTCGTCGTGCGCCACCTGCGACGGCTTCTTCTTCAAGGATCAGAACATCGCCGTCATCGGCGGTGGCGACTCCGCGATGGAGGAGGCCACCTTCCTCACCAAGTTCGCGAAGAAGGTCACGCTGATCCACCGCCGCGAGGAGTTCCGCGCGTCGAAGATCATGCTCGAACGCGCCCGCGCCAACGAGAAGATCGACTTCGTCAGCAATGCCACCGTCTCGACGGTGAAGGGCGACAAGGCCGTCACCGAGCTCGAGCTGACCGACACCGTCACCGGCGAGACCCGCACCCTCGACGCGACCGGCATGTTCGTCGCGATCGGCCACGATCCGCGCAGCGCACTCGTCAAGGGCCAGGTGGAACTCGACGACGAAGGCTACGTGAAGGTCCAGGGCCGCACCACCTACACCAACCTGCCCGGCGTCTTCGCGTGCGGCGACCTCGTCGACCACACCTACCGCCAGGCCATCACCGCCGCCGGCAGCGGCTGCTCGGCCGCCATCGACGCCGAACGCTGGCTCGCCGACCACGCCGGCGCCTGACCACAGTCCCCGCCGACCCCACACCGGGTCCGCGAACCCTCCAGGAGGAACCAATGTCCGAGAACACCGTCGCCGTCACCGACTCGACGTTCACCAGCGACGTCCTCGAGGCTTCGGGCTCCAAGCCCATCCTCGTCGACTTCTGGGCCACCTGGTGCGGCCCCTGCAAGATGGTCGCACCGGTGCTCGACGAGATCGCTCGAGACAACGCCGACAAGATCACCGTTGCGAAGATCGACGTGGACCAGAACCCGGTCGTCGCCCGCGACTACCAGATCATGAGCATCCCGACCATGATGCTCTTCCAGAACGGAAAGCCCGTGAAGACCATCATGGGCGCCAAGCCCAAGGCGGCGATTCTGCGCGAACTGGCCGACGTCCTGGCCTGATCGAACGCTCCTCGTTGACCCACACCCGCTCGGCGGGTGTGGGTCAATCGTCACAGAACGATGTGATCATTTGTCGCTGCCGTCACCGGCTGCGAGAATGATGCAAGAATCGGGTCACCGTTGTGCGACCCGAATCGGCGGTGTCGAGAAAGTGGGATGTACGTATGCAGGTGTTACGTCTGGGGGACCACGGTTCAGCGGTAGCCGAGATCAGGGCCCTCCTCGCAGGGCGAGGCCTGCTCGTCGACGCCTCAGCGTCGAACGGCTCTCACGCGTCGTCGCTTCCAGCACAGACATCCTCGGCTCAGAGCCCCTGGTCGCCACCCGATGCGGTCTTCGATGAAGCGTGCGATCGTGCCGTGCGCGCCTTCCAGCAGGAACGCGGCCTCATCGTCGACGGCATCGTCGGCTACGCCACCTACACCGCTTTGCGTGAGGCCTCGTACCGCCTCGGCGCCCGCATCCTTCTGTACCGACTCGCCGCACCCATGACCGGGGACGACGTCGCCACCCTCCAGTCCCGCCTGCAGAACCTCGGCTACTACCACGGCCTGGTCGACGGAATCTTCGGCGACGTGACGCACACGGCGCTCGGCAGCTACCAGACCGAGTACGGGCTCCAATCCGACGGCATCTGCGGTCCGTCGACGCTCCGGTCGCTGGAGCGACTCGGCACTCGCGTCACCGGCGGCTCCCCGCACGCCATCCGCGAAGAGGAGTACGTCCGCAAGTCGGGCCCTCAGCTCACCGGTAAGCGCATTCTGATCGACCCCGGGGACGAGGCACCCATCGGCGACGAGAACGCGATCTTGTGGGATCTAGCGGCCCGTCTGGAAGGTCGCATGTCGGCCGCCGGCATGGAGACCTTCCTGTCGCACGACGCCAAGACCGTCCCGACCGACGACGACCGGATCCGGGTCGCGAACCTCGCCGACGTGGACCTGATGATCTCCCTTCGCACCGGCCACTACGCGAATGAGAAGGCCAACGGCGTCGCAGGGTTCTACTTCGGCACCACCCACGGCTCGTACTCGACGATCGGCCGCAATCTGGCCGGCTACATTCAGCGCGAGATCGTCGCCCGGACTGGCATGCTCGACTGCCGCACGCACGCGCGCACCTGGAACATTCTGCGATCGACCCGGATGCCGGTCGTCGTGATCGAGGCCGGGTACATCACCAACACCCGCGATGCCGACGCGCTCAGCAACCCCGACGTCCGCGACACCATCGCCGAAGCCGTCCTCGTCGCCGTCAAGCGGCTCTACCTGATGGGCGAGAACGATCGCCCGACAGGCACCTACACTTTCGCAGAACTGCTCGAGGCAGAGCACGTCACCGGCTGAGGTACCGAATCTGCCATCGCCGGCGGGGTGATCGACTCGACCAGCTTCTGGAGGGCTCGCTCCACCTGACTCTTCCAGCCGAGGCCCTCATCGAGCTCCAAGCGCAGCCGCGGCAGATACGGGTCCTCGGCGACCACTTCGAAGCCGAAGCCGGTGAGCAGATCCGTCGGGAGGATGCACCGACGACAGACGTCGGAGGCCATCCCGCTCCCGAGGAGCAGCGTCACCAGATCCATTGCGAGCGACTCGTCGTCTCCACTGAATCCGAACGCCTCGACCGCTCGAACACCGCGACGGACGAGATCGGCGACGACAGCGTCGAAGAGGGTCGTCGCCTCGCTCTCGAATCCCGGCTCCATCCGGATCGTCGTGAGAAGGACTGCGTCAGCACCCACCGGTGCGGTGGGGAAGTGCTGGGCTCGCGGGACCCGGCCGGGAGGCGAATAGAAGGCGGCACCGACGACTCGCTCAGTGGTCTGCTCGATCGCGACCTGGCAGCACACGCCCCATTCGAGAAGCAACCCCGACAGCCACGCCTCTTTGTCGAACTCGCTCTCCGGTCCCACCGCGTCGCCGGTCGTCGACGGCGAGGTGATCACTGCGTCGATCGCCGGGGACGTGCCCGATCGATCCACTTCCCAGAAGACGCACCGACGGGAGTGAAGCGGCAGGGTCTCGAAGTCCTCGAGCTCCAATGACACCACCGACACAGCCATCGCTGTCATCCTCCTTCTAACGCTCGCTCTGTCCGATTTCGCCCCGCGATTCATCAATGTCACAGTGACGAATCGCGCAGGTGGCCCTGGGTACCCGCTTCTCGCGGCTACTTTTCGGTGTTTTCGGCGATGACGTTGACGATCCGCTCAAGGTCGTCGACAGACCCGAATTCGATGAGAACCTTGCCCTTACGCTTACCCAGGCTCACCGTCACCTTGGTATCGAGTCGATCAGAGAGCCGGTTGGCGACATCCTGGAGTCCGGGCATCTCCATCGGACGACGCTTCTTCGGCGTCGGCTTGTCATCGACACCGTCGCGGTTGGCCAGGGTGACCGCTTCCTCGGTCGCGCGCACCGAAAGACCCTCGGCAACGATTCGCGCGGCGAGTGCTTCCTGCGCGTCACTGCCGGCATCAAGGGACAGAAGCGCCCGGGCGTGCCCTGCCGACAGCACTCCCGCTGCGACGCGCCGCTGGACGGGGATCGGCAACTTCAGGAGTCGGATCATGTTCGTGATCACCGGACGGGAACGGCCCAACCGGTTCGCGAGCTCCTCGTGCGTCACCTCGAACTCTTCGAGCAGCTGTTGGTACGCCGCGGCTTCTTCCAGCGGATTGAGCTGTGCACGATGGATGTTCTCGAGGAGGGCGTCACGAAGGAGATCCCCGTCGGGGGTCTCCCGCACGATCGCGGGAATCGCTTCGAGTCCGACGTTGGTGCTCGCACGCCACCGCCGCTCACCCATGATCAGCTGATAGCGTGCCCCGCTCTCGTCGGGGGAGGGGAGCTCGCGAACGACGATCGGCTGCATCAGTCCGAACTCACGGATGGAGTGCTCCAGCTCAGCGAGCGCCTCCTCGTCGAACACCGTGCGCGGCTGCTTGGGGTTCGGTTCGATCAGACCGGGGTCGATCTCTCGGTAGACGGCACCGACCTCGGTCTCGGAGGCGTCCTCCGTCGTCGGCGACAACAGATCCGTCGACGGCTTCGTAGTCCTCTGCCGGCCCGTCGACGATCCGCCCCCGATGACGACATCTGCGGCCGCGGCACCCATGCGGGGCGTGTTCAGACCTCGATCGTCGTCAGTCGGTCCGGTCGGGATCAGCGCGGCCAGACCGCGGCCGAGGCCGCCTCGACGTTGCGTGTCACGCTGGTTCATTTGGTCCGTCCTCCCTCGGCCGCGCCCCGCTCTGCCAGTTCACGTGAAGCGTCCAGATAGCTCATGGCTCCACGTGAACCCGGGTCGTACTCGATGATCGTCATGCCGTATCCCGGGGCCTCGGATACCTTGACGCTGCGCGGGATGATGGTCGACAGCACCTTGTCGCCGAAGTGGTTCCGCACCTCCACCGCGACCTGGTCCGCAAGCTTGGTGCGGCCGTCGTACATCGTCAAAAGAATCGTCGAGACGTGGAGTGCCTTGTTGAGGTGCGCCTGGACCAGCTCGATGTTCCGCAGGAGCTGACCGACACCTTCCAGGGCGTAGTACTCGCATTGGATCGGGATCAGTACTTCTTCGGCTGCGACCATCGCGTTGACGGTGAGCAGGCCGAGCGACGGCGGGCAGTCGATGAGTACGTAGTCGATCTGCAGCTCCGTCAGGAGAGAGGGATCCAGGGCATTCCGGAGACGGCTCTCGCGTGCCACAACCGACACCAGTTCGATCTCCGCGCCGGCCAGATCGAGCGTCGACGGCACGCAATACAGACGGTCGTTGAACGGGGAACGCTGAATCGCGTCACGCAACGGTACGTCGTCGAGGAGCATCTCGTACACCGATGCGATGCCGGGCTTCCGATGGTCGATCCCGAGCGCCGTGCTTGCGTTGCCCTGCGGATCCAAGTCGATGACGAGGACTCCGAGACCGTGCAGCGCCAGACCGGCAGCGAGGTTCACCGCAGACGTGGTCTTACCGACACCGCCCTTCTGATTGGCGATCGTCATGACTCGCGGGCGCGGCGGGCGGGGGAGTGTGCCAGTCCCGCCGGGAGTCAGTACGGCACTGGCGCGGGCGGCCGCCGTCGCAATCGGAGTGTCGTCGTAGGTCTGTGCTGGCGCGGCGGGAGGCGTTTCACGTGAAACGCTTGGCTCGTGGTTCGGCACCCCGGAACTCCTTTGGTCAGTGTTTCCATTGTGCGCCCTGCGTCGAAATGACACCAATTCAGGAACCTTCTCTACTTCCGTTGCCCGGACTTGCGTGCGGCACGTGCATCACGCGCGCTCTCGATACGTCGTCCGACGATCAATGTCGTCGGTGTCTCCAGCATTGTCCCGCACTGTTCGACGCTGAGATCGCGGATTCCCAAGCGCAGAACCTTCTCCCAATCGCGGGCGATCTCGTCGGAGGCAGACCGTCCCTTCAGTGCCACCAACCGGCCGCCGCCTCGAATCAGGGGAGCGGACCACCGAGCCAAACGCTCCAGTGGCGCGACGGCGCGGGACGTCACCACGTCTGCGGGTTCAACCGCCTTCAGGACCGCCTTCTCTTCAGCACGACCGCGAACCACGGTGACGTTCTCGAGGGGGAGGGCAGCGACGACTTCCTCCAAGAAGGTGGTTCGTCGAAGCAGCGGATCGATCAGCGTGATCGTCAGATCGGGGCGTGCGATCGCCAGCGGGATCCCCGGGAAACCCGCACCCGATCCGATGTCGATGACCGTCGCATCCTCCTCGATCACTTCCGACAGCACGCCGCAGTTGAGCAGGTGGCGCGTCCAGAGCTGCGGGACCTCCCGCGGCCCGATGAGTCCACGCAGCACGCCTTGATCTGTCAGCGTCCGCGCATACTCTTCAGCTAGCGGAAGCCGTCCGCCGAAGACCTCAGTGGCAATCGCTGGAGTCTGCTCTGGTTCCACTGCAGGCTCGTCTGCCATGGCTCCTCATCTCGTCTGGTGTTCCACGTGAAACCGCTGTACTCAAAGAACCCTCAGACTGCTCGCGTTCCACGTGAAACGTGGCTGCGAGCCGGTCGAGAGGCCTGTGAATCGGCGTCCGTGAATCTATCGTTCTCGTCTTCGGTGCCGTTGGAAACTCCCGCCGACACGCTCGATGACAGGTCCGAATCCATCCCTCGGAGCCATCAACTTGACCAACACACAGTTTAGTCGCGTGGTCTCCCGTCACACACGGCGGGAAGGATATCCACAAGTTTCAGGGATCTATCCACAGATCGACATGGGCCGATGCATCGAACTGTTGATGAACCCCCTCTTTCCGTCGATCTGTGGATAACCGACGACAGCCCAGGTTCCACGTGAAACGCGACCACGACGGGCTCCAGCACCCATAGGCAAGTCCGAAGTATCACGCCTCGACCACGAGCCCTCGACGCGAGCTCGGGCGGTACTCCGGCGACAGCGTCAGGTGTTCCACGTGGAACACCACGATCTCTACAGCGCCGGGTGCTACACCGCGCCTACGTCCATCAACACAGGGGGCGGAATCAAGTGGGGAAGGGGAGCGCGCCCGGACCTCCCGTCCGGCCACGTTCCACGTGGAACATCGAGGTGTGATCTCCAGACGGCGTACCGCAGCACGTCACTGCCGCCTGCCTCGGTCAGACACACTTGGTGTCAGCCGCCCGCAACGAAACGCATTTGAATAGTGAACCGCAACGGCTCTGGAACTCAAGCGCCGCCGCGGGCGATCAGTCCCGATACCGGAGACGCAACAGACATCCGAACAGAAGCAGTGGAGCAAGGAGACCGTCGCGCGAAGCGCGAAGCGACGAGAGTACGGAACGAGGAGGGTAGCGGACGAGGAGGGTAGCGGACGAGGACTCTCGACTACCGATACGAAGGCGAGAACAAGAAGAATCTCCCCGACACCACAAAGCCTCCCGACGAGATGAAGAACGTACGAGATGTGTCGAGGCGATGCTTCCTGCACGGAGGCTGGCGCACTTGTCGCCGTTGCCCACACGCGGAGCCCCATCCGCTGTGAAAGACGCGCTACGCCAGTTGCTTCTGTACCGACGCACGGTACGGGGAGCCGTGCCGGCCGCGCTCGACCCTGCTTCATCTCCGCTCCACTCCATCGTGCGGCGAGCGCGGCGTCCATCAACTCGGCACCCTCACAGACCTCGCTCGCGAGTTCGGATCTCTCGCGACGAGGGATCGGTGGGTCGTCGTCTGCACTCCAGTACGCGACCCGGTAGACACCTGGTCTGGACGACGGCCGCCGCGTCATAGGAACTCGGGATTTCGTAGGCACTCGGGGTATCCGCTCAGATGTTTCACGTTGAACAGTCACGCGCCTAGTCGAGAACTGTTCCGGGCGATCCACCCCGACCCCCGGGCACCGCCATCGAGGCGACGCCGTCGTGCTCAATCGTCGCGAAGCTGAGAGTCTGGGGGAGTCCGTGTTGATACTGTCGCCGTGCGGCCACAGACAGATCGCTCGAATGCCTCGTCGACCTCGAACCGGGATCGACGATCGATGTTTCACGTTGAACATTCGTCTCAGCTATTCGGGGTTCGAAGATCGTCCATCGTCTGGGGGCTGATCAATCCGCCAACGGTCGCCCGGTCCATTGATGGGGGAGGGGAGGCACGATCATTCTGATCGACCATCGGCACCCAGTACTCTCACGGAATGCCGAGCACCGAGAGCCTGGCAGCGAAAGAGCGCCAGGTGCTACTTCAGAGTTCCGAGTGGAGACAGGTGAGGACAAGGAGCGAAGGCAACCGATAAGCGTTCCGACCGACGACAATGAGCACAGTCGTATCGTCAGGAGGGCAACAGCCAACCGCCAGTTGCGGAACGCGAACCACCGGTGTCACTTCTCGCCGGCTACGCCGTATCTCCTTGGGCATTGCATGTGTGGCCGGCCTTCGCAAGGGCTCCGACGGCCATGTTTCACGTTGAACATCATTGGGTCGATCCAGGTCTTGAATCCCAACCCAGCCCTGCGGTGACACGACGACGCAACTCGCGCAGAATCACAGGTGTAAACACATCAATCGCGAACGCTCCGCCGACACTGACACCCGACAGGTTCTCCAGTCACACGGCGCCGCCCGATCCCGATTGCTGGGTCGCCAACGCTGGTCGCACGTGAATCGATCAGCGGCTCGACGTCCCGACCGTCTTACCCCCATGTCGAACTACGCCGACGTGGGTGAGCGCCGAGCAGCTGGTTCGGAGAAGCCTCGCTGCTGGGCGGCCGGGAAGCAAGAACGAATGCCTTCGCCCAACTAGTTCACGCGCTAGTCCGATGTGGGTTGCCACACTCGCCGGATAGCCACGGAGGTCTTCGTAACCCGCGCTATCGCACCTTGACTCCTGAGGGGCGTCGCCGCATCGCCATTCTCATCATCGAACAGAGTCGATCGGTGATAAGGCGGACCGAACTATCCCGCTGCACTCACGCCACCAAGAAGGAGGCCGAACCCCCAACTGAACGTCGCATCAGCAAACTGCGATTCACTCGCTTGTGGAGTCCGGACCGAATCACTTATCACCGTCACCTGCACGGCTTGACAGACCAACGCCGGCAAGAGCATCTCGGTGCCGGCCGTGATGACCGACAACGGATCGCTCTACCGGTCGAAGGTCTTCGCCACAACCGTCGGCCCGAAGGTCAAGCACCGATGGACCAAACCGTATCGGTCGCAGACCAACGGTAGAGTCGAGCTCTGTCTCCATCGCGACAATCACCACCGACCCCACACCGCACTCGGCAGTAGGCTGGGCTCCACCCACCGACCTGGTACGGCAGCCGGGTGGGTGAGAACTCAATGTCTCGACAGCCCGACGGACCGGATCACCACTGCGAAATCACCACGGCGAAGCAGACACAGTTTCACGTGAAACCCAAGAATGACAACAACGTCATTCTGACCGATTTTCGACCTGGACTGGGTGGCAACCGGTCCACCCTGGAGTTAAGTCACTGTGTCGAAACAGATTCTGCGTCGTCGCGAAGAGACTGATCGTCCTGTCACACCGATGCCTGAATACGAAGAAGCCCCGGGGTGTGAACCCGGGGCTTCTTCGATGGGGCAGGGGAGTGGTCACTCCTTGATGACGACCACCCGGCGGTTCGGCTCCGAACCCTCGCTCTCGCTGTAGACACCGTCGACAGCGGCGACGGCGTCGTGCACGATCTTCCGCTCAAACGGCGTCATCGGATCCAGCGACTCACGCTCGCCGGAGTCGCGGACGCGCTCCGCGACCTCGGTGCCGATACGCGCGAGACGATCACGGCGGTCCGCGCGCCAGCGGGAGATGTCAAGCATCAGGCGGCTGCGATCACCGGTCGCCTGCTGCACGGCCAGACGGGTCAGTTCCTGAAGGGCGTCGAGAATCTCGCCGTTGCGGCCGACGAGCTTCGTCAGGTCCTTGCCGCCGTCGATGCTGACGATCGCACGATCACCGTCGACATCGAGGTCGATGTCGCCGTCGAAATCCAGGATGTCGAGCAGCTGCTCGAGGTAATCGCCGGCGATCTCGCCCTCTTCGACGAGCTGGTCCTCTTCATCGACCTCGTCGACGTCGACGGCCTGGGACTCGGCCTCAGTCGGCTCGACCTGTTCGGTGTCGTCAGGCGACACTGTCTGGTCAGTCATTTTCTACCTCACTTAATGGAAACGTCTGGGGAAGCGGCGACGCTGTTCAGCGTCCGCCCTTCTTCTTCTTGTTGCGCTTGCTGCCGGCCTGGCGTGCACCACCGGGGCGAGGCTTCTGGCCGGGCGAAGGCTTGTTCGCCGGCTTGTTCGCAGCGGCACCCTGCTTCTTCGCGCCCTGCTTCTCGGCAGCCGATGTCTCGACAGCATCGCTCGACACGGAGTCGGAGTTCTTCACGTCACCGTCGATCACCGCGACGGCACTCTCACGCTTGGTCTTGCCGGGGCGGGCGCCTGGCTTCGGTGCGGCCGCATTCAGACGCTCCTGCTTAGCCAGCTTGGCCGCTTCCTCTTCCTTGGCGATCTTGCCGAAGACGATGTGCTGCTGACCGTAGGTCCACGCGTTGTTCGACACCCAGTACAGCAGGATGGCGACGGGGAAGAAGACACCCATGACGAGGACACCGAGGGGGAAGACGTACAGCGCGAGCTTGTTCATGATGCGCGTCTGCGGGTTCTCCTCGGCCGCCGCGGACTGACGGGCCACGGAAGCGCGCGAGTTCATGTGCGTGGCGAGCGAGGCGATCAGCATCAGCGGCACGACGACGATGACGATGTTCAGACGTGTGAAGTCGGGATCGACGAGGTTGCCGGTCGTAGCGTCGTGCATGAAGGCCTGCCACTGCGCCATCGGCTGCGTGACATACGACGAGAGCGGGACGCCGAAGAGGCGGGCGTCCAGGAAGTTCTGCACCAACTCGGGGCTGAAGGCGTAGTTGCCGATCTCGCGGTTGGCCTCGAGCGAGAGGCTCGGCCCGGTGTGCGGCACACCGAAGCCGCCGCCGTCGGGGATGTAGCGGTTGAACGACCGCAGCACGTGAAACAGGCCGATGAAGACCGGGACCTGCATGAACATCGGCAGACAGCCGAGGAACGGGTTGAAGCCGTGCTCCTTCTGGAGCTTCTGCATCTCCTCGGTCATCTTGACGCGGTCGTTCGCATACTTCTTGCGAATCGCCTGCATCTGCGGGTTGATCTCCTGCATCTGCCGCGTCGTGCGAATCTGCTTGACGAAGGGCTTGTACAGGATCGCGCGCAGCGAGAACACCAGCATGACCACGGACAGCGCCCACGCGATGCCGGACCACTCGGCACCGTTCGGCAGGATCGCGTCGAACAACCAGTGCCAGAGCCACATGATCCAGGACACCGGGTAGTAGATGAAGTTGAGCACGGCTCACTTACCCCTATCTGAAGGAGGTGCGGTCGCACCTCTGTTGGAAGTCTTGGTGCGGAGCCACTCCACGGGTCCCAGCTCGGGGACCGGGTCGTAGCCGGGCTTGTGCCAGGGGCCGCACTTGAGCAGGCGCCAGGTCGCGAGGATCGATCCCCACACGAAGCCGTGCCTGTCGAGAGCTTCGACGGCGTACCCGCTGCACGTCGGCTCGAATCGACAGGTCGGCATCCGCATCGGGGAGATGTACGACCGGTACAACTCGATGAGGAAGATCAGACAGACACGGGGGAGCCGGTGTAGGCGCGACAACCAGGTCATGCCCGCGCTCCCGGGCCCTCGGTGGTGTCGGCCGCCGCGCGACCGACAGCGGCGACCACCTTGCGATGGCGCAGCGCCGACCGTAGTTCGGCCTCGAGGTCGGTACTCGACCGCTCGACGATGCCGGGGTACGCGCGGATCACCACGAACGTCTCCCGGGGAAGCGCCTCGGCCGCGACTGCGGCGAAGGCGTGACGAAGTCGTCGTGCAGTGCGATGACGAACCACCGCATTGCCGACCTTCTTGGACACGATCAGGCCGAGCCACGGACCGCCGCACAGTGCGACGTCGGGCCTCAGCTCCGTCGAGTCAGGCCAGTCTGCTCCCACGGGAGCCACGTTAAGAGTGAGATCACGTGCCGAAACCCGCACACCCTTGGAGAGTGTGCGGGTGAAATCGGACTTCCGCGAAATCCGCGCCGAGTCGGCCGACACCGATCGCCCGGGCCGGATTATCGACTCAGGCTGTCAGCTTGGCGCGGCCCTTGGAACGACGACCGTTCACGATGGCGCGACCGGCACGGGTCCGCATCCGAAGACGGAAGCCGTGGACGCGCGCGCGACGACGGTTGTTCGGCTGGAAAGTACGCTTCCCCTTAGCCACTGGGAACTCCTTGTGTTGGGCCTACTCAACGTAGGTACTGCAGGCGGTCTTCGGCCCCTCATGGATCGGCCGGAGCCGGCTCGCGATGAGCGCGTTGAAGCAGTCCATGTGCAGGCGACCTTTCGAGGGTACTGGCCTCCGTAATTCAAATCAAACGACGGGCTACCTGCGGATATCGGGGACGTTGAATTACACCTGTGGAATTTGTCAACAACTTCATCCACAGGTGTGGACAACTTTGTGGACAACTCGCGCACGAGGGCCGTTCCGTGGCAGAGTCTCAGGCATCGAATGGCGAGAATCGACGACCGAGGGGGCGCGAGTGGCGGGCGACCGTGAGAACTTCAGCAATATCTGGAACGCTGTCGT